>NZ_JAARNI010000011.1:0-184554 GCF_011765255.1 Pseudomonas sp. AN3A02
TAATTGCCCGTGAGGCTTGACCATATAACACCCAAGCAATTTGCAGGCTTCGAGCTGAAAAGGCGAAAGAGCACCAGATTGCGGTGTGTGAAGACGAAACGAACCGAAAGTTCGAGATACTCACAAACACCGAAAGCTATCACATACCCAATTTGCTGAAGCGAGACCAACTGGTCACGACTCAGTACCCGAATTTCTTGACGACCATAGAGCATTGGAACCACCTGATCCCATCCCGAACTCAGCAGTGAAACGATGCATCGCCGATGGTAGTGTGGGGTTTCCCCATGTGAGAGTAGGTCATCGTCAAGATTAAATTCCGAAACCCCTGATTGCTAACGCAATCAGGGGTTTTGTTTTGGGCGGTCGGAAAGTTTTGCGAGCGTCCTCAAGTGTTCCTCACTTGCAGCCTACGACTGCCTTCAATGCTAAAGTCCATCCCTCGATTTTGCTTTTCCCAAGGAAGCCGTTATGCCGGATGCGACGTCCCTCAGTGCTGGATTCATGGTGGTTCACGGCAACCGCCTGGATGAGCTGCGCAGCCTGGTTGTCAGCTGGATGCGCCGTTACCCACTGGCTCCCCTGGAAAACGAAATCGCCCTGGTACAAAGCAACGGCATTGCCCAATGGCTCAAACTGGCACTGGCTGAAGACCCTGAAGATGACGGCATGGGTGGTTGCGGCATCGCTGCGGCTATCGACGTACAACTTCCCGGCAGCTTCATGTGGCAGCTCTATCGCATGGTCCTGGGCAAAGACGAGATCCCGCCCAAGTCCCTGCTCGACAAAGCCCCACTGACCTGGCGCCTCATGCGCCTGCTTCCCGAACTGATCGACCAGCCCCACTTCGAACCCCTGCAACGCTTCCTGACCCACGACACGGATCTGCGCAAACGCTACCAACTGGCAGAACGCCTCGCCGACCTGTTCGACCAATACCAGGTCTACCGTGCCGATTGGCTGGAAGATTGGGCTGCGGGTCGGCATCAACTACGCAATGGCCGAGGCGAATCCAAACCCCTGAGCCCAGCCAACTGCTGGCAAGCCGAACTATGGCGTGCCCTGCTGCTGGATGTCGGAGAGGAGGGCATGGCCCAGAGTCGCGCCGGCGTTCACCAGCGCTTTATCGAGCGCATCAACACCCTCGAAAAAGCCCCGGTTGGCCTGCCCTCCCGCGTGATCGTTTTCGGCATTTCTTCCCTGCCAGCCCAAGCCCTGGAAGCGCTCGCCGGCCTCGCCCGTTTCAGCCAAGTGCTGCTGTGCGTGCACAACCCTTGTCGCCACCACTGGTCCGACATCGTCGCCGACAAAGACCTGCTCCGAAACGAATACAAACGCCAGGCGCGCAAAGCCGGAATGCCGGTCACCATCGACCCGCAAACCCTGCACCAGCACGCCCACCCGCTGCTCGCTGCCTGGGGCAAGCAAGGTCGCGACTACATCAACCTGTTGGACAGCTACGACGACCCCAACAGTTACCGCTCGGCATTCCGTGACGGCCGCATCGACCTGTTCAGCGAGAGCGAGCCCACCACCTTGCTCAACCAGCTCCAGGACGACATCCTCGAACTGCGACCGCTCAACGAAACCCGCGAACTCTGGCCTGGCGTCGATCTGCAGCGTGACACGTCCATCCGCTTCCACATCGCCCACAGCGCCCAACGCGAAGTAGAAATTCTCCACGACCAGTTACTCCAGCGTTTCAGCGCCGACCCCACGCTACGTCCACGGGATATCATCGTCATGGTCCCCGACGTCGACAGCTACGCGCCGCACATTCGCGCCGTATTCGGCCAGCTTGAAAGAAGCGACCTACGCTTTATTCCGTTCACCCTGACAGATCAAGGCCAGCGCGGCCGCGACCCATTGCTGATCGCCGTCGAACACTTGCTCAAGCTCCCCGACAGCCGCTTCCCGGTCAGCGAAATCCTCGACCTGCTCGACGTCCCCGCCCTGCGTGAACGCTTCGCCATCAAGGAGCGCGACCTGCCGACCCTGCACCGCTGGATCGAAGGCGCAGGCATCCGCTGGGGCCTCAACGCCGAACAGCGCGCCGGTCTCGGCTTGCCTCAGGAGCTGGAGCAAAACAGCTGGCGTTTCGGCCTGCGCCGCATGCTCCTGGGCTACGCCGTCGGTACGGGTTCGGCCTGCGATGGCATCGAGCCTTACGATGAAATCGGTGGCCTCGACGCCGCACTGATCGGCCCGCTGGTCGCACTGCTCGACGCACTGCACGACGCCCACCAGGCACTGTCACAACCCGCCGCGCCGAGAGAGTGGGGCGAGCGCCTGCAGAACCTGATGCAGTTGTTCTTCCTTCCGAGCAACGAGCACGATGACTACCTCTTGGGGCAGCTTGAGCAACTGAGAGAAACCTGGCTCGAGACCTGCGAGTCCGTCGGCTTGCACGACGAGTTACCCCTGACCGTAGTCCGTGAGGCCTGGCTGGCTGGGCTCGACCAGGGCCGCCTGTCTCAACGATTTCTCGCCGGGGCTGTCAATTTTTGCACCCTGATGCCGATGCGTGCCATCCCGTTCAAGCTGGTGTGTCTGCTGGGCATGAACGACGGCGACTACCCGCGCGCGCAACCGCCGCTGGACTTCGACCTGATGGGCAGCGACTACCGCCCAGGTGATCGATCACGCCGCGAAGACGACCGCTACCTGCTGCTCGAAGCCCTGCTCTCGGCCCGCGACCAGCTCTACATCAGTTGGGTCGGCCGCAGCATCCGCGACAACAGTGATCGTCCGGCATCCGTCCTGATTGGCCAGTTGCGTGACCACATCGCCAGCGGCTGGCACACCACCAGCGGCGAACCACTGCTGGAAGCCACCACCCAGGAACACCCGCTCCAACCCTTCAGCGCCCGCTACTTCCACGAAGGTGATGAGCTGTTCAGCTACGCCCGCGAATGGCAGTTGCTCCACGCAACAGCGGACAACCTCCCAGATACCGGCAGCCTGGCGCCCTACATCCAGGAAGAACCGCTGAGCCTCGGCCAACTGCAAGACTTCCTGCGCAACCCGGTCAAACACTTCTTCAGCCAGCGCCTGAAAGTGTTTTTCGAAGCCGCCGAAGTCCCGCTGGAAGATGAAGAACCCTTCGTCCTCGACGCACTGCAGCGCTACAGCCTGAGCGACAGCCTGCTCGCCGCCGCATTGACCCGGCCCGACAACCTCGACGACGCCCTCAACGCCCAAGCCCTGCGCCTGCAAGGCAGCGGCTTGTTGCCCATGGTTGGTTTCGGCGAATGCCTGCGCAAAGAGCTGATTGAGCCCTTGCCGGATCTGCTGCAACGTTATCAGCAACTCCTGGCTCTCTGGCCAACACCGCACACCAGCGCCGAACCGATCATTTTTGAGCATCAGGGCATCCAGCTGGAAGGTTGGATCAGCGGCCTGCACCAACGCAGCGACGGCAGCTTTTTAAGTGTCACCGCCATTCCTAACAGCATCGGCTCGATCAAAACCCGCAAGTGGCATCGCCTGATTCGCCCGTGGGTGAACCACCTGGTGGCTTGCGCTTGCGGCCTCCCGCTAAGTACCGGCCTGGTCGCCAGCGATGACACCCTGCTATTGGCCCCGCTGGAGCAAGCCACCGCCCAGGAACTCCTCGGCAACCTGCTGCTCGCGTGGAAAACCGGAATGAGCGAACCACTGCCGATCGCCGTTAAAACAGCGTTCGCCTGGCTCGGTCAAACCGACCCGGCCAAAGCGCAAGCCGCCGCCAGCAAAGCCTATGAAGGCGACGGCCAAACCACCGACGGCGAGCGCCGCGAAAGCCCTGCGCTTACCCGGCAGTTCCCCGACTACGCTGCCCTGCTGGCCAGCGAAGAGTTTGAAGGTTGGTGCGAAACCCTCTATCGACCGTTGATCAACGCCCCCTGGCGATCACTCACCAGCGCGGAGGCCAGCGCATGAGCGGCACAAAACCCCTGGCCCTGGCGTTCCCGCTCAAGGGTAGCCAACTGATCGAAGCCAGCGCTGGCACTGGCAAGACGTTCACCATCTCGGCGCTCTACCTGCGTCTGGTACTCGGCCACGGCGGTGACGAATCGGGCTTCGGCCGCGAGTTGCTGCCGCCGCAAATTCTCGTCGTGACGTTCACCGATGCCGCCACCAAAGAACTGCGCGAACGTATCCGTATCCGCCTGGCAGAAGCTGCGCGTTTTTTCCGCGAAGAAATCGAAGAACCCGATGCACTGATCGCCGAACTGCGCGACCAATACAGCCCCGAACAATGGCCCGGCTGCGCCAATCGTCTGGATATCGCTGCCCAATGGATGGACGAAGCCGCCGTTTCTACCATCCACAGTTGGTGCCAGCGCATGCTGCGCGAACACGCCTTCGACAGCGGCAGCCTGTTCACCCAGACCCTGGAAACCGACCACAGCGACCTGCTCGGCGAAGTGCTACGCGACTACTGGCGATTGTTCTGCTACCCGATGCACGACGACGCATTGAACTGGGTGCGCAACAATTGGGGCGGCCCGGCAGCCCTGATGCCACGGGTACGCGCGTTGTTCAATAGCGAGCGGCCCACGGATGAAACTCGCGCCCCCGCCGAGCTGATCAACGAATGCCTACAGGAACGCCGCCAAGCCCTCGTCGCGCTCAAGGCACCCTGGCAACAATGGGCAGAAGAGTTGCGCAACATTTGCCTGCAGGCCGTCGCTGCCAAAGCGGTCGATGGTCGCAAGATGCAAGCGCGTTACTTCGAGCCTTGGTTTGAAAAAATCAGCGCCTGGGCGGCTGATGAATCCCTTGAGCAACTGGACATCGGCACTGGTTTCACCCGCCTGACGCCAGACGGCATGGCCGAAGCCTGGAAAGGCGAGCCACCAAGCCATCCGGGTATCGACGCCATGGCCAGTCTCAAGGCCAGCCTCGACGCCCTGCCAACGCCGGATGCCGCAGTGCTGCAACACGCCGCCGGCTGGGTTGGAAAACGCTTCGAAGAAGAAAAGCGTCGTCGCGCCGAAATGGGCTTCGACGACATGCTGATCCGCCTCAACGCCGCGCTGCAGGCCGACGGCGGCGAACGCCTGGCCAGTGTGATCCGTGAGCAATTCCCGGTCGCCTTGATCGACGAATTCCAGGACACCGACCCGGTGCAATACAGCATCTTCGACAGCATCTACCGCATTGAAGAAAACCACCTCGACAGCGGCCTGTTCCTGATCGGCGACCCGAAGCAGGCGATCTACGCGTTCCGTGGCGCCGATATCTATACCTACCTGCGCGCGCGCCAATCCACTACTGGCCGCCATCACACTTTGGGCACCAACTTCCGTTCGAGCCATGCCATGGTCGAGGCGGTAAACCATGTGTTCCAGCGCGCAGAAAAAGGCCGTGGCGCGTTCCTGTTCCGCGAACCCGACGGTACGAATCCGGTGCCGTTCCAGTCGGTATTGTCTCAAGGCCGCAAGGAACACCTGCAGGTCAACGGTCAGACGTTGCCCGCGCTGAACCTCTGGCACTTGCCTACCGATCAGCCGATCTCCAGCGTGCTCTACCGCCAACAGCTGGCCGCGACCTGTGCCAGTCAAATCGTCGCATTACTCAACGGCGGCCAGCAGGGTACTGCCGGATTCCTGAGCAAAGACGCTAGCTTCAAAGGCGTGCTGCCGTCAGATATCGCCATCCTCGTGCGCGACGGCAAGGAAGCCCAAGCGGTGCGTGGTGAACTGGCCGCCCGTGGTGTGCGCAGTGTCTACCTGTCTGATAAGGATTCGGTGTTTGCCGCCCAGGAAGCTCACGACTTGCTGGCCTGGCTCAAAGCCTGCGCCGAGCCGGACGTCGAGCGTCCGCTGCGTGCTGCCCTGGCCTGCGTTACCTTGAACCTGTCATTGCCCGAACTGGAGCGTCTGAACCAGGACGAACTAGCGTGGGAAAAACGCGTGATGCAGTTCCGCGACTACCGCACGATCTGGCGGACCCAAGGTGTGCTGCCGATGCTGCGTCGCCTGTTGCACGACTTCCAATTACCGCAAACCCTGATCACCCGCAGCGATGGCGAACGGGTGCTGACCAACCTGTTGCACCTCTCGGAATTGTTGCAACAGGCGGCCGCAGAACTGGACGGCGAACAGGCACTGATTCGCCATCTGGCCGAACATCTCGCGCTCTCTGGTCAGGCCGGTGAAGAGCAGATCCTGCGCCTGGAAAGCGATGAGCAACTGGTCAAAGTAGTGACGATCCACAAATCAAAGGGGCTGGAATACGACCTGGTCTTCCTGCCGTTCATCTGCTCGGCAAAACCGGTGGATGGCAGCCGCTTGCCGTTGCATTACCACGATGCAAACGGCAGATCCCAAGTCAGCCTCAGGCCCACCGCCGAGTTGATCGCCCAAGCCGACGACGAGCGCTTGGCCGAAGACCTGCGTTTGTTTTACGTAGCGCTGACCCGGGCCAAACACGCTTGCTGGCTGGGGATCGCTGACCTGAAGCGCGGCAATAACAACAGCTCGGTGTTGCACCTGTCGGCCCTGGGCTACTTGCTCGGCGGCGGTGCTTCACTGGGCGAGTCCGCCGGCCTGGCCCGCTGGCTGCTCGACTTGCAGCAAGGCTGCCCTGCGCTGCATTACTCAGAGATGCCCGAAGCCGATGCGGTCATCTTCCACCCGCCGCGCAACGAAGCCACTTTGCTTGCGCCGCTGTTGCCCAAACGCAAGGCCGCAGAAAACTGGTGGATCGCTTCCTACAGTGCTCTGCGCATCGGCGAAAGCATGAGCGCCGCCAGCCTCGAAGCACCGGAAAGCCCACAAGCGCAGAAGCTGTTTGACGACGAACGGCTCGACCCGGATGCCCCGCGCGAAGTGCCGGCTTCCGGTGGAGATATCCACCGTTTCCCACGCGGGCCAAACCCCGGCACCTTTCTCCATGGTCTGCTGGAATGGGCGGGCGGCGAAGGCTTCGACGTCACCCCCGAAGCCATCGAAGATGCGGTCGCCCGCCGCTGTAACCGGCGCGGTTGGGAAGGCTGGATCGGCACCCTCAGCGGCTGGCTCGGGCACCTGTTGCAAGCCCGGTTGCCGCTGGATAACGGGCAGTTGGCCCTTAGCGAGTTGCAGCACTACCAGATCGAAATGGAATTCTGGTTCGCCAGCCACAAGGTCGACGTCCTCGCACTCGACAAACTGGTGTGCCAGCACACTCACAATGGCGTATCCCGCGTGTCGGCTGAACCTGTGCTGCTCAACGGCATGTTCAAGGGCTTTATTGACCTGACGTTCGAGCACCAAGGCCGTTACTACGTGGCTGACTACAAATCCAACTGGCTCGGTCCCGACGATTCGGCCTACACACAACAGGCCATGGAACTCTCGATCCTCGATCATCGTTACGACCTGCAATACGTGCTTTACCTACTGGCCCTGCATCGCCAGCTCAAGGCTCGTCTGCCGGATTACGACTACGACCGCCATGTCGGCGGTGCGTTGTACCTGTTCCTGCGGGGCACTCATTCCTCGAGCCAGGGTGCGTATTTCACTCGTCCGCCCCGGGAATTGATCGAAAACCTGGACCTGCTGTTCCAGGGTAAACCGCTACCACCCAAGGCCGAGCCCGCCTGGGAACAAGGAGAGCTGCTATGAGCCTGTCGCCGTTACCGCTTGAGGAGTTGACGCCCCTCAGTCGCGCCGCCGACCTGGTGCAATTGCTCGATCTTTGGGTGCAGCGCGGCTGGTTGCGCGCGTTGGATAAAGCCTTCGTCGGCTTCCTCCACGAGCTTGATCCCCAGGCTGATCCCCTGGTGTTGCTGGCGGCCGCCCTGACCAGTCACCAACTGGGCCATGGCCATGTGTGCCTGGACCTGTTCGAAACCCTCAAGGCCCCGGATTTCGCCCTGTCGCTGCCGCCCGAAGGTGATGCGCAAACGGGCGTCATGCTGTTGCCATCGCAATTGCTCGACGGCCTGGATGGCGCTCACTGGTGCAACGTCCTGGCCGCCAGCCGCCTGGTGGCACTGGCCGTCGACGGCAGCGCGGACGCGCAAAGCCGGCCACTGGTGCTGTCGGGCAAACGCCTGTATTTGCGCCGCTACTGGACTTACGAACGGCGCATCGACAGCGCCTTGCGCCTGCGACTCGCCACCACCGAAAGCGTTGCCGACGATCTGCCCGAACGCTTGAATCGGCTGTTCGACCAAGCCCCGCCAGACGGTGTCGTCGACTGGCAAAAACTCGCCTGCGCCTTGGCCACACGCGGTGCATTCAGCATCGTCACCGGCGGCCCGGGCACCGGCAAGACCACCACGGTGGTGCGCTTGCTCGCGCTGTTGCAGGCGCCAGCGGTAGAGAGCGGTAGCGCGTTGCGCATCCGCCTGGCGGCACCCACCGGCAAGGCGGCCGCGCGCTTGACCGAGTCCATCAGCCAGCAAGTGCTGTCGCTGAAAGTGCCGGATGAGGTGAAGGAAAAAATCCCGACTCAGGTCACCACCGTCCACCGTTTACTGGGCAGCCGACCCGGCACCCGACACTTCCGGCATCACATCGGCAATCCGTTGCCCCTGGATGTATTAGTGGTGGATGAAGCCTCAATGATTGACCTGGAAATGATGGCCAACCTGCTGGACGCGCTGCCGCCCCATGCCCGCCTGGTGCTGCTGGGTGACAAGGACCAGTTGGCCTCGGTTGAGGCCGGCGCGGTGTTGGGTGATTTGTGCCGCGACGCCGAAGCCGGTTTCTACAGCCCGCAAACCCGCCAGTGGCTGCAACAGGTCAGCGGCGAAGACCTCGGCGCCATCGGCCTGCAGGAAGACCTCGACGGCAGTCATCCATTGGCGCAACAAGTGGTGATGCTGCGTTACTCGCGGCGTTTTGGCGAAGGCAGCGGCATCGGCCAACTGGCCCGTTGGGTCAATCAGCAAAACCCTGACCAGGCCCGCAAGCTGCTGGCCGCTCGCAGCCATGCCGATCTGTTTTGCGTCAGCCTCAAGGGCGAGCACGACCATGCCCTGGAGCGCCTGGTGCTGGACGGCCACGGTGACGGAGCCCACGGTTATCGCTATTACCTGAAGCTGCTGCAGACCGCGCGCCCGTCCCTGGAGACGCCACGGGATGCCGAGGCCTGGACGCTCTGGGCGCAAAAGCTGCTGAAAGCCTTCGACGCATTCCAGTTGCTCTGCGCCGTCCGCAAGGGCCCGTGGGGTGTCGAGGGCTTGAACCTGCGCATCACCGCGGCGCTGCTCAAGTCCCGGCTGATCGACAGCGATCAGCAGTGGTACGAAGGCCGCCCGGTGTTGATGACTCGCAACGACTACGGCCTTGGCCTGATGAACGGCGACATTGGCATCGCCCTGAAACTACCCGAAAGCGACGGCGGGCCGCAGGTGCTGCGGGTGGCATTCCCGCGCAACGATGGCCAGGGCGGCGTGCGCTTTGTGCTGCCCAGCCGGCTCAACGACGTCGAAACCGTTTATGCGATGACGGTGCACAAATCCCAAGGCTCTGAATTCACCCATACCGCACTGATTCTGCCGGATGCGCTGAACCCGGTGCTCACCAAAGAGTTGATCTACACCGGCATCACCCGCGCCAAGGACTGGTTCAGCCTGATCGAACCCCGGGGTGGCGTGTTCGAAGAGGCGGTGAGTCGCAAGGTGAAGCGCTTGAGTGGGCTGATGCTGGAGCTGGGCACTTGATCGTTAAAGAACCTGACCAATGGGTCATCTAAATTTTCTGATCCAAATGTGTGATTTTTCTTAATAAAATGTCGGAATCCTCCTGGGTGTCGCCTCGGGGGTTTTCCGCCGTTGTGCTATCGTTGCGGCATCATCCCGAGAAGATCTTAGAGAATCGCTGCATGAACGTGGCTGTCTCGCCCACAGAGCGAAGTTTGAGCTGGAGACGAATGCTGCTGTTGGCGCTTCTGTGGATCTTCACGCCTCTCGCTTTTGCCCAGCCCCCTGCCGACATGGCCGATCACCGGGCCAAGTCTGTCACGCAGGTGGTCCTCGGAATCCTCAGTTATGCCCGCTGGCCGGTAGAGCCCGCGCAATTGCGCCTGTGCATCGTCGGGCCGACCCAATACACCGATGACCTGGTCAAAGGCACCACCCAGGCTACCGGCCGTCCGGTAGTGGTCCAGCGCCTGCTGGCCGACCATCCCGACATTGCCAGCGCATGCGACGCGGTCTACATCGGCCAATTGACCAGCGAGGAGCGCAGCCGCCTGTTCACCGCATTGGCCGGCCGTCCGGTGCTCAGCATCAGCGAAGGCGGTGACCAATGCACCGTGGGTAGCCTGTTCTGCCTGCGAGTGGCCGACGAACAGGTGTCCTTCGAGGTCAACCTGGACTCCGTTGCCCGCAGCGGTGTGCGCATTCATCCGAGCGTACTGCAACTGTCCCGCCGTCGAGCGCCGGGCTCATGAGAGTTGATAAGGCGCCAGTGCGCCCTACTTTGCGTTCGGTGATCGGGCGTGGGCACCTGAGTCTGGCGCTGATGGCCGTCAGCATGGCCAGTATCTCCCTGACCCTGCTCGGCGTGCTCGCGCTACGGGTGTATGCCGACCACAACCTGCACCTGATCGCCCGCTCCATCAACTACACCGTGGAAGCGGCGGTGGTGTTCAACGACAGCGCGGCAGCCACTGAAGCATTGGCTGTGATTGCCTCGGAAGAAGAGGTGGCCGAGGCAGAAGTCTTCAACGTTGAAGGCAAGCAACTGGCACATTGGGAGCGCCCGGAAACCGGGATGCTGTCGATGATTGAGCTGCAGTTGGCGCATGCGCTGCTTGAACAGCCCATCACCCAGCCGATCCTGCACCAGGGCCAGGTCATCGGCAGCGTGCACCTGACCGGCCATGGCGGCAGCCTGTTGCGCTTCCTGCTCAGCGGCCTTGCCGGGATTTTGGTGTGCACCGCCCTCAGCGCCTGGGTTGCGCTGTATCTGGCGCGGCGCCTGTTACGCGGCATCACCGGGCCGTTGCACAGCCTGGCTTCGGTGGCCCACGCCGCCCGCAGCGAGCGGGCCTTTGACCGGCGCGTACCGCCGGCGCAAATCGCCGAACTCGACAGCCTGGGCAACGACTTCAATGCCTTGCTCGACGAGCTGGAAGCCTGGCAGACCCACCTGCAAAGCGAAAACGAAACCCTCGCCCACCAGGCCAGCCACGACAGCCTGACCGGGCTGCCCAACCGTGCTTTCTTCGAAGGTCGGCTGATTCGCGCCCTGCGCAGCGCCGCCAAACTCAACGAGAAGGTCGCGGTATTGTTCCTCGACAGCGACCGCTTCAAAGACATCAACGACAACTACGGCCACGCCGCCGGCGACGCAGTATTGGTGGCAGTGGCTGCGCGCATTCGTGCGCAACTGCGCGAACAGGACCTGGTGGCACGCCTGGGCGGCGATGAATTCGCCATCTTGCTGTCGCCCCTGCATAGGCTTGAGGACGCCCAGCGCATTGCCGAAAAAATCATCGCCAGCATGGACGCGCCCATTGCGCTGCCCGGCGACACCCACGTATTGACCTCACTCAGTATTGGCATTGCCATCTACCCTGATCATGGTGCCACCCCCGGTAACCTGCTCAACGCCGCCGACGCGGCGATGTACCAGGCCAAACGGCTCTCCCAGGGTGGCCAGCAAACGGCGGAATCCGAGTCTCCCGCCGCCAACGTTCAACACAGGAGTTGATCCCTTGTTCTCGACCGCACGCTTTTTATTCATCACCTTGCTCGTGGCCATGCTCGCCCTGAGTGGCTGCCAGACACCGCCGCCCAAAGGCCTGACACCGGCGCAAATCGCGGTGCTCAAACAGCAAGGCTTCGAACTGACTGACGAGGGCTGGGCCTTCGGCCTCTCGGGCAAGGTCCTGTTTGGCAGCGACGTCGAAAGCCTGAATGCCCCCAGCACCGAGATCGTCCAGCGCATCGGCAAGGCGCTGCTGGGTGTGGGCATTGAGCGCGTACGGGTCGACGGCCACACCGACGCCTCGGGCAAGGAAACCTACAACCAGCAACTGTCCCTGCGCCGGGCAAAAAGCGTCGCACAGGTGTTGGTGGGCGTTGGCATGAAAGAAGAAAACGTACAACTGCGCGGGCTGGGCAGCAGCGAGCCGGTGGCGTCCAACACGACAGCGGCGGGGCGCACCGAGAACCGCCGGGTGTCGATTGTGGTGATTGCGGACTAAGCCGACGCCCTGGTTCGCTCTATGGAATGCGTTCAAAAATGTGGGAGCGGGCTTGCTCGCGAAGGCGGTGGATCAGTTGATGTATTTGGCGACTGACACGCTGCTATCGCGGGCAAGCCCGGCTCCCACATTTATTTAATCCGCAAACCTCATCTCCCGCGTTTCCCCCATCAACAACGGCTGATTCTGCTCCGTCACCTCACGGATGTAATCCCACAGCAGGGTGATCCGTTTCAACTTCCTCAGATCCTCACGGCAGTACATCCAGAACTGCCGCGTAATGTTGATCTCCTTCGAAAGCACCGGCAGCAACCGCGGATCCTGCGCCGCCAAAAAGCACGGCAGGATCGCCAGCGACCGCCCTTGCTGCGCCGCCACGTACTGCGCGATCACGCTGGTACTGCGCAAGCTCGCGCTGGCGCCGGGCACCACGTTCGCCAGGTACAGCAGCTCCGAACTGAACGCTAAATCATCCACATAACTGATAAACGGGTGTTCGGCCAAATCCGCTGCCCGGCGGATGGGCGGGTGCTGGTCCAGGTATTCCTGTGTCGCGTACAGCTGCAGCTTGTAGTCGCACAGCTTGCAGCACACGTATGGCCCATGCTCCGGACGCTCTAGGGCGATGACGATATCCGCCTCGCGCTTGGACAGGCTGATGAAGTGGGGCAGGGGCAGGATGTCCACGGAGATCGCCGGGTAGGTGTCGACGAAGTGGCTCAGTTGCGGGGTGACGAAGAAGCTGCCGAACCCTTCGGTGCAGCCCATGCGCACGTGGCCGGACAACGCCACGCCGGAGCCGGAAACCTGTTCACAGGCCATGTGCAAGGTGCTTTCGATGGACTCGGCGTAACCCAGCAAACGCTGGCCTTCGGTGGTCAATACGAAGCCGTTGGTCCGGGACTTTTCAAACAGCAGAGTGCCCAAGGATCCTTCAAGGGAGGTAATGCGCCGCGACACGGTGGTGTAGTCCACCGCCAAGCGCTTGGCGGCGACGCTGGCCTTGCGGGTGCGGGCGACTTCGAGGAAAAACTTCAGGTCATCCCAGTTCAGGGAGCCTAGTGACGTGATGTTTTTTTGCATATTGGACCGGCTTTTATGTGCGTTCTTATTAGAAGTTTGCACATCTATACTCCAAAAACAGTCCGAACGCCTCATGTGTAGGAGCGAGCTTGCTCGCGAAGGGCGTTAGCGATAACGCGGGGAGCCTGAATGAATACGGCGCTCTGCGGTTCTTCGCGAGCAAGCTTGCTCCTACAAAAGTCCGAACGCCTCATCCTCAAGGCGATTCAACGCCTTGGTTCTCTGCATACCTACAAGAATTGGAGACCACATGAACGCATCTGCCGATATTTCCGTGAAACAGGTCAAGCTGCTGATCAACGGCGAGTGGGTCGAGTCCAAGACCACCGAATGGCAAGACATCGTCAACCCCGCCACCCAGCAAGTACTGGCCCGTGTGCCTTTCTCCACCCCCGAAGAAGTCAACGCTGCCATCGACGCCGCCCATCGCGCCTTCCAGACCTGGAAGCTGACGCCGATCGGTGCGCGCATGCGCATCATGCTCAAGCTGCAAGCCTTGATCCGCGAGCACTCAAAGCGCATCGCCGTGGTCCTCAGCGCCGAGCAGGGCAAGACCATTGCCGACGCTGAAGGCGATATTTTCCGTGGCCTGGAAGTGGTCGAACATGCGTGCTCCATCGGCACCCTGCAGATGGGCGAATTCGCCGAAAACGTCGCCGGCGGTGTGGACACCTACACCCTGCGCCAGCCGATCGGCGTTTGCGCAGGCATCACCCCGTTCAACTTCCCGGCAATGATTCCGCTGTGGATGTTCCCGATGGCCATCGCCTGCGGTAACACTTTCGTGCTCAAGCCTTCGGAACAGGACCCGCTGTCGACCGTGCTGCTGGTTGAGCTGGCAGTCGAAGCCGGTGTGCCAGCCGGTGTGCTGAACGTGGTTCACGGCGGCAAGGATGTGGTGGATGCGCTGTGCACCCACAAAGACATCAAGGCTGTGTCCTTCGTCGGCTCGACCGCCGTGGGTACTCACGTCTATGACCTCGCCGGCAAACACGGCAAGCGCGTGCAGTCGATGATGGGCGCCAAGAACCACGCCGTGGTGCTGCCGGACGCGAATCGCGAGCAAACCCTCAACGCTCTGGTAGGTGCCGGATTCGGCGCGGCCGGTCAGCGTTGCATGGCAACTTCCGTGGTGGTGCTGGTGGGCGCGGCCAAGCAATGGCTGCCGGACCTCAAGGCCCTGGCGCAAAAACTCAAGGTGAATGCCGGCAGCGAAGCCGGTACTGATGTGGGCCCGGTGATCTCCAAGCGCGCCAAGGCACGCATTCTCGACCTGATCGAAAGCGGCGTGAAAGAAGGCGCCAAGCTGGAGCTGGATGGCCGTGACATCAAGGTTCCAGGTTTCGAAGACGGCAACTTCGTCGGCCCGACCCTGTTCTCCGGCGTGACCACCGACATGCAGATCTACACCCAGGAAATCTTCGGCCCGGTGCTGGTGGTGCTGGAAGTCGACACCCTCGACCAAGCCATCGCCCTGGTCAACGCCAACCCGTTCGGCAACGGCACCGGCCTGTTCACCCAGAGCGGCGCGGCAGCGCGTAAATTCCAGAGCGAAATCGACGTCGGCCAGGTCGGCATCAACATCCCGATCCCGGTGCCAGTTCCGTTCTTTAGCTTCACCGGTTCCCGCGGTTCGAAACTCGGCGATCTGGGCCCGTACGGCAAGCAAGTGGTGCAGTTCTACACCCAGACCAAAACCGTCACCAGCCGCTGGTTCGACGACGACAGCGTCAACGATGGCGTCAACACCACCATCAACCTGCGCTGATCGAGGAGACGACCATGAAGATTGCATTTATTGGCTTGGGCAACATGGGCGCGCCGATGGCGCGCAACCTGATCAAGGCTGGCCACGCGCTGAACCTGTTCGATTTGAACCAGACCGTGCTCAAGGAACTGGCCGAACTGGGCGGCACCATCAGCGCCTCACCGCGTGCGGCAGCAGAAGGCGCCGAGCTGGTGGTGACCATGCTCCCGGCCGCGGCCCATGTGCGTAGCGTATGGCTCGGTGAAGATGGCGTGCTGGCCAGCATTGGCAAAGGCGTGCCGGCGGTGGATTGCAGCACCATCGACCCGCAAACCGCCCGCGACGTAGCGGCGGCGGCGGCGAAACAAGGCGTGGTGATGGCCGACGCCCCGGTGTCTGGCGGTACCGGCGGCGCCCAGGCCGGGACGTTGACCTTCATGGTCGGCGCCACCCCGGAACTGTTCGCCACCCTGCAGCCAGTGCTGACGCAGATGGGCCGTAACATCGTTCACTGCGGTGAAGTCGGCACCGGGCAAATCGCCAAGATCTGCAACAACCTGCTGCTGGGTATCACCATGGTCGGCGTCAGCGAAGCCATGGCCCTGGGCGATGCGCTGGGCATCGACACCCAAGTGCTGGCGGGAATCATCAACAGCTCCACCGGGCGCTGCTGGAGTTCGGACACCTACAACCCATGGCCCGGGATTATCGAAACGGCGCCGTCGTCGCGGGGTTATACCGGCGGGTTTGGTGCGGAACTGATGCTCAAGGACCTGGGGCTGGCCACTGAAGCCGCCCGCCAGGCGCACCAGCCGGTGATCCTCGGCGCAGTGGCGCAGCAGTTGTATCAATCCATGAGCCAGCGTGGGGAAGGGGGCAAGGACTTCTCGGCGATCATCAACAGCTATCGCAAGCCCCAATAGGGGATTTTCCGGGAACTGTGGCGAGGGGGCTTGTCCCCCGTCGGGCTGCGCAGCGGCCCCAAAAAAAGCGGGAGCGCTACGCACTGGAGCGCCAGCCCGGTCCAACGGGGGCAAGCCCCCTCGCCACAATGGCTGTCAGGCAAACACAAAATACTTACGCACCGTCTCCACCACTTCCCACGTCCCCTTCATCCCCGGTTCCACCACAAAGATATCCCCAGCCCGCAAATGGATTGGCTCCAGGCCATCCGGGGTGATCACGCAGTAGCCTTCCTGGAAGTGGCAGTATTCCCACTTCACATACTCCACCCGCCATTTGCCCGGGGTGCAGATCCAGGTGCCCATGATCTTGCTGCCGTCTTCGCTGGTGTAGGCGTTGAGATTGACGGTGTGGGGGTCGCCTTCGAGTTTTTCCCATTTGCAGGCGTCCAGCACCGGCAGTGGGTGGGTGTCGCGCAGTACGGTGATCGGCTTGGACATGATGATTCCGAGGCAGTGGAAGGGAAGTCTGAACCCTATCGCCTTGGGCCGCCCGCCTGTGGTCTGATCTCGACATCGGGATGCCCAGAAGCGCAGGCGGCCGTTGATCTTGATCCCCTGTAGGAGCGAGCTTGCTCGCGAAGGTCGTTAACGATGACGTTGGCATTCTGACTCCACGCGGGGCCCTCGAATTTTTCGCGAGCAAGCTCGCTCCTACAGGGGGCAATGCCTGACCGGGCGCTTTGAAACATCCAATCACCAATCGGCCATTTCCTCGCAGTAAGTGCGAAAGATTTCCCGCTTTGCGCTGGAATTCGCAAGAATATTTACAGCTGGCCCTCGTATCATTCACCCCAGTAACGATCGAGAGCCTTGAAATGAATCCAATAAAAACGTGGTGGGACATCAGCCCGCCCTTGAGCACCGCGACCCCGACTTGGCCGGGTGATACGCCGTTTCAGGAAGAGCGCGTGTGGCAGTTCGGCCCCGAGTGCCCGGTAAATGTCGGGCGCATCACCCTGTCGCCCCACACCGGCGCCCATGTGGACGCGCCGTTGCACTACAGCGCTGACGGTGCGCCCATCGGCGAAGTGTCCCTGGAGGTGTACATGGGCCCGTGCCGGGTGCTGCATTGCCTGGGCAGCGGCGTGCTGGTGCAGCCACATCAGTTGGAAGGCCGCCTGGAGAACCTGCCGGAGCGTGTGCTGTTGCGCACTTATCAACAGGTGCCGCTGGATACCTGGGATTCGAATTTCACCGCCGTCGCCCCGCAAACCGTCGAGCTGCTGGCCAGCCTCGGTGTGCGCCTGATCGGCATCGACACGCCGTCTCTGGACCCGCAGCAGTCCAAGACCATGGACTCCCACAACGCCGTCGCCCGTCATGGCATGGCGATTCTCGAAGGCATCGTCCTCGACGAGGTGCCGGAGGGCGATTACGAGTTGATCGCGCTGCCGCTGCGTTTTGCCAACCTCGATGCCAGCCCGGTACGAGCCATTCTCCGCCCGCTCAAGGAGCCCACGCGATGAGCCAGTGTCCTTTCTCCCCTGACTACCAGCCGCCGGAAGAATGGCATAACGCCGAGCTGAATTTTTCCGAGTCCATGAGCTATGGCGACTACCTGGACCTGGGCAAAGTACTCAGCGCCCAGCATCCGCTGTCGCCGGACCATAACGAAATGCTGTTCATCATCCAGCACCAGACCTCGGAGCTGTGGATGAAGCTGATGCTTCACGAACTCAAGGCCGCGCGTGAACACGTACGCCTGGGTGAGTTGCCACCGGCGTTCAAGATGCTGGCGCGGGTGTCGCGAATCTTTGACCAACTGGTGCACGCCTGGGCGGTGCTGGCGACCATGACGCCGTCGGAGTACAAGTCGATTCGCCCGTACCTGGGCCAGTCGTCGGGCTTCCAGTCGTTCCAGTACCGGGAAATCGAATTCATCCTCGGCAATAAAAGCGCGGCGCTGTTGCGGCCCCACGCCCATCGCCCGGACTTGTTGAACGAGCTGAAAGTGGCGATTGCCATGCCGTCGCTGTATGACGAGGCGATCAACCTGATGGCCAAGGCCGGGCTGGCGATCGACCCCACGCGCGCCGAACGCGACCCTACGGCGCCGACGGTTCACGATGATTCGGTGGAGGCGGCGTGGCGCGAGGTTTATCGCGATCCGAGCCGTTATTGGGACCTGTACCAACTGGCCGAAAAGTTTATCGACCTGGAAGATTCCTTCCGCCAGTGGCGGTTCCGCCATGTCACCACCGTGGAGCGGATCATCGGCTTCCAGCCCGGTACGGGCGGCACCGAAGGCGTGGGCTACCTGCGCAAGATGCTCGACACCGTACTGTTCCCCGAGCTGTGGCGAGTGCGCTCCACGCTGTAATCAAGGCCCAACAAAAAGCCCCGGTACTCACCAGTACCGGGGCTTTTCATTTGGAATGCGATCAAAATGTGGGGGCGGGCTTGCTCGCGAAAGCGGTGGGTCAGTCAATACATCAGGTGACTGACAGGACGCCTTCGCGAGCAAGCCCGCTCCCACACAAGCCCGCTCCCACATGGGTTATTGCGCTGTTACTGCCTTCGCGTTATTCAAGCGCAACCGGTACGCCACATAGATAATTCCGACCCAAACCGGAATCGCATACACCGACGCCCGTACACCCGGAATCGCCAGCATCACGCAGATAATCATCAGCATGAACGCCAGGCACAGGTAGTTGCTGAACGGGAACCAGAAGGTCTTGAACGTCGGCACCACGCCTTGCTCGCCCATGGCCTTGCGGAACTTGATGTGGGTCAGGCTGATCAGCGCCCAGTTGATCATCAGCGAGGCAACCACCAGCGCAAACAACAGCTCCAGTGCGTCATGCGGTGCGACGTAGTTGATCACCACGCACAGCAGCGTCACCAGGGCCGAAATACCCAGGGCACGCAGAGGCACGCCTTGCTTGTTCAGCTTCATCAGCGCTTTCGGCGCATCGCCTTGCTCGGCCAGGCCGAACAGCATGCGGCTGTTGCAGTACACGCCGCTGTTGTACACCGACAGCGCCGCGGTCAGGACCACGAAGTTGAGGATGTGGGCGGCGGTGTCGTTACCGATCAGCGAGAAGATCTGCACGAACGGGCTGCCGCTGTAGGCATCGCCCGATGCGCCGAGGGTTTGCAGCAGTTGATCCCATGGGTACAACGACAGCAGCACGGTAAGTGCGCCGACGTAGAAAATCAGGATCCGGTACACCACCTGGTTGATCGCCTTCGGGATCACCTTGCGGGGCTCGCTGGCTTCGGCGGCGGTAATACCCACCAGCTCCAGGCCGCCGAACGAGAACATGATGAACGCCATGGACATCAACAGCCCCATGCCGCCATTGGGGAAGAACCCGCCGTGGCTCCACAGGTTGCTCACCGAGGCTTGCGGGCCGCCGGTGCCGCTGAACAACAGGTAGCAGCCGAGCACGATCATGCCGACAATCGCCACCACCTTGATGATCGCGAACCAGAACTCGGTCTCACCGAAGAACTTCACGTTGAGGGTGTTGATCAGGTTGACCAGCACAAAGAACACCACCGCACTGATCCAGGTCGGAATCTCCGGCCACCAGAACTGGATGTACTTGCCCACCGCTGTCAGCTCGGCCATGCCCACCAGCACGTAGAGTACCCAGTAGTTCCAACCGGCGAGGAAGCCTGCGTAACCGCCCCAGTATTTGTGGGCAAAATGGCTGAAGGAGCCGGCGACCGGTTCCTCGACGATCATCTCGCCCAGCTGGCGCATGATCAGGAACGCGATGAAACCGGCCACCGCATAGCCCAGGATCATCGACGGCCCCGCCGACTTGAGCACGCCTGCCGAGCCGAGGAACAGCCCAGTCCCGATTGCCCCTCCCAAGGCGATCAGCTGAATATGCCGGTTCTTCAGGCCACGCTTGAGGCCTACCGGGTTAACCATGTCATCCGCCATTAACATTCCCTTCTACTTGTTTTTTTCAGGGTTGATCGCACACCGAACCAGCCCCTCATACCGCTGAGGGGTCAGATATTACTCTCGGTAAACTTTTCGTAATACAGCTGAACGCCATCAAGTGCCTGATCCAGCAGCCATTGTTTGATGGATTCGACCATCGGCGGCGGGCCGCACACGTACATATCTGCCGATTGATCCCGCAATTCGGCCAGGTCGAAATGCTCCGTGAGGTAGCCACGCTTGCCGGCCCAATCGGAGGGCGGATCGCTGAGTACTTCGGTGTAGCGAAAACCCGGGATTCTATCGGCGTAGGCTTTTATGCGTGTTGCCTCGCATAAATCTGCCGCACCGCGCACGCCGTAATACAGGTGCACCGGCTGTTGGCAGGCGCTGGCGGCCAGTTCATCAAGCATACCAAGCAGCGCCGATAAACCAGTGCCGCCGGCCACCAACACCAGCGGTCGGGTGACATGCCGAAGGTAGAAGGCCCCCAATGGCGCCTCCAGCAGCAACTCATCGCCGACCTGGCAGCGTTCGCGGATGTAGTTGCTCATGACGCCATCGGGCAGCAGGCGGATCAGGAACTGCAATTGATTGCCCGGGCGGTTGGCGAAAGAGTAAGAACGCCAACAGTCGGTGCCGGGAATCGACAGGCGGGCGTATTGGCCCGGCAAAAAGTCCAATGAGTTTTCCAGCTGCAGGTGCAGGATCGCGGTGCTGGTCGAGATCTGCTGCACATTGCTCACCGTGCTGCGGATTTGCACTGGCCCCGGCGCGTTGCACAGGCTGGAATCAAAATCGAAATAAAACGCCGCGTCGGACTGGACCCGGGTCTGGCAACTGAGCATTTTGCGTTGTTGCAGGTCCAGGCTGGAGAGGGCTTCCTCGTCCACGTAGTCCTGAGTGAAATCGCCGGACTCGCAACGACCCTGGCAGGTGCCGCACACGCCTTCGCGGCAGTCGAGCGGGATCTTGATGCCGTTGCGCAAGGCTGCGTCCAGCAGGATCTCATTGGCGCCCACCGGGAAAAACAGGGTTTTGCCGTCGGCAAAACTGAAGGCCACTTTGTGATTCATTCGCAGAACTCCGCGAGTTTGATGGTTATGCCTGACGAGTGAGCTTTTGTGGTGAGGGGGCTTGTCCCCCGTTGGGCTGCGAAGCGGCCCCCAATCCAGGCACCGCGATCTGTCTGTCAGAGCGCGTTTAGCTTATTGGGGCCGCTGCGCAGCCCAACGGGGGACAAGCCCCCTCGCCACAAGGTCGCGCTCGCCACAAAAGCTCGCTGTCAGAGGTGATAGAAATCCAGCACCGAGTTGATGGTGTCGTTGAGCAGCAGCGCATGCTTGCGGGTGATCAGCCAACTGTCGCCATCGGGCTTGAGGCTGTAAGTGGCGCTGCCGTAGAACTGCTCCGACGTCGCCAGCCGATAGAACAGCGTGTGCCAGTTCAGCTTCACTTCCAGCAGCCCGTCCGGTTGCTCGGCAATCCGCACGTTGTTGATCAAATGCAGCGTCCTCGGCATCGGCGTGGCCGACGCGGCCTTGCCCGTGCGCAGGCGAAACACCCGATCCTCCAGGCCCGAGCGGTTGGCGTAGTAGATCAGCGACATCTCGCGCTTCGGGTCGCGGGTGTAGACGTGTTCCGAATCCCACTGCGGCAGATGAAACTCACTCTGCGGGTCGAACAGCTGCACATACGCGTCCCAATCCTGGGCATCGCACAGCTCGGATTTACGGTAAAAAAACTGCTCGATCCGGTACTGCAATTGCGCATTCATCATTTCACCTCCCGCAGTTTCAGGGCTTGGGCATCGAGCCCGTCCAGCAGGAATTTCTGCCAGTTGCGGTGCTGGTTGACGTACAGCCCTTCGTGGGTGAATTCGGTGCCGGTCATCGCCGGCTGGATGCCGATGGATTCGCTATTGGGCGTCGGCCCGGTTTCCCAGCGATGGCTGCCACGGGAGATGTCGCTCCAGCGCTCCAGGCGGCCCTGGAAGCCGCGCTGGGCTTCGCGAAATTCCACCAGGTCATCCGGCGTGCCCATACCGGAGACGTTGAAGAAATCCTCGAACTGGCGAATGCGGTTTTCTCGGTCGGCGTCAGACTCGCCTTTCACCCCCAGGCACTGGCTGATGATCTCGGTCTTGTTCCAGGCGATGGGGCGGATGATCCGCAACTGCGAACTGATCTGGTCGAGAAAGAACAGGCTCGGGTAGATGTTCAGGTTGCGCAGGCGGTGCATCATCCACTCGGCTTTTTGCTGGCCGTGTTCTTCGATCAGGCGCGGCATGATGGTGGCGTAGCCGGAGCGGACCGTCGGATTCGGCATGTCACTGAACAGCAGGCTGTGGCCATTGTTGAAGGCGAACCAGCCGTCATCGGTATTCGCGTCGCCGGCGCCGAGCTTGCTGTAGTCCAGGGTCGTGCCCGAGCCGGTACCGTTTTCAGTGTTGACCTGCTGGCGATGCTGCACCGTGGCCACGTAGTTGTAGTGCACGGTGCTGACGTGATAACCGTCCAGGCCGTTTTCGTTTTGCAGTTTCCAGTTGCCGTCGTAGGTGTAGGCCGATTTGCCCGGCAGCACTTCCAGTTCACCGGTGGCCGACTGGGCGACCATCATGTCGAAGAACACTTTGGCGTCGCCGAGGAAGTCTTGCAGGCTATTGGTGCCGTTCACGTCCAGGCTGATAAACACGAAGCCCTTGTAGCTCTCGATCCGCGCCTTTTTCAGGCCGCGAGTGGCTTTGTCGAACCCTTCGGGGTATTCCCCCGGCGCCTTGACCTTCACCAGCCGGCCATCGCTCTTGTAGCACCAGGCGTGGAACGGGCAGGTGAAGGTGGACTGGTTGCCCTTGCCGACCCGCGTAAGGGTGGTGCCGCGGTGCTGGCAGGCGTTGATCAGTGCGTTGAGCTGGCCTTCGCCGTCGCGGGTGATGATCATCGGCTGGCGCCCGGCGCGCATAGTGATGAAGTCATGCTTGTTGGCCAATTCGCTTTCGTGGCAGGCGTAGATCCAGTTCTTTTCGAAGATCAGTTCCATCTCCAGATCAAACAGCTCCGGCTCGGTGAACATGTCCCGGGCGATGCGGAACACTTCATCCACCGGACGAAAGTCCAGGCAGCCTTCGATAAAGCTTTTCCACTGCTCGACGCTTCTTGCACCACTCATGGGAGGCACCTTTTTGATAATGGCTAAACGGGTAGGCCATTAAGAGGCTGCGGCGGGGTGGCGGGCTATCCGGTTAATGGGGGAAGGTGGGCCACTTAGTTGGGCACCAAATACCCACGGCGGTGCAGGGCAGTGGCGGAATGCGCTACTGTCTAGCAAGGCGATTGTCGGAAAAGTCGGCGTGTTATCCACTTAATCGACGGTTGCTATCCACCCAGTGGCAATGCCGCTGGCGTGGCGCAAAACTTGCTGTTGCTCTACCAGGACGCGCCGTCAGAGCGCGCCGGCCACAATTGCCGTGGGTGCCCCGTGATGAGTAGCAATACACGCGATATACGTATCGAGCGCTTCGACCTTGAAGGCGCCTGCAGCTGGATGTCCGGCATTTGCGGGCCACACCGGCTGCAGACCGCGACGCCAGAGCGCATCCGTTTTCACCACAGCGCCAATGTGTTCAAGTCCCGCGCCACCACGCTGGGGATTATTGAGTACGGCACCGACGTCACGATCGACATCGAAGACGCCGAGCACTTCAGCAGCTACAGCCTGAGCCTGCCGCTGGTGGGCGAGCAGGAACTGAGCAAGAACGGCGAACGGCTCAGTTCCAACCGCGACCAAGGCGTGATCATCTCGCCCAATGAGCATCAAGTGCTGGCGATTTCCGGCGACTGCCGCAAGTTGCAGGTGGTAATCACCCGCGCGGCGATGAGCGAATCCCTGGAAGGCCTGCTGCAACGGCCGATTGAGGCGCCGCTGCGCTTTGAGTCGGTGATGGATGCAGTGGATGGCGCCTCGGCGTCATGGTGGCGTATGGCGCGGTATTTCATTGCGGAGCTGGAGCGTAGCAGCGAGCTGTATGACCAGGCGGCGTTTACCCGGGATCTCGAAAGCTCGCTGATCAAGGGCCTGATTCTCGCCC
Source organism: Pseudomonas sp. AN3A02 (assembly GCF_011765255.1). NCBI lineage: Bacteria > Pseudomonadati > Pseudomonadota > Gammaproteobacteria > Pseudomonadales > Pseudomonadaceae > Pseudomonas > Pseudomonas sp. AN3A02. The sequence continues at coordinate 23,919 of NZ_JAARNI010000011.1, forward strand.
AGCCGAATAACTACTCCGAAGAACTGCGGGACGTGCTGGGGGTGAAGCTGCCGCACTATCTGATCCGTGCGCGGCAGTACATCCACGACAACGCCCGGGAAGCGGTGCATCTGGAGGATTTGGAGACGGCGGCGGGTGTGTCGCGCTTCAAGCTGTTCGATGCCTTTCGAAAATACTTCGCCCTGTCGCCCATGGCCTATTTGAAGAAATACCGCCTGGGGGCTGTGCGCCAGGAAATCCTCGAACACGGCTCGACCCGCACCATCTCCGAAATCGCCCTGGGCTGGGGCTTTACCCATTTGGGGCGATTCTCGGCCGAGTACCGCAAGCTGTTCGACGAGTCCCCCAGCCAGACGCTGCAACGCAACGACGCACGGCGCATGCGGGGATGAATACTTTACTCAAAAACAACGGAGATCAAATGTGGGAGCGGGCTTGCTCGCGAATGCGGTGCATCAGCCAACTCATTCGGTGACTGACACTGCGCATTCGCGAGCAAGCCCGCTCCCACATTGGATGTGTGGTGTTCTTTTAAATCAACTCTTCCACCAATTGCAGGCAATGACTGAGCCCCGGCGACTGGTCATTGATCCGCCGGCTAAGAATGATCGGCGAAGTGGCGGTGGCTTCCACCACCGGCGTGTAGCCGATATCGGCACGATGCAGCACTTGCACCGAGGCCGGCACCAGGGTCACGCCCATGCCCGCGCCCACCAGGCCGATGGCGGTCTGCAATTCATTGGTCCACTGCGCCACCTTCAGGCTCAAGCCGTGGGCGTCGAACAGCGCGATCACATGGTCGGCGTAGCTGGGCCGCGGGTTACCGGGGTACAGCACGAAAGGTTCTGCGGCCAATTGCGCCAAGGTGGCCGGAGCGCCCAGCAAGGGATGCCCGGCGGGCAACACCGCCACCAGCCGATCCTCCACCAATACCCGCTGCACAATCGCCGGATCGTCGATGCGAATCCGCCCGAAACCCACGTCTATCCGCCCGGCCTTGAGGGCTTCGACCTGTTGCAACGTGGTCATTTCCGACAGGCCCAATTCCAGCTCCAGGCCATCGTGGCTGCGCAGCCGTCGAATCAACTCCGGCAGCACGCCATACAGCGTCGACGGCGCAAAACCGATGCCCAGCCAGGTCTTTTCGCCCAAGCCAATGCGCCGGGTGCTATCGCACACCTTGCCCAGTTGCTCCAGCAGCACATTGGCGTGCTCATAGAAAAACCGCCCGGCCTCGGTCAGGCGCAACGGCCGCCCGCGTTCCAGCAGGACCACGCCCAGTTCGTCCTCCAGTTGCTGGATCTGCCGGCTCAACGGCGGCTGGGCAATGTGCAGGCGTTCGGCGGCGCGGGTGAAGTTGAGGGTTTCCCCCAGCACCTGGAAGTAACGCAGATGGCGCAGTTCCATAAGGACTCCTTTCATACCTTGAGGGTATTGTTCGAGACTCATTCTATATTGGAAGCCAGCAGAGATCCGGAACAGAATCAGGCCAAATCTATAAAGAACCCAACGGGTATTGCCATGCCGATTTGCGCCATCGAGTCGATCGAGACCATCATCGTCGATCTCCCTACCATTCGCCCGCACAAGCTGGCGATGCACACGATGCAGAACCAGACCCTGGTGATCATCCGCGTGCGCTGCGCCGACGGTATCGAAGGCATCGGTGAATCCACCACCATCGGCGGCCTGAGCTACGGCAATGAAAGCCCCGACAGCATCAAGATCAACATCGACCGGCACTTCGCGCCGCTGCTTCTTGGCCAGGATGCGAGCAACATCAATGCCGCCATGTTGCGCCTGGAGCGCAGCATCCGGGGCAACACCTTTGCCAAGTCGGGTATCGAAAGCGCCTTGCTGGATGCCCTTGGCAAACGCCTGAACCTGCCGGTCAGCGAATTGCTCGGTGGCCGTGTGCGGGACGCCTTGCCAGTGGCCTGGACCCTCGCCAGCGGCAACACCGAAAAAGACATCGCCGAGGCCGAGAAGATGCTCGACCTGCGCCGCCACCGCATCTTCAAACTGAAGATCGGCGCCGGTGAAGTCAGCCAGGACCTGGCCCACGTGATTGCGATCAAAAAAGCCTTGGGCGATCGCGCCAGCGTGCGGGTTGACGTCAACCAGGCCTGGGACGAAGCCGTGGCCCTGCGCGCCTGCAAAGTGTTGGGCGACAACGGTATCGACCTGATCGAACAACCGATTTCGCGCAATAACCGTGGCGGCATGGTCCGGCTCAACCTGTCGAGCCCGGCGCCGATCATGGCCGACGAATCCATCGAATGTGTGGAAGACGCCTTCAACCTGGCCCGCGAAGGCGCGGCCTCGGTGTTCGCCCTGAAGATCGCCAAAAACGGCGGCCCGCGTGCGGTATTGCGCACCGCGGCGATTGCCGAAGCAGCGGGCATTGGCCTGTACGGCGGCACCATGCTCGAAGGTGGTATCGGCACCCTGGCCTCGGCCCATGCCTTTCTCACCTTGAACAAACTGGCGTGGGACACCGAGCTGTTCGGCCCGTTGCTGCTCACCGAAGACATCCTCGCCGAGCCGCTGGTGTACCGCGATTTCCACCTGCATGTCTCCACCGCTCCGGGCCTGGGCCTGGCCATCGATGAAGAGCGCCTGGCGTTCTTCCGTCGCGATAAATAACCCGAGGACACTTGCGATGTTGTTCCACGTAAAAATGACCGTGAACCTGCCCGTCGACATGAACCCCGAGCGCGCTGCCGGCCTCAAGGCTGAAGAAAAAGCCTTCTCCCAGCGGCTGCAACAAGAGGGCAAATGGCGCCACCTGTGGCGCATCGCCGGGCTGTATGCCAACTACAGCGTGTTCGATGTCGACAGCGTGCAGGAACTGCATGACCTGTTGATGCAACTGCCGCTTTATCCTTACATGGCCATCGAAGTGAATGCCCTGTGCCGGCATCCATCGTCGATCCGTGAGGATGATCGCTGAGTCTGTTTTTTCACCTAATAATTACAAGATGAGGATTGCACCATGTCCATCCGACTTTCCCAGACTGCTCACGCCCAACAGTTTCTCGAAGAAGCCAGCGGCAACCTTAACGACGGCGGTAACCCACGGGCCAAGGCGCTGATCTACCGGATCCTGCGGGACACGGTGAACATCATCGAAGACCTGGAAGTGACCCCGGAAGAGTTCTGGAAGGCGGTCAACTACCTCAACGAACTGGGCAAGAACCAGGAAGCCGGGTTACTCGCGGCCGGCTTGGGCCTGGAGCATTACCTGGACATGCTGATGGACGCGGCAGACGAAGAAGCCGGCAAATCCGGCGGCACCCCGCGCACCATCGAAGGCCCGCTGTATGTGGCCGGGGCGCCGCTGTCCAAATATGAAGCGCGGCTGGACGACGGGCAGGACCCGGGTGTGCCGCTGTTCATGCAAGGCCAGGTGCGCGACACCAACGGCAAGCCGCTGGCGGGGGCGATTGTCGACGTGTGGCAGGCCAATACCGGCGGCACGTATTCGTGGTTTGACGGCACGCAGTCGGAGTTCAACCTGCGTCGGCGGATCGAGACCGATGCCCAGGGCAACTACCGTTTCCGCAGCATCGTACCGTCCGGGTATGGCTGCCCGCCGACCGGTCCGACCCAGCAGTTGCTGGACCAGTTGGGCCGCCATGGCCAGCGGCCTGCGCATATCCACTTCTTCATCTCGGCGCCGGGCCATCGGCACCTGACCACGCAGATCAACCTGTCGGATGATCCGTACCTGCATGATGATTTTGCCTATGCGACGCGGGACGAGTTGATCGCCGAGATTCGTTTCAGCGAGGACGCAAACCTGGCGAAAGAGTTTGGGGTGGAAGGGCAGTTCGCGCAGATTGATTTTGACTTTGAGTTGCAGCCGGCGGCAGCGCCGGTGGAGCAGAAGCGCATGCAGCGAGTGCGCGCGCTCGAAGACTGAACGCGGTAAAAAATGTGGGAGCGGGCTTGCTCGCGAATGCGGCGGATCAGTCAATATTTCCGGTGACTGACACTCCGCCTTCGCGAGCAAGCCCTCTCCCACATTGGATCTGTATCGTTTGGCCTACTTGCGAACAACCAGGTCGAGCAAATCATCCCGATCCTTGATCTTCTGCAACACGATCTCCGACCGAATATCCATCACCCCCGCCGTGCGGTTCAGGTGGTTCACAATAAAGTCCGAAAAGTGCTTCAAATTACGCGCCTGCACCCGCAGCACATAATTGCTCGCCCCCGTAATCACATACGCACTGGCCACCTCCGGCCACCCTTGCACCTTCTTGATAAACGTCTCGTGCCAATCCTCCACATCCTGACGCAACGACAGGTGGACGATGGCTTCCAGCTCAATCCCCAACTGTTCGGCGTTCAACACCGCCCGATAACCGCTGATGATTCCTTCGCTCTCCAGCAGGCGCAAACGCCGCAGGCAAGCCGAGGGCGACAGAGCGACTTTCTCCGCCAGTTCCTGGTTACTGATACGGCCATCCTGTTGCAGGAAATGCAGAAGGCGCAGGTCGGTGGCGTCGAGAATCATGGTTAGAATAAATCCGCGTGTTTGGGGGTTAAATTCGAATTTCCTACAGCTTAATTAGCCTGTTGCCCACCACTTTGCACGAAAATTCTCTAAAGCTTCGTTCATTATTTGGCTCATTGTTACTACAAGAACAGGACTGACCATGACCACCCGCACCCATTGCCTGACCCTCGATGCCCAGGATCCGCTAGCGCCACTGCGCGACCAATTCGCCTTGCCTGCCGGGGTGATCTACCTCGACGGCAACTCCCTCGGCGCGCGCCCGGTGGCAGCGCTGGCGCGGGCGCAAGCAGTGATCGCCGAGGAGTGGGGCAATGGCCTGATTCGCAGTTGGAACAGCGCCGGCTGGGCCGACCTGTCCCAGCGCCTGGGCAATCGCCTGGCACCGCTGATCGGCGCCCGCGACGGCGAAGTGGTGATTACCGATACCACCTCCATCAACCTGTTCAAGGTGCTCAGCGCGGCGTTGACTGTGCAGCGCGAGCGAGCGTCAAGCCGCAAGGTGATCGTCAGCGAAGCGAGCAATTTCCCCACCGACCTGTACATCGCTGAAGGCCTGACCGAACTGCTGCAACAGGGCTATTCCCTGCGCCTGGTCAACAGCCCGGACGAACTGCCCCAAGCTATCGACCAGGACACGGCGGTGGTGATGCTCACCCACGTCAACTACAAGACCGGCTACATGTACGACATGCAGGCCCAGACCGCGTTGAGCCATGAGTGCGGCGCGCTGACGATCTGGGACCTTGCGCATTCGGCGGGCGCGGTGCCGATCGACCTGCATCAGGCCGGTGCTGATTATGCGATTGGTTGCACCTACAAATACCTCAACGGCGGGCCTGGCTCCCAGGCGTTTGTGTGGGTCAACCCGGCGTTGGTGGATGTGGTCATGCAGCCGCTGTCGGGCTGGTTCGGGCATACCCGCCAGTTCGCCATGGAGTCGCGTTATGCGCCAAGCCAGGGCATCGCCCGCTACCTGTGTGGCACCCAGCCGATTACCTCGCTGGCGATGGTGGAGTGTGGCCTGGATATTTTTGCCCAGACCGACATGGCCAGCCTGCGCACTAAATCCCTGGCGCTGACCGACCTGTTTATCGAGCTGGTGGAATCCCGTTGCGCCGCTCATGACCTGACCTTGATCACCCCGCGTGAACACGCGCGGCGGGGCAGCCACGTCAGCTTCGAACACCCGGAAGGCTATGCGGTTATCCAGGCCTTGATCGCTCGCGGCGTGATTGGTGATTATCGCGAGCCGCGGATCATGCGTTTCGGTTTTACCCCGCTGTACACCAGCTTTGCTGAGGTGTGGGATGCGGTGGAAATCCTGGGTGAGATTCTCGACCAGAAAACCTGGGACGAGCCGCAGTTCAAAGTGCGCCACAGCGTCACCTGAGTAAACACAGAGCAAAAATGTGGGAGCGGGCTTGCTCGCGAATGCGGTCTATTAGTCCCTGATGTATTGACTGGCACACCGCTTTCGCGAGCAAGCCCGCTCCCACAGGGGACAGTGTTTCAACCAGAAAGCAGTGCAATCACAATAATAAAGGGGCACGCCACGTGACCACGCCAGACCAAGGCTTTGCCGCAATAACCAATCGCGAACTGGGCCTCAGGCGCCAGCTCACTTCCGGCCAGATGAGCATGATCGCCATCGGTGGAGCCATCGGCACCGGGCTGTTCATGGGCAGCGCCTACGCCATCGGCTATGCCGGGCCCAGCGTGCTGGTGAGCTATGCCATCGGCGCACTGATCACCTTGTTGCTGATGGGCTGCCTGGCGGAGATGACCGTGGCGCATTCCACCTCGGGCTCCTTCGGCGCGTATGCCGAATTTTACGTCAGCCCGCTGGCCGGTTTCCTGGTGCGCTATGCGTACTGGGCGGCGATTGTGCTGGCGGTGGGCGCCGAGGTCACGGCGGTGGCGATGTACATGAAGTACTGGTTCGCCAACGTGCCGGAATGGGTGTGGATCGTGTCGTTTTCCAGCGTGTTGATCGTGCTCAACGCCATCAGCGTCAAGACCTTCGGCAACTTCGAATACTGGTTCTCCACGATCAAGATCAGCGCCATCGTCGGCTTCATCATCCTCGCGGTGTATGTGGTGTTCGGCTCCGGCAATCCGGATTACGGTATGCAGAACTACACCGCCCACGGCGGCTTTTTCCCGAATGGCTTGAGCGGCATGTGGATCGCGGTGATCGTCTCGATCTTCAGCTACCTGAGCGTGGAGATGATCGCGGTGGCCGCCGGTGAAGCGGCCGACCCGGAGCAGGCGGTGAAGAAAGCCTTCCGCGCGACCATCGTGCGGCTGGTGGTGTTCTACCTGCTGACCCTGGCGCTGATGCTCGCCATCGTGCCGTGGAACCAGGCCGGGCATGCTCAGAGCCCGTTCGTCACGGTGATGCAGACCATCGGCATTCCCGGCGCCACGGGCGTGATGAACTTTGTGATCCTGATCGCGGCCTTGTCGGCGATGAACAGCCAGCTCTACATCACCACCCGCATGATGTTCAGCCTGTCTCGCGCCGGCTTCGCGCCCAAGTCCATGGGTGCCTTGAGCAAGAGCGGCATCCCGTTGAACGCCTTGCTGCTGTCCAGCTCGGGCATTGCCCTGGCTACCTTGCTGAACGTGGTGTATCCGGAAAGCTCGTTCACCTTGATGATGGCGATCTCGATGTTTGGCGCGATCTTCACCTGGTTCATGATTTTCCTTACCCACCTGTTTTTCCGCCGCTACCGCAAGCGTCACGGCGGGCCGAAGCTGTCGTTCCAGCTGGCACTGTTTCCCTACAGCACGCTGCTGGGCCTGGTGCTGATGGGCGCGGTGATGATCACCACGTTCTTCACCGAGGCCTTCAAGATGACGCTGGTGTTCGGGGTGCCGTTCCTGCTGATTCTGTCGCTGGTGTACTACGTGTTCTTCCGCAAGGGTCGCCAAAACCCTGTAGGCGCGAGCTTGCTCGCGAAAAACCCGAGAGCGCCGGGTTAAATCAGAAAGCCCGCGTTATCGTTGACGTTCTTCGCGAGCAAGCTCGCTCCTACAGGGGGAAAGGGCGTTTAGCAGTTGGGCGGCGTAACCGGGCAATTGGTCGAACCCGCGCGCGCATAACAGCAGTTTGCGACAGGCCCAATCCTCGGTCAGGGGTTGGGCCTGGAAGCGCCGCTCCAACGGCCAGCGTTCCAGCGCGGCCAACGGCACGATCCCCAGCCCGGCGCCCCGGGCGACCATGCGAATCAAACCATCAAAGCCGTCCGCGCGGATGCGGGTCTGCAAGCGAAAGCCTGCGTGCAACGCCTGTTCTTCCAGGTATACCGCCAGCGCGCTGTCGGCAGCCAGGCCTACGTAGTCGTGCTGCAAGCTGTCGATAAAACTCACGGTGCGGTCTGCCAGCGGGTGATCGAGGGGCATGATCAGCACCAGCGGGTCGTCGCGAAAGGGCAGGGTCTGCAAGCCGTGGGTGTCCACCGCATCGGAAATAATCCCCAGGTCTGCCGCACCCTGGCGCAAGGCGTGGGTGATGCGCAGGCTCGGCAGTTCCTGCAGGTCGATATCCAGGTTGGGGTGTTCCCGCAGAAAGTCCGCCAGCAATTCCGGCAGGTATTCGCTCAGGGCCGTGGTGTTGCACAGCAGGCGCACCTGGCCTTTGACGCCGTTGGCGTACTCCGCGAGGTCTTGCTGCAGGTGCTCGGCCTGCTGCAACAGCAGGCGGGCGTGGCGGGCCAGGGCTTTGCCTGCTGCTGTTGGCGTTACGCCACGGCGGCCGCGTTCCAGGAACGCGATGCCCAGCGAGGCCTCCATCGCCCGAATCCGCGCACTGGCGGCGGCCAGGGACAAATGGCTGCGGCTGGCGCCGGCGGTGATGTTGCCGGTGTCGAGGATGTGCAGGTACAGGCGCAGGTCGATCAGGTCAAAGTGCATGGGCTGGGGATCTCGGTGTCTGGACGGGCCTCTTCGCGAGCAAGCCCGCTCCCACATTTAGATCTGTGAACCCTTTCAAAATGTGGGAGCGGGCTTGCTCGCGAAGAGGCCATCTGCCTCACGCGGAACAAGAGGCTGCCTCAGTATATGGCGAATTTTCAGACATCACCCAAACCTGCAAAATCCGACCCATGAATACCTTACTCGCGTTCTACCAAAATCTCGGCCCGGCCCTGACATTGCTGGTGATCGGCACCTTCCTGCTGGCCGGTACGGTCAAGGGCGTCATCGGCCTGGGCTTGCCCACCGTCGCCATGGGGATGCTCGGCCTGGCTATGTTGCCGGCGCAGGCTGCGGCCTTGCTGATCATCCCGTCCACCGTCACCAACCTCTGGCAACTGGCGTTCGGCGGTCATCTGAGCGCCTTGATCAAACGCCTGTGGCCGATGCTGCTGCTGATTTTCCTCGGCACCGGGCTGGGCTCGTTGTGGCTGGGTATGGACGGCGGGCACTGGGTGGTGCGGGCGTTGGGCGGGGCGTTGCTGGTGTATGCCTTGAGCGGGTTGTTGTTGCCGACCTTCCAGGTCAGCCCGGCCACCGAGCGCTGGCTGGGGCCATTGTGCGGCGTGCTGACCGGGGTCATCACCTCGGCCACCGGAGTATTCGTGATCCCGGCGGTGCCGTATCTGCAAGCGTTGGGCTTGAACCGCGATCAACTGGTGCAAGCGCTGGGGCTATCGTTCACCGTGTCGACCCTGGCGCTGGCGGCCGGGTTGTTCTGGCGCGGCAGCCTGGGCGGTGGGGAATTGAACGCCTCGTTGCTGGCATTGGTGCCGGCGCTGCTCGGCATGTGGCTGGGCCAGGCCCTGCGCCAGCGCATCAGCGCGGTGCTGTTCAAGCGGGTGTTTTTTATCGGGATGGCCGCGCTGGGTGGGCATCTGCTGATCAGTGGTTAAGAATCTGCTGTTGATTTGTGTATTTTGGTCAAATGCGTTTTGACCGTCCGGTACGTATTCCAAAGCACAGGCCCCGTTATCCTGAGTCTGTAATGCGGCTAGTATCCGTGTAGCCGCTATAAAGAGGATTCACGTTGAAAGCCCGATCCGATGAGCTACAGATCTTCGTCTGCGTAATTGAATGCGGGTCGATTTCCGCCGCCGCCGAACAGGTTGGGCAGACGCCGTCGGCAGTCAGCCGCACGTTGTCGCGCCTGGAAGCCAAGCTCGACACCACCCTGATCAACCGCACCACACGGCGCATGGACCTGACCGAAGAGGGCAAGTATTTCTTCGAGCGGGCCAAGGTGATCCTCGAGCAAATGGACGACCTGGAAGAGCGCCTGTCGTCGCGCCAGCAAACCCCCTCGGGGCGCCTGCGGATCAACGCGGCATCGCCGTTCATGCTGCATGCGATCGTGCCGTACATCGCCGAGTTTCGTGGCCTGTACCCGGACATCCAACTGGAGCTGAACAGCAACGACCTGATCATCGACCTGTTGGAGCAGAGCACCGACATCGCCATCCGCATTGGCGCCCTCGCGGACTCGACCCTGCACGCCCGCTCACTGGGATGCAGCCCGCTGCATATCCTCGCCAGCCCGGCTTACCTTGAACAACACGGCACGCCCACCACCGTAGCCGAACTGGCCGGACACAGCTTGCTCGGGTTCACCCACACCGAAACCCTCAACCACTGGCCGCTGCGCCATGTGCACGGCGATCGCTGGCAGATCCAGCCGAGCGTCGCCGCCTCCAGCGGTGAAACCTTGCGCCAGCTGGCGCTGGAAGGGCAGGGCATCACCTGTCTGTCGGACTTCATGACCGCCCAGGACATCAAGAGCGGGCGCCTGATACCGGTGCTGGCGGAGTTCAACAGCGGCTATCGCCAGCCGATCAACGCCGTGTACTACCGCAACTCGCAATTGGCCTTGCGCATCCAGTGCTTCCTGGACTTTATCCAGGGCAAGCTGGCCAGCTACGCCAGCTGATTCGTGACCCCTGCGCAAGAGTGAATTGGGCAATACGGACTTATTCGGAATGGATAGGTCCGCAATACTGACGCCATCAATTACTCACGCAGGGAGAAACCTCCATGAACGTATTCATTACCGGCGCTGCCGGTTTTATCGGCGGCTCCATCGCCAATGGCCTGGTCAAGGCCGGCCATAAAGTGACCGGCCTGGTACGCAGCGCCGAACAAGCCGAAGAAATGACTGCACTGGGCATCATGCCGGTGATCGGCACGTTGGATGACAGCGCACTGTTGACCGAGCAGGCGAAGAACGCTGACGCCGTTATCAACGCCGCCAGCAGTGACCATCGCGGCGCCGTGGAAACCTTGCTGGCCGCGTTGCGCGGTTCCAACAAAACCCTCCTGCACACCAGCGGTTCGAGCATCGTCGGCGATGCGTCGGGCGGTAAGTCCAGCGATGTCATCTATTTTGAAGACAACTTGCCGGAGCCGACCGTCGACAAGGCCGCTCGCGTGGCTATCGACAATTTGATCCTTGCTGCCGCCAAAGACGGCGTGAACTCGGCGGTGATCTGCAACACCCTGATCTACGGCCACAGCCTGGGCGTTAAGCGCGACAGTGTGCAGTTGCCACGTTTGCTCAAGCAGGCGCGTAAAAGTGGCGTTGTGCACCATGTGGGCACCGGCCAGAACATCTGGTCCAACGTGCACATCGAAGACGTGGTCGCGCTGTACCTGCTGGCGCTGGAAAAGAATGTGCCGGGCACGTTCTACTTTGTGGAAAGTGGCGAAGCGGCGTTTGTCGACATGACCACCGCGATTGCCGAAGCATTGAAGCTGGGCAAGCCACAGGATTGGCCGTTGGCAGATGCTGAAGCCGAGTGGGGCTATGAAATGGCCAACTACGGTTTGGGCTCCAACAGCCGTGTGCGTGGCAAGCACGCCCGCGAACTGCTGGGTTGGGCGCCGAAGCGCACTTCTGTAGTCGAGTGGATTCGCAACGAGATGGTGTGATGTTCGCTTGAAACCGAGGCGAGCCCTTCGCGAGCAAGCCCGCTCCCACATTTGACCGCATTCCAAAGTTGGAACTCGGTTAAGTGTGGGAGCGGGCTTGCTCGCGAAAGGGGCGACTCGGTCCAACAGTCTTATCCAACACTAGCCCCACTTCACTCATTTCCGTACCATCCCCCGCCTTATCCCTCGCAACTCCCCGGTACTTCAATGAACCTCACCCGTCTGCGCGCCGACGCCCTGGCCGGACTCACCACGTCTTTTGCCTTGCTCCCCGAGTGCATCGCCTTCGCCCTGGTGGCTCACCTCAACCCGCTGATGGGCCTCTATGGCGCGTTCATCATCTGCACCCTCACCGCGCTGTTCGGCGGCCGACCCGGCATGGTCTCCGGTGCCGCCGGTTCGATGGCGGTGGTGATCGTTGCACTGGTGGTGCAGCACGGCGTGCAGTACCTGCTGGCCACGGTGTTGCTGGGCGGCTTGATCATGGTCGCCTTCGGCCTGTTGCGCCTGGGCAAGCTGGTGCGCATGGTGCCGCACTCGGTGATGCTCGGGTTCGTCAACGGCCTGGCAATCATCATCGCCCTGGCGCAGTTGGAGCATTTCAAGAGCGGTGACACCTGGCTCAGCGGCACGCCGTTGTACGTGATGACCGGGCTGGTTGCGGCAACCATGGCCATCGTCTACCTGCTGCCGCGCCTGACCCGCGCGGTGCCGCCAGCCCTGGTGGCGATCCTCGGCGTGGGCCTTGCGGTGTACCTGCTCGGCTTGCCGACCCGCACCCTGGGCGATATGGCTCACATCGCCGGCGGCCTTCCGACCTTCGCGTTGCCGCAGATTCCCTGGACCCTCGAAACCCTGCACATCATCGCGCCTTACGCGATCCTGATGGCCATGGTCGGCCTGCTGGAAACCCTGCTGACCCTCAACCTTACTGACGAAATCACCGAAACCCGTGGCTACCCCGACCGCGAAAGCGTGGCCCTGGGCGCGGCGAATATGGTCTCTGGCCTGTTCGGTGGCATGGGTGGCTGCGCGATGATCGGGCAAACCGTGATCAACCTCAGCTCCGGCGGGCGCGGGCGGTTTTCCGGTGTGTTCGCCGGGGTGATGATCCTGTTGTTCATTCTGTTTCTGTCACCGCTGATCGAGCGCATTCCGCTGGCGGCGCTGGTAGGCGTGATGTTCGTGGTGTCCCAGCAGACGTTTGCCTGGGCTTCGTTGCGGGTGATCAACAAGGTGCCGCTGAACGACGTGCTGGTGATCATGGCGGTGACGGTGATTACCGTGTTCACCGACCTGGCGACCGCAGTGCTGTGCGGGATTGTGATTGCGGCGCTGAACTTCGCCTGGCAGCAAGCGCGCGAGCTGTACGCGGACGAGCATATGGAAGCGGACGGCAGCAAACTCTACCGCGTACACGGCACGCTGTTCTTCGCCTCGACCACGCCGTTCCTGAACCGGTTCGACCCGGCCAACGACCCGGCCCAGGTGACGCTGGATTGTCGTCATTTGAGCTTTGTCGACTATTCGGCAATTGCCGCGTTGATGACCCTTCGGGAGCGCTACACCAAGGCCGGCAAACATCTGCGGGTGCTGCACCTGTCTGAGCGCTGCCGCAAACTGCTCAAGCGTGCGCGGGTGCAGCACGACTGACAGTTGTGATCGTTCCCACGCTCTGCGTGGGAACGCCGCCCTGGACGCTCCGCGTCCGCTCTAGTCGTGACGCGGAGCGTCACAGGATGCATTCCCACGCAGAGCGTGGGAACGATCACGGTCCGACCAGGTTTTCCAGTTCCTGGGCGCGGGTCTGGGTCATGTCCAGCACGCAGCCGGAGCCGTTGACCTGATCAATGGTGCCGCCGGTTGCCGAGCCGATGAAGCCGCAGTTGGCATCGCGAAACTTGAGCCACTGGCGTTGTACGTCTTGCAGCTGCTGCTTGCGGTTGCCTTCCATCGCGGTCATGGCGGCTTTGTAGGCGGTGTTCAGGCGTGCGTCCTGCACCTTGGTTTCCTTGGCGTTGCAATCGACCATGTCGGCGGTGGTGTTGGCGCCGTCCATGCATTTTTTCAGCGCCGGATTCTCGTCGGCTGAAGCCGTGCCGCAAAAGGCCAGCAGCAGTGCTCCGGCAGCGAAAGGAACAAGCAGGTGGTTACGATTCATTCTGGGTTTTCCTGGTCATGAGTCGGTGTGCAGTTTAAGACTCGGCCTGCGCAGTTGAGTTTCCAGCCCCGGCGATCTTCATGTAAGAACGCCCCCCGAATTTTCATCCACTGACCCAGGGCATATCCCTGTGCGACAGGGCTTGTCTGTGGGCGAAAATTACTTTCATAAAAATTGAAAATCCACCCCGGTAATGATTTATGACTTTCACAACCTATTCGACGTGACCCTTTCCGAGGAGTACCGCATGGCCGCATCACCGGGGTATTGGCTGCTGATCTACGCCGCCATCGCCATCATTGCATTGATCGTATTGATCGCGCGTTATCGGCTCAACCCGTTTATCGTCATCACCCTGGTGTCTATTGGCCTGGCGCTGTTGGCCGGGATGCCGGCGGATACGATCATGGGTTCCTACGAGGCCGGCGTCGGCAAGACGCTGGGGCATATTGCACTGGTGGTCGCGCTGGGCACGATGCTCGGCAAGATGATGGCCGAGTCCGGCGGCGCCGAGCAGGTGGCGCGCACGTTGATCAATCGGTTCGGCGAGCGGAATGCGCACTGGGCAATGGTGTGCATTGCGTTCCTGGTGGGGCTACCGCTGTTCTTCGAGGTCGGTTTTGTGTTGCTGGTGCCGATCGCCTTTACCGTGGCGCGGCGGGTGGGCGTGTCGATCCTGATGGTCGGTCTGCCAATGGTGGCCGGCTTGTCGGTGGTGCATGCGCTGGTGCCGCCGCATCCGGCGGCGATGATGGCGGTGCTGGCGTATAACGCGTCGGTTGGGCAAACGGTTTTGTATGCGATTCTGGTGGGTATCCCAACGGCGATCATTGCCGGCCCGCTGTACGCCAAATTCATCGTGCCACGCATTCACCTGCCGGCGGAAAATCCGCTGGAGCGCCAGTTCATCGACCGCGAACCGCGCACCCGTTTGCCGAGTTTCGCCCTGACCATGGGCACCATCCTGTTGCCGGTGGTGCTGATGATGATCGGCGGCTGGGCCAACCTGATTTCCACACCGGGCACCGCCTTTAACCAGTTCCTGTTGTTTATCGGTAACTCGGTGATTGCGCTGCTGGTGGCGACCCTGGTGAGCTTCTGGACGCTGGGCCTGGCCCAGGGTTTCAACCGCGAATCGATCCTCAAGTTCACCAACGAATGCCTGGCACCCACCGCCAGCATCACCTTGCTGGTGGGCGCGGGCGGAGGTTTGAACCGGATTCTGGTAGACGCTGGCGTCACCAATGAAATCCTCGGGCTGGCCCATGCCTTCAACCTGTCGCCCTTGGTGATGGGTTGGCTGTTTGCCGCGTTGATGCGCATCGCGACCGGCTCGGCCACGGTGGCCATGACCACCGCCTCGGGCGTGGTAGCGCCGGTCGCCATGGGGCTGGGTTATCCACACCCTGAGTTGCTGGTGCTGGCCACCGGTGCGGGCTCGGTAATCTTTTCCCACGTGAACGACGGCGGCTTCTGGCTGATCAAGGAATACTTCAATATGACGGTGATCCAGACCTTCAAGACCTGGACCGTGCTGGAGACCCTGATTTCGGTGGTTGCCTTCGGTCTGACGTATGGTCTGTCCTGCATCCTGTAACCGGAGACCTCATGGACATCCTCTACCAGATCCGCGCCCGCCAGGATTCCTTCAGTGCCGGCGAAGGGCGTATCGCCAAGCTGATGCTTGATGACGTTGGTTTCGCAGCGTCCGCCAGCCTGGAAGCGTTGTCCCAAAGGGCCGAGGTCAGCACCGCCACCTTGTCGCGTTTTGCCCGCAGCGTCGGGTGTCGTGACTTGCGTGACCTGCGCCTGCAACTGGCCCAGGCCAGCGGCGTCGGCAGTAGGTTTCTCGACCCGGCGGGTTTGCCTGAGCAGTCGGCCTTTCACCGGCAGATTCTCAGCGATATCGAATCGACGTTGCGCCGGCATTTGTCCGGTTTCAACCAGCGCAGTTTTGTCGACGCCGTGAGCCTGCTGGGCAAAGCGCGGATGATCCACGCGTTCGGCATGGGTGGGCCGTCGAGCCTGTGCAGCGACGAGTTGCAAGTGCGCCTGGTGCGGCTGGGCTACTCGATCGCCGCCTGCCACGACCCGGTGATGATGCGTGTGACCGCCGCCACCTTGGGCCCGGAACACGCGCTGATTGTTTGCTCGCTGACCGGCATCACCCCGGAGGTATTGGGCGTGGTGGCGCTGGCGCGTAATTACGGCGCCAAAATCATCGCTATCACCCTGCCGGATTCCCCGCTGGCGCAGTTGGCCGATGTGCTGCTGCCGCTGCAACCGGCGGAAACCAGTTTTATCTACAAGCCAACGGCGGCGCGCTACGGAATGCTGTTGGCCATCGACGTACTCGCCACCGAGCTGGCCTTGGCCATGCCGGACGACAACCAGGAACGCCTGCGACGGATCAAGCTGGCCCTGGACGATTATCGCGGCGGCCCCGACAGCCTGCCGCTTGGAGATTGAAATGAAGTACCACACGTTGATCCGCCAGGCGCTGATCATTGATGGCAGCAATACCCCCGGCTATGTCGCCGATGTGGCCGTGCACGAGGGCCGTATCGAGAAGATTGGCGACTTGTCCCGAGACAGCGCCGAGCATGAAATCGACGCCACCGGGCGCGTATTGGCGCCGGGGTTTATCGACGTGCACACCCACGACGACACGGTAGTGATCCGTCACCCGCAGATGCTGCCAAAGCTGAGCCAGGGCGTGACCACGGTGATCGTCGGCAACTGCGGCATCAGCGCTTCGCCGGTCAGCCTGCGGGCCGATCCGCCGGACCCGATGAACCTGCTGGGCAAGCGCGAGGCCTTCGCCTATCCGCGGTTTGCCGATTACCGCGCGGCGGTGGAAAGTGCCCATCCGGCGGTCAACGTGGCGGCGCTGATCGGCCACACGGCGCTGCGCAGCAACCATATGGACGAGCTGCACCGCACCGCCACTCCCGATGAAATCGCCGCGATGCGCGTGCAGTTGCAGGAGAGTCTTGCGGACGGTGCCCTTGGGTTATCCACTGGGCTTGCCTACGCCAGCGCCTTCAACGCCGAGACCGATGAAGTGCTGCAACTGAGTGAAGAACTCACGGCGTTCGGCGCGGTGTACACCACCCATTTGCGCAGCGAGTTCGAACCGGTGCTGGAGGCCATGGACGAGGCGTTTCAGATTGGCCGGCATGCCAAGGCGCCGGTGATTATTTCTCACCTCAAGTGCGCGGGCGCCGGTAACTGGGGACGCAGTCCGCAGTTATTGGCTTCGCTGGAGCACGCGGCGAAGACTCATCCGGTGGGTTGCGATTGCTATCCCTATGCGGCCAGTTCATCGACCCTGGATCTGAAGCAGGTTACCGACGCGTTTCGCATCACCATCACCTGGTCCACGCCGCATCCGGAAATGGGCGGACGGGATTTGCAGGACATCGCCGCCGAGTGGGCGGTGCCGCTGATGGACGCCGCCCGCCGCCTGCAACCCGCCGGGGCGGTGTATTACGGGATGGATGAGACCGACGTGCAGCGCATCCTGGCGCATCCACTGTCGATGATCGGTTCGGATGGTTTGCCGGAAGACCCGTTCCCTCATCCGCGCTTGTGGGGCGCGTTTCCACGGGTACTCGGGCATTTCAGCCGAGACCTCGGCTTGTTCCCGCTGCACACCGCCGTGCACAAGATGACCGGCTTGTCGGCGGCGCGCTTTGGCCTGGCCGAGCGCGGTGAGATCCGTGAAGGGCATTGGGCGGACCTGGTGCTGTTTGACCCGTTGCGGGTGCGGGATGTGGCGGACTTCAAGGAGCCGCAGCGCGCGGCGGAAGGGATTGACGGAGTGTGGGTCAATGGCGTGCTGAGTTACTGCGACGGGCAGGCCAACGGACAGCGGCCCGGCCGATTCCTGGCGCGAAACGGGGATTTGCGTAAGGGGTTTGCGGCCGTATAGTGGCCGCTCTCAAACACGGAGCAATCGCCATGCACTTAGGAAAAGTCACCCCCATTTTGCGCAGTTTCGACGAGGCCAGGACACTGGAGTTCTACGTCGACTTCCTGGGGTTCAAGGTCGATTGGCAGCACCGGTTTGAAGACAACTTTCCGCTGTACCTGCAGGTGTCGCTGGGGGAATGCGTACTGCACCTGTCCGAGCACCATGGCGACTGCACGCCGGGTGCGGCGGTGCGGATTCAGGCTCAAGGGCTGGAAGCGTACCAGCAACAATTGCTGGCCAAGAATTACCGCAATGCCAAGCCGGGGATTGAAGACACGCCATGGGGCAGTCGCGAAATGAGCATCAGCGACCCGTCGGGGAACCGGTTGGTGTTTGTTGAAGAAGTAGCGGTTTAAACCCGTTCTAATGTGGCGAGGGAGCTTGCTCCCGTTGGGCTGCGCAGCAGCCCCAAAACCAGGCGCCGGGTTTACCTGAACGGTCTCGGTTGTTTGGGCTGGAGCCGCTTCGCGGCCCAACGGGAGCAAGCTCCCTCGCCACAGTATGAGGGTGCTTGCGTTGAAGGTGTGTTTACACCCGGAAATGGCTGACCATCTGCTGCAACTGCCCGCCCAAACGTGCCAGTTCCACACTCGACTTGGCCGTCTCATCGCTGGCTGCCGCCGTCTGCTCCGACACGTCCCGCACGTTCACGATACTGCGGCTGATCTCTTCCGCCACGGCACTCTGTTGCTCGGCGGCTGCGGCAATCTGCTGGTTCATCGACTGGATGTTCGACACCGTACGGGTGATGTTTTCCAGTGATACACCGGCCTTGCGCGTCAGTTCGACGCTGCTGTCGGTGAGGCTGCGGCTGTTGTTCATCACGGCAGCCACTTGCTGGGTGCCATTCTGCAAACCGGCCACCAGGCCTTCGATTTCTTCGGTGGATTTCTGGGTGCGCTGGGCCAGGCCGCGGACTTCGTCGGCGACCACGGCAAAACCCCGACCGGCTTCACCGGCACGAGCCGCTTCGATGGCGGCGTTGAGTGCCAGCAGGTTGGTCTGTTCGGCCACGGCCTTGATCACGTCCATCACGCTGCCGATCTTGTTGCTCTCTTGTTGCAGGTGCGTCATGGCGTCGGTGGAACGCGCCACTTCGGCTGCCAAACGCTCGATCTGGGCGATGGCTTCGGCCACCACCTTGTCACCGGCGCGGGCTTCCCCGTCGGCGGCCGAGGCAGCCTGGGACGCTTGTTCGGCGTTACGGGCGACTTCCTGCACGGTAGCGGTCATCTCGTGCATGGCGGTGGCCACTTGATCGGTCTCGATCTTCTGGCTGTTGACCCCGGCGCTGGTCTGTTCGGTCACGGCCGACAGCTCTTCGGCGGCAGCGGCGATCTGGGTCACGCCGTCGCGGATGCCGCTGATCAATTCACGCAGGGTGGTGCCCATGCGCTGGATGCCTTGTTGCAACACGCCGAGTTCGTCGCGGCGGGTCACCTGGATGTTGTGGCTAAGGTCGCCGGAAGCGATGCGCTCCACCACGGCGAGGGTCTCGCGCAATGGGCGGGTGATCTGGCGGGTGATGATCACGGCAGCCACGATACCCACCAGCAATGCCAGCAATGTGCTGATCAGTTGCAGGCTGCGGGCCTGGGCGCTTTCGGCGTCGCGGCGTTGCAGTTGGATGTCGTACAGCTTGTCGCTGATGGTGACGATGTCGGTGCCCTGGGTAGTCATTTCTGCCCGGGCCGAGACGATGTTGGCGTTGGCTGCCTTGTAGTTCTGGACGGCGCTGCGATAGGCGCCGAGGGCGGTTTCCAGTGAGCTCAGGGCGGTCTGTTGGCTGGCGCCGAACACCGCATGCAGGCCTTTCAAACCGTCGATGGCTTTCTCGATCTGCGCGGCGGCACGGGCTTCAGTCTCGGCGTTGACGTTGCCGGTGTAGCCGCGCACTTCGTAGCGGGCCAACTGGAACTGTTCCTTGGCGGAGTTCACGGCCTCGAACTGAGCGAAGCGTTCGGTGCTCTCAGGCATCTGGCGCACGCTGGAGTCCAGGGCACTGATCTGCGCGTTGGCGATGTCAGCCTTGTCACCCATGACCTGGCGCGCGGCGTTACCGTTGCGGTAGGCCTCGCGCATTTTGTTCAAGGACTGCTGGTAAGCGGTGATGATCGCTTTTTGCTCGTTGAGCAGCTTGAGGTTGTCCGGGCTCTTGAAGCTGTCCAGCAGCTTCTGTTGTTGGGCGACAAAACCGTCGAGGTTAGTCTGCACGTTTTGCGCCACGGCTTCGTCGCCGTTGGCCAACATGTATTGCAGGCGCACGATTCGCAGTTTGGTCAGCGAAGCGTTGAGCTGGGTGATGTCGCTCATCCAGTTGCTGCGGTCGATCAGGCCGCCCAGGCTGGTCCAGCCGGTGAGCGCGAGGATCGAGGTGAGTACCAGTACCAGGCCGAAGCCCAGGCCCAGTTTCATGTTGACGCTGATGTTGCCGAACCAACTATTCATCGCATTCCTCCAGGAACAGATTTGCGGGTACATCCGGTTGCTGGAAGTAGCGACCAGCCGATGGGTAGTCAGGAGGTATCGGCAGCCCTGGCGAGAGCTGAAACGGTTTTTTCGTGAGGGGAAGATTTATGGACCGTGAGCGACGAGCGGTCGCGCCGCCCTCATGCAGAGGGCGGTACGAGGGTCATTGGACTTGGCGCATTTTTTTGATGGTTGTGATGATGTCGATCAACGCTTCCCTGCTGATGAAGCGGCGGTCATCCAGGTTCCAGCGATTGACGAAGTGACCCCTGGCGTCCTGCTGCAACGCAGTGTGGACCAGGACGCCGTCGCGGTTTTCATGGACCATCTCCAGCCCGTCGTCCAAGGTGCGCTGAAGCAGGTAATCGCCTTTGCGCCGCAGGCGTTGTTCGAGGCTGAGCGTTAACGCGGGCACGACAGGTTGCGGCAATGGCGCACCGGCGACTTCGACGTTTTTCTTGAAGTCGTAGCGCACCAATGGCCATTGCTGCTCGCGTGTCATGGCCAGCACTGCTGCGGGTTCGCGCAAAAAACCTGTGGCCGAGCCTGGAGGCACGTCGTCCAGTAGTACGCTGATACCCTTGTTGAGGTCGGCAATGCCCGGTACGCCACGATGAGTGTTGAGATGCGTCTCACCGACCAGTGCAACCCACTTGTGTGGCCCGTGTTGAAGCTGGTCGGCGCGTATCACCTGGGTCGCGAAGTAGTTGAACATTGATGTTCTGGAGGCGGTCATGCCGTCCACCCGCAAACTGGCGACACAATCGAGTGCACGGATCCGAACGTTATGTTTCATCGCCACCTGTACCAGGCTGACAAAGCTATAGGGGTTGTCGGCCGGTACGCCGTGGCCTTTGTCCAATGCGTTGAGGTAGCTCCACAGCTCATCTGGCATAAAGCCCAGGCTGTGGACGATATCCAGATCGGCCTGATGCAACTCGGTGGTGAGTTGCTCCATGTACAGGGTTTTTACCTCGCGCTGGCCTTTCAGGTATTCCATGTGCCGGCTAAGGAAGCCTTTACTTGACGTACTGGAGTGCGCTTCGCCGACCACCAGGCCATCGGCAATGTCCAGCAGTTGGTCGATAAACCTCGCCTCATCCAGAGCGGCTTCGACCGGGGGGACTACCACCCGCGCAGGCGGTGTGTGTTCGGTAAAAAACGCCTGGGCCTGGGCCCGAAGTTTTGTGCGGGTCTGGTCGAAAGTGGTTTGCGCTGCTCGACGGCTGCTGGCGGTCTCCCGGTAGGCAGTAGCGAAGAGCGCATCACGCGTGCCCATTGGCAGGGTGATTTCATCGCTGATCAGGCTCAGGTGTTCCTGTGGCAGGTCAAAGGTGCTGAAGTGGCGCGGCGCTTCGGCAGGAAGAGGGCGGGTTGGCCGTAACGAGTGCGAGCGTTCCACCCAGGGCCCTGGGCGCTGCGCGGGTGCGGCGACCCGGCCGGCGCTGCTCAAAGACAGCTTCAGATCAGCCTTGGCCAATACATCACCCGGAATGCCGCCCGCCACATCCGCAATGACTTGGGTAGGTTGCTCGAAGGCATCATCGACCCGCAGGGCAATGCTCTTTTGCAGGTCGGCCAGGCCCGGCGTACCGCGATAGGTGCTCATGCGTTTTTGATCAACCAATGCTATCCAGCGTTCGCCCGGTTTTTTGGTTTGGTCGTCGTTAATGATCGTGTGGGAGTAAAAGTTGGTCAGGCGGGTGGAGCGAATCGGGGCCGGGCGTGAATCAACCAGGCACAGGGTGTTTTCCAGGTCGTAGGAGCTAGAGGCATTCAACGACCGGACCTCAATCCCGTGCTGTTGCGCGGTTTTTACCAGCATCCAGTGGCCGTGCAACCCTTCGGGGTCGCGGTAATTTTCCTTGTCGATGGATTTGAGCTGGCCCTCGGCCCGTTTGGAGAAGCCACTGGAAAACCGTGAGTGGGTTTTCAGATGATGAATGTCGCGCCACAGCGGTTCGATATAGAGGACCGTCACGTCGAGTTCGCGCAGGTACTGCATGTTTTCGATCAGCACCTGTTTAGCTACGGTGGAAAACGGTGCCTCGCCCACCACCAGGTTGTGCGCGTCATCGATCAGCAGCTTGAGCAGGTCGCGCACCGCAATGTCTGGCGCGGGGTTCAAGGTTTCGGCCCGGGGAACCACGGCCGGCAAACGAGCAAAAAAAGCGTCGGCGTCATCCGTCAGCGCCTTGACGTTGTCCAGGTGTTGCCTGAGTGCCGGGTCGAGTTGCCGGCGCGAGATCCAGATGCTGTGGGTATTAAGGTCACGATCCAGGAAGGCGATCTGCAAGAACAGCGCCGACCTGTCTTCGGGGGCGATGACGGCCGCTACGTTCGTGCGATATTTTTCCGACAACTCGTAGGGCTGCCCGAGCCTTTCAGGGCCTGGCATGCCACCGATGACACCAGAGCGTTGCCACTGGCCATCCGCTGTCTGGCTCACCAGCTTGCCAGTGGAGCGCAGCTGCCCGCTGGTGGTGTCATAGCGAAACAGCAGGAATCGTCCCAGGCTGTCCGGGGTATGTGAGGCCCATAGGTTGTCGCCGCCCAACAGCACGGGCTGCATGCCCTGAGGTACCGGGGGTTGCGGTTGCAGTTGCTTGATCAGGGTGATTGCCTGCTGCTCCTTGGGGGCCCGAGCGATATGGCGCAGCGGCGGGCGGATGAGCCGGGTGGGCGCGAACAACAGTGGCCGCAGGTCGGTCAACAACGCCCCGCCGGCATTGAGCAGCGCTCCCAGGTAGTGGCCCAGTGCGACGGCAGTCTGGTTGCGGCTATAGGCATGCAGCGCGAGCATTGAATCCTTGAACACCAGCAAGCCGCCCAAGGCCAGGCTCAGGGCCGGGAAGGGAGCGGTGAGCACGGCAATGGTGATTTCACCGATGACGCTGACCAGTTCCATGATCATCTGCAGGCGCCCGGACGTGGTGTTTTTGACTTCATCGATGCGATGGCGCAGTGGCTTGTCGTAGCTGTGATACTGCAGGTCTTTGAGTGGCAGTGCGGTGCGGGGCGCTTCGTCGAATACGGGCTTGGAGTAAACCCCCTTGAGCTGTGCTGGCAGGCCGGTCACCAATGCTTGCAACTTGGGTTCGAACGCCGCGCGTTCAACGCTGGCAACCCGGCTGATGTAGTAGGTATCCATGCCCTCAAGGTTTTTCAGGCGCTCGTTGAACTCCCGTTGCGGCCTGAAGGCGATACCGTCGGGCGCGTTGGGGGTGTAGAGCAAGGGCAGGTTGTTGGCGTGGTGGAACAGGTAGCAGCCATCGATCACTTGGCCGCTGATGTGGAGTGGGTAAAGGCGATACAGGTTGCGCACGGCATTGCTGTTGTCGGCCAGACTGTCGATGCTCTTTTCCAGCCAGACCAGGTCGGCCGATGCCAAGTAGCCTTGCAGGCAACACTCCAGCGCGGCGACTCGCATGTGCAATTGGGTGACTTCCAGGGCCATCCCACGGTGCCAGCCATAGCTGGCATGTTGCGGGTCCAGCAGGTTTTTCTCGACCTCGGCGACGTAACGATCGCCGACCCAGATGCCCCTTACCGAGTTGCTCACCGTTTGCGCGGTGAGTCGACTCAGGTCGACGCCGGGCGGTCCCTTGAACTGTGCGGTGGTGCTGGCGTCAGGGTTGATAAAACCCAGGCTGGCGTCATAACCATTGCGGTACAGCGTGGTGTAGCTGACGCGTTCGCGCGGGGTGATTACGCCCACCAGGTTTGGGTCTACCGCGGGGGTCGGATTACCCAGCAGTTGGTTGAGTGCGGTTTTTGCCGCCTTGTGCAAGTAACGGTCGAAGTCGGGAAACTGTTGCGGGCTACCCGGGCTTGCGCCGTAGGCCTGTGCAGCGCCCAGCGCCTGTTCCTTGAGGTCGGCGAGTTTCTGTCGGTCAGCCGCTGAAGCCTGGCTCAGCCAATTGGGCATCTGATGCAGGTATTCATCGGCCTGCATGGCCAGCGTCGTGGTGCTCATTTCCACCAGGCAGGCTTCATAGGTCGAAGGCGCTCCGAAACTGATCATCAAGTAATCGCGGTTGGCCGGGATAAAACCCAAAGCGGAAAGCATCGCGCTGTATTTGGGCCGGATCCTGCTTACCACTTGTTCAAGCAGGTAGTCTTTCATGCTGCGCGAGCCTGGAGCGGACGCCACCTCCTGGCTCCAGCCGAGGATGTGCGCCTGCAGTTCCCGCTCGCTGCCAAAGGCCTGGAACTGTTCGGCGCGCGGTGCGTGAGGCGTGCACAGCAGCAAGCGTTTTACAGCGCCCGTTGCATCGGTCTGGCGCAGGACCCAGAGGTCTTTGAGCGGTGCCTTGTGCAGGAACAGGCAGCACGCGGTGAGCGTTTGCGAAGGGCCTGCACTGAGGGTCTGAAGCAGTACGTAGTCGTCAGCACTGATGTGGTTTTGCAACGATGCACAGTAGGCCAGCGCGTGCAGACGGCTGTCGAGCATTTGCTGCATGGCTTCCTGCACCGCGGGGAAACTATGGGCCCGCTTTTGTTCTTCGGCGAAGTTGAGGCTCGGCTGTACCCTGGCCAGCAGGTCGGCCAGGTAGGCAGGTGTTATGTCCTGGAACTCGGGCGGTAGTGACTGCTGGGCGTAGGTCAGTTGGGTGTGTTTGAGAAACGCGGAGTCGGCGTGTTCATCTCCACGGTGCAAGCCACGTACCGCCAGTTGCACCAGGTTGTTGTACTGACGGTACGAGTTGCCTGACTTCAGGGTGCGCTCAGTGCTGATTTGCAGCTGCTCGGGGATCAGGCCCTGGATATCCAGGTCTTCATCCAGGTGCTCAAGCAATTGCACACGCGCCATAGCCTCGGGCGAGGCCGCCGGGCCTAGCCGCGCAAGGACTTGCAGGCTGAGATGTTCATAGGTGCGCAAGTGCGCGGCGAGGGTGCTGCGCTGTGCCTCGCTGGCGCTGCGGTACCAGTCGGGGGCGGATTGGAGCAGCAGTTTTTCGAGCAACTGCTGCGCGCGCAACTCCAGGCGAGACGTCAGGTGCCACGGTGAATTGCGCAGCGCCCGGTCCAGTTCGAGAGCCATTTGGGCGACGTCTGTCGGCGCTGGATGACCGTCCAGGCCAAGGGCAAACGCGATGTCCTGGCGCTGTTTGTCCTGCAGGGCGCTGTAGGTGTGTTCGTTCAGCGGTACGCTGTCGACAGGGCTCAGCACCAGGGGCCAGATACTGGCGGTATGCAGATGCTGGTGGCGGCGCGGCAGGTGCTGCAACAGCTCCTGGCGCCAGGCCGCCTGGTCCATGCGCTCTCGCAACGTGCGGTCCAGATGCTTGAGCGAGGTGAAGGCTTCCAGGCCTCTGGAGGGGGTGAACAGCACCACATCGCCGTCTTCCGTCTCCAGGTGGGTGACCGCTGCCTGGCTGCGGGTGAGGACAAACGCCCCGGCGAACTCGATGGTTTGTTGACGGTAGCGAAAGGTCAGGCGATGGATCCCCGGACGAAGCTCGGGGCCGCTGACGATGTTCATCACCAACTGTTGGTCACCGGGGTTGAGCAGGCGATCGGCAACCTTCAGTTTGACTTCGGCTTCCAGCATCTGCTGGTGGCTGTCGAGTATCCAGTTCTTGCGCAAATGGCCGTTGGGCCGCCGTTCGATTTCCAGGGCGGCCAACTTCTTGTGCAATGCCAGGCTGATGCGCGTGCGGTTCAGCAGGCCCGGCTCGCCCTGGATCACCCAGTCGCGGGGCAGGGTGTAATGCACTTGTGCGTTCTGCAGGACCCAGCGGCTTTCCTCTGCCAGCGCTGCGTGCAGCACCTGCACCGCCAGCAACTCGGCAGAGGACTGCGCTGAGGGCGCTTGGCCATTGGGGAAAACCTGCAAACGATGACCGATTTGCAGCAGGTAGTTGTTCAGTTGTTCGGGGGTTAGCGATGTTGTTTCAGGGGGCTGGGCGGGCATGGCCGGTCCTCAGGGTTGATTGAGCCCTGAGGGTGCGCAGTCTTGCGGTGTGGATGGCGGTAGTTAGTTACTCGTGCTCCACACCTCTTTCATCACTGCTCGACGAAATAGTACGGCTGACGGTTGATCGCCATCTCCTTGACCACCGTCACCGGTACGTTCAGCCGGTCAGTATTGTCCACCAATGCCACGTTGCCGGGCTTGGCCGCGAGGTAGCGCTTGAGCTCCTCCGGCGTCTGCAGGATCGTCAAATAACCCTGCATGTAAAACACTCCGGCGCCGGCGATTCGTTCGTTCGCCTGGTACAGCACCACCTCTTTGCCTTGCGCCTGCATGGCCTGGATCTGGCTGATCACCGGCACAAACGACTGACGCACATCGGCCTTGGGAGCGAACCAGAAAGCGGCAATCAGGTAGCAGGCAACCACGACGGTGAAAAAGCCGCCCACCAGCCCACGGCGATGCTCATAAACGTGTTCGGCGATGTTGGAAACCTGCCCGCGACTTTTCAGCCAGCCCAGCAGGACACCGCCATACTCGGCGGCCAGCACTGCCGCGGCGGGCGTCAATGCCATCAAGTAAACCGTGCGCTTGCTGGAGGCGAGCGTCAGCAGGGTGAACTGCGCCACCAGCCATAGGCTGAAAAACAGCCGGTAGCGGTTGCGCACCAGGCTTTTACGGAAGTGCCACAGCCCCAGGTACACCAGGATATTCCACGGCAAAAAGGCTTCGGGCAATTTGACGATGTAGTAATAGAACGGCTCGTAGTGACCGGCTTCGACAAACGAACCGCTGAAGCGCCCGACGCTGTTGGTCAGCAGCACTTCACGTACCGCTTGCAGCCCGTCGCGCTGGTACAGGAAACCCAGCCAGATCATCAGCGGCACCAGCGCCAGCAGCGTGAACAGCCCGGGTTTGATCCAATCGCCGAGCTTGAATCGTTTATCCATCAGGCTGGTGCTGGCCAGATAGACGAAGATCACCACGCCCGGCATGGCCAGGCCTAGAACGCCTTTACTCAGCGTGGCGATGATCATCCCCAAGGTGAACAACAACCAGGTGCCCAGGTTGGAACGGTCGCGCTCCGACTCGGGGCGGTTGGCCTGATAGAACGCCAGCAAGGCCATGGTGACCCCGAGGGTGAGCAGCGAGTCTTCACCCACACCGCGCACGTTGCTCCAGTAACTGGCCATGGTCGCCAGCATCAGCCCCGCGACAAACGCCAGCGTTTTGGGCCGGCCAAACTTGCGCAGCATCCCGTACAGCAGCATCACACTGAACAGCCCGGCAAACGCCGACGCCAGGCGCACTGCCCAAGTGGTACCACCAAACAACCGGATCGCCCCGGCGTCGAGCCACAGGCTCAGCGGCGGTTTTTCCAGGAAGGGTTCACGGAACAATCGCGGCACCACCCAATCGTTATCCAGGTGCATGGCCATGGCGATCCCGGCCACACGGGCCTCGGTCGAGCCTTGCAACTCGTGATTGCCAAGGGCAAAGAAAAACAACAGCGCAGCAAGCAGGAGCAGCAAAGGAGCGGAACGCGTCATGGATTCTGGCTACCGGGGCAGGGGGCTGTTCGGGGGAACAGTCCGGGCGATCGGCGAGTATACGAGGGCGATTCTTAATAATTCGTGAATGAATGTGAGGTTTTTGTAGGGTTAGGGTTGTTTCAGCAGTGGCCAGTGGTTTAGCCAGCCTTTGGAGGTGATGCGTTGTTGGTAAATGGCGTGTTTTTCTTGGGTGAAGCGGGGCGTGGGTTTGAGTTGAAGATTGAATAAATCTTCCAGGCCTAGTGGTGCCGATACTTCGCAAAAATCTTCAGCGGTTCTTCTGACGGCCACTGCGGTGGCTGTTTCTGGCCAGTGGCGCATGGCATCGCTGACGTCGCGATAGGGCGCATCGCCGTTTCGCAGGTGCATGCGGGCCTGGTTTTTTACTGACCAGTCGATGGAGGGTTCTGCTGCGCGTAACAGGGCTTCGAGGCGGCGGTCTTCGTTGGGGTCTGTACAGGAGGCGTCAAACCACAGCACGTCGACGTCGCCAGACGGTGCCGATAGCGGGCGCCCGTGCAGGTGATCCCACACGGCGTTACGGACGAAGCCGGCGCCGATCCAGCAGTCGGGGAGCGCGAGGGCGCGGACGACGTCCAGCAAACGCCAGCGCAAAGGATCGCCGCCGATCAGCATCTGCACCATCGCGTGATGGTTATGCACTCAAGGCATCTTCAGGCTGGCAAGTGCGGCTTTACCCTTGGCCGACAAAACAGGCTCCAACTGCACCCAGGTGAAGCTCAGGTCATTGTCGCAACCGTCGCCATTGGCCGGTGTCGACAGCTTCATGCCTTGAGTGTCGAAGCTCAGGTCGAAGCTCGAGTAACTGGTGATCGCCGGGCAACCTTCATCGGTGGTGGTTTGCTTCTCCAGCCAGGCGCTGAATGTGGCGGGCAGCTTCAGATGGCCGGAGTAAGCGTCATACCATTCCTGGTGCCCGCCGAGCCAAGTCCATGGGTCAACGCTCTCGCCGGTTTGCAGGTTCCAGGAATGCAGCCCCCAACTGATACCCTTGGCGCCCGTGCCGGCGGCCCATCGGTAAAACCTGACAGTGATCCACTGGGATGACCAATACGTGGGTTCGACGCTGATTTCGCTGGTATAGGCTGCACCGTTGCGTCCCAGGTATTCCCGTCGTTCGCTGAAGTAGTCGGCTTGATCCTCAGCGCTGACGGCCAGGCTCGCCAACTGCCGGTTGATCTTCTGAATCGCCGGGCTATCGCCCTCAAGCTTGAGCGTCACCTGGGCGCCTTGGGTCTTTAGCTGGTAGCTGTGCCCGGCGAAGGATTGTTTCTGCGTCTTGACCGGTAGGGGCGCGGCTTCCATGGGAGCGTTATACGCATCGCTGGCACAACCTTCGGGCGGCGTTGCCACGCGCTGCAATGCCAGGGGCAGTGGATTGCCGCCCTTGGTTTTGCTCCAGACGCCCTTGAGCGATTCGCCTTGTGGCGCCTCCAATTGCCAGACACCGCTGTTGCCTTCTTCGGCCCAGGGAGCATCGGGTGTTTCCTGGGTGAGCTGGATCGGTGTCAGGAATCGCTGGTAATAGTAACTGCCGCCGGTGTTGGGCGCGGCGTTGAAACAGGCGGTGATCGGCGTCTTGCCGAGCGTGCCTTGCCAGACCCCTGCGAGGTCGGCGTTGGCGAGCGTGGAGAGCGTGGAGAGCGTGGCGAGGGCCAGGAATGAACAGGGCTTGAGCATGAGGTATCGGACTTCCGGTTGTCTGATAGAGGTGGTTTCAGGTGGGGCGGTGCTGGGTACGGGGTGGAGAAGTACCACAACCATCCCCAATAGAAAAAGGTGACGGATTTATTTTCGAAGAAAATAGCCCGCTCACCCTTTGGTTACTTTTTGGCGATTTCCTGCTGGGTCGCTATTTTTAGTACTCGGAAGCCGTCCTTTCCTGCGTTTTCGAGTCTGCCGTTGGCACAAGAATGTCCAGTGCGCGCGTCACCAGCAACTCGCCCAAAACGCTTAATTGCTGGGTGGCCAGAAGCTTATGGCGAAAGGCGCCGTCAAGTTCGAAAGCCAGGTCAGTAGTGAGCGCGTTTAGCGAGGCGAGGGTTTCGCAGGCCTGTACCAGCAGGGTTTCGGGGTCGATGCCTTGAGCGATGCAGAAGATATCCGTGCAGGATTGGTCCGGGCTCGGAGGATTGGGACTGTTCTTTTTCATGAGTGCAACTCCTTGATTGGTGGAGTCGCCAGACATCGCTGCTAAACGAAAAGGGTGGCGACCGTACGCGGGTTAGCAGACCAGGAATCAAGGAACCCAGCGCACTCGAAAGTGCCCCACGCACAGCCGCCATAACGCGGACAAGCGGACGTAAGATGCTTCGCTTGAACGGATGGTGGCATTGCATGCCTTGATATTAACCGAGCTGCTAAACCCGGTCGCTGATTTTGCAGCGACGTTTCAAGGCTAGTCGTGTCGATTGATGAGCACCAGTTCACCAAGGGCGCGATGTCTTGCGGGAAAAATCCGAAGGGCCATTCGGCGGTGTGTTTTCAGGAGCCCAGAAACAGCAAAACCCGCACGAGGCGGGTTCTGGTGGTGCTTCGTATTTGCCGGAGCCGGCGTCGATTAAATTGGATGGTTTTAGGCCCGATTTTTTGAGGACTGTAGATGGTCAGGTTCGGTTGGGGACACATGCAGGCAAACACAGTAGTGGCTGCTGGTCGAGTTTTTGCGTCACTGCATCACCCAACACGAAGAAAATTCCTACGGTTCCCAGAGCCTGCTTCTGACGCTATGCTGGCCCGACCAAGTAGCTCGGCGACACCCGCGTGAGCATCGTCAAATCCCGTCAGCCCTATGGATACGAAGAGACTTCAGAAGAAACTGGCTCAGTTCGCCTCAGAGCGAGACTGGGACCAGTTTCACAACCCCAAGAATCTCGCCATTGCCCTTTCCGTTGAGTGCTCAGAGCTGTTGGAGGAGTTCCAGTGGTTAACAGACAGTCAAGCCTCCAGTGTTATGGAGTCCCCTGAGCAAGCCGAACGTATCCGCGAAGAGATGGCAGATATCGCCTCTTATTTGCTTCAGCTAGCAAGCAAGTTAGGGATTGATCTTGAAGCAGCGTTACTCAAGAAAATCGATACCAACGCTGCCAAGTACCCTGTGGATAAATTTAAGGGTAGTGCCAAGAAGTACAATCGCTGAGTTTTCAAATGACCAACCTCTGGCTAATTCCTGCTTCAAATCCACTTGCCACAAAAAATCTCGCTCGCTCAATGGAAAACGAGATTGATATAGAGATTCGACATGCACTTCGGGATCTCGGCGTAAGGCAACAGTACGCCTGGGGAGCTCAACGAGGCACCAATGACTCCAATGTTTCAATATACGAGGCGATGCAAGCAGGAGATATCTGCTTGTTCTACACGGCGGACCAGCGAGAAGTTGACGAGCCTGTCAAAGCATACCGTTGGGCCGCCCGAATCACCGAAACGTTTCCTAACCAAGCTATAGCTGACCAGATTTGGCCACCACGACGGCCAGGAGAGTCCTTCGAGTTGATGTACTTCCTCACGACCCCGGTGAAGATCTACATCACTACTGAAGAGCTAGCAGTACTCCTGACAGAGCACGGGGAGAAATATGCCTCGCCGCCAAAGGGCTTTATGAAGCTGAATCAAGATAACCTCGATTTTCTCAGCCAGAAATACGGCTCCCCAGAAGGCTTTCTAGCATATGTACTTACCAATCATGCAGAGGAGGATGCCCCTCTCGAGGAATATCCTGAGAGCTCACTTACAGTTACTTCGAGCGAGGCTCCACCTAGCTTTGTGAGCAACCTGCTATCGGTTAAGAAAGAGACCAAAAAGGGGAAGAATACGGTCGTACGGCAACGGAGATCAAAGCACTCCAAGGTGGTAGGTGATGAGGCTGAGCTCTATATCTTGAAACTGCTGCGAGACGGCATAGTGCCAGGGGTCGTCGCAACTAACGTAGACCACGTTGCGGATCAGAAGGTCGGATGGGATATCCAGTACACGGACGAGTGGGGCAACCTCGTAAAGGTCGAGGTGAAGGGCTCTACAGCTAAAAAGTTCAGCAACTTTGAGCTCACCATCAATGAGCTTAACTGCCTTATGGAACATACCGATCTGTATCATTTCTACCTGGTTGGTGGCTGTATGTCGGAGAGCCGACAGATCCAGATCATCAAGGACATGGCCGCACGGTTGATAAAGAACCATGCGTCAGCCTCACCGATCACCTTTAGGGTTGAGCTACTACAGCCATAACAGCTGACGTCATCACCAGGACACCTCTTACCAGAGACCTTAAGGGGTCTACAATTTCGTTACTTGGGCTGCTATCAATGATGGCATAGGGGAATGCCTGGGTAACAGATGATTTAGCTCGACGCATCTGATTCAGCCCAATTAACTGAGCACCTCCCCAGCATTTACTTGCCTAGTGAACAAGCATCATGACTGCGATTGCACAGCTGCCGGGGATTGAGAATAAATAGCTCCTCATGTTGAGCATTAGGGATGCTTCGTCAGCGGGCTGTAACTGGACTGGCTTGGGAAAAATTTTGGTCTTAGTGAAGTCGGTGAAAAAGCACCCCAGCTATTGGATTCTCAATAATCAGACTCAGGCTATGAGCGCGCTTAAACGCAACCTTTCATGGAGAGTGGTTGCGAGTTTATTTTCAAAGAAAATATCCCGCTCATCTTTTTCTGACGTTTTGCGCATTCCAGTCGGAGAGCTATTTTTAGCGTTAAAGCGCAGTCCTTCGCGCATCCTCCGAATCTGACGTTGGCACAAGAATGTCCAGTGCACGCGTCACCAGCAACTCTCCCAAAACGCTCAATTGCTGGGTGGCCAGAAGCTTATGGCGAAAGGATCCATCAGACTCGAAGGCCAGATCAGTAGTGAGCGCGTTCAGCGAGGCGAGGGTTTCGCAGGCCTGTACCAGAAGAGTTTCGGGGTCGACGTCTTGGGCGATACAGAAGATATCCGCGCCAGATTGGCTCGAGCATGGAGGATTGGGAGTGATCTTTTTCATGGTGAAGCTCCTACACTGGTGAAGGGAGATGCTATTCCCCCTGCTGTCAAACAGGTTTGGGTGGCAGCTGTACGCGGGTTGACAGACCGGAAGTGTAGGAACCCGGCGCACCCGAAGATGCCCCACGCACAGCCGCCATGAAAGAGGCGGAATGCGCGAAGCTTGCCGACTTATCAAGCGGGAGTGAAAGGTTACACTTTTCGGCCTGTCAAAGCCGGTTGCTGATGAGCAGCAACCAGCGAAGGCTATCTCCGTGAGGTGGCTCGCGCCAGTTCATGCGGGGCGCGATGACTTGCGGGAAAAATCCGAAGGCCCGTTCGGCGGTGTGTTTCCAGGAGCCCAGAAACAGCAAAACCCGCACAAGGCGGGTTTTGATGGTGTTTCGTATTTGGTGGAGCCGGGGGGATTTGAACCTCCGTCCACCCCAAGTACTGCGGGGCTTTCAGCGCAGAAGCTGCCATTTTGCTGTCATTTATTTAGGGGCGCGTGCAAAGCTCACCTACATTCAAAAGGCCCTTGACGTCTAAGAATCTTCCATTGAAAGGGCGGTTGAAGGCATTGTCTTCTGCGAGCCCTTCTAGATCAGCTTTGGTGTCTGCACCAAAAACTGACCTTACCCTCTCGAAATACTCCCTAGAAGCGGCACGGACAAAAATCTCAAAAGGCCTTGGATAGTGATCTAGGTATACAAGCGTGTCGGACCAGTAGGGAATCCCAAGTAATCTGGATCTTACTAACAGCGTGAAGTCAGCTTGCATGAGGTTCTCGAACGATAGTGGTGAAGCAAGTGAACGCTCTTTTAGAAGATCGGCCTCTGGTGACATTCTTCCGAGATTTAAGCGCTGATTCCTTGTGTGAAGACTGCTACAGTTCGAGGTGAAGCTCGAGTAATCATGTAAGGATTTTGATTGATTGGAACTGTCGAGGAAATAGAAGCCTCGCTTTAGTAGGCGATCAAGACTTGAAAACTTTTGTTCTTTTAGGAAGATTCCAACGACATTTAAAAAGAGCTCTTTAGCGAAAAATACAAAGTTGTCAAAGTCAGCCGTGTTGTAGTGGCTGATATTTTCCGGTCGCGTGGTATATGGTAGAATTCCTTCAAGAAAATTATGTATCTCGTCTTCTACTTGGGGTGATCCTGAATAGGACAAGCTGGTTTGTATTACTTGTAAGATCTCATCACGATGTGGTCTAAAGGATGAAATGCTATCGATCACTTGCTCGTCAAATAAAACGCTAGCGTCTTTAATTATTCTATATGACTCAAGCTTTGCTAGCGAATCGCTAAAGTATTCACGCAACGCTGGAACTGCTTGGACCTTGCCTTCCTTTAGAAAAGTTGTCGCTCTATTATAGAGAAGTCGAGATGAGGAGTTGTTACTTGACTGCTGATCTAGGAATGAGGGTTTTCTGCCTAGTGGTGGTTTTTGATGGAGTGGTTTTCCGTATATGGCTCTGATTAATGTCTCAAGATTTTCTGAGTAAGCATCATTGGTGCTCAGATCTACGTACATTCTAGAGGTGTAAAATGTGGGTATGTATGGGCTACCGATTTCATTTTTTTCCGCAATCACAGCGATGAATTTGTTTTCACCTGCGGAATCATACACTTCTTTGGAGATAATTTGAGTTTCTACGCCTACGCCGCCGCTTCGTTGGTTAGCCTTTTCGGTATATGTTTTATCGGCGATGATTAAAGTCTTTGTAATGTTCTTGTCGTTAACAATTCGTTCCATGAAGTGATTGGTGTCATGACCTAGGTCTAACTCCCAGATGTCCAGCACTACATCTATACCGCAATCTACAAGGTGGTGTGCTAAGTCCTTCACCCACTCACGATGTGGAATTGAACTCCAGCTATAGGAGATGAAAACCTTTGGTGGACTATCCATAGTTATCCCTTTAAAGCGCTTGATTTAGTCAGTCCGTCGCTCGAAGGGCTCGGGGAGCTTGGTTTGACCGCCGAACTTGATGCTCGCATATCCCATAATGCTTCGCCGCGCTTCCCCGCGCAATCATCAGCTGCAGGCATCCATCTCCCGTAAACTCTCGCAATCATAGTCCAGTCTGTGTGGCCCATCTGCTTAGCCACCCACATCGGATGCTCTCCAGCTGAAAGCATCATTGAGGCGTAGGTGTGCCGGGTTTGATAGGGGCGTCGATATCGAACGCCCGCTTTCTTCATCGCCGGCACCCACATCGTCTTCCGGATCGGCCCATCGCCCGCCCACCGTTCAAGAGTGCGCGGGTTCTGGAATACCTCAGCATCCGCCAGGAACGTGTGTGCCTTTTGCGCTTTCAATGCCTCCAGCGCAGGCCGGAGCAACTTCACGCTACGGCGCCCGGCAGCGGTCTTCGTGGTCTCCGCTTTACCCTTGCCGGCCTGGGTCATCGCGCGGGTCACCAGTACCTCTTCGCGCAGCCAGTCGATGTCGCCCCAGTCTAGCGCCACAAGCTCGCTGGTACGCAGACCCGTCCACAGGGCGAACTGCATCATGTTGCGTGCTTGCCCGGAGAGTGCTTCCAGCACGGCTTTTTGTTCTTCGGGGCTGAATGGATCAACATCATCATCTTTCGGTGGTGCTGCCTTGCGTGAGTAGGTCCAACCCGCCAGCGGATTCAGCTCGATCAACTCTTCCTCGGCGGCATCGTTCAGCGCGGAGCGAAGGCAGCTCTGAATATTGCTGAGCGTCTTGTTACTCACCTCTAGGGTGTCGAGCCAGTCGCGTACCGCCTTCCGTTTCAGGTCCACCAGCATAGTGTCGCCCAGGGCCGGGATTAGGCGCAGCGTTACCAACTTTCGGTAACCGTCGAAAGTGCTGCTGGCGACGTATTTTTCCTTCGCGGCCAGCCACCTGGTCAAGAACCCGTTGACCGTCTCGCGGGAGGCCTCGGGCGTAAATTTTGACGCCCGGGCAGATCCCGGAAACGTCACCGAATAGTCAAAGGTGCCGATCGATATCGCGTGTTCAATCGCCGCCTTGTGCTGCTCGGCTTTCTTCAGGTTAGTGGCGGTGGGCTTGAGCGTGATCCGCTCGCGGCACCTAACACCCCGATACATGAACGTGATTTCGATACTCGTATCGGAGACTGCCCGAACTCCCCTCCCGCCTCTACCCATGACTCATATCCCTCTACGTCGAGAAGCGTCCGGCCATCCGGCGCCTTGATCCATATCTCACCGAGCCGCCAGATGCCGTCGCGGATCTTTGAGCGGATCGCGTCTTCTGTATAGCCAGACTCGCTGGCAAATTTCCTAACGGTCATATAGCGCATAGCTTCACCGCTCTTCGTGTCGCGACACGTTTTCGTTATCCGTGGATGGTGTCGCGACCTGTTCTGCAATTGCTGCATCAATGATCTGCGCCTGATCTGCTGTCACGCGGTCATGGTGGCGTAGGGTTTTCAAGGCTGCCTTGAGCCGGATGAGATCCTGCTCAAGGGTATAGAGCGTCATGCGTGCGCCCATCACTTCCTTGGCGCGCTCGGTGGCGATGTCAATTTCGGCCTGAACCAAGGTTTTCAAACGGGCGATTTCGGAGTTCATATTTCGTAGCGCCTCGTCCGGCACTAGGGTGTGCCCAGGCAGATCGCCGCCCAAGAACGCCAGCAAGGACTGCGCCTCGTCGTGGTACATGTGGCGCTCGGCCTGGTTCTCGTCCTGGTCGTTTTCGCCATCCACGAAGCGCTTGAGCAAAAAGGCCAGCGAGTTCCGCTCGGCCAGCAGCGAGCGGAATGCAGACGCCGTTTCAGGCGCTTGGCAACCGCCATGGGGTGAACACATCCCCGGCGTCTGGCAGCGGGTCATGGATTTACGGCAGATCAGATCAGTCATGACCAGCACCCCGCTGAAAGTGGTCAGCCAGCACCCTGCGTGCGTCGATGCCGCACGATGCCGACATTGCGTAGATCTGGCCGAAGGTGGTCTCCCGGCGCTGCAGGGCGTTGAACAGTTCGATCAGGCGCTGGCCCTTGGTTCCGTTGCGGCGCGTCATAGCTGGAACCCCTTTTGCTGCGGGAGCGGGGTGGCGGTCAATTTCTCGGTTTGGTGCATGGAAGTTGCCAGAGAGGCACGTGCCGCTTGGCTTTCGTCGGCGGTGGTGCTGGCGGGCATCTGTAGGAGCGAACTGTCCGGCAGGCAGCTGATACCGGTGCCGGCGATGATCCAGCAGGTGACGCCGCGCACGCTGTCGTGCTGGACGTCGATCAGTTGCTCGTCGGCGGCGGCCTGGCCAACGATCACCGACAGGATGATGAGCATCAATTTGCGCATGTGAGTACCTCCCAGGTTTGGCCGTTGAAAATTTCGCAAGTCAGCTTCGAGAGCGGGATAGGCGTTGCGGTGGCCAGCCAGTCGGAGGCCGTGCCACCACGCTTCTTGCCATTGCGCTCCATGACTCGACGTTCATCGCGGCAAATGCTCGCGTACTGGCATGCGTCCCGCCATTCCATGAGGCGTGGATCATCAGCAGGAAGGCCGAAGCGAGCGCAACCGAAGCTCTCGTGTTGTTGGCGCATACTCAGCAGCTTGAGCTTCCCGCGATGCATCACGGCCTTGCCGGCTGTGGCCTCCCAGGAGCGATTGCGGGAGAACCAGAGCAGTGCCGGCTCGCCTTCGCGGCCACCAACGTTGGAAGGGCGCAGCTCGCCGGAATCGAGGATCAGTGGCAGGTGCTGGGAAACGCTGGTGTAGTGGTAGACGAGCGTCATGGGTGCAACTCCTCGAGTCGGGCCTGGCGCATTGCGTCGTCAACGTTCTTGTCCAGGTCGTGCCCGAAGTAAACGGTTTCATCGCGAGCCACGCACAGATCGGTATCGATGTCGGTTACGCGGTCGCGGTCGCGAAGCCACTCGTAGCGCTTGGCATTGGCTGCCATCTTCACTCGGTCGTCGATGTGCATCGAGTCTGCAACTACCGAGGATTCCTCTGCTGTTCGTTTGTCCTGCACTGCATCTGCAAGGCCAAGTACCGCGAAAATTCCGTACATCCCAGCGGAAAGCGCGACAAACAGAAACGCAAACATCGCGTTTTCGCCGCACGATGGGCTAACTAAGTCCGGCGCGGTTTCCATCAGCACAACACTGATAATGGCAGCGACAACTGCTCCGATGATCACGTTCCGGAGAAGCCTCCAGAGGTTGAATTTTTCACGTTCCATGTCCAACTCCTGCTGTTGATTTTGATGATGATGGAGGGGGTTAGTAGCCCAGCCAGGCGAGGACATCCGCCGACTTGTATTGCTCGTGAACACCGAGGTCGTCGTCGAACTCATCGACGCTTGAGCCGTGCTTTTTCACTTCTGCCAGGGCCTCTGCGCGGGTGACGACGGGCGGCCAGCTCTCTTGGTAGGTATCCATTTCGCTTTCCTTGGGCCGAACAGATCCCGGCCGCGTTTTTGGCTTTCGCAAAAATCAGGTTGGGTTAGGCGATAAACGTACCTTGGTACTGGTCGCTGTCCTCCTGGCGCTGCGGGCCAGGGTTGGGCGTAGCCATGCTGATCATGCCGAGGCTGAAAGCCTTCATGACTAGGCCGCGCATCGTCTTGACGCCCAGCTTGAAGCGGGCACTGTCGAGACGCTTCTCGGCGGTAGTAGGGCTTATACCCATGGCGCGAGCCACCTCCTTCACCGTCAAATCGGCAGCAGCCCACAGGGTGGCTTCAAGCTCACGAGGAGCCAGGCCCATCTTGAGGGTGCCCTGCCAGTTGCCGGCGGTGAGGGTGTTGGTGGTCATGTCTGAAGCTCCATGCAGGGGTGCGATAGAGATAAAGTTACCTGTGGGTTATTTTTAAGTCAACACCTGTGGGTTACTATCTTTTGCGTTGACGAAAAAAAACCGCCAAGCGGCGGCTTATTAAATGCCTTTTGATTACCTGGCAAACATTCCCCACCAGAAAATATGCCCCAGAATGGTTAGATTCTGGTCCTGCATATCTTCAAAAGTATAATCTTCGTCGGGATGCTCTTCTCGGTTGAAGCTGCGCAGCCTAAGGCCTGTAGGGATGCGATATATCTGCTTGACCCGCAATTGACCATTATGATTGATGGCGTACAGGTCCCCATCAATAATGTCCCCAAGGGATGTTTTGCCGGTATCAACACCTACGGTCGCCCCATCGCGAAGGACGGGGGTCATGCTATTTCCGCGCACAGTGAC
Source organism: Pseudomonas sp. AN3A02 (assembly GCF_011765255.1). Classification (NCBI taxonomy): domain Bacteria; kingdom Pseudomonadati; phylum Pseudomonadota; class Gammaproteobacteria; order Pseudomonadales; family Pseudomonadaceae; genus Pseudomonas; species Pseudomonas sp. AN3A02. The sequence goes on from NZ_JAARNI010000011.1 coordinate 62,595, forward strand.
GCATCTTGCGCGATCGAACTGCACACCGTTCTTGCGAAGGCTCTGCTTTCCAAACCGAAGCGTTGAACCCTCGACCTCCTCAATTGCAAACCTGCCGGAGCCGGCCGAAAGCTCAACCTCCTGAAGAAATGGCACGCAGACCTCATCGTCCAGAATCGGCGAAGAGCCATCCCATATGGATACTTCGCGCAGCCCCGGATGCGCGCTGTGATCTTCCTGGCTGAGCTTTCTTTCGGCTATAAGGGCGCCTACTTCATGCGCCCGGTCTAGCCAAAGCGCATCAAGGAACAGAGCTTCCTCGATATCCCTAGCCATCTGCTCACCGATACGCTTCCGATGCTCTGGTTTTCCGGTAAGGCAGCGAGACATATAGCTGGGTGCTTTCCCCACGGCCTCAGCAAGCCCGGCTATGCGGCCGTTGAATTGAGAGGCGACTAGATATCTAAGGTTTTCGCGGCGAGTTTCATATATGTCCATGCGTCAATGATCCTCAATTATGCTCCGCAGGTAAATTCCCTGTAGGTGTTGAACATTGGTAACCCGTAGGTTATCTTTTGTGCATATAACCGAAGGGCAAACCATGGATACCAAGATTTCCTCGTTGCTGGCCTGGCTAAAAACCGCCAGTGACTTAGATATTGCCGAGACGGGCACCACTCGCGGTTACCTGCGGCGAATCGCTTACGGACAGAAAGTCGCGTCGGCTGAGACGGCCGCCGGGATCGAGCGCGCTACTCTTGGAGCTGTTACCCGAAAGACTTTGAGGTCTTCCGACTGGCATCGAGTATGGCCTGAGCTGGCAAACCCCTCGCCAACCTTGAATCAAATGATGCCTCAGATCTCGTCCGCCGATCAGTCTGGCAAACCCTCTGTTCATCCATCCAGTGCCGCGCAGGCATCGAACTGATGTCTCGCCCGCCATCCCAGTTTTTGCTGAGCGGCTGACTTTTCAGGCGCCCACAAAAAAGCCCAGCCTGAGCTGAGCTTCTAAGTTGCTACCCGCGCCAACGGGTGGCTTTGGCATCACTTTGTCTATCGAAGGGCAAAAACAATGCAAAACGAAAATACCACCGCGCCACCCAAAGCGCAACACCGGCCCTTGAGGCAGCCCTTTGAGGCGCGCCGCGGGTTCACCTATTACGAAGTTCAGGTCATCTACCAGGACGCCGGTATCAAGCGCACATACCCAGGCGTTCAATACGAGGCTTTAGCGTTGGAGTTGAAGGGGATGATCGAGCCGGAAGTCGCCCCTTACCCTGTTCGCATACTGTGGATCGCCGGGCAAAAGGAAGAGGCAGAGCGCTTCCTCCGGATGGAATCCCGCGTAACCGACATGATCAAGTCGGTTCGTTCGGCGGATCGCCCCGGCCATGAGTTCATGGCGCGCCTCGGGCAGTTCGGGCCGTATGAAGGTTACGCGCCACAAAACGCGCAATCCGAAAACGTGGCGCGGGAAAGCGAGGTGGCGAAATGAACGCTCCCTTGCCCGTCCCCACTCACGTTCCCGGCGAGCCTTTGCGCGCCGTGCTGCTGGATGCTCAGCAGATGTGCAGCATGAACTTTGCTCGCGAGGAGTTCGACAAGCTGTCGCGCATCCTTCAGCCCCTGCTCGACACCATGCTGTGCCGCCAGGATGAAGGGCCCGCCTGCGATATCGCCCGCCATCTTGAGCAAATCCGCATTTTCAGTGGCAACTTCCTTGTGCGCCACCGCGACCTCGGCGCCTCCTTTGGCGTCGTCGGTAGTCGGCCCGGCATTGATGTCGAGGTGCGGCCATGAAAACCGACACAACGCTTCGCCTCACCCGCACCCAATACCGGAACTTCGCCGAGCAGGCCAAGCAGGCCGGTTGCTCGCTCAGCCTTTCAACTTTCCGCGCCCTCGGCAATTGCTGGGGCATCTTCGATCCTCGTGCCAGGCTGGTGTGCTTGGATGTGTCGGCAGACAACCTTGAGTTCACCGAGGGTTGCGGCATACAGCTTTCTACCAGTGTGGAAACCGCTCGACTGCGCGGCAATCAGCGGCCTGAAATCGACTGGTCCGTTCTCGAGGATCACGAAATTTACCCGTTCATCGTTGCTCATGAGATCGGGCACCGCGTTGACAACTTCTGTTATTGGGCGCCGGCGCGCATCGAGGATGGCCAGGTCAGAACGCGTTGTGAGCGAACGATCCGCAGCATCAACGAAGTTTTGGCTGACCGTTATGCCTGGAGCCAGATTCGCCCGGGTGAACCTGTGCCCCTGTGCGAACTCGGCAAGAGCCTTCAGGAGGAGATCGCCGCCGATATCGCTTTGATGGATGAGCATATGCCCAGGGTTCGGCGCGAACCTCGCAAGCTCCCGGCCGGCCAATACCTGCATATTCCTGAGGTGATGCTCATGACCGACTCTATGGTTTCGTTCATCGGCACTGGTGTCTCGGCGAGTGCGGTCGCCCATGCGCGCACCAGGCCAAGAACCTACCGCCGCGACTCTCGCTCGAGGGCTTACTGATGACTATCACCCCATTCCAAGGCGGCGGTGCCGTCACCATGACCAGCCTCGAGTTGCTCGACCTGGTCAACGAAGCCCGTACTGAGTTTGGCGAGGGAGATGTTCGCCGCAACGACTTCACCGCCCGATGCCGAGACGAGCTCGCCGGCGATCACTACGAAACTTTCGTAGTTCAAAATTTGAACAAAACCGAGTCTGTAGAGCTTCGCATGACTCGCGATCAGTGCATGTGGGTACTGATGCGCGAGTCGAAGGCTGTTCGCCGTCGGGTCACCGCCAAGCTCAACTGCCTTGAGCAGCAGCCAATAGTGCCCGCCTTGCCGCAGGACTACATCGGCGCCTTGGAGCATCTACTGGAATCCAAACGCTCCCAAAAACTCGCGATCGAGCAGCGTGACCATGCAATCGAAACTAAGGCTGAGATCGGTTCGCGCCGTGAAGCGACAGCCATGGCCACTGCATCCGCCGCTGTGCGGCAGGCCAACCAGCTGAAAGAAGAGCTCGGCCGCGGGCTTCGGCAGGCTACCGTCGCCGCCGTTGAGAAGGTCGGCAAGCGCAAGTTCGGCAGGCAGGGCTTTCGTCCGCTGAAAGCATGGTGCGCCGAGAACGGCGTGCTAGCCCCAAAAGTCCACGATTCGCGTTATGGCTGGGTTCGTTCCTGGCCCGCCGCTGCATGGGCAGCCGTTTATCAAATTGACCTGGCTGACCTGTTTGGCGCCGACGGAGAACACGCATGAACAAGAAATCTACCCACGAACAACTCATGACTCTGATCGCCGAGGCTGCCATTGACTTCCAACAGGCCGAGATTCTGCGCAACTCGTTGAAGCGCGAGCTGAGTGCCATGTACGCCACCTATTTCCGTGCCCACGGTCGCCCAGGTAACGGCGAGCGCACCCGATTCGACTTCGAAGATCCGGCGTATCGCGGGGTAGTGGAGTTCACCCAGGGCGCCTACAGCCGCTGGTTTGATCAGCGCGCCCTCACCACACGGCTCAAGCGCAAGCTCCGCAACCTTGTCGAGCGTCTGGAGCGTGTCCAATGAAAAACGTTATTGATTTTCCATCGCCGCTGCCCGTTGAACATATCGACGAGGAGAACATGGCCAAGCATGGCGATGCCGCACTATTGCTCAGGTGCTTCGAGGTAGTGAAAGACACCTTGGAAGTGATCAACGAGCCTGAGTATTCCATCGAAAAGGAGGACGACACCCATGTCGACCTCATCCGGGCGTTTTACGCACTCAAGGTACTGTTCAAGCGCAAGACTGGTCATGACGCCGATGTGGTCGCCCGCGAACACTGGGAGGCCATGGGGCGGCACCTGCTGGAAGGCGCGCCATTGCCTGAGCAGCGCATCTCCATCGTCACCGTGCCCGGTAATCCTCATCCGCCTAGCGCCTTTGATGCGATGACGGACCTGCAGCTGGCTACAGCCAGCCTCAGCTATGCCCGGCGAGTCAGTGAATCGATCATGACGCATTCGCCCGAAGCCTTGGATATGGCGGAAGCGCGGCTGCTCTCGATTGATGCCACCACCGCCATGCACGTCTTGAAGCAGCGCCTTGCCGTTCACGCACCAGGTGCTGCTTCGGCAGCAGTGACGCGGACTACGGCCCGCGGGGAGACGCTGCAATGACCACCACCAACCCTCTTGCCCCCCCCCCAGGACGCCCGCACAGCCGAAGTGATCGCCGGCCCATGGCCTTGCTATTCCGGCTGCCGCCATCTGCCCGAGCGCGAACGCTGGGAGGTATACGGCCTTGCCAAAGCGGGCCGTGCAGCGCTGGAAGACAGGGGCATCGTCATGGATGAAAGCTATGACGACTTCATCACCCGGGTAACGCGGGAGTTGAACGTATGAGCATGGATCTGATGGTCAAGGCCATGAAAACTAAGGTCGGCAATCCGCTGCGCAAGCTGGTGCTGGTCAAGCTGGCCGATAATGCCAGCGACCAGGGCGAGTGCTGGCCGTCGTACCAACACATTGCTGACCAGTGTGAGATCGGCCGATCCACGGTGAAATTGCACATCCGAGAGCTTGAAAAGTCGGGTTTTCTTCGCCGGGAATACCGACGTAAAGGCGAGCTGAATCAGTCGAACGTCTTTCATTTGTCTCTCGATGGTGGGGCAGCATCTGCCCCAGGGGGTGGGGCACCAGATAACCCACCTGGGGCAGGAGATAACCTAGGGGGTGGGGCAGGAGCTGCCCCCAGAACCAGTCACTCTTCTGAACCAGTCAAGGAACCTAAAACCTTGTGTGCATCGGAAGTTGAATTGACCGAAGCCTTCGAGGTGTTCTGGAAGCTGTACCCAAACAAGAAATCGAAGAAAGACGCTCGCAAGGCATGGGACAAGCTCAAGCCAAGCGCTGACCTTCGCCTGACCCTGATGACCGCTCTGGGTAACCACCGCCTTTCCCGTGACTGGACCAAGGATGACGGCCAGTACGTGCCCATGGCGTCGACCTGGCTGAACGGCGAGCGTTGGACTGATGAGCTGGTACCGGCGTCTGCGGCGAAAGCCTCGGCCTTCACCGGCCTGCCCAACCACACCCCGGATATGTACCAAGGAGACGGCAATGGCCCAGCGTTCTAATTTCCGTCGCCAGCCTGAGCAGCGCGTCTTCGCCGGTGAGTGCCCGGTCCACGGTTCGATTGATCGTTCCGAGGTTGAGCAGTTCGACGGCTCGATGGCTACTCGCCCGTGCAAGCAATGTCAGTACCACGGCCTGCGCGTAGCGCCGCAGGGCAGCGAAGAGCATTCGCAGGCGCTGGCTAACATGCAAGCCGAAAGCGTCAACAGCGCGCTTGTGGGCTCGGGTATCACGCCTAGGTTTGCCGATAGCACTTTCGCGACCTACCGCGGCACCACCCCGGCGATGGCCCAGGCGCTGGAAACCTGCCAGGCCTACGCCGACAACTTCGGCGAGCACTTCCAAGCCGGCCGCAACCTACTGCTGTGCGGCAACGTCGGCAACGGCAAGACGCACCTGGCCAGCAGCATCGTCCAGCATGTCATTCGCCAGCACCGGGCCGTGGCGGTGATCACCACCGCCGCCGAGATCATCCGCGTGTTCAAGCGCTCGATGGTCAGGGATTCCGGTTACACCGAGGGCGACGTCATCAATGAACTGGCGAGTTTCGACTTGCTGGTGATCGATGAGGTTGGCGCCCAGGCGGGCACTCACTACGAGCTATCTGTCCTGCATGAGGTGCTGGATCGGCGATACAACCTGATTCGCCCGACGGTGGTGGTGTCCAACCTCAACGCCCAGGGCCTGAACCAGTATATCGGCGAGCGAGCCCTCGACCGTCTGCGCGAGAACAAGGCGCTGTTGGTTGGCTTCACCTGGGAATCGGCACGGGGGCGCGTATGAACCAAGAGGACAAGTATTACCGCCTCGAATCGGAGCACGGCGTGCTGGGCGCGATCATGATCGCCTCGCTCAACGAAAGCTCTGGAATGGTGGACGAGATCCTTTCGCAGATGAAGTCGGGAGACTTCTGGCACCAGGACAACGCCGCGCTGTTTGATGTGATTCACGACTGCCATGCGCAACGGATGCCCGTAGACGCTGTGACGCTTGGCTCGATCCAGCGCTATCTGCCCAGCGGGAAAACCACGCTGGAATACACCATCGACCTTTGCCGCAACGTCCCATCGGCCGCCAACTGGAAGACTTACGCGCAGCAGGTTAGGAAGTGGGCGCTGGTCCGGCAGTTTCGTGACCTTGGGCGGATCGTCGACACCGGTGTCTACGATGACCTGCCAGCGGATGAAATTCTCGACCAGTGCGACCTGGCGTTGGCGGACCTGCGAGACCTGAAGGCATCGGGCAAGGCAGGTTACAAGCGCATGAGTGAAGTGCTGCCGATGGTGCTGGACCACATGGATGACGTACTCAATGACAAGGCGCCGCCCAAGTTATCCACAGGCTTGGCGGACCTCGACAAGCTGATTGGTTTCCTGCGGCAAAAGTCGATGGTTGTTATCGGCGGGCGCCCGGGCAGCGGCAAGACGATGCTTGGCCTGCAGATCATGAATCACGTTGCGACTCGCGGTCGTGGTGTTGGCTTGGTCGTCAGCCTTGAGATGCCGGGCGAGCAGCTGACGCTGCGGACGATCGCTAGCCTGGGCGGCGTGGATCTGCGCCGCATGGATGAGGTCAAGTGCCTGGAACAGGATGAATGGAACCGGATAGGCCTTGCGGCTGGGAAGATCAACGAGGCCGAACTCTACCTGCTGGACACCCCAGGCCTGACCATGCCGGCGATCCGCGCTGAGGCATTGAAGCTCAAGCGCGAGGTTGGGCTCGACATCCTGATGATCGACTACGTGCAGATTGTCGGCACAGACGGCAAGTCGCAGAACCGTGCGGACGCGGTGGCCAAGGTATCGATCGCCATCATGAACCTCAGTCGGGAACTCGGGATTCCGATCCTGGTGCTGGCGCAGCTAAACCGCGGGCCAGCCAATCGACCCAACAAGAAGCCTCAAGCCAGTGATCTCAAGGAGAGCGGCCAAATTGAGCAGGACGCCGATGCCGTGATCCTGGTGCATTACGACCGGGATTCTGAAATGGGGCAGCAGGGCGTCACCGAACTGATTCTCGACAAAGGGCGGCAAGCCGAGGCCGGCTCATGCTTGGTACAGCGCCAAGGCCAGTTTGGCCGGTTCGTCAACTTCGCAGGGCGCGAGCCCACCCAGGAAGAGGTGGAGATCAACCGCCCCTTCTCCGAGCAGTACAAGGGGAGAAAGAAACCATGAGCAACTCAAATCGTGCGCCAGTTGTCGCGCCGCGCCTTATGCCAGCGACCCTTCCCGAGTGCGAGATCCTCGACGAAGAATTGAGCCGCGACTCCATCCGGCTGGAGTGTCAGCTTGGAGTTGCGAAAGGAAAATCTCAGGCTGATGGCGAATACGCCGATCCGGTTTGGTACCACCGGGCCACCGCGGCACTCAAGCACATCAGGCGCGACCGCCAGAGGCTTATGGTGCATATGAAGCAACTCAAGATCGAGGCTCGCCGCACAGATCCGCACTGGCAGAGCCGGGACCAAGCCATCATCCGAGCCCTGCGTAATGAGTTGCCTCCAGGGCGCTTTGAGCAAATCGTCGAGTCGGTAGAGCTGAACATTGAAGCGGGGCTACCCCAATGAGTAACGTCACTGCGGCATCGCCGCGCAAGAGCCTGTTCGATCATGAGCGCAAATTCCTCAAGATCGCCGGCGCGAACCTGGCCAAGGAGAAGCTCGGCGGTGCCGCCGCTATGGCTTGCCTCTTGGATATGGTCGCCAGCTGGCACGCCACCAGGGTCAACATCGAGTTCGGTGATTACTGCAAACGCTGGGTGGCCGAGGGGAATGCAAAGAGCAAATCGGCTGACAAGCTGCTGCGCAATATCCTTGGCCTGGACGACAACCCACCACCACGTCGAATCCGGAGGGCTGCATGAGCGTATACCGCAGCGCAGAGCACGCCGTAATGCGTGCAATGAACGTCGACTCGATATCGCTCCACAAAGGCGCTGGGTGGCAGAACAAGTACAAACCTGACGCATGGGAGGCTGAGCGCGCCGACAATCCTTGCCCAATGGATCGGTTTGATCAACTGACCCAGGACAGCATGACCCGAGCGCTATTACGCCGAGTACTGGCGGCGCCGCAGTGGCATATCTTGGTGGCCCACTTCATGGTCGACCTTGACGGCTCAACCCAGCAGCAGCGCTTCGCCGCGATTGCGCACCTGGCCCGGTCAGCACCCGGCAAGTCTCACCACCTGTTCAGGACCAAGTGCGTGACGGCATGGGCAACACCGCGCCTTCCGGAGTCTTTCATGGTGCTGCACACCTGGGACAATGCCGAGACGCCCACGCCAGAAAAGACGCTGTATCGGTGGCGGTCTGACCTGCGCAAATGGCTGGAGGCCGAGCGGGACACGGCAATCGCTTCAGCCTGGGTTATTCTCAATGAAGCGGGGCTGATAGCAGAAGCGGCTTGACGAACTGAGAAAATGAGAATCTAATTCACCACATTGCGGTTGTGTGTCTAGGAGATGCACTGCCGCCGAACCCGACCATAGTGTTGGGTTTTTTTATGCCTGGGTTTAAGGCGTTGCTGTGATGATCCGTTGACAGCCTCCGCTGGTTGGGCAAAGGTTGAGCTCTATTCAAAATGGAGCAGTACCGATGCGGAAGATCCTCGCCATAGCAGCACTTCTTATGTCCACGGCTGTAATTGCAGATGACCGGGTAACGTTGTCCGATATTCATGCAGGCCAGGCGCCGGAAGGATTCACCGCAGTAATGGGCACGGCTCATAACAATACCAATGCGCCGCTGAAAGCTGTATTTGTGAAGTTCAAACTCTATGACGCGGGCGGGAATGTCATCGGAAACACAGTGGCTCACGCAACGGACATTGGCGCCGGGGAGAACTGGAAGTTTTCAGCACCAACCACCGCGCCATTTGCCCAAGCCAAACTGAGCGGCATTGACATCTACTGATTCCGTTTTATGAAAGCCCGACCACAGCGTCGGGTTTTTTTATGTCCAAAAAACGATGTGAGAGCCATAGCCAGGGTGGGCCTTAGGGCAGGGCCTGGACGCTAGTGCAGCGCTATCGCGTGCTACCGGCCTTGAGCATTGCCACAAACCTGGATAGTCGGGCACTAGATTCTGCATAGCCCCCGAAATCCGGCGAGTCAACGAACCGCCATTCACCGTCACGCCATTCAGCATCGCAATTTGTGGGCTTCTGCGGGTTGAAGACTACCTCGCAATCACCGAAGCCCTGCCCAGCACTGTATATGGTTGCAACGACAGCGATAGTTTGCCCTATTTGTATCCATTGACCTGGTCTAATTTCAGGACGATCAGACATGATAGATATGACCCCGAAGCAGAGAGTGTTTGGCGCACTCAAGAAACTGTTGGAGATGACTGATTCTGATATCAGCCTTGATGTCGAACGTGCCCGTATCAAGCTTGCACTCGAGAGATGCATTTCCTGGGAAGAGCAACTGCGCGACGTTGACGATTCTGAGCATCTTAGCGCTTGAAGCGTAGACAAACGAACTGCGTTCCGCTTGCGCAATTCTGCGCAGTAAATGCGCACCTGCGCAGTTTGCGCAAAAGCAGACGCAGCGCGGGTTGTGTGTAGTTTGGTTGGGATTGAAATTGCGCATATTGCGCAGCTGATGCCCGATTGTTTTATGCAGGTTATCGCCCAGGCAGCTGGGCTAAGTCGGTAGAGGCGTCGTCTAATCCCGTGCGGACAATGGGCGGCTACGCGATGAGAGGGCAGGGTATGTGACCCGGCGATCTGCCCCACCAGAGCTGGAGAGTTGCACCAGCCACCTGCACCTATTAAAGAGCCCCGCCAATGTGCGGGGTTTTGCGTTTCTGGAAGGTGGCGCCAAGTGGTAGGCAAGCCTTTCGCCGATAGCCAGCACCCCCCCGAGATAACGCCAATGCCCGCAGCAAACGTCGCTCAGTCAATCGAGATGACGCAGGAGTCGCTTGCTCAAATTTTGGATTACGAGCCTCTTACCGGAGCGCTCAAATGGAAAGTTCGGCCTGCCCACATGTTCGATAAGGAAGTGTCAGCAGCTGCATGGAATGGCCGCCACGCAGGTCGTGCCGCTGGTTCAAAGCTGCATAAGCAAGGCGGGATTTCATATTTCCAAGTAGGCATTGGCATGAGGACGGTGAGAGCCCATCGGGTCATCTGGATTCTCGTCTATGGCGCCATTGATGACTCTCTGGTCATTGATCATGTGAACGGTAATGGTCTCGACAACCGTTTAGTGAATATCCGATTGGTAAGCAGGGCAGCCAACTCCCGGAATGTTGCTGTCGGTAAGCGCAATACTTCTGGCGTTGTAGGCGTTTACTGGAATGCGCAGAAACGAAAGTGGCGAGCGCAAATATGCCTCGATGGTGTGCAGACATTCATCGGGTACTACGACGAGTTCTCTGATGCAGTTGAGGCCAGGAAGGCGAGGGAGCATCAGCATGATTACCACCAGCTTCATGGGATGAATAGAGATTTGAGAGCGGCTTCGGTTTGAACCCGGTGCTGCTGGAAACGGTAAGGGTTCGACTCCTTCGCCTTCCGCCAAACAACAGTCATGTGGGTGAATGCTCAAGGATGAGCAAAGGCCGGATCAGCAGCATGGATCGCGTCCGGTTGCCCGCGCCTATTCAACCGCTGGCCGATGACCCGCCCCTAAACTCGTAGGTGACGATATGCCGTTCGTAGTGATCCCCCAGCCTTTCCCAAAGTCACCACTGCAAACGCAGTTCGACACTGAGGATGAGGCGAACGCCCGCGCTCAAGCGATGATCGAGCAAGCGCCGCAGCAAGCCGTTTATGTCGCTGAGTTGAAGACGCTGTACCAGGGCCAGGTGACCGTCACCACGGCCCCAGCGGTCACTCAGCCAAAGAATCCCGAGCAGGGGTGATTGCACCGCCACGCCGTGAGGCGTTGCATCGACGTGCCGTATCGTCGTGATGACGACACATAAGCACAAACCGCCAGGGTTCGCCCTGGCACCTATTCAGGCCGCCTCGACAGATACCGACAGGCGTTTACCGAGAGCGGCCAAGGCGTTTTCCAGCTGCTCCATCTTCGATGTGTGCAGGAAGTCGACCAGGCGATCCCCCTGGGCCTGGTGTACGCCCAGCAGCCGGCACAAGTCGGCCTTGCGCATATCCCGATCCATCATCGAGTTCCACAAGGCGATCTTGGCCACCGTCACCGCTGGTAAGTGGATGACGTGTTCGCCCGCCTGTGCAGCGGATGCCTCCGGAATAGCCCGGCGCTCGTCGACGTAGATGGACAGCGCGCTTTCAATCGCATCCAGCGCTTCACGGATCGCGTGTTCTTTGTCGTCGCCGTAGCTGTTGAGCTCTGGCAGGTCGCGGCAGAACACGGCCAGGCCGGGAGCGCTGTCGTCCTGCTCGAAGCGGATTGCGTAGTCGTACATGGTCACTCCTCTGGAGGTGATCGTTCAGCGTGCAGATGTGGTGAAGGGGCTCATCAGAGCCCCAGTTGTTTAATGATCGCCTTGCGGGTCGGTTCGGGCATTTCCTTGCTTCCGTGATCCGCGAAGGTGGTCCTGTTGCCGTTTGGGGCGGTTACTTTGAAGTGGCTTCCCTTGCCAGCTTCGAAGGTCACCCCCTGGGCCTTCAACCATCGTCTGAACTCGCTGAACTTCATCACCTCGCCTCGTTGTTGGGGTGAGATCAGTCTACAACACTTCTGTAGTAGAACAACACTTTTGTAGTTTTCTTTATGGAGTAGCACCGATGGCCGAACTGAGTACCGGTGCACTCGCCGCGACAGCCACCATTGGCATGACCACTGCGAGCCTGATTCCCGGTGTGGATATAAACGCGATGATCGGCGGATTCGCGGGCGCCATGTTCTTTGTGGCATACGCGAAGGATCTACGCCCCCGGGCATTGCTGGGCTATTTCTTCGCCTCTTGGGCGCTCGGGTACTACGTGGCCAGCGAGATCATCAGTCGCGACTGGGCCAAGACATCCGGCCTCGTTGCATTCTTCGGCGCTCTGTTCTGCGTCGTCATCTGTATCAGCCTTTTGGAATGGTTCGAAGGCGGCAAGGTGCCGGGCTGGTTGCGGTTCATTGCTGCCTTCTTCGGACGCTCGGGAGGTCGCAATGGTTGACCCTTGGACATTCATAGCCGGCGCCCTATGTGGCGCCATATGCCTGCGCATCGCCGTGTATCGCCGACAGGGCGCCCGGTACCGCGCCGGCGTCTCATGGATGGCGTACCTGCTTGCCGTCGGCACAGGGTGCGAATCGCTGAGTATCACGCTGTCAGTGATGCTCGCTAAACCGGTGCCAGCCGTTTCCCCTTTCATCCTTGCGGTGTTGTTCGTCCTCCTGGTGCTTGTCTATCGAGCGCGCGGGAATGTCGCACGCATTCTGCGAATGGATTAAGTCCGCGCCACGTTTTCGAATGCGCAAAATCGTGGCGCGCAATTGGAGAGAATCCATGACCCCCGAGCAATTTGCATACTGGCTGCAAGGCTTCACTGAGCTGAACCCAGACATGGATCAGCCCACCCCGGCGCAATGGAAGGCCATCAAGGATCACTTGGCCACTGTGTTCAACAAGGTCACTCCTACGGGCGAAAGACGCTGGCGGCGTCCGGCTGATCCCAACTCAGACCCGGCCAGCCCTGGCTTTCTGCTGCTCCAGGCGCACCTGAATGGCCAGCCTCCAACGGTTACCTGCTAGGTGGCTGCGCCTCCCCGCTCAAAGCCTTAAATCATGGTGCCTCAATGACGACGATTGCCTACAAAGACGGCGTAATCGCCTATGACGGGCGCCAGGTCCGTAACGATCGCATCGTTTCTGACAGCGCGCCGAAGTGCGTGGTTGTCGATGGTGTCAGCTTCTTTCTGTCAGGCGCCGTATGCGACGAAAAGGCTTTGATCGCTGCCTACTTCGGAACTCCATCGTCAGTTCCCGTGGAGTGCTCAGGTTATGCCGTTGACGGCGGCAAACTGATGATGATCGGTCACGACGACACGACCGGGATATGGAAACAGGATCTCGATCCAGCGAACCCGGACGCGATCGGCAGTGGTACGCCCTACGCTCTTGCCGCAATGGATATGGGTGCTAGCGCGGAGGAAGCAGTACGCGCTGCGGCGAAACGGGATGTCTACACCGGCGGCATGGTCCGCTCCGTCACCATTGCTCCAGTGCAGCCGAGGACTTCGACATGACCACGATCACAACGCCTCGCGGCGTGCGCAACAACAACCCCGGGAACATCGACTACAACCCGCGCAATGCCTGGCAAGGGCAGCTTGGGCTGGAAGTCGGCGTGTCATCTCCACGGTTTGCACGCTTTGACACACCAGAGAACGGCATCCGAGCCCTGGGCAAGCTGCTGATCAACTATCGCGGCAAGGACGGCATGCCTGGTGTTGGCGGCCCTGGGATCGACACGCCGCGCGAGATCATTACGCGGTGGGCGCCGGGCAAGGAGAACAATACCGAGGCGTATATCGCGGCTCTGTGCAAGCGCCTGGGCGTTAAGCCAAATGACGTGATCGAGATCAAGAACCCGACGACGCTTCGCGAGGTGATGCTCGGCATCATCATTCACGAGAACGGCGGCAACCCATACACGCCGGCGGTGTTTGCCGAGGGCGTGCGCAGGGCTCTGTCGTGATCCGGTATCTGATTGCAGCCCTGATTGGCTGCCTGATCATCATTTACGGCGGCTATCAGCGCATCCAGTCTCAGTCTGAGGACATGGCCACCGCCAAATCCCTGGTCACGGCCCTGAATAAGGCGGCCGACTCACGCCGGAATACTCAGCGGCTGCTCGCCCAGCTCGATACGGACCACACAAAGGAATTGGAGAATGCCCAAGCCGCTAATCAGCGTCTTCGCACTGCTGTTGGTACTGGCGCTCGCCGGTTGTCAGTCGAAGCCACCTGTCCCGCAGTGGGAACCACCACCGCCGCCTCCGGCCTGGGTCATGAAAAAGCGAGAGCCGAACTTGACCCAGCGGCTGGAGAAAGAATTGTCGCCATCGCAAACGACGGTGACGAAGGACTGATAGCGCTGCGCGCCGCCCAGGACTACATCAACACCTTCTGCCAGGCGCCCAAGCAGTAACACCGCACACCACGATACTCACGCAAAGGAAGCTCTCCCATGGCTGCTAAATGTGATTGGGCAGCCGTCGAGAGGGATTACCGGACGGGCTGCTTTACGAACCGCGAGTTGGGCCGCCGGCACAATGTGTCGGAAAGCTCCATCCGCAACCGTGCCGATAAGCACGAGTGGCAGAAAGACCTTTCCGAGATGATCCGTCAGCGCGTCAGGGAGAAGACCGGGCGCGCCGCCGCTGCTGCTATCGCTGAGGCTACCAACGACGCCGAGATCGTCGAGCAGGCCGCCGAGGCTGGTGCCCAGTTGGTACGCGGCCACCAGCTAGTGATTGCCAGAACCCGAGACCTGACCCAGCAGTACGTCGAGCGCATTCACGAGCAGGTCGCCGCGGGCAAGATCACTGTCATGACCCAGAAGGGTGACCCGGTCGAGATCGACATTCCCCTGGACTACGTGGGCAAGAGCATCGGCCACGCCACGCAATCCTTGGAACGACTGATTAAGATGGAACGCCAGGCCCACGGCTTGGACACTGACAAAGAACGGGAAAGCGCAGGTAAATCCCTTGAGGATCTCCTGGCTGAGGCTGCTGGTGATGGGGAATGAAACTGACCGCCAGCGCCTGGTGCGTGAGGGTGACGAGTTAATCGCCCTACACCTCGCCAAGCAGCTCAAGGGCAAGGCTTTACTGTTGAAGGCCCTGAGTAACAAGTGGTACAGGCTCAACGCCCTGTACAAGATCAAGGATAAGAACGGCAAGGTTCAGCGCTTCAAGCCGAACCAACAGCAGCGCGAGCGGTTCCTCAATGAGCATAACCGCGACATCATCCTCAAGGCCCGGCAGTTGGGCTTTACCACCTTCGAAATGATCGACGCGCTCGACGATTGCCTGTTCATCAGGAACTACAGCGCCGGCTGCATCTGCCACACGTTGCCGGACGCGAAAGAGATCTACCGTAACAAGATCAGGTTTGCCTACGAAAAGCTGTCAGGCGACCCGGCGTGGTCTGCAGTTTTCAAGCTGATCGGAATGCGCCTGCCGGTGCCGCGCAGTGACAAGGATCAGGGTTACATCTTCGACAACGGCTCCAGCATCCAGGTGTCGACCTCGTTCCGGGGCGGTACGCTCCAGCGCCTGCATGTGTCGGAGTTCGGCAAGATCTGCAAGCTGAGCCCGGACAAGGCCCAGGAAATCGTCACCGGTGCGTTTGAGGCCGTGGGCCTGGGCAACCGGGTCACCATTGAAAGCACCGCAGAGGGGCGCGAAGGCTACTTCTTCACCTACTGCGAGTTGGCCAGGGCCATTAAGGACGCCGGCCGCACGCCGACGGTGATGGATTGGCAGTTCCACTTCTTCCCCTGGTTCAAAGACCCCACGTATCGCCTGGAGGCATACGAGCAGGTAGTGGTGCCGCAATGGTTGCAGGAGTACTTCGCCGAGCTGGCAGCCAAGCATGGCATCCGCCTCGACCGCGCCCAGCAAGCCTGGTACGCCAAAAAGGCCGAAGCGCTCCACGACGATATGAAGCGCGAATACCCAGCCACGCCTGACGAAGCTTTCGACCAAGGCATCAAGGGTGCTTACTACCTCACGCAGATGCGATTCCTGCGGCAACAGGGCCGGATCACCAAGGCGGTGACCCGAAACCCTACGTTGCCGGTTTTCACTGCCTGGGACTTGGGTATGGGGGACGCTATGTCCATCGTGCTGTTCCAGGTGGTGGGCCGCCAGGTGCACATCATCGATTACATCGAGCATTCCGGCGAGGGCATGGAGTACTACGGCGATCTGCTCAAAAAGCTGGGTTATTCCTACGGCGCCCACTACGCCCCGCACGACATCGTGGTGCGCGAGATCGGCACAGGGAAATCCCGAATCGACGTGGCAAAGCAGTACGGGATCACGTTCCAGATCGTCCCGCGCGTCTCCCGCAACAGCGAGGGCGTGCAGGCGGTGCGTAACTTCCTGCCGCTGTGCTGGTTCGCCGAGGATGAGCAAGACACCCGCGCGTCGACTGGCGATGCCGATACTGGCAAGCCAAGGACTGCCGGCGTGTCGAGGTTGATCGACTGCATCGACAACTACCGCAAAGAGTGGGATCTGAGGTTGGGCGTGTACAAGGACCAGCCGCGTCACGACTGGGCAAGCCACGGGGCCAAGGCATTTGAAACCCTGGCCCGCTGCGGAGTCTTCGAGGCAACGGCAGGGGTAATCCCCTCGACCCCAACAACATCAAACACAGATCGAGCCCGACGCAACTGGAGCGCGCACACATGACCACTATGTTTATTGAATGGAAGCAGGTCGCCGACGTCATAGCCCGCCTGGTTGCCCCGCTCACCGTCCAGAGCTTTCAGCTGCGTCGAGATATCGGTTTGGTCCAAGTCGACGCGGTAGAGATCAAGGAGCCGGATGGCGCGCACCCTGCAGTTCGGGTGCAGTTCGAGATGGCTCACGACCTGGGCGTGACACTCAACGTCAAGTTGGCCGAGTTTGCGGCCGACCCTGTCAACTACATGCAGGATCTGCTGGCCAACCTGCGGCAACTAGAGCACGGCGCGAAATTGCGCCGCTCCGGCCGGCAGGCTGAAATCAACAATGTTCATGAGGCAATGATCCATGGCTGAATTAGGTTTGCTGCAATTCAGGAGCGCCGCAGACCTGCATGCTGATGACGTCGCCGCTGAGGAGCAGGCGCTGCAAAGCCGGCGCGCTCTACAGGTGCAGTCGTCTTTGGCAGCGCACATCCGTCGGTGCTTCGAGTCTGCCAAAAACGCCAAGCGTGAAATCGATGATCGGCTGCTGGACTGCGCGCGGCGCCAGAAAGGAAAGCATGAGGAGACGAAGCTCCAAGCGATTCGGGAGGCTGGCGGCAGCGAGATTTATCCCAAACTGACAACCACCAAGTGCCGAGCGGGCGCTTCATGGATTCGTGACATCCTGATCCCGGTCAATGGGCACCCGTGGGGACTTGATCCAACACCGGTGGCGGACATCCCGCCCGAGTTTCTTGCTGCATTTCAGCAGAAGCTCGCCCAGCAGATGATGCAGGCCCAGCAGGCCCAGCAGGGGGAGCAGGGGCAAGAGTCGCCGCCTCAGACGATGCCTGATCCGACCGAACTGGAAGTGAAGCTGCGTGAGCTGATCCAGGCCAAGGCCAAGGAGGCAAGCGAGGCACATGAAACGCTTATCGCCGACCAATTGGCCGAGGGCGGGTGGGAAACCGCGCTCGAGGAGTTCATCGACGACTTCACCATCTATCCGGCGGCATTCGTTAAAGGGCCATTGCTTCAACGTGTGCCGCAGATTGCCTGGGGCCAAAACTGGCAGATGATCGAAACAGAGGAGATTCAGCCCCTGTTTCACCGGGTCTCGCCCTTCGATATCTACCCGTCGCCAGACTCGACGAATACTGATGACGGCGCATTCATCATCGAGCGCGAACGCTACACACGGTCGCGCCTCAACGCTCTAACGGGTGTTCCCGGCTACAGCGACAACGCGGTTCGCGCCGTGCTTACCGAGCATGGCCAGGGTGGCCTGCGTGAATGGCTCGCAACGGATTCGCAGCGCGCACGGCTTGAGGATAAAGCCGGCGACTGGATGATCAATAACGGAGAAACCATCGAAGGTCTGCACTATTGGGGCGGTGCCCAGGGGCTGATGCTGCTGCAATGGGGCATTGATCCCTCCCAGGTGCCGGACGTGCTCGATGAGTACCAGGTTGATGCGATTCTGATCGGCAATCACGTTATCCGCTGCGTGTTCAACCGCAACCCTTTGGGTGGTCGGCCATATCACAAGGCGTCGTTTCAGATCGTGCCTGGCTCGTTCTGGGGGATGGCGATTCCTGAGTTGATGAGTGACGTGCAGGACTTCTGCGGTTCAACAGCTCGCGCACAGGCCAACAATATGGCGTTCGCCAGTGGCCCGCAGGTGGAGGTTGATGAAGACCGCTTGCAGCCAGGTGAAAACCCGAACGAGATGTACCCGCTGAAACGCTGGCGGGTGAAAAGCGGCCAAACGCCAGGGATGCAGGGAGGGGCGACGTCACCAGTGATTCGCTTTTACCAGCCGGTCAGCATGGCTGGAGAGCTGCAGGCGGTCTATGACTCCTGGGAGAAGCGTGCGGACGACGCAACGAACATCCCGCGTTACATCTACGGCGCGGAAAAGGTCGGCGGTGCAGGTAACACGGCCAGTGGCCTGTCGATGCTCATGGAGTCGGCCAACAAGGGTATCAAGGACGCGATCCGCCATATCGACCGTGGGGTGGTTCGCCGCGTCATCGAAGCGCTGTGGTTGTTCAACATGCGCTACTCCGATGACAACGCGATCAAGGGCGACTGCAAAGTTGTGGCCCGTGGCGCAAACGCGATGCTACAGCGTGAGCAGACGCTGAACGCGCGTACGCAGTTCCTGGGCTTCACCAACAATCCGACCGACATGCAAATCCTCGGCCTTGAGGGCAGGGCCGCTATCTTGCGCAAGGTTGCCGAAAGCTTGGATATGCCAGGCCTGATCCCGACGAAAGCCGAGATGAAGGCCCAGCAGGAGCAACAGCAGGCTCGGCAGGCCCAACAGCAGCAACAGCAAGCCGCTGCGATGGGGCAGCAGGTTGAAGCAGAAACTGGGAAAACCGCTGCCCAAACGGCTGAATTGACCGCGAAAGCCGAGAAAACCCGTGCGGAGGCCCAGCGCCTCGGCATGAGCAACGGTGCTGTGGTTGCCCAACTTCAACATGCAGGTGGCGGAGCCAATGAAACCCAGCAACCAACAGTGGCAAGCCCTGGTCAACCTGACCAACAGCCCGGAATGGAAGCACCTCAAGGAAATACTGAGCGGCCATTTGACGGAAGCGCAGCAGAACCTGGAGGGGGTGAACAGCCTGGAGGCTTTATTCAGAGCCCAGGGCCGGGCGAGCCTGGCCAGGGAGCTGATCAAGTCGTTTGAAGAATCCCGCGAGATGCTTGAGCGAATCCAGGCAAGTGCCTCGCGGCCCACCCAGTAGCTACAGAAAAAGCCGCCCAACTTGAGGCGGTTTTTTTGTGGCCACTCTCCGGTCATTCGGCCAGATGCTCGGAACCAGTAGCACACCCAGAAGCCCGGACCTGCCGGCTCTACCCAAGGAGAATACGATCAATGAGCACGCTACCCCGCAACGTACAGGCGCAGATCGATGAAGCAACGGCGATTCAGGAAGCACTGAACAAGCCGGCCGAGAACCCCGCACCAGATGCGGCTCCGGCAGCAAATCCCGATGCGCCTGTGATCTCAGACCAACAAGCACCCGCCAAAACGGACCTGGCCCCGGCCGCCCGCGACGACGGTGCTGATTACTGGGAGCAACGCTTCAAAGTCATGCAAGGGAAATACAACGCTGAAGTACCGGCGTTGCAACAGGAAGTGTCCCGGCTGACCACAGAACTGACAAAGGCGCAAAAGCCGGCAGGCAATGCCGTGCAGCGCGCCGTGTCGGATCTGACCCCCGAGGAGATCGAGGACTACGGGCCTGATCTCATTGCGATTATCCAGCGCGTGGCTGGCGGGCAAGCATCTGCCGCCAATCCCGCGGAGCTGGAAACGCTCAAAACCGAAATCGAGGGGTTGAAGCAGAACAACCAGCGTAGCGAACAGGAAAAAGCTGAGCAGGCCCGGGAGGAGTTCTTCCGGCAGTTGCTCCAGCGAATCCCCGACGCTGTTGAGATCAACGGATTGCCCGCGTTCCATGAATGGCTGAGCCATATGGACACGTTCAGTGGCAAAGAGCGGCAGCAGCTATTGATCGAGGCCCAAAACGCCAACGACGCATACCGCGCCGCTGCGCTGTTTCAGGCCTTCAAAGACGCGCAGCCCGCTTCGGCAGCAGCGAACCCAGATCGCACCATCCCACCGGAAAACGTTCAGCCACGCTCCTCTCGCACCGATCCCACGCCGCCGGCGGAAGGCAAGTGGTGGAGCAATGCTGAAATCAACGAGTTCTACAAGGATGTGGCGTTGGGCAAGCGGTACACGAAAGCCGAAGCGGCTGCGATTGAACAGGACATTTCAGACGCGGTAGCAACCGGTCGCATCTCGCGATAGCACGCGCTCTGTAACGCCGCGAGGCGTCAGGAAATAGGAGCTACACCATGGCAGGTCCAGTACGCGCCGCAGGGCAACCAGACTACAGCTCCACCAGCGCATCGGGTTTCATCCCGGCGCTCTGGTCGGGCAAGCTGGTGCAGAAGCTGTACGCCGCAACTGTTTTCGGTGAAATCGCCAACACCGACTACGAAGGCGAAATCAAAAACCAGGGCGACACCATCAACATCCGCACTGTGCCGTCGATTGTCATCCGTGACTATAAGATCGGCGGCGGTGTCACTTACGAAAAACCGGTGAGTGACAAAGTCACGCTGCAGATTGACCAGGGCAAGTACTTCGCGTTCGAGGTGAACGACGTCGATGCTTACCAGGCCGATATCAAGCTCATGGATGAGTTCAGCACCGACGGCGGCGAGCAGATGAAGGTGGCTATCGACACGCAGTTGCTGAACCGTCATTACGCCGACGCGGCTGTGGCCAACCGCGGCGACGACGCCGGTGCCAAGTCGGGCGGCATCAACCTGGGCAAGGCCGGCGCGCCCGTGCAGATCACCAAGGAAAACATCCTTGATGTGCTGGTGGACTGCGGCACCGTCCTCGACGAGCAGAACGTACCCGAGCAAGGCCGCTGGGTGGTTCTGCCGGCTTGGATGAACGGCATGCTGAAAAAGTCCGATTTGCGTGATGCCAGCATCATGGGCGATGCCACGTCGGTGTTCCGCAACGGTAAGGTCGGCATGCTCGACCGTTTCACGGTGTACATCAGCAACAACACCACAGCGGTTGACGACGTCGCCGCGACGAAGCGTGCGAGCAATGTGATGTTCGGTCACAAGAAGGGCCTCACCTTTGCCAGCCAGATGACCAAGATGGAAACCCTGCCGAACCCGAACGACTTCGGCAAACTCGTTCGTGGCTTGAACGTGTTCGGTTCCGGCGTTATCGACCCGAAAGCGATCGGCAATCTGTACTGCAGCCGCTGATCACCTTCATCTCCACCCATAAGCGGCCACCCGGCCGCTTTTTGTTTTCCCGGAGAAAACCATGATTCGCGAATTGATTGAAAAGGCAAAAACAGCCGACAAAGACGGCTTGCTCGAGATGCTTAAAGATCTGGGCTTGAAGGTCGACCAGCGCAAAGGCGAGGACACGCTCCGCGCCGAACTGCTCGCAGGGCTCGAGAAGGCCCTGGCTGATGAGGCTGCCGACGAAAATGCGCCGAACCCTGATCTGGAGCCTGGCAATGCCGGCACTGCTGGCCTCGCTGATCCAAAGACTACCGGCGATCCTGACGCCGGTACTGATTCCAGTGTGCACACCACATCGGTTGATGGTGCTGATCAAGCGTCGGCCGGCGACGACACCGCCGACCACAGTGCTGCTGTTGAAACCGTGCAGGTAGCTGCTGACCCAGGCCCCGGGCGTCACGTCGGGCCGGTCACCTTGAATGGCGAAGACGGCCAGGTGTACATCCCGCAGGCACTCGTCGATGAGATGAGTATCACCGGCATCAACATGAAGTTGGTGGCCGGCGATCCACCGAAAGCCCAGCCTGAAGCCCATGCGCCGGACCTCGAAGACGATGAGCAGGAGCGTTCGGTTCCTGTCACCGGCAATCGCCTGCTGCGCAACACCAGAACCGGCTGCGAGTTCGTATGGACCACCGAGCTGGCGAAACTTTCCTACATGCAAGAGGTGTAAACCGTGGCCGTGACGACTGTAGGCAACATCCTGACCCGTGCCAAAAAGATCCTGCAGGAAGTCACTTCCAACGGCACCCGGTGGGCAAACACCGAGCTGCTGGACTGGCTGAACGAAGCGTATGCGGCGATCTGCAACATCAAGCCGAACGCAAGTTCTGTCACGGCCGAAATTACTTGCGCCCCGGGTACCAGACAATCCATTCCCGAGGGCGGTCTGCGCCTGCTGGAGGTGGTGCGAAACATCACCCCCGCGGGCGGTGGGCTGAGCGTGATTCTCACGACCCGGGGTGCCATCGATTCAACCAGGCGGCGGTGGCACGCCGAGCAGCAGGTTGAGGAGATTGAGCAGTACATCTTCGATGAGGCGGCGCCGAGACAGTTCTACGTCTACCCACCGGCGATGGCCACCAGCAAGCTGGAGATCATTTACTCGTCAGTGCCAGACCCGCACACCCAGGCAATGGCGACCGATTCAGCCGCTGAGAAAATTCGCCTGGACGATTCGTTTGCGCCGGTGCTGGTGGATTACATCCTCTCCAGGGCCTACGCGAAAGACGCCGAACACGCGGCAAACCTCAACCGCGCAACGATGCACTTCCAGATGTTCCAGACTGCCCTGGGCATGAAGGTACAGACGGATCGCATGCTTGGCCCTCTGCCAGTCGCCGCCATATCTCAGCAACAGGTACCGCAGCAATGAACGTGAGCCAGCTGGTCGACCAGATCCTGCCGAACTTGCCGGGGGTGGTAATCGCCTCCATCCGCGACGGTGTGGCCTGGGCGTTGCGCGAGCTGTGCACGGAGGTGCCGGCCTGGAAGGTCAGAATCCAGCTGTCCGATGGTGAGCAGCAGATCACCGCCGGGCCAGGCCTGGAGCCTATCCGTATCCAGGCGCTGTATCAGGATGGTCGGCCTGCATATTGCCAGGTGTTCCAGCCTTCGCCGGAAACGGTCATTGTCACCGGCGGACCTTCGGGGCTGACCGCTGATGTGGTTGTGCGACCCACGTTTGGTTCCACCGCAGCTGTGCCCCCGGACTGGCTTCTGGACCGTTACTGCGAGGCACTGACGCTCGGCACCCAGTACTGGCTACGCAAGATGCCCGAGAAGCCGTGGTCCGACATGCAGCGCGCCTTGATGGATCAGGCGGCGTTCTATGCCCTCTGCACCAATGCCCGATCTGAGGCGCTGGCCGGTCACCAGTACGGCAGCACAAGGATGAAAACACCGAGGTTCCCATGACATCGATTGCGATCACGTCTTTCAAGGGCGAGTTGCCAGCACTGACTCCGCGTCTTTTGCAGCCGACCAACGCCCAGGCGGCCCGCAACGTAAATCTGCGCAAGGGTTCGCTGCGGGCTGAAAATGCGCCGCTGCCCGTGCTTGGAATTGGCGGTGTGATCAATCCGTCATCTATCTACCGGTACCCATTCGGTAACAATGGCGCCGGGTTCTGGTTTGCCTGGGGCGATGGCCAGCAGGTCAATGCAGCCAAAAGCCCGCTGGCGAAGGATGCTTGGTCGCGGGTTTATTGGACTGGCGACTCATTTCCAAAAATGGCACCGATTGGTGTCGCAACTCAGGGGGCTGGACCTTACCCGTCAGGTTTTTACCGCCTCGGAGTTCCAGCCGCAGACGGCGCGCCGCTGGTGACCGAGGCCGGCGACAGCGGTGCCGCCCCGGCCACAGTGGTCAATGCAACGTACATCGTGACGTACGTTACGGCGTACGGCGAGGAAGGGCCTCCCAGTTCAGCATCGAACATCATCACGCGCTGGGATGGCGCCGAAGGTCAGTTGCCTGGCAAGGTCAATATTCAGTTGCCGGCGGCTCCGGCAGGCCCTTACAACATCGTCACGAAGCGCCTCTACCGGTCAGAAAGTGGTGGCGAGTTCCTATATCTCGCTGACTTTCCCGTGGCCCAGAACAGTTGGGTGGACGATATCAACAGTGACGAACTTGGCATCGCGTGCCCGTCGCTCACTTGGGATATGCCAGACGCCACGATGGTAGGTTTGGTGGAAATGCCGAACGGCATCTTCGCCGGTTTTTTCGACAATACGCTGTGTTTTTGCGAGCCGTACTATCCTCACGCCTGGCCCGTCGACTACCAGATATCGTTTCCCGACAAGATCGTGGGCATTGGTGTCACCACTGCCGGGTTGGTGGTGGCCACCACTGGGCGGCCTCGGCTCGTTACTGGGACTACGCCGGCCGCAATGACGGCCTCAGACCCTGATGCCGACCGCGTGTGCATCTCCAGGGGATCAGTGGTGGATATGGGGGAGTATGTCGTCTATGCCTCAACGGAGGGGCTGGTGGCGGTATCTGGAGGCGAGCCCCAGCTGATCACTGACGGAGTTCTAACACCTGAGCAATGGCAGGCGCTCAATCCATCCTCAATCCACGCCTGCCGGTATGAGGGGCGATACCTGGCCTTCTACAGTGGCGGCTGTTTCGCCCTGGCCCCGGGAGAAGGCATTGAGTTCATCGATGCGGCCGCTGCCAATTCCTACTACGACATTGCTGCATCGTCGCTGTACCTCATCCAAGGCAGCAGTATTTCCAAGTGGCGCGGCGGGCCGCCGATGCAATATCGATGGCGGTCGAAGATCTTCGAGTTCCCTCCTGGAGCTGCAAACTTCAACTGCGGAAAGGTGGTTGCCGACACTTACCCAGTTCAATTTCGGGTGTTTGCGGACAAGGAGCTGGTGCTTGATGTGCCAATTGAAGCAGCCGGAATGTTTCGGTTGCCTGCTGGGTACGCGGAGGCGCGTGAGTGGCAGGTCGAAGCGGCAGGCTCTAACGAAGTTTTCTCAATCCAAATCGCGAATACGCCCTCTGAGTTGACCTAATGACGACCAAACGCTCAAGCCTTCCTGCACCAAGCAGCAAGGTTTCGGCGGAGTTGCGCCCGTTTTTCAGTGCTCTCACCGAGATCATCGAAACGGGCGAGGGGAATCGCGGGAACGGCCTCGACAAGAAGCTGACCTTCCGGGATCTGCTGGAAAGCGGGGCGTTCACGCTCCGGCCAGGCTGGAAGCCAGGTGGTACCGGTGGTTTGGTTCCCACGCCTGGTGTTCCAGATCGCGCAGTACCGCCGGCCCCGGTCGGGTTTCAAGCGGTAGGCGTCTTCGGCATGAACACGCTGACCTGGGAAAACCCCTACAAGCTCTACCGCAACCACTCGCTGACCAACATCTACCGCAGCGAAACTGACAACTTCGGCCAGGCCACGCTGATCAGTCGTGCCACCGGCATGATCTATAGCGACCCGATTCGCGGTGATGCGGTAGATCCTGATGACCCGAAGAAAGGCATCAGCTATTACTACTGGATCACTTGGGTTTCGACTTCAAATGTAGAGGGGCCGCCTAACAGCCCTGACGGCACCTACGTTGAGTCGATGCTTGATATCGACTACCTACTGGAGCTGATAACAAAGGAGACGAGTCAGAGCGAGCTGGCGAAGGCACTCGCCAAAGCCATCGACCTCGAAGGACTGAACCAGACGATCGCGATGCTTGGTGCCGCTGCCCAGTCCGCGAAATTGATGACTTCGGCCGAGCGCTACCTGCGCGACGATGAGAACGTGCAGATTCGGCGCCAAGTATCCGATCTGCGGGTGCAAACTGGAAAAGACATCACTGCCGCTATCACTCAACTGCAGGAGGTGATTACCTCCGACCAGCAGGCTATCGCGCACCAGATTGACCTGATGCAAGCCAGCATCGGTGAGAACTCCGCAGACATCGTCTCTGAGCGTACCGCGCGGATTAATCTGCAAGAGGCCGCCACTGAGGCGCTGAACAGCATGTCCTCGCGCCTTGAGGGCGCTGAGGCTGTGCTGACTCAGTACAGCGAAACCTTTGCCAGCGCGATCGAGGCCCAGGCCAGAAATCTGGAAGGACTGGTGTCGCGGATGGATAACACCGCGGCCCAGTACCTCAGTGACCAGCAGACCATCGCCACCGAGTTTGAGGCGACGGCGAATTCGATCACCTCACTGCAAAGTAGCGTGAATGAGCAGTCTGCGGCCGTCCAGCAAACGCTGAGCACGCACACCACGGCGCTTGAGGGGCTTTCCGCTCAATACACGCTGAGGCTCGACGTAAACGGGCTGATCAGCGGATTTGGTGCGTACAACGACGGCACGGTTGCCGACTTTGCAATCCTGGCCAACCGCTTCTGGATTGCAACGCCAGGCGTGCACGGGCCGAACTATGTGAATCCCTTCACCATCGATGGGGAGAAGGTCTACATCAACACGCTGCTGGTGAAAGAGGCATCCATCCAGCAAGCCCAGATTGGACCGATCAGTATCGGTAAGCTCACGGCAAACGATGGTGTAACGCCGGTGACTACTGTCGGCGGTCAGTTGCGTGCTGAGGCAATCGACGTTGCCAACATCACTATCGGGTTCGGGCAGGTATACGGGCAGCTCAAAAGCTCCCAGGTCGGCGCCGGTGGCTTGCCGAGGTTCGTGATTGACCCGCAGGCGGGGATATTTATGAACGGCCTCCTTGGCGGCACCAGGATGGTGATGACCGACAGCTATCAGCGCTGGTACGACCCCGCCGGCGACTTGCGAATTGAAATTGGGGAGCTGCTGCTATGACATCGATCATTCGATGCCGCGACAAAAACAAGCAGGTCACCTTTGACAGTTCGGTGCGGACCATTCGCAAAATGGAGTCGATCAGAACCCAAAGCAACGCTGCGGGTAGCCTGGATCTAACGCCGTATGCCGGGTTGAAACTGGACATTAGCCTCATGCCCGCCGAGAACGTCGGCATCTCGCCGGTTCCGCTGGTGGTGGTCAATGGCAACTTGCTTACTTGGTCGGCCGCACCCGTGTCGTGCTTTCTGATTTTAGGGATTTCATCATGAGCACCGGTTTTAGGGTGAAAAACGACTGGGGAAACCTCTCCGTCGATGAAAATAATCCCATTTTTGTCGCGGTTGACGATGGTGCGGGACACATAGATAACGGCGGGTGGACAGATGTTCGCCTCTACAAGGAAAGGGACGGCATACCACCGGTAGCCATTTTTTTTGAGTACACCTTTTTCGGGGTTTCAACCAGCCCGACGCCACCACTAGTGTTTGCACGGCCACGCAACATTGCTTCTCAGGTAGCGACAGTTATCGGTTACATCGCGCCCAAAGGCGCCCCAGGCGCATGGACGGGTGTGATAGTGGCCTTCACCATCGTTAACTTGCCCGGAAATCCTCAAAACCACGCTCAGCTTTACCCGCTTATGCGCGCCTATATGTGCGAGTTCATGGTCATTGCATCCGGTGGATACATCAGCGGTGAAACCCATGGAATTCGGGTTTGGGCACCTGGTTCGGTAGTCGTTTTTGACTCTGGCAATAACGCGGTCAGCTACAAACGCTCCAGTGGCGTGTGGAACTACAGCAGCAGGGACCAGGTAGAGCCAGACCAATACGTCGAGTTTTGGCAAGGGTCTGACACCTTTGGCGCTCGCAATGAGTGGATGCTCGTCAGCTCCATCGGAACAGGCTATTTCATGCGGTACAACGGTGAAGTGGCTGGCAGCCGGCTTTATGTGCCCGGCCTCATCGGCGAGGTCATTCCCCGAGTCATCCTGACAGGGCGCTCTGGAACGCTGATTCACATGCCGTTTTTGTTCATCGAAACCAGAAGGCCCGTCGATCAAGGGATCATCCTCCCGGCCGGCCCCGGTCCCGCGTAATACATCTCAGGAAAAATTATGGCTACCCATATCTACCGCGCCGGAACGGTCTCTATTGCTGCGGGCGCAGTAATTGCGACCGGCGCCGGCACTTCATGGTTATCGAATGCCGTGCGCGGCGACGTTTTGGTGGTGCCGAGCGGTCAGTGCTTCGAGCTGGTCACTGTGGAGACCGATACCCGTGTGACGCTGGACGCGGCTCCTGCTGGTGCCATTGCGAACGCACCCTATGTGCTGCTCCGCTTCGTCACCAACCAAGGCATTCGGGATCTGCTGGAGAAGATCGAAGAATTTTTGAAAGATCGCCAAGTCAGCCTGGCCGAATTTTCGGATTGGACCACGGGCACCGCCACCGGCGGCCCGAACAAGGATGGCAAATACCCGCTCACTGATCGATACGGCAAAGTGACGATGGCTGAGTGCCCGGCGAAGCTTGCGGCGATGGCAGGAGCGGGGGGTGGCGGGGGTGGCGTAGGAACAGTCAAGCAGCTGAACGATGTGCTGCCCAGTCCCGAGGGCAAGTTGACGGTAACTGCGGGCGATATCGGCGCCGCCACGGCAGAGCAAGGCTCGAGGGCTGATAGTGCGGTGCAGAAGGCTCAGGCCAGGCTTTACCGGCCACTGCTTACTGACGTGCTGGTGCTGGGTGATAGTCGCGCATTCCAGTGCACCAAGGGCAACGTAGGCTTTACCGATTGGGCTGTTTCCGAAACAGGGGGGCTCGCCGCGTTTCCGCTGACCCTCAACAAAGGGATCGATGGCAACACCACGTCGCAAATGCTTGCCCGTCTGCAGGCGGATGTAATTGCGAACAGCAGCGCTTTCGACGTGATGGTGCATTTCGGCACCGGCAACGACCGATTGAACGGGATGACCCTGGAGCAAACAATCCGTAACTTGGAATACCTATATGCCGCGCTGCTCAAGCGTGGAAAGGTGGTTATTGCCATCGCCGAGACCCCAGTAATAGGGGCGAACGTGGGGCTGCCACCACAGCAGACAGCCAACCATTTCGCGGTTCACAACTGGTATCTAAACGTCGCGCCAAGCCTGGGCATCATCGTCGTGAATCCGTGGGATGAGATGGTCGACCCCGCATCAGGAGTGAGCTACTGGCCCAAAGAAGGTATGACCGGCGACGGCCTGCACCCGACCCCAATGGGGGCACTAATCATCGGCAGAAAGGTGGGTGAAGCGTTGAAACGACTATTCACCTTTCCGGCGATCCTTCCAACATCGAACGTTCTTTACGACGCTGCAGCGGTGCCCGGGGGCAGCCTGATCCCCAACGCGCTGTTGACTGGCACCAACGGCACGCTGGGCGCAGGAAGCAACGCTACGGGCCAATTGGCGACGTCCTGCACCCTGCAGGGTACAAACCTCAATGGTTTGGCGGTGACGGCGTCGAAAGAGGCTGCAGATATCGGGGAAAAGCAGGTTTTGCGTATTACCGGCATGCCAAGTGCAGCAACGCCGACGCTTATCCTGGAGCAGTCTGTGGACGTCTCCAAAGTTGCCGTTGGCCAGCGCTTACGCGCTATTGCCGGCTGGGAGTTCTCAAGCGTCAACACCAGCGTGCTGCAGGTTGCTCTGCAAGTCGTGGCAGTGAGTGCCAGCGGCACAACCATCGCTCAGATCGGCCAGAACCAGGAACTCAACCACGCCATGCCTATCGGCAACATCGCCGGAACATTGGTGACCCAGATCCTGGCGCTGGCCCAGGTGCCGACAAGCCTTAAGTTCAGGCTTTCCATCATTTTCAAAACAGGCACCGGCCAGGACGCAACAATCAAGCTGCGCCAGGTCGATCTGACCCGAATTTTCGTGTGAGGGCGAACCGATGAGTGAAACACAAGAGCAATTGCTAGCCCGGGTACTCAAGGGCCACCCCGATGCAATTTCGTTCTGCGAGACGCTGTTTTCTATTTCGCAGACCCTGGATGACATCGTGGACGGTGATAAGCCGCTGACCCCCAACGACGTCTATCAGGCGTTCTGGCTCGCGCTGATCGAGCTGCCCATCAATCCGTTCTACCGTCACTTTGAACATTTCGTTCGCCCGCTCATGGCTGGCGCGCTGCAGGATTGGCGCGACAGCGTCACGCTTGAGCGGGACGGCGACCATCATGGGCGCAGCCTGGCTTTTGTCCTCAGGGACCAGCTTACCGGCCTAGTGGTGCAGTGTGCGTATCTGGTCGGTGGCGCCGGCTGGATGGCAGAAGTATCTGCCGGCATTCGTCGACACTTTCACGATGAGACCTTTTCTGCCTACAACCAAGACCTGATCAAGCGAGGCGAATTATGAGCGGCGGCAGCAAGACCGATAACTCAATCCAGGATACGCCGGAGCAAAAGTATGCCGCGCAGGTGGCGGCCGAAAAGTGGAACTATGCCCAGGAGCGCCTGGCTCCGGTTGAAAATGCGTACATGAAGCGTGTTGACGACATGGATTCCGAAGGGAGCATGGCCTACGTCCGCGGCAAGACCAACGCTGGGACGCAAAAGGCGCTCAGCTCCGGAATGGAGCAACTGAACCAGGGTGTCACCCAGCAATATGGGCTGAACCCGAATAGTGGTCGCTTCACTTCTGCCCAGGGCGATCTGGCAACAAGTGTAGGGATGGCCGGCGGCGACACTATGGCGCGCGCGCAGTTTGAACAGAAAAGCCAAAAAATCGCCGGGCTCAGCAATGTCGCGGCGATTGGTCAGGGGCAATCATCCCAGGCACAGGCCGGCCTGAATACCGTGGCAAGCCAGGCAGCTCAGGATGCCCAAGGGGCGGCCTTCACCAACTTCAACCGCAAGTCAGCGAACCTACAACTCGCCGGCACGGCGCTAGGGGCAGTTGCTGGTGGCGTCTCCTACGGCCTCAATAATATGGCTCCAGCAAGGACAACCGCGGCCAATTCCACCGTTCTCAATCCATCAGGCACCAGCGGCAAGATTTATGACAATGTCGCAGGCGGTGCCAACTTTGCGGGCTACGCATAATGACCTACTACGTTGATCCGAGCGCCGCATTCGCCGGCAAACAAGGGGCCTCTAACGTTCTTGGGCAGCTCAGCCGAGCTCAGTGGGACGACTGGAAGGCGCGCTTTCAGCCATACGTCGACAAGCTGGCGAACATCGCAACCAGCGATTCTTTTGCCGGCGAACAAGCAGCGACCGCCACCGAGTCGGTGAACAAGTCGTTCGATAGCGCGAATCAAGGGCTCCAGCTACAGCAGCAGGGGATGGGCCTCGTCTTATCGCCAGCTCAACAGGCCGCGCAAGATCGGAAAATGCAGCTCGGTCGAGCTACGGGTTCGGTGGATGCGAGCAATAACGCACGAATCTCCGCGCGAGACCTGCAGGAGCAAGTCATGGCCGGCGGCATGGGCCTCAGTGGCCTGAAGCAGGGAGGGTAATGCTATGGCATACGGACTAGTTGGACTGAAGCAAGAAATGCAGGGTGAGGCCATGCAAGGTCTTTCCCAGTTGTCACAGCAGCAGCAACAGGCAAAGCTCGCCGAGGATCAGATGAATCAGCAGGCGAAGGCCAACACGCAATCCAGTCAGGTAGGCATGGCTACCACGGGAGCCATGGTGGGCTCCGCTTTTGGCCCGGTTGGTACTGCTATCGGAGCGGGAATTGGCTACATTGCAGGCTCTTTTATGTGATAGGTATAGTCAGATAGTCGCGATGTAATCGCTCTCTGTATAGGAAGGATGCCTGCTATGTATGTTGAATTTTTCACCGTGTTGGTAATTCTATGGTTCTTGGGGAGTTACATTTACAACTTTCATTTAGCATCTAAAGAGTGTGAGCGGCGAGCCCGGAAATATAACAAAGTAATGGAAGCGCTTGTCGAAGAGCTGGGTTATGCAAAATCCAGCCGGTTCTTTGACGAACACTCTATTTTCCCTTTTATGGAGGCGGGCGTAAAGAAAGGCAAGTGGGGTATTCGTCTTGGCTGGTAACTCGCATGGTTGAAGCGAGTCAGTGGTAAGCCACTGA
The DNA here is from genome assembly GCF_011765255.1 of Pseudomonas sp. AN3A02. NCBI lineage: Bacteria > Pseudomonadati > Pseudomonadota > Gammaproteobacteria > Pseudomonadales > Pseudomonadaceae > Pseudomonas > Pseudomonas sp. AN3A02. The sequence continues at coordinate 94,265 of NZ_JAARNI010000011.1, forward strand.
ATTATATCGAAAGCTACTAGAAGTCAAGTTATCAGCGGTGGACCATTAGGTTCAGCTGTTTCTTATTGTCGGGAGACAACAAATGGCAGGCGGATTAGATACCCGTGGCGGGATGGATGGATTCTCCCAAGGCTTCGGCCTGGTCACCAACTTACTCGCGCAAAAAGATCAAAAAGAGCTCCAGCGCGTGCAAATCGCGCAGCAGGCCGAGGATCGCCAGTACGGTCGAGATATTCAGCAGCAGGAGATGGGGCTACGCAAAGATGATCTTGCGTACCGTCGGGAGACAGACCAGCGTAACTACACTGATACGCAGGATCAGCGCAATTACCTGCGCCAGCGCGATTCGGACAACGCTTCGCGCCAAGATAGACAGGTCCAGGCAACTTACGGTCTGCAGGTCGCGGGCCAGCAGCAGGCAGCGGTGCGTATGCAGCACGAGGATCAGCGCTTTGATCTTCAGCAGCAACAGCTGACTCGCCAGATCGGACGGCAGGACAAAGCCGAAATGCAGAAGCAGGATGCGCTCACCGCGCAATCCGCCTACGCCAAGATTGCCGCGGGCGCGGATCTGGACGACAACGATCTTGAGGTTTTCAAGCGCAACCCTTGGATGGACCCCCGTCACGTCCTTTCCCCTACCATGCAGGGCGATGTAGCGACTGCTGGCAAGGTGTTCACCGGTGAAATCAACTCAAACTCGCCTGAGGCTTTGGACGCGGTAAATCGTATGTTTGCGCCGAACATTCAGCAAGGCGGAGGCGGCAAGAAGCGCATTGTGCAAGTGATGCCTGGGCGGACGGAGGGTACCGTTGCATTTGAGCTCGAGATAACTGGTGATGATGGGAAAAAATATACTGCCCCGATGACCAAGAGCCGCGGCACCGCCAATGATGCGGATGATGAAGTGCTCGAGATGCCCATCGAGAAATTGGTTGACCGTGTATCCGGGTACAAGCTGCTGAGTGGAGTCTTCAACACTCCCGAAAACAGGCAGGCCGCGTTGCGATACGGTCAGCAAATGGGGCTGGCCCCGAAAGATCAGATGAGCAAGCCCCTCGCGGCTCCGGTTCAAAAAGCCGAGGACAAGGATCTGGAGGCGATCGCCGCTGCATCCACCATGAACGATCAGCTATCGCGCATCGGCGAGCAGATCACGTCGGGGAAGCTCAACCTCGGCCCAGTCAATAACAAACTTGCAGCAGCACGTAATGCGATGGGCATGAGCACCGAGGAGTCGAGGAACTACGGCTCGCTGAACTCGACGCTTGAGCAATTGCGCAATGCCAGCCTGCGGCTCAACTCTGGAGTGCAAACGGATGGTGATGCCCAGCGCGCCTGGAATGAGCTCATCACCAATATCAACGACCCCGCGCTGGTGCAGCAGCGCCTGACTGAAATCCGGGCCCTGAACGAAAAGGCGATGGAGCTAAAAACCAACATGATCCAACAGCGCCGCCAAAACGCCCGGGCTGAACCCTTGGACATCGGTACCGTAATTCCTCAGGCGGGCCCGGCTCAGCAGCGAGGTTTGCAATTGCCGCAGGCAACTGCGCCGGCCCGGCAGCAGAGTGCCTCTGCGCCGAGCATCGCGACTGACGATGACTACAACCGCTTGCCGTCGGGCACGGTGTTCATCGATCCAAATGGAAAACAAAGGGTGAAACCATAATGGCCGCTTGGGAAGATGCTCCGCTCTATGACGCGGGCGCCGGCGCAACAGGCGCCGGCAATGTCGCAAAACCGGAAACCGCCTCTACCAGGCCAGCTTGGGAGGCTGCACCGCTCGCAGGCAAGGAAGAGCCCCGAGATCGCGGCTTTATCCAGGGTGTGAAGGAGATGTTCACGGGTTCCGAACGTCAGACGCGCGCCACTAAAGAGTTGCCGGAGTTGCAGAACTCCGGCCTGTTCAAAGGGCTCGATATCCCGGCTGGACAGCAGGCAGCACTTTTTGCAGCGCTGCCGACCACCACCGATCCGGGCGAAATTGCAAAAATGCTGCGCTCCAGCTCTCCCTACATCGGCATTTCTCAAGATGAAAAGGGCAACCTGATCGCGGCGAACAACAAGACCGGTGCTCAGGCGGTCATCAACAAGCCCGGGCTAACAGGGCTTGATGTTGCCCAGGCTGTAGGTATTGGCGCGGCATTCACCCCTGCCGGTCGTGTAGCAACATTGGCTGGTGGCGGTCTGGCCCGCCAGGCGGTGGTGTTGGGGGCGGGCTCTGCTGCTACACAGGCGGGGCTTGAGGGACTGCAAGAAAATGCCGGCGGCAATTTTGACGGCGGTGATATTGCAATTGCTGGCGCGCTCGGCGCGGCAACGCCATTTGTAGCGAGTGCTGCGGGCGGTGTTGTGGACGCCGGCAGGCGTGCAGTCAGGGCAATGCGAAATCCTGCTCAGGGCGAAAACGCTCAGCTTGTTCGAGCAGCTGAGCAGACCAACATCCCTTTGATGACTTCCGATGTATTTCCGCCTGAAACGTTCATGTCTCGAAGCGCGCAGGTAGCCGGTGAGCGAATTCCGTTCGCAGGTACGGCTGGTGCGCGGCAAGCACAGCGAGAAGCACGGATAGCCGCGGTTGAGGATCTCAATAATCAATACCCGCCACCCCAGGCTGATCAGATCATGGAAAGCCTTCAGGCAAGGGTGGGCCGCCGCCGTAAAGCTGCTGGTAACAGGATTGGCAAGTACGAGGCCCAGCTGGATCAGGTAGGAGTTGTGCCGTATGCCAGAACGACCCAAGCCGCGGATGACGCTCTTGCCGAGCTAAACCGGCCGGGGATTGTAGGGAGCCCGGAGGCGGCGAGCGAAATCCAGCAGTTCATGCAAACGCTGAACGCGGCACCGCAAACATACTCCTCACTCAGGGAGAACCGCACAGCGTTGCGAGACATCGTTAAGTCTTTCGACGGTGCCGCGCGAAGCCAGTTGCCGACAAGGGCTAAGGCGTTGCTGACGCGACTGCAATCGTCGTTATACGACGATATGAATGATGTTGCGCGGGCGAACCTACCGGCGCAAGACGTGCTCAAGCTTCGCCAGGCAAATGCGATTTATGGCGAGGAGGCCGGGAAGGTCAGCAAGTCCCGCATGAAGTCTGTGCTTGATCGCGGAGATGTCACCCCGGAACTGGCCGAGAGCTTGTTGTTCAGTCGCAAGCCAAGCGAGGTTAGGAACCTTTTCCAGAGCCTCGACACGGAAGGCCGGCAGGCAGCGCGGGCAACCATTATCCAGAGACTTCTCAGAAACTCGCAGGGCGCTGACGGACTGTCTCCCGATCGATTCATCAATAACATGAACAAGATGCCGGCTCAGGCCAACATCTTTTTCAGGGATGCTGACCGTCGGCAGCTTGAAGGGTTGCGGCAGGTTTTAGATGCGACTCGGCGTGCGGGTCAGGCTGGCGTCATGACCAATACCGGGCAGCAAAACTACAGCATCGGAGGTTTTGCCGCTGCGTCCGCTGCCGGTCTCAAGGCGATCCCTATCGCTGGTTCGATCGGTGGGTTTGCACGACTTTACGAGAGCGCGCCAGTGCGAAACGCACTGATTCGTCTCGCAGAGAACCCAAATACTGGGGCGTCCGCTGCATCCGCCCGGGCTCTGGCCGCAAGGTTTTCTCCTTACATCCAGGCCTTAGAAGCCGGCGGTGGTGACGAGGACAACTCCGAGGCGACTGAGCCTGTGCAAAGGCCTGCCGCCGACGGGCAGCCCGTGCTGCCAGCATTGCAATCTGCCAATCCGACGCCGGAGCCGTCAGGTGGAGCTGCAGTGCTGCCCAATCAGGGCTTACAGCCGCAAGAGCAAGCACAGCAGGCTGATGACGATACTGGCTTGCCTGGGTCTGGCACAGGTGGCCTGATCACCGCCGGCAACATCGACCTGAACACCAGGCCAACGGTGCGCAATGCGGATGGCTCTATTGGCACCGTGCGCTCTATGTCGATCGGAGTTGACGGTAAGGAGGTTCTAATTCCGACCGTCAGCGATGACGGCAGGATCATGTCTGATCGTGAGGCGATCAAGACGTATGAGCGAACCGGTAAGCACCTGGGGGTCTTCAAGGATGTACAAAGTGCCGACGACTACGCCCAGAAGCTTCATGAGGACCAGGCGGACCAGTATGGTGACAAGGAAGACACACAGCCTACTGACCTGCTGCCTTCTTCTAAAGCAGATCGCGCGAGTTTGCCGCCGGCGGAAGCCCTGGATATTGCGGCGCGTGACGCAGCAACCTCTCCCGACAATAATCTCCCGGAACCCAGCACCGCCCAGAAAGAGGCGGGTAACTACCGGAAAGGCCATATCAACCTGCAAGGGCTGAATATTGCGATCGAGAACCCCCGCGGTTCGGAGCGCAAAGGCGTCGACAAGGAAGGCAATGAGTGGTCGCATTCAATGTCCGACCATTATGGCTACATCAAACGCACCACCGGCGCTGATGGCGACCAGGTTGACGTGTACGTTGGCCCTGAGCCATTCAGCCAGCGGGTGTTCGTCGTGGACCAGAAAGACCAAGGCTCGGGTAAGTTTGATGAGCACAAGGTCATGCTGGGCTACACCAGCCAGGCTGCGGCGATCAAAGCCTACAAATCCAACTTCGATAAGGACTGGAGCGTGGGCGACGTCACCGAGATGAAAATGCCGGAGTTCAAGGCCTGGCTTAAGGCCGGCGACACAGCAAAGCCTCTGGCGGCTGGCGCTTCCAAGCCAACCGTGAAAAGCATCAATGCCAAAATGGCAGCGGTGCGCCTCGGAGGTATGAGTGCCGAGCGCAAACAGCAGGAGTTGACCAAGCTGACCCAGGAACGGGAACAGCTTGCCAGTTGATGCAGCGCGGCCTGCTTGTATAGGGGCCGCTCCCCACTTTATCCGGCCGCGAGGCCCCACCCAATAGGTACTCCAGATGCCTGGACAATCTCCAGACTCGACACTTTTCACTGATCCGGACCGTTTGAAACCCGGGGAGCGAGAGCCGATCCGCGCACTGAATCCGCTTCCGTTGAACGGACAGGCGCTGTGTTCATGCAATTGCGGCTGGTTTGGCCCCGCCGGGCAGCGAAAGGGCGGCGCGTGCCCAGCGTGCGGTTCAACTACGGCTAAAGCGCCCAGCAAGGCGGTTACCCATGTTTACGAAGCCCTGGCCAAGCTGCTGAGCGACACCAGTGAACGACTTAAGGGCGCCCAGGTTGACTGCATATCACTGCGCGCGATGGTGGATCAGTCGGTCCAGAATTGCCGAATGCTTCAGGACGTCCAGACGCCACTCACCGCAAAGGCGGCTGCATTTGACGCCTCAATGAAGCTGATCGGCCTGCCGGCGGATACGGCTCCTGATGTTTACCCCGGGTTTATTCAGTCTATTCTGCACGACCAGCTTCGCTACACCATGCACCGCGACGTGCTTCGCCTCGATCAGGCCGCGTGGGATGCCGTGCAGGACTTCCCGCAACATAAAATGTCAGCCTTGGACTACGACCAGGCGGTCGACCGGCAGATATCGCGCTGGCGCCAGATTCAGCACCAGGCTGAAATGCAGCGCCTGGCCAAGGAAAACGCCGAGGCTGATCAACTTGAAGAGGCGAGTGAGCAGCGAGTCGAATCTATGGATGACACTGAACGGGTGCGACTGGAAACTGGGCCAACCTGAAGTGGTTGAGTCGTCAGGACTTTAGTAGGGCATTTCTTCATGTCGTGTAAAAAGATAAGTCCTCAACTTCCATTGCAACCAGTTTGGTTGTGGCCCACCGCATGATGGAATTGAGCCCGCACTCTACCATTCGTGGCGTACAGCCACCATTGAGCGCTTGGTTGTTAATGGTGGAGGGGCCATGATGATCAAATATCCCGCTACCAATAGGCGCTCCAATGAGAGAAGCACAGCGGAGATTGGCACTGACAGCCTGGCGTGAGCTATTCGCGCTTGCTGAGAGCAAAATAGAGGCAGAGGAGCGGTACTTTTCATTGCTGAGGCGCGCCGACGCTATGGAGCGCGCTGACCTGATCGGCAGCGACGAGTGGCGTAAACTTGTTCAACAGGCCGGGAGTTCTTTCTCGCAGGGTGCGGAATGTATGCTCGACGCTGCAAAGGGGAAAGGTGTTCGCTGATAGCTTGAGTAAGCAAGGTGCTGACCCGGGTCGGTAATTTGGGGGCTAATTATGGCGACCGTGTATGCTCAAATTTTCTTGGGAGGGGGCTCATGAATACTTACCGCATTGAGAAAACGAGCACAGGTTGGGCGTTATTCCAAGCCCGAAGAACGCGAGCTACAATTGAGGCCAGGACAAAGGAGGAGTTGATCAAGCTGGCGGCTGAGTTCCTTGCTGGCGCCAAAGCCTCTGTACGCATTGATAACGCGAATGGGACCTTTCAGGAGCTCCGGTTTTAGTCGGGCAACATTGATGCAGACCAACTCAATCAAATTTCTGATACAAAAAGCCCGCATGCGCGGGCGAAAAAGCCAAACGAAGGCTGAACACGTTGGCACTGTAGATTTTAGACCAAGGATTATGGAAATCAAGGTAGGGAAGAGCGCCGCTGGCACTTACCCTGAGAACAGATTGCCGCGCTTAGTCAAAAGGATTGCTTCAGCAGAAGTCAGAAGAAACCCAAGCGGGTCCGCAATAACGCCGTAGCTGAACTCCCTGGTGATCATTTCCAGCTGAAGTAGATCCCGCAGGCCCATGAGATTGTGGGCAACGTCGCCTGTCAGCGAGAACGAAGATCTGCCGTCGACGTCCGAGAGCTGAAAGATCAGGCTCTGGAGAAGTACCGAATTTTCGTGAATGAGCATGGCTGATGTCTACCTGGGCTATAAAGCGTAGAGCGCAGGAGGGACGCATTCGTTCAGTTATATGCTCGTTCAAATCGGGGAGGGCAGATACAAGAAGCCCGGCGCTGGGCCGGGCTCTATGGTTGGTCGCTTCTACTCAGTGCAATCGAGCGACACCGGCGGCGTCTTCCATTTGTTGGATGTATGCAATTTTATCTCTGGCGCTGTTGAGGTTGTAGATAAAATCTGATCCCTCATTAAGAAGGTCAATAGCTTCTGACTTATCCTTCTCATCGGAGGAGTTGGCTGAGTAAACCGCATAACATCTGGTTTCGTTCCCAAGTTCAAGCTTGGCTTTAGCAAGAATAAAGGATTTTAACCCTGCCTCCTTAAACTTCATTGATGAATCTCTTGCTGCGAGATCAATAGTTTCCGTGATGTGGTACACGCCGTTCTTCATTGCGAAATCCGCATGAAGATTTGCACGCTCAGAAATAGGAAATTTCTCAACCACGCGATGGTTTAAAATGTCTTCGACACTAGTACTGAAAAGATTATGTTGCTGAAACAGCTTGCGAAGATTTGTGATGATCCGCGTGCCGGATGCTCGCGTAGCTCTTGGCCTCGGTGGGATTACCAAGTCCTCCATCAGCTTCGCTATCTTGAGATTGGCTTGCTCAGTTGATTCACATTTGAAATAGCCTAGAGACGTAAGCTGGTATGAGCTAGGCAGCATACTACGAAGAAAATCGAATTCACGCTGAAAGCTATCAGAGCCAGAGTCGATAGAGCTAAAGATTTTCCTGATGCGCGCTTCGGCTATTTTTAGTTCATTGGCGGTGGTGATACCATCTACAGCGCGAATCTTTCTAATCGACTCACACATGTGAATAGAAATCTCTTCTTGTAGAAATACCAGAAGACCGATATTGACGGTCTCGTTGCGTTTTCTGTCGGGAGTGAACTGAATCAAGCTGTACCTAACAATGTTCATTTTAGCACTCCTCTAATTTGTTCGCAGCGATCCAGTCTTTCTTGGCTCTCCCACCACTCAACAGCCAAATCAATTTCATTCCCTAGCTTCCATTGCTCAGGTATAGCCTCTGCACACGGTACTATCCAGCCCGCAGGCAGCCCAGCAATAGAATCTATCATCCTGAGAGCTGTCGGTGCGTCAAAACCGTACTCTCTTTCCAAAAAACGATGGGCCATCATCGTATTTGAGTCGGCTGACGGGAAGCCGCGCAACTGAGGCCCGTGAGCGAGCCAAGCCAGACTGAAATCGAATGCAAGCAAAACTACCCTGTCGAGACTTGTACGGAACAGATAGTTTTTTCCGTGGCGGTCAACGTTGTTCAAAAACAGATCGAGCGCATAGATGGAAGAGAGGCGCTCTTTCAGATTAGAAATCTTGCCGCTCATCTCGCCAGCCTGGAGCGCCAAAATACAATCGTCCTCGTCGAGCTTGCCACCCTCAATGCGAGACCCAAACCAAGGCTCCCCACTCTCAGAAAAAATTATTTCAAATGGCGGGGTAGCTACTCTGCAAGCTTGAGCGACACTGGTGCATAGCCATTCTGCGGCGGGCACGTACCTGTGGTCAGGGTGACTAATCTTATAGGCGTAATCCATACCGTCGTCACACCGACAAAACCCGCCCGCGTGCGCAGTGTCCGTTTTCTGAGGGTAAACTTCCTCAACATTTATTCTGACAAGGCTTTGCTGGATCAAAAACACTACTCCAATGTGTATTTACCACTGATCATCCGTGGCCATTTTCTACAGCTACCCGACCGCTCCAGCCTTACCCCGCACAATCGTTCCCGCCTTCACCTCTTCCGCATACCCCGCCAGCCGATCCTCGTCAGCACGAAGTACGGTGCACATCTTCAGCACGGCCTGGGCGTCCGCCTCATTGCCGGCAAGGCTCAGCCGTTCCGCAATCCTCATCAGCTCGACGGCGGACCACTTGAGGTCTGAGGCGATACCTTGAAGATCGCGACGCAGATCATTTTGGTTTTGCATTCGCGACCTTGCTCCGGATTATTTGCCCAGCCTTCACCTCATCCGCATACCCGATCATCCTGTCCTCGACAGCCTGGTAGCTCGCTGCGATCCTCAGCAGTTCTCTGGAATCGTCTTCCTGTCCAGCCGCCGATATCCGCACGGCGGCCTGCATCAGGTCGACCCCTGACCACTTGAGCAGGGCCGCAGCCTCTTTCAGGTCGCGGCGCAGCTGCTGGTTGGGCTTGGTTAGGGACATACCTACTCCTCCATCATCTTTCTGAGATCGGCTATGATGCGCTTCAGTTGCCGCGCCTGGTCAAAGGCCGTGTCCGCCAACTCACCAAGCCCACCCTCTCTGAATTTTTTGCCCTGGTCCAAAAGCGTCTGGACCACCTTCTCAAGCTCCTTGATATGCAGCTCTGTTTGATAATCAGCGGAGTGACCCATTGCTAGCCTCCTGTACAGATCCGGTTTTCAGTGATTAACCCAGTATCGGCAGATCTCGGCGTAGTTGCTGGCTAGGCTTGGTGAGGGGCATAGTTTCGTACTATCAGATCGCTATCTGGTGAGTATGATCAGAAACAAGGGCCGAACTCAAGAATGCGGCATGCTCAAAGAACTATCGCCATCACCGGCGATGGGGATAACGGATTGATCGCGCTGCGGGCGTGCCAGGGAGTAGGCGTCTGCCGAACCCGTCTTGAACAACTGGATTGGAATTCCGATTTACCTATTTTCGAACTTCCATTGAGGTCGCTGGGTAGGCTCAGGTCACTATGACAGTAGAGGCAGCGTCCCTATAGGCCGCACTGATTTCGGTGCGTGGAGGTTGAAGTTATCGGTACTGTTGCTATAGGATCTTCTCAGGAGATGGCATTCCTCCTTGAAACCGCCTCGTGCTGATGATGCCTACGTAAACCCTGGACAGGGTGCGTAGGTGTGCCTCCCTGTCCCCTAATGTAGGACAGGATCTTGACTCCAAATCTCATATCAGCTCTCTATCGCAATCTGCGATTATCAGCACCTCCTCGGCGCTACCAGCCCAGAGGAGAATTGCAGCCATGCTGAAATCACTATTAGTTATCGCCATCGGTGCATCACTTGGTGCTTGGTTGCGCTGGCTCCTGGGCATGAAGCTCAACGCACTCTTCCCGACAATTCCCCCAGGCACTGTGGTGGCGAACATGGTCGGGGGGTACATCATCGGCCTAGCCATCGCGTTCTTGGCCGCATCTCCCTCCTTAAGCCCCGAATGGCGCCTGCTAATCATCACGGGTTTTTGTGGGGGACTTACCACCTTTTCCACCTTTTCAGCCGAAACAGTTGCCCTAATCCAAGAAGGGAGATTGCTGTGGGCGCTCGGCTCAATTTCATTGCACGTCGTAGGTTCGTTAGTGATGACCGCTGCCGGACTACTGTCCTACCAAATGATTGGTACTCGCTGAGGAGATTAAAATGAAAGGTTATATGGTCGTTTTCTTCACCCAACAAAACCGTCGTTATCAAGGAAAGATGCTTGGCGAATGGATCGTCGACGTAGCTAAGGAAATGGGGCTGCGCGGTGCCACGCTATGTACTGGAATCGAAGGTTTTGGACACACTGGGAAACTACACTCATCGCACTTTTTTGAGCTGGCTGATCAACCCACGGAGATTCGCTTGGCAGTCACGGAGGATGAGGCAGAGCGGTTATTCAAGCGACTGGACTGTGAGGAAATATCGGTGTTTTTCACCAAGACGCCAATCGAGATGGGCACACTTGGAAAAACGCCTTCCAGCGCAGCCCCCTCCAAAGCTTCGGAGCTATGAACATGAGCTATACGGACATTCCAGCTGGTAACGCGATCCCCGATGACTTTTTCACCGTTATCGAGATTCCTGCAAACCACTCTCCGATCAAATACGAAGTGGACAAGCCAAGTGGGCAGCTCTTCGTCGACCGCTTCCTCAGCACACCAATGTTCTATCCGGCCAACTACGGGTTTATTCCGAACACTCTAAGCGATGATGGCGATCCACTGGACGTACTGGTGGTCTGCCCCTATCCGGTCTCTCCTGGTGTTGTCATTCGCAGTCGTCCGGTTGGCGTGATGTACATGACAGACGAAGCAGGCGCCGATGCCAAAGTAATCGCTGTTCCTCATGACAAACTCAGCTCGATGTACAGCGATATCAAGAAGTGCGAAGAACTTCCCGCACTTCTGCTTGCGCAGATCCAGCATTTCTTTGAGAACTACAAGGCGTTGGAACCGGGTAAGTGGGTGAAGATGGGGCGCTGGGGTAGCGCAGATGAGGCTAGGGAAGAAATCCGCAGGTCAGTAGCAGCCTACGTTCCAAAAAGCCTGGTGTCTCACTAGAAAATCTGCACTGTTAGATGTGACCCCACTTATGCGGGAGTAGCTCAGTAATCTCACTCGCCCGCTGTGTCGGCAGGCGGGTGAGGACGTCCTTAAGGTACGCATATGGATCATGCCCATTAAGCCGAAGCCGATGGCCATGCTACCGAACGCACGAATGCGCTTGTGCAAAACTGCTGAACCAGCTTGTTTAGACATACCCATAGGTATTCCTCCCTAGCTGTTTTCCCAGTCTCATATGGTGGCCTGCGGGGAAATTCAGACTGTTGCTGTCTTTGCGTGTTCGCTGGACACAATGGGACAGCAGCCTGAATCGCCCCTAGTTTCGTAGACACCTCCAAGCCTTAAAATGAGGCCCATTAGGAGGTGCCATGAGCAACCAGCGATATCCCGAAGAATTCAAAATCCAGGCGGTCAAGCAAGTGACCGAAAAGCAGCTTCCTGTCTCGGAGGTGGCTGCACGATTGGGTGTGTCCGTGCACAGCCTCTATGCCTGGGTTAAGCGCTACACCAAGCCCCAGGAACAGCGCGTTGAGGAGGATGATCAGAGCGCTGAGGTTCGTCGTCTACGTGCCGAGCTGAAACGGGTGACGGAGGAGCGAGACATCTTAAAAAAGGCCGCCGCGTACTTTGCCAAGGAGTGCGGCTGAAGTACGCCTTTATTAAGCAGCAAGCGGGTCATTACGCGATTCGACGGCTTTGCCTGACGCTCAAGGTTCATCCCAGCGGCTACTACGCGTGGCTATCAGAACCAAAATCTGCGCGAGCCAAGGACGATCAGCGACTGCTTGGACTGATCAAACACTCCTGGTTGGAAAGCGGTGGTGTTTATGGCTATCGCAAGATCCATGATGACCTGCGAGAGGTTGGTGAGAGCTGTGGCCGTCACCGGGTGGCTAGGTTGATGCGCCTTGAAGGTTTACGTTCTCAGACTGGGTATCGACGGAGGCCGGGAAAATATGGCGGTAAACCAGCCGTTGCCTCACCGAACTTACTGAAGCGCCAATTCGATGTCAGAGAACCCAACAAAGTCTGGGTCACAGACATTACCTACATCCGAACATATGAAGGCTGGCTGTATTTGGCCGTGGTGCTCGATCTGTTTTCACGCCAGATCATTGGTTGGTCAATGAAGTCGCAGATGACCAGCGACGTAGCCATTGATGCACTGCTGATGGCGGTTTGGAGACGTAAGCCGAAGCAAGAGGTGATGATCCACTCGGATCAAGGCAGTCAGTACAGCAGCTCAGACTGGCGAAGCTTCTTGAAAGCTAACAACCTGGTGGCCAGCATGAGTCGTCGAGGTAACTGCCACGACAACGCTGTGGCGGAGAGCTTTTTCCAGCTGCTAAAGCGGGAACGGATCAAGCGTAAAATCTACACTACACGCCAGGATGCTCGGGATGATGTGTTCGATTACATCGAGATGTTTTACAACCCAAAACGACGCCACAGTTTCAACAATCAGCTGTCACCGGTAGAGTTTGAAAAGCGTTACGCAGCGAGCCTGGAGAGTGTCTAGAAAACCCGGGGCGATTCAGCCCAACCAGTTTGAAGGCACCACTGATAATTGCCAGTGATGTCAAAGTGCTGCGATTCTCTCAGGGCTTTTGATAAAGCGCAACAGGATGTCTAAAAACGGTCAAGCTGAGATACGAAAGGTGTCTAAAACTACCTCGGCCTTTCCCGGTTTCATTGGGCTAAACAGACGCTATCTCGTCGAATAGTTTTAGACAGAGGGTCGCTGTAAGCCACGCAGTCAGCGGCGTGAGACATTCTCCAGCCCATGCTGCTGCATTACCAAAGCCGAGTGTTCAAGAGCCACCATTTATGAATTGTTTGAAAAATTCGGTGTATTTCGCGATAGCCCCCAACGCGATAGCGATCACCGTAAAGGCGGTGAATAGAGGATGGCCTTTTAGGATTTCCAGCATTGCAATTGGACGGACACCAAACTTATCTGCCCAGGTAGCGTTAGTTTTAAGGCGCTTTTCATGAGTACGCTCGAAGAAATTCGCAAACATATCCAGCTTTCTGAGCGTTGACCTGTGCATTTTAAGATAGTCACCACTGACGAATGCGTCAGCTTCCTGTGCACCTGTCAGCGCGTCTACGTCCGACACGCGGTTCAGTTCTGTCAGGCTCATTATCCTGCCTTTGCGGCCTTTGCTATCTTCGTGCGGAGCATAGGACTTACCGTATAGGCTAACTAGTACCCTAGCCAGATCCACTTTTTTGTCATCCTGAAGCTCAAAAGGCTGCCCACCCATGACGCGGTGTCTATGCTCAAGGGCGAAAAAGCCGAAATGCTCGTCTCGCATATTCCAGTGAATGAACCGGCAATCTCTATGCTGCTCTAGAAAAGCAAAATAACCATCGAGCATCGATTTTTCATGACTGTCCAGCTCATCTGCCATCGTCGCAAGTGAGCCCTTGAGCTCCGCTGATTTGTGAAGCGACCAAGATTTTGTCTGTGCAGACTTTAAATTTCTCACGGCGATGGACGTCACCCTCTTCGAGGCGCCGGTGGATCCTTCGTAAAACGATTCGCATGAGTAATGCACGACATACACGCGGCTTGCGTCTTGATAGAGATCGTCCACCAAGGCCCGACTTTTTGCGCGATCCCTTACCCGGTCAATCTCCGAACTCATATCCTGCCCCAGTCGCTTCACGTGACGCTGTCATTAAGCTGGCATAACCGAGCCAAAACAGCCCATCCAGACACAAAAAAGGCACTTGCGTTAACCGCTAAGTGCCTGATTTGTATAGCTTATTTGGTGGAGCCGGGGGGATTTGAACCCCCGTCCGCCAGTACTCCGCTGTCGGTACTACATGCTTAGCCGTATCTATTAAGTTAACCCTCAGCGACCCGAAGGGCAGGGTGCTTTGGGCGAGTTGTGTAAGTTTTAGCCGATTCGTCCACAACGTACTGCACGGCGATTCTGTTCTATATGACAATCACTTTGGGTTTACAGACATCCCCTGGTGATTGCTGGACCCGAAGGTACCAGAAGCTCAGGATCTAAAGCTGCTTACGCAGCGAGAGAGAATTCCTGGCCGTAGGTTTCGTCATTGGCAACTATAAGTAGTTGCAACAGTGGATTTACGAGTTCTGTTACCAACTCGGCATGCACCTAAAGTTTCGCGACCGGCGTCGAATCCTAAACGGCCCCGTGCTTGTAACTCGTTGTTTCTTAGTGAGTGACAAGCCTGTGCAGTGTACGCCAATCGCTCACAGAAGGCCAACCCGAAGGTTGGCCTGAGCAGTCAGCGGGTTACTGATTGCCGCCTTTGTCCGAGTCCTGCAGGCTTTGCAGCGCCTTGGAGGTGATCTCGATGCATTTTTTGTCATCGCCTGCCGCATGGGCCGCCTTGGCTTGGGAAACGGCGGTGTCGATTTCGCCAGATTTGCCGCTGGTGTCGGTGGCGAGCAACGCTTTCCCGTTGTTGATTTTGTCCAGGTTGATTTGGCACAGATCGTCTTTTGTTCCGGCGGCAAACGCGGGGGACGCCAGCATCGCAGCGGTAATGAACAAACCAGCAAGAGCGGAACGCTTCATGGGTATCTCCTTGTGCAAATAGGGCTCGATGCTGCCGGTTTTCCGTGCAGCCAGCGAGGTCACTGATGAGCCTCGTTTGTCGAGGCCTATGCAGATGACTACGCCGGCGCGCAGGGGTTCTGTTTTGTCGCTGGATTAGTCGAAAAACCCCGAAATCATTAGGTTCGGCACCAAAAAGGGGCGGCTCTAATGGGCCCGCGCCTGGGTCACTCGGTCCACCAGGTACACCAGGCCGTGGTAATCAATTCCACCGTGTTGCGTCAGGCCAATCTCACACGTACGGCTGGTGGAAATGCCCTCGCTGCAATACTGCACGGCGTCCTTCAGGCTGCGCAGTGAGTGCGCATTCAGCTCCGGCGTGGTGAAGCCTTTGTCGCCAGCAAACCCACAGCAATGAATGCCTTCGGGGATCACCACGTTTTTGCTGCACTGCCTGGCCAAGTCGATCAGCGCCTGGCTTTCTCCCAAATGCTGGGTGCTGCAGGTGACATGCACCGCGATCGGGGCTTCCTGGGGGGTGAAGTCGAGGCGGTCCATCAGGTGGGTGCGGATAAAACGCACGGGGTCGTAGAGGTCGAGACGGGTTTCGGCCAGGTCCTGGACCAGGCGCAGGGTGCACGGGCTGGTGTCGCAGTAGATCGGGTCGAGGCCGCCACGGCTGGCGTGGAGCAGGGCGCCGATCAGTTCCTGGCGTTTGTGTTCGGCTTGTTCGGCGTAGCCTTTGGACGCGAAAGGCTGGCCGCAGCAGAGGTTGTCCTGATTGTCGGGAAAGACTACCTGGTAACCGGCTTTTTCCAGCAGGCCGCGGGTTTTGTCGTACAGCGACATCTGTTCCTTGTCACCGGCTGCCGGCCCCATCGCACGTGATACGCAGGCAGCGAGGTACACCACCCGTGGACGCTCATCGTTCACGGCGGGGCTGAAGCGAATGGCCTTTTCCGGTTGCGGCATGGCGTTGGTCCACTGGGGGATTTGCCCCTTGGACAGGCGGGTCACCGTGGCCGAGAGCTTCGCCAGTCGCGGCGCGCCCAGCAGCATGCGCGCGCCGTCGGCTACGTGCAGGGTGAAGCGCGCACCTTGCAGTGCCGTGGCGAAATGCGTCGACAGCCATTCGGCTGTTTTGGTGCGGTCGGCGTCGCGGCTGCGCAGCTTTTTCACCAGGTCGCCGGTATTGATGCCTACCGGGCAGCGTTGGGCGCAAAGCCCGGTGGCCGCGCAGGTGTCGATGCCTTGGTATTGATAGGCCGCTTCCAGTTCGGTGGTGTCGATGCCGGCACGTTTTCGGGCCTGGATATCGCGCCAGATCACAATGCGCTGGCGCGGGCTCAGGGTCAGTCCCTTTGATGGGCAAACCGGCTCGCAGAAGCCGCACTCGATGCACTTATCCACAAGCTCGTCGGCGGCGGGCAGTGGCTTGAGGTGCTTGAGGTGGATTTGCGGGTCTTCGCTGAGCACCACATCCGGGTTGAGAATGCCGTTGGGGTCGAGCAGGCGCTTGAGTTGCCACATCAACTGGTAGGCATCGCTGCCCCATTCCAGTTCGACGAAGGGCGCCATGTTGCGACCGGTACCGTGCTCGGCCTTCAGCGAGCCGCCAAACTCCACTGCCACCAACTGGGCGACGTCGTCCATAAACGCCTGGTAGCGTGCGACTTCCTCCGCGCTGTTGAAGCCTTGAGTGAACACAAAGTGCAGATTGCCTTCCAGGGCGTGTCCGAAAAGGATCGCTTCGTCGTAGTGATGTTTGTCGAACAACTCGATCAGGCGATTAACGCCAATAGCCAGTTGTTCCACCGGGAAGGTCACGTCTTCGATGATCACGGTGGTGCCGGTTTTACGCACGGCGCCGACGGCGGGGAAGGTGTCTTTGCGGATTGCCCACAGGCGGGCGTTTTCCACCGGGTCTTCGGTGAAGTCGACTTGTTTCTCCACCGGGAAGCTGGCCAGGGAGGCCATGATCAGCGCCAATTGCTCATGCAGTAATGAGGGCGAGGCTGCGCGGGATTCGATCAGCAGGGCGCAGGCATTTTCCGACAGCTGTTGTACGAAAGCCGGCATGCCGGGTTTGTCCTGCACCGAGCGCATGCTGCGTCGGTCCAGTAGCTCAACGGCTGAAACAGGTTGGGTTTTGAGGGCGGTCACCGCGTTGCAGCAGGTTTCCACATCGGGGAATACGATCAGGGCCGAGGCTTTGTTCGGGTGATCGATCACCGTGTCGTAGGTCACTGCGCTGATAAAGCCCAGGGTACCTTCGGAACCCACCAGCAGATGGCTGAGGATATCCAGTGGCTCGTCGAAGTCCACGAGGGCGTTGAGTGACAACCCGGTGGTATTTTTCAGGCGGTATTTGTGGCGGATTTTTGCAGCCAATTCGGCATTGGCCCGCGTTTCGCGGCCCAGTGTCGCCAGGCGCTCAAGCAGTTTGCCGTGATGTTGGCGAAAGGCCGCAACACTGGCCGGATCTTCCGTGTCCAGGCGGCTGCCGTCGGCCAGCACCAAGCGAATGCCTGCCAGGGTGTGATAAGTATTCTGCGCGGTGCCGCAGCACATGCCGCTGGCATTGTTGGCGACGATGCCGCCAATCTTGCAGGCATTGATCGACGCCGGATCCGGACCGATCTTGCGCCCGAATGGCGCTAGCCAAGCGTTGGCCTGCGCCCCGATCACACCGGGCTGCAAGCGGATTTGTGTGCCCTTGCCGCGAATTTCGCGCCCGTTCCAGTTGTCCCCCAGTACGATCAGTACCGAGTCGCTGATGGCCTGACCCGAAAGGCTGGTGCCCGCTGCACGAAAGGTCACCGGCACACGGTCGCGCTGGGCCAGTTGCAGCAGGGCCACCACTTCATCTTCCGATTCAACACGGATCACCAGTTGTGGGATCAGTCGGTAAAAACTGGCGTCGGTGCCGAAGGCGAGGGTGGAAAGTGGATCGTCGAAGCGACGATCTTGCGGGATCAGTTGTGCGGCGTCGCTCAGAAAAGCAGCAGGCAGGCTCATCGGTCCTCCAGAAATAGCTGACGCCGGAATCGCTGTCCGGCGTCGGTTCTTACCCTATTACGTGCAGGTCTTAGTGCACCAGCATACCGGTGAACCAGTAGGCCTGGGCCAAGGTGATCAGCCCGACAATCGTCGCGAAGAACAGGCTGTGCTTGAGGGTAAAGCGGAACAGGTCGGATTCCTTGCCTACCAGGCCAGTCGCGGCGCATGCCACGGCGATCGACTGCGGCGAGATCATCTTGCCGGTCACGCCGCCGCTTGTGTTCGCCGCCACCAGCAAGGTGTCGCTGACGCCGATCTGGTGCGCGGTGGTGGCTTGCAGCGAGCTGAACAGCGCGTTGGACGAGGTGTCGGAGCCTGTCAGAAACACGCCGAGCCAGCCAAGGAATGGCGAGAAGAATGGGAAGGCTGCGCCGGTACCTGCCAGCACCAGGGCCATGGTCGATGACATGCCCGAGTAGTTGGTGACGAAGGCAAAGGCCAGCACCATGCCGATGGAGAGAATCGGCCAGCGCAGCTCATAGAAGGTTTCTTTTAAGGTGGTCAGACCAGTTTTGAAGTCGATCTTCAGCACCAGCATCGACACCAAAGCGGAGAAGAAAATCGCCGTGCCGGTCGCGGAAATAGGATCAAGCTTGAACACCGCAGGGATGGCCGTTGGCATGGTAACGATCGGCGCAACCTTGATCACCAGTTGATCCAGGTGCGGGATCGCAAAGTTGAACACCGAGCTGTACATCGCACCGCCGACGGCGAACATCGCCTTGAACGGCTTGAGGGTCCAGATGGTGACCAGTACGGTCAGGATCAGGAACGGCGACCAGGCTTTGAAAATTTCCCCCAGGCTGTAAGGCGAAGCCACAGTATTGCGGGGCAGGCCAAAACCACCGGCGCTGGCGGTGATGGCGGTGCCGGACGTTGCGCCAGCGATTTGCGCGCCGGCACTGCGCTTGGGCTGCCAGACTTTCAGGAACAGGGTCAGGGAAATCAGGCTGGCCAGGGCCGAGGTGATGTCCGGCAGTTCAGGCCCGATGTAGTTCGAGGTGAAGAACTGGGTAACGGCGAAGCTCAGGCCCGCAACCAGCGCGGCAGGCCAGGTTTCCTTGACGCCGCGCAGGCCGTCCATCATGAACACCAGCCAGAACGGCACGAACAACGACAACAGCGGCAATTGGCGGCCGGCCATGGCGCCGATCTTGAACGCGTCGATGCCCGTCACCTGGCCCGCCACGATGATCGGAATCCCCAGTGCGCCGAAGGCAACGGGTGCAGTGTTGGCAATCAGGCACAGGCCGGCGGCGTACAGCGGGTTGAAGCCCAGGCCTACCAGCAATGCGGCGGTAATCGCCACCGGTGCACCAAAGCCGGCCGCACCTTCCAGGAAGGCGCCGAAGCAGAAGCCGATCAGCAGCACTTGCAGGCGCTGGTCGTCGGTAATCGACAGCACGGAGCTGCGGATGATTTCGAACTGGCCGCTTTTGACCGTCAGTTTGTAGAGGAATACAGCGGCGACGATGATCCAGGCGATGGGCCACAGGCCGTAGGCAAAGCCGTAACCGGCGGCGGCGAGCGCCATATCGACCGGCATCTGGAAGGCAAAGATCGCCACCAGGATCGACAGTGCCAAGGTGATGCTGCCCGCAACGTGGCCTTTGAGGCGGAACACCGCCAGGGCCAGGAAGAAAAATACGATGGGAATGACGGCGGCCAGTGCGGACAGGCCGAGGCTGCCGAGCGGGCTGTAGAGCTGTTGCCAGGTTTGCATATGGGGTGGCCCCTAATTGTTGTTGGTCAGGCACTGCTTTAGCGATTTGGATAATTGGTATTACCAATTTACAATCGCTGTTGGCTAGGTTAAAAGCCTTCAGGGGGATGTGTCAATTTGCCGCTTGTGAATCTTTGGTCGTAGGTCGGCCTAAACGGGTACTGATCGGATGAAACGAGAGCGTTCTGATAGGTGCCGGATGCGCGGCGATAGGCCAGAATAGGGGCCCCGGCGAGTGGTCGGGATGGTGGAGAGTGAGTTATGGGGTTTGATCAGGTGCGTCAGCGCCGTTTGTCTGACGATATCGTCGAGCAGCTTGAGGGCATGATCCTTGAGGGCACGCTGAAGTCGGGCGAGCGCTTGCCGGCCGAGCGCGCACTGGCCGAGCAGTTCGGGGTGTCGCGACCGTCGTTGCGCGAGGCGATCCAGAAGCTGGCGGCCAAAGGTTTGCTGATCAGTCGTCAGGGTGGTGGCAATTATGTGGTGGAGTCGCTGGGTTCAACCTTTAGTGATCCGCTGCTGCATCTGCTGGAAAATAATCCCGAGGCTCAGCGCGACCTTTTGGAGTTCCGTCAGACCCTGGAAGCTTCGTGCGCGTACTACGCAGCGTTGCGCGCCACTGAGGTGGACCGAGAGCGGCTGACGGCGGCTTTCGAAGAACTGCAGGATTGCTATACGCGGTCAGACGAAGTGAGCCGGGCGGAAGAGGGCGCGGCGGATGCGAGGTTTCACCTGGCCATCGCCGAGGCCAGTCATAACGCGGTATTGCTGCATACCATTCGCGGCCTGTTCGATCTGCTCAAGCGTAACGTGGTGACCAACATTGGTGGCATGTATCAGCAGCGTACCGAAACACGGGACATGCTGATCAATCAGCACCGTGATCTGTACCTGGCGATTATCGAAGGGCGTGCCGAGCAGGCGCGGGAGGTTTCAACACGTCACCTGCTGTATGTGCAGGAAGTGCTGGAAGAAGTGCGGCAGGAGGTTCAGCGCATGGCGCGGGCGGAACGGCGCAAGGGGATATAGCGATTGAGGTAGCTGAGGGAGCGGGCTCCCTCAGCCACATCAAGTCACAGGAAAATCAGTCTTCCTTGCCCTTGTTACGCACGGCACGCTGCAATTCCCGGTTGGAATCGCGTTCGCGCTCGGTGTCACGCTTGTCGTATTCCTTCTTGCCCTTGCCCAATGCGATCTCGCACTTGACCAGGTGCTTGCTCCAGTACCACGACAGGCAGATGCAGGCGTAGCCTTTTTGCTGCACCGCAGCTTGGAGTTTTTCCAGCTCGCGAGCATTGAGCAGCAGCTTGCGCGTGCGCACCGGATCGGCAATCACGTGGGTGCTGGCTGTCATCAGCGGCGTGATATGACTGCCGAGCAGCCATGCCTCACCGTCTTTGAGCAGCACATAACTGTCGACCAGTTGCAGCTTGCTGGCACGCAGACTTTTTACTTCCCAGCCGGCCAGGACCAGACCAGCCTCGAACCGATGTTCGATGAAGTAATCGTGTCGCGCCTTTTTATTTTGCGCGATGGTCCCTGTTGGGTGTTTCTTTTGTTTAGCCATAGGGGCGGCATTATAGGGAGTTGCGAGCGCGTCGGCTACGGTCAACCTGCGTGCTTGAGCGTGTTGAATGAATCCCGGACAATGTAGGCTGTTTTTTGATTTTTTCTTTCGCGAATCCTGTTGTCCTTTCGCGATGTTTGCCGCTCAGCTGTGGAAATAACGCTCACATGACGACGCATATTCAACGTTCGGCCCTGCTGCCTTATCCGGCACAGGCGCTCTATGACCTGGTCAACGACGTGGCGCGTTACCCGGAGTTCCTGCCTTGGTGTTCAACTGCTGAGGTGTTGGAGAGCAGTGATGAACATATGCTCGCCAGCGTGGGGGTGGCGAAGGGCGGCTTGAGCCAGCACTTTGTCACGCGCAACACGCTGGTGCCCGGGCAGTCCATTGAGATGAATCTCGAAGAAGGCCCATTCACTCAGTTGCATGGTGTGTGGGTGTTCAAGGCGTTGAACGAGAAGGCCTGCAAGATCAGCCTGGACCTGTCGTTCGATTATGCCGGCCCTATCGTACGTGCCACCTTGGGCCCGTTGTTCAATCAAGCGGCCAATACCCTGGTGGACGCGTTCTGCCAACGCGCCAAGCAAATGCATGGCTGAGCCATTGGTTGAAATCGAGGTGGTGTACGCCGCGGTGGATCGCCAGGTGTTGATGAGCCTGGCAGTAGCGCCGGGTTCAAGCCTCAGGGCGGCGGTGCAGGGTTCTGGAGTGGTCGCGCAATTCCCGGAGCTGAATCTGGAGAGTTGCCCTTTGGGGATTTTCGGCAAGGTGGTTGCGGACGCGGATGTTCGCTGTGTGCGGGATGGAGACCGAATCGAGATCTATCGGCCATTGCTGGCAGATCCGATGGAGATACGTCGCTTGCGTGCGGCGAAGGCTGCCAAGGCAAAACAGCAGAATTCATAGCTTGCGAAACGGCAGGCAACAAAAAGCCCGGCATGCCGGGCTTTTTATCGAGCGTTACAAACTTACTGCGGGCTGGCGTCCAGAGGTTCTGGAGTTGGCACCGGAACGGTTTGCACGCCGTCGACGCCTTTCTGGATCTCGTCCAGCAAGGAGCCAGGCTTGGCCGGTACCTCGGACTTAGGCTTCTCCTCGTTCTGCGCAGGCGCAGGAGCGGTGGTGCCGTTGTCCTTGCCCAGCAAGGCTTCATCGCGGCTTACGCCCGGTTTGAAGTCCCCCGACAGGCTGGTGAGCTGATCATTGCCATTGAAGATGACACTGACCCGCTCCTGCTGGCGTTCACCGCCACCAGGTTGGATGCTGTAGAGATAATCCCAGCGATCGGCATGGAATGTGTCGGTCAGCAGGGGATTGCCCATGATAAACCGTACTTGCCGTCGGGTCATTCCCGGGCGTAACTGGTCTATCATGTCCTGCGTGACGACATTGCCCTGCTGGATGTCGATTTTGTAAACCCCGGGGAATGAACAACCGGCGAGTGCGAGCAGTCCCACAAAGGTGAAACTGGTTAGCAAGAGCTTGGTGTTTTGCATCGGTGGGCGACTTCCACTATCTTGGCTGGGACAACGTAAACGCCGATCATACCCGTATTAAGAGAAGCTGCGAAGCAGCATCCGCGAGAAAGCTAACCATGGTTGAAAATAGCGAACTACGCAAAGCCGGTCTTAAAGTGACTCTGCCACGAGTCAAGATTCTACAAATGCTCGATTCTGCTGAGCAGCGCCACATGAGTGCCGAGGATGTATACAAGGCACTGATGGAGTCTAACGAGGACGTCGGCCTGGCCACGGTTTACCGTGTACTGACCCAGTTTGAAGCAGCAGGACTGGTGGTTCGTCATAATTTCGACGGCGGTCATGCAGTGTTTGAATTGGCCGACGGCGGTCATCACGACCACATGGTTGACCTGGATACCAATGAGGTTATCGAGTTCACCAGTCCGGAAATCGAGAAGCTCCAGCACATGATCGCTGAGCAGCATGGATTCGATTTGGTGGACCACAATCTGGTTCTCTACATACGTAAGAAAAAGTAAGAAAGCTACGCAGATTCACTCTGCGAAACGATCGAAGGCGACCCTAGGGTCGCCTTCGTGCTTTCTATAGAAAGAAAAGGATCAGTGAGCTGAGCCTTAGACCTTCGCGGTGACCACCATTTTCTTCGCGTGAGCCAAGGATTCTTTGGTCAGGTCAATGCCTCCGAGCATCCGCGCGACTTCTTCTACCCGTTCGGTCTTGTTCAGCTTGGACACGGCGGTATGAGTGGCATCGCTGCCCCGTACCTTGTGCACGAATAGGTGCTGGTGCCCTTGAGCAGCCACTTGTGGCAAGTGAGTGACGGTCAGTACCTGGCCGCGATCGCCCAGTCGGCGCAATAGTTGACCAACAATCTCGGCAGTCGGGCCGCCGATCCCGACGTCCACTTCATCGAATACCAGCGTTGGCACGCGTGAGGTCTGGGCCGTGATCACCTGGATCGCGAGGCTGATCCGCGACAGTTCGCCGCCGGATGCCACTTTGGCCAGCGCCTTGAGTGGTTGGCCTGGGTTCGCACTGACCAGCAGCTCTACCTGCTCAAGCCCGTTAGGCAGCAGCTCGTTGCTGGTGTTGGTGTGCAGCTCGATGGTGAAACGCCCGCCGGGCATGCCCAATCGCTGGATTTCCTGTTCTACCGCACTGGCCAGGCCAGTGGCAGCCTGATGACGCAGGTCGCTCAGCTCTCGGGCTTTTTCCTGATAGTGGCGAGCAAAGGACGCCAACTCTTCGCCCAGTCGCTCAATGGATTCATCATTGGCATTCAGGGTTTCGATTTCATCCAGCAGCTTTTGCTGCATGGTCGCGACTTCGGTCGGCTGGATCCGGTGTTTGCGCGCCAGGGTGTAGATGGTGTCCAGGCGCTCTTCTATATCCTGCAGGCGAGCCGGGTCGGCATCGAAGTGATCGAGAAAGCGGTTCAGCTCGCCGACGGCTTCTTCTACCTGAATTTGCGCGCTGGTCAGCAACGTGGTGGCTTCATTCAGTGAGCCGGAGGCATTGTTCACGCTGGACAGGCGATTGAGGCTCGCCGTCAGGGCGTTGAGCACATTGCCGGAATCACTTTCGCTGCACTGTTCCACCACTTGCCGGCAAATGCCCAGCAGGGTTTCGGCGTTGGTCAGGTTTTTGTGTTCCTGCTCCAGTTGCTCCAGTTCCGTCTCGCCGAGCCCCAGGCTTTCCAGCTCTTCCAGTTGATAGCTGAGCAGTTGGTGGCGGGCGCGCTGCTCATCGCCGGAGTTGGAGAGGCGCTCCAGTTCCTGGCGGGTTTGGCGCCAGCGCTGAGCGGCCAATTGCACCTGGCGTGCAAGGTCGGTGGCACCGGCATACTCGTCGAGAAGTCGGCGATGGGTGTCGGTTTTCAGCAGGGATTGGTGTTCATGCTGGCTATGGATATCGATCAGCAACTCGCCCAGGGCTTTCAAGTCGCCAAGCGGGCAGGGTGTGCCATTTATATAGCCGCGGGAGCGCCCTTCGGCAGTGATCACCCGGCGCAGGATGCACGGGCCTTCATTATTAAGGTCGCGCTCGGCAAGCCAGGCCTCGGCTTCCGGGATGTCGGCCAGGTCAAAGGTGGCGAGGATGTCGGCCTTGTCGGCGCCCGGGCGAACCACGCCGCTGTCGGCGCGATCACCCAGGGTCAGGCCCAGGGCGTCGAGCATGATCGACTTGCCGGCGCCGGTTTCGCCTGTGATTACGCTCATCCCGCGATCCAGTTCAAGATCCAGATGTTCAACGATGGCGTAGTTATGTACGGACAGGTGCACCAGCATGACGGCCGCTCCCAGGCTTTAGATCTGGTTATTTATACAGTGTTTTGTTTGGGGGTGACAATCCTGATGCTTAGTCCGATTTGCTTGAATGGCTGGCTTTTTAAGTGCGACGGGGAATGACCGGGAAGAATTGATCCAGGGCAAGTAAAGACTTTTGGTAACGCCTCAACCCTTGAACCTGAAAATTGTGGCCCCATATACCGGAACAGAAGCGCGAGTCGAGTTCGCGCATGATTTTGAAAGGAGAAATCTATGGCTGACGAACAGACGCAGGATACGCAAAATCCAGACGCCAACCAGGCAGCAGGTGAAGACCTGGCAGCTCGTGTGCAAGTGCTCGAAGAGCAATTGGCCGGCGCACAGGATCAATCGTTGCGTGTTGCCGCTGATCTGCAGAACGTCCGCCGCCGCGCCGAGCAGGATGTAGAAAAGGCTCACAAATTCGCCCTGGAAAAATTTGCCGGTGATCTGTTGCCGATCATCGACAGCCTGGAGCGTGGCCTTGAGCTGTCCAACCCGGACGACGAAAACATCCGCCCAATGCGCGAAGGGATCGAACTGACCCTGAAAATGTTCCAGGACACCCTGAAGCGTTATCAGCTGGAAGCCATCGATCCGCAAGGCGGTGAGCCGTTCAATGCCGAGCATCATCAAGCGATGGCGATGCAGGAAAACGCTGATCTTGAGCCGAACAGCGTATTGAAGGTGTTCCAGAAGGGTTACCAGCTCAACGGTCGCTTGCTGCGCCCGGCAATGGTTGTAGTGAGCAAGGCTCCTGCACCTGTTGCACCTTCGATTGATGAGCAGGCTTGAAATAAGTCGTAACGGCCCCATCTATAAGTCAAGCGTTTAAGTCATGCCGCAGTTAGCCACCACTGCTGCGGCAAAAAAATCCAAGTTTCGGGAGAGTAAATCATGGGCAAAATTATCGGTATCGACCTGGGGACTACCAACTCCTGCGTCTCCGTGCTGGAAAACGGCGTATCCAAAGTTATTGAAAACGCCGAAGGCGCACGTACCACCCCGTCCATCGTGGCTTATGCCAACGACGGCGAAATCCTGGTGGGCCAGTCCGCCAAGCGTCAAGCTGTGACCAATCCGCATAACACCCTGTATGCGGTGAAGCGTCTGATCGGTCGTAAGTTCGACGAAGAAGTCGTACAGAAAGACATCAAGATGGTTCCGTACAAAATCGCCAAGGCTGACAACGGTGACGCCTGGGTTGAAGTGAACGGCCAGAAAATGTCGCCGCCACAAATTTCGGCTGAAATCTTGAAAAAGATGAAGAAAACCGCCGAAGACTACCTCGGTGAAGCAGTGACTGAAGCGGTGATCACCGTTCCGGCCTACTTCAACGACAGCCAGCGCCAGGCGACCAAAGACGCCGGCCGTATTGCTGGCCTGGACGTAAAACGTATCATCAACGAACCAACCGCAGCCGCTCTGGCTTACGGTATGGACAAGGCCAAGGGCGATCACACCGTGATC
This sequence comes from Pseudomonas sp. AN3A02, assembly GCF_011765255.1. NCBI lineage: Bacteria > Pseudomonadati > Pseudomonadota > Gammaproteobacteria > Pseudomonadales > Pseudomonadaceae > Pseudomonas > Pseudomonas sp. AN3A02. The sequence goes on from NZ_JAARNI010000011.1 coordinate 120,557, forward strand.
GTTTACGACCTGGGTGGCGGTACCTTCGACGTTTCCGTGATCGAAATCGCTGAAGTCGATGGCGAGCACCAGTTCGAAGTGTTGGCCACCAACGGTGACACGTTCCTGGGCGGTGAAGACTTTGACATTCGTCTGATCGACTACCTCGTGGACGAATTCAAGAAAGAAAGCGGCATGAACCTCAAGGGTGACCCGCTGGCCATGCAGCGCCTGAAAGAAGCCGCTGAGAAAGCCAAGATCGAACTGTCTTCGAGCAATTCGACCGACGTGAACCTGCCGTACATCACTGCAGACGCCACCGGTCCTAAGCACTTGAACGTGAAAATCTCCCGCGCCAAGCTGGAGTCGCTGGTAGAAGACCTGGTTCAACGCACCATCGAGCCTTGCCGCATTGCGCTGAAAGACTCGGGTATCGACGTTGGCGCGATCAACGACGTGATCCTGGTCGGCGGTCAGACCCGTATGCCACTGGTTCAGAAGCTGGTTACCGAATTCTTCGGTAAGGAAGCGCGTAAAGACGTGAACCCGGACGAAGCGGTTGCCATGGGTGCTGCCATCCAGGGCGCGGTATTGGCCGGTGACGTGAAAGACGTTCTGCTGCTGGACGTCAGCCCGCTGACCCTGGGTATCGAAACCATGGGTGGCGTGATGACCGCGCTGATCGAGAAAAACACCACGATTCCTACCAAGAAATCGCAAGTGTTCTCGACTGCCGACGACAATCAGGGCGCCGTGACCATTCACGTGCTGCAAGGTGAGCGTAAGCAAGCCGGTCAGAACAAGTCCTTGGGCAAGTTCGACCTGGCCGAGATTCCACCAGCACCACGTGGCGTGCCACAAATCGAAGTGACCTTCGACATCGACGCCAACGGCATCCTGCACGTAGGCGCCAAAGACAAGGCCACCGGCAAGACTCAGTCGATCGTGATCAAGGCTAACTCGGGTCTGTCCGAGGAAGAAATTCAGCAGATGATCCGTGATGCTGAAGCCAACGCTGACGAAGACCGCAAGTTTGAAGAGCTAGCCGCTGCCCGTAACCAGGGTGATGCACTGGTTCACTCGACGCGCAAAATGATCGCTGACGCTGGCGACAAAGTGACTGCCGAAGAGAAAACTGCAATCGAAGCAGCCGTAGTAGCCCTGGAAGCCGCCGTTAAAGGCGACGACAAGGCCGCTATCGAAGCCAAGGTTGAAGAACTGTCGAAAGTCTCTGCGCCAGTGGCTCAGAAAATGTACGCCGAACAAGGCCAGCCGGCTGACGGTGCTGCACACCAGGCAGAACCTGAAGCCAAGCACGACGATGTTGTCGATGCCGAGTTCGAAGAAGTCAAAGACCAGAAGTAACTTGGTCGCCCGGTTGACCGCTCACAAGCGGTGACTGGTAGGATGTCGCCGCGCGGGAGCTTGCTCCCGCGTTGGCGTGTCTGGGGTACGCGAATTTTTACAGCATGCGACAACGCTCGGATGCTGGCGGTGTGATCGGGAATGCTCCTGCTTTCCGGACGACAGTCACCGCGTTTTTGGCCGGTTGCGGCTGAAAGCAGTAACGACCAGGATCGTTGAATTGACGTGAGTTGGGTCCGGGCCTGTATTGGGGCTCAACGAGTTTGGCAAGGCTCAGGAGGGTTTTGCCGGACGTCCTTAAGAGTGCAAAGACTTATGGCAAAGCGTGACTATTACGAAGTGTTGGGTGTGGAGCGCGGCTCCAGCGAGGCGGACCTGAAAAAGGCTTATCGTCGCCTGGCGATGAAGCACCACCCGGACCGTAATCCGGATAACAAAGAATCCGAAGAGCTGTTCAAAGAGGCCAACGAGGCCTACGAATGCCTGTGTGATCCAAACAAGCGTGCCGCTTACGATCAGTACGGCCATGCCGGTGTTGACCCAAGCATGGGCGGCGGCGGTGCCGGTTTCGGTGGCCAGAACTTCTCCGATATTTTCGGCGACGTGTTCAGCGACTTCTTTGGCGGCGGCCGCGGTGGCCAGCGTGGCGGTGCTCAGCGTGGCAGCGACCTGCGCTACACCCTGGAGCTGAACCTGGAAGAAGCGGTGCGTGGCACCAGCGTTAATATCCGCGTTCCGACGCTGGTGAACTGCAAGCCGTGCGACGGTTCGGGCGCCAAGAAAGGCTCCTCGCCGATCACTTGCCCGACTTGCGGCGGCATCGGCCAAGTACGCATGCAGCAAGGCTTCTTCTCGGTGCAGCAAACCTGCCCGCGCTGCCATGGCCAGGGCAAGATCATTTCCGACCCGTGCGATTCGTGCCATGGCGAAGGGCGTGTCGAAGAGTACAAGACCCTCTCGGTGAAAGTGCCGGCGGGTGTTGATACCGGCGACCGCATTCGTCTGTCGGGTGAAGGCGAGGCGGGTACTCAGGGCGGCCCGACGGGCGACCTGTACGTGGTGATCAATGTGCGCGAGCACTCGATCTTCCAGCGCGACGGCAAGCATCTGTTCTGTGAAGTGCCGATCAGCTTTGTCGATGCAGCCTTGGGTGGTGAGCTTGAGATTCCGACGCTGGACGGTCGGGTCAAGCTGAAGATTCCTGAGGGCACGCAGACCGGCAAGCAGTTCCGTATCCGTGGCAAAGGCGTTGCGCCGGTGCGCGGTGGCGGTGCCGGCGACTTGATGTGTCGTGTGGCGGTAGAGACGCCGGTGAACCTGGGTCGTCGTCAGCGTGAACTGTTGGAGGAATTCCGCAGCTCCCTGGCCGGCGATGACACTCATTCGCCAAAGACCACTGGTTGGTTCGAAGGCGTAAAGCGTTTCTTCGGCGACCTGTAAGGAAGTGAGTATGCGACGTATCGCGGTGATGGGCGCTGCCGGGCGCATGGGCAAAACCCTGGTCGAGGCTGTACAGGCACGCTCGCCGGCCTCCGGGCTGACGGCGGCGATTGTTCGTCCCGGCAGCACCTTGATTGGTGCGGACGCGGGTGAGTTGGCGTCCCTGGGGCGGATTGGCGTTTCGTTGTCCGGTAATCTGGAACAGGTCGCCGACGAGTTCGACGTGCTGATCGATTTCACCCTGCCGGACGTGATGCTGAAAAACCTGGCGTTCTGCCGCAAGGCGGGCAAGGCCATGGTGATCGGAACGACCGGTCTGAGCGCCGAGCAAAGGCAGCAGCTGGTGGAGGCGGGCAAGGATATTCCTATCGTGTTCGCGGCCAACTTCAGCGTCGGCGTCAATCTGTCGCTGAAGCTGCTCGACATGGCGGCGCGCGTGATGGGTGATGAGGCTGACATCGAGATTATCGAGACTCATCACCGGCACAAGATTGATGCGCCGTCCGGTACGGCGCTGCGCATGGGCGAGGCGATTGCCGATGCCCTTGGGCGTGATCTGTCGAAAGTGGCGGTGTACGGCCGCGAGGGTCACACCGGTGCTCGAGCTCACGACACCATTGGTTTTGCCACTGTGCGCGGTGGTGACGTGGTGGGTGACCATACGGTGCTGTTTGCAACCGAGGGTGAGCGTCTTGAGATCACCCACAAGGCGTCGAGCCGCATGACGTTCGCCAAGGGTGCCGTACGTGCGGCGCTGTGGCTGGAGGGTCGTACGCCGGCCTTGTACGACATGCGTGACGTGCTGGACCTGCATTAAGAAGTAGCTAAAACGGGGCCTCAGGATTATTCTAGGGCCCCGTTTTTACCCGCTAAGCGACGTCCTGTCGCATTCCCCTGCCTTTAAGGCTCATTAGCGGTGGACCAAAAAAGCCTTTTTCTGTAAGCTACAGCTTTAGTGTGTCCACTAAAAGCGCGCAGAATAATTCGGTGAAGAAGCGGGGTGACGTGTCCATACGTCACTCCGCTTTTTTACAACCTGCGATCGCCCTTTCAGGCTTTATTTACGGGAGGTCTTCTTGACTAAGCCAGCCATACTCGCCCTTGCTGATGGCAGCATTTTTCGCGGCGAAGCCATTGGAGCCGACGGTCAGACCGTTGGAGAGGTGGTGTTCAACACCGCCATGACCGGCTATCAGGAAATCCTTACCGATCCTTCCTACGCCCAACAGATCGTTACCCTGACCTATCCGCACATCGGCAACACCGGTACTACACCGGAAGACGCCGAGTCTGATCGTGTCTGGTCGGCTGGCCTGGTCATTCGTGACCTGCCACTGGTTGCGAGCAACTGGCGTAATACGATGTCCCTGTCCGATTACCTGAAAGCCAACAACGTTGTGGCGATCGCCGGTATCGATACGCGTCGCCTGACACGCATCCTGCGTGAAAAAGGTTCGCAGAACGGCTGCATCATGGCCGGTGACAACATCTCCGAAGAAGCAGCGATTGCAGCGGCCCAAGGTTTTCCTGGCCTGAAAGGCATGGACCTGGCGAAAGTCGTCAGCACCAAGGAAAAGTACGAGTGGCGCTCCACTGTATGGGACTTGAAGACCGACAGCCACGCAACCATCGAAGCTTCCGAGCTGCCGTACCACGTTGTGGCCTACGACTACGGTATCAAGCACAACATCCTGCGCATGCTGGTCGAGCGCGGTTGCCGCGTGACCGTGGTGCCGGCGCAAGCCCCGGCCAGCGACGTACTGGCTTTGCAGCCGGACGGCGTGTTCCTGTCCAACGGCCCGGGTGACCCGGAGCCTTGCGACTACGCCATCAAGGCCATCAAGGAAGTGCTGGAAACCGAGATTCCGGTATTCGGCATCTGCCTCGGCCACCAGCTGCTGGCCCTGGCCTCCGGCGCCAAGACCCTGAAAATGGGCCACGGCCACCACGGTGCCAACCACCCGGTGCAGGATCTGGACACTGGCGTTGTGATGATCACCAGCCAGAACCACGGTTTTGCCGTGGACGAAGCGACGCTGCCGGGCAACGTCCGGGCGATTCACAAGTCGCTGTTCGACGGTTCCCTGCAAGGCATCGAGCGCACCGACAAGAGCGCGTTCAGCTTCCAGGGCCACCCTGAAGCAAGCCCGGGCCCGAACGACGTAGCACCGCTGTTCGACCGTTTCATCAATGAGATGGCCAAGCGACGCTAAGTGAGCGGCCTGAGGGTGGCCCGGGAAACCGGCGGCCCCCTCGGGCTCTTCAAAGATTGTTCAAGACGGCTTGCCGACTGACCTGCGGATTTGAGTGACAAACCCATGCCAAAACGTACAGACATAAAAAGCATCCTGATTCTCGGCGCTGGCCCGATCGTGATCGGCCAGGCCTGCGAATTCGACTACTCCGGCGCCCAGGCCTGTAAAGCCCTGCGCGAAGAGGGTTATCGCGTCATCCTGGTGAACTCCAACCCGGCCACCATCATGACCGACCCGGACATGGCCGACGCCACCTACATCGAGCCGATCAAGTGGCAGACCGTTGCCAAGATCATCGAAAAAGAGCGTCCGGACGCGCTGCTGCCAACCATGGGTGGCCAGACCGCTCTGAACTGCGCACTGGACCTTGAGCGCGAAGGCGTCCTGGAGAAGTTCGGCGTAGAGATGATCGGCGCCAATGCCGACACCATCGACAAGGCTGAAGACCGTTCGCGTTTCGACAAGGCCATGAAGTCCATCGGCCTTGATTGCCCGCGTTCCGGTATCGCCCACAGCATGGAAGAGGCCAATGCGGTCCTCGAGAAGCTTGGCTTCCCGTGCATCATCCGGCCGTCCTTCACCATGGGCGGCACCGGTGGCGGTATCGCCTACAACCGTGAAGAGTTCGAAGAAATCTGCGCCCGCGGTCTGGACTTGTCTCCGACCAAAGAGCTGCTGATCGACGAATCCCTGATCGGCTGGAAAGAATATGAGATGGAGGTTGTCCGCGATAAGAAGGACAACTGCATCATCGTTTGCTCGATCGAAAACTTTGACCCAATGGGCGTGCACACCGGTGACTCGATCACCGTTGCGCCGGCACAGACCCTGACGGACAAGGAATACCAGATCATGCGTAACGCCTCTTTGGCGGTACTGCGTGAGATTGGCGTGGAAACCGGTGGCTCCAACGTCCAGTTCGGCATCTGCCCGGACACTGGCCGCATGGTTGTGATCGAGATGAACCCGCGTGTATCGCGTTCTTCGGCGCTGGCATCGAAAGCTACCGGCTTCCCGATTGCGCGCATCGCTGCCAAGTTGGCGATCGGTTACACATTGGACGAACTGCAGAACGAAATCACTGGCGGCGCGACGCCGGCATCCTTCGAGCCGTCGATCGACTACGTCGTCACCAAGCTGCCACGCTTCGCTTTCGAGAAATTCCCGAAAGCCGACGCCCGCCTGACCACTCAGATGAAGTCGGTCGGTGAAGTCATGGCCATCGGCCGGACCTTCCAGGAGTCCCTGCAGAAAGCCCTGCGTGGCCTGGAAGTGGGTGTTTGCGGCCTGGACGAGAAACTCGACCTGAGCAACCCGGAAAGCATGAGCGTGCTCAAGCGCGAGCTGACCGTGCCGGGTGCCGAGCGTATCTGGTACGTGGCCGATGCTTTCCGCGCCGGCATGACCGTCGAAGACATCTTCGGCATGAACATGATCGACCCGTGGTTCCTGGTACAGATCGAAGATCTGATCAAGGAAGAAGAGAAGGTCAAGACCCTCGGTCTGTCTTCTATCGACCGCGACCTGATGTTCCGCCTCAAGCGCAAAGGCTTCTCCGACATGCGTCTGGCCAAGCTGCTGGGCGTGACCGAGAAGAACCTGCGCACGCATCGCCACAAGCTGGATATCTTCCCGGTCTACAAGCGCGTTGATACCTGTGCGGCCGAGTTCGCAACCGACACGGCGTATATGTACTCCACCTACGAGGAGGAGTGCGAAGCAGCGCCGTCGGGCCGCGACAAAATCATGATCCTGGGTGGCGGTCCAAACCGTATCGGCCAAGGCATCGAGTTCGATTATTGCTGCGTACACGCCGCTCTCGCCCTGCGCGAAGACGGGTACGAGACCATCATGGTCAACTGCAACCCGGAAACTGTTTCCACCGACTACGACACTTCCGACCGTCTGTACTTCGAGCCGGTAACGCTGGAAGACGTACTGGAAATCTGCCGCGTCGAGAAGCCAAAAGGCGTGATCGTTCAGTACGGCGGCCAAACCCCGTTGAAACTGGCTCGCGCACTTGAAGCTGCTGGCGTACCGATCATCGGTACCAGCCCTGATGCTATCGACCGAGCCGAAGACCGTGAACGCTTCCAGCAGATGGTTGAGCGTCTGAACCTGCGTCAGCCGCCAAACGCCACTGTGCGCAGCGAAGACGAAGCGATCCGCGCAGCCAGCAAGATTGGTTACCCGCTGGTGGTGCGTCCGTCCTACGTACTGGGCGGCCGGGCGATGGAAATCGTCTACGAAGAAGACGAACTCAAGCGTTACCTGCGTGATGCGGTGAAAGTGTCCAACGACAGCCCGGTGCTGCTGGACCACTTCCTCAACTGCGCCATCGAGATGGACGTGGATGCGGTCTGCGACGGCACCGACGTGGTGATCGGCGCGATCATGCAGCACATCGAACAGGCTGGCGTTCACTCCGGTGACTCCGCTTGCTCGCTGCCGCCGTACTCGCTGCCTGCGCACATCCAGGACGAAATGCGTGAACAGGTCAAGAAAATGGCCCTGGAACTGGGTGTGGTTGGCTTGATGAACGTACAGTTGGCGCTGCAAGGCGAAGACATCTACGTCATCGAAGTCAACCCGCGCGCTTCGCGTACCGTGCCATTTGTTTCCAAGTGCATCGGTGTTTCCCTGGCGATGATTGCAGCCCGTGTGATGGCCGGTAAGACCTTGAAGGAAATCGGCTTCACCAAGGAAATCATTCCGAACTTCTACAGCGTGAAAGAGGCGGTGTTCCCATTCGCCAAATTCCCTGGTGTGGACCCGATCCTGGGCCCAGAGATGAAGTCCACCGGTGAAGTGATGGGCGTGGGCGATACCTTCGGTGAAGCGTTCGCCAAAGCCCAGATGGGCGCCAGCGAAGTGCTGCCGACCGGCGGTACTGCGTTCATCAGCGTGCGCGATGATGACAAGCCACTGGTTGCGGGCGTGGCCCGTGATCTGATCAACTTGGGCTTCGAAGTCGTGGCTACTGCCGGGACCGCCAAGCTGATCGAAGCTGCCGGCCTGAAAGTACGTCGCGTGAACAAGGTGACGGAAGGCCGTCCACACGTGGTCGACATGATCAAGAATGACGAAGTCACCCTGATCATCAACACCACTGAAGGTCGCCAGTCGATCGCGGACTCCTACTCCATTCGTCGTAACGCCTTGCAGCACAAGATCTACTGCACCACTACCATTGCTGCTGGCGAAGCTATCTGCGAAGCGCTCAAGTTCGGTCCTGAAAAAACCGTGCGTCGCTTGCAGGATCTACACGCAGGATTGAAGGCATGATCAAATACCCAATGACCGTCCAGGGCGCAAAAGCCCTGGAAGAAGAGCACGCTCACCTGACCAAGGTCGTCCGTCCGAAGCTGAGCCAGGACATCGGTACGGCCCGTGAACTGGGTGACCTGAAGGAAAACGCTGAATACCATGCTGCCCGCGAGCAGCAAGGTATGGTCGAGGCGCGTATCCGTGACATTGAAGGCCGTATGCAGAATGCGGTTATCATCGACGTCACGACCATTCCGAAGACCGGCAAGGTGATTTTCGGCACCACCGTGGAAATCGCCAACGTCGAGACTGACGAAAGCGTGGTTTACCACATCGTGGGTGAAGATGAGGCCGACTTTAAACTCGGCAAGATCTCCGTCGGTTCGCCGCTCGCCCGCGCCTTGATTGCCAAGGAAGAGGGGGATGTGGTGGCCGTCAAGACGCCTGGTGGCGTGATCGAGTACGAGATTGTCGAAGTTCGTCACATCTGAAAGACGGCGCCCGCTTCATGCGGGCGCCATGCTTTGGCAGTTTGCCCAGATGCTTTGGGTCGGCGGCCTATGGCTGTTACACATTGGTGTTCTGCCGGTGCTGGGCCTGATAGGCCTGGCACCGTTGCTGATCGATGAGGTCGGCGGATTACTGAGTGCGTTGCTGGTGGGGTTTGCAGCGGCGTGCGTGACGCTTCAGGCGCTGGTGCTGATCAAGGCCGAAGGCTTGGAGAGTTTGTGGCGGGATATACGCGGGCAACTGCTGTTGATGGCGCTGTATGCGTGCGCAATGTTTTGCGTAGTGCGCATCTTTCTGCCGGAAGCGTTGCGCTGGCAGCTGTTCAGCTATCTTGTGCTAGGGTTTTCCGGGTTGGTGCTGGTTGTACAGCCGGCGCCAGGATGGAGTGGCAGGGCGCGCGAAGCACGCCCGTGACCCTTGTTTCACTTGAAGCGGTGTACGTTCGACAGTTGCTTGTTGACGCTGAAGTTCTTGCGATACAGCAGCGCCATCTTGCCGATGACCTGAACCAGGTCCGCTTTGCCAGCCTTGCACAGTTCTGCAATGGCTGCCAGGCGCGCCTCGCGATCAAGGATGCTGACCTTGATTTTGATCAGTTCGTGATCGCCCAATGCGCGTTCAAGTTCGGCTAACACACCTTCAGTCAAACCGTTGTCAGCCACAGTCAAAACTGGTTTCAGATGGTGGCCAATGGATTTGTACTGTTTCTTCTGCTCTTGAGTGAGCGGCATAATCTGACCCCTGCGTCTGATCTTGTAAAAAGCGGCGGCCAGTTTACCCGAGCGAGTCCGGGACCGCCCAGTTAATCACGACCCGTTTTATTTTCGAGGTGGCCCGTGGCCCGTTCCAAAACTAGCCTTAAGTGGCTGCAAGAGCATTTCAACGACCCTTACGTCAAAATGGCGCAAAAGGATGGCTACCGCTCCCGGGCCAGCTATAAGCTGCTGGAGATTCAGGAAAAGGACAAGTTGATCCGCCCTGGCATGAGCGTTATCGACCTGGGCGCCGCCCCGGGTGGCTGGTCCCAGGTGACCAGTCGTCTGATTGGTGGGCAAGGTCGCTTGATCGCTTCAGATATCCTGGAAATGGACAGCATCCCGGACGTGACCTTTGTTCACGGCGATTTTACCCAGGATGAAGTGCTGGCACAGATACTGGAAGCCGTCGGTAATTCGCAGGTAGACCTTGTGATTTCCGATATGGCCCCCAATATGAGTGGATTACCAGCTGTTGATATGCCGCGAGCCATGTTCCTCTGCGAATTGGCACTGGATCTGGCGGGACGGGTACTACGTCCGGGTGGTGATTTTCTGGTCAAGGTCTTCCAGGGTGAAGGCTTCGACGATTATCACAAGAACATCCGCAAGCTGTTCGACAAGGTACAGACACGTAAACCTGACTCTTCCCGGGACAGGTCCCGTGAGCAGTATTTGCTGGGTCGCGGCTTCCGTGGCATTGAAGGCGCTGCGAGTGAAGAGCGTTTTTGAGAAATTTGACGGAGGCGATAGGTTTTTTTATATCGCTTTCGTCACGAAGCTTTACGAATATTGTGTAGTCAAAGTTTCACAAAGGGTTACAGACGGCGCCTGCCAGAGTTGTAGGTAATGTAGTAAGTTAGGCCGGTGAATATCATGCGAAGCACGCGCCAGTAGCGGAGCTTGCTTCAGAGGGTAGTTAATTGAACGATATGGCAAAGAATCTGATCCTGTGGTTGATCATCGCGGCTGTCCTCGTGACGGTGATGAACAACTTCTCCAGCCCTAACGAGCCGCAGACCCTCAACTATTCCGACTTCATCCAGCAAGTTAAGGATGGCAAGGTCGAGCGCGTAGCAGTTGACGGCTACGTGATTACCGGCAAGCGCAACGATGGCGACAGCTTCAAGACCATCCGTCCGGCAATCCAGGACAATGGCCTGATCGGCGATCTGGTGGATAACCACGTGGTCGTTGAAGGCAAACAGCCTGAACAGCAGAGCATCTGGACCCAGCTCCTGGTGGCCAGCTTCCCTATCCTGGTGATCATCGCCGTATTCATGTTCTTCATGCGCCAGATGCAAGGTGGTGCGGGAGGCAAGGGCGGGCCGATGAGCTTCGGCAAGAGCAAGGCGCGCCTGCTTTCCGAAGATCAGGTGAAAACCACCCTGGCTGACGTTGCTGGTTGCGACGAAGCCAAGGAAGAAGTGGGCGAGTTGGTTGAATTCCTGCGGGATCCGGGCAAGTTCCAGCGCCTGGGTGGTCGTATTCCTCGCGGCGTGCTGATGGTTGGCCCGCCAGGTACCGGTAAAACCCTGTTGGCCAAGGCCATTGCCGGCGAAGCCAAAGTACCTTTCTTCACCATTTCCGGTTCCGACTTCGTCGAAATGTTCGTCGGTGTCGGTGCCAGCCGTGTTCGCGATATGTTCGAACAGGCCAAGAAGCACGCGCCATGCATCATCTTCATCGATGAAATCGACGCCGTTGGTCGCCATCGTGGCGCCGGCATGGGCGGCGGTCATGATGAGCGTGAGCAGACTCTTAACCAGTTGCTGGTTGAGATGGACGGCTTCGAAATGAACGACGGCATCATCGTGATTGCTGCGACCAACCGTCCAGACGTACTCGACCCTGCGCTGTTGCGTCCGGGCCGTTTCGACCGTCAGGTTGTGGTTGGTCTGCCGGACATCCGCGGTCGTGAGCAGATTCTGAAAGTGCACATGCGCAAAGTGCCAATGGGCGACGACGTGGCTCCGGCCGTGATTGCCCGTGGTACTCCAGGCTTCTCCGGTGCTGACCTTGCCAACCTGGTGAACGAGGCGTCGCTGTTTGCCGCACGTACCGGCAAGCGCATCGTCGAAATGAAAGAGTTCGAACTGGCGAAAGACAAGATCATGATGGGCGCCGAGCGCAAATCCATGGTCATGTCCGAGAAAGAGAAGCAGAACACTGCTTATCACGAAGCCGGTCACGCCATTGTTGGTCGCGTTGTGCCTGAGCATGATCCGGTCTACAAGGTGTCGATCATTCCTCGTGGCCGGGCGCTGGGCGTTACCATGTTCCTGCCGGAAGAGGATCGCTACAGCCTCTCCAAGCGTGCCTTGATCAGCCAGATCTGCTCGCTGTATGGCGGCCGGATCGCGGAAGAGATGACCTTGGGCTTTGACGGTGTTACCACCGGCGCCTCCAACGACATCATGCGTGCCAGCCAGATTGCACGGAACATGGTGACCAAGTGGGGCCTGTCGGAAAAACTCGGTCCTTTGATGTATGCCGAGGAAGAAGGTGAAGTGTTCCTGGGTCGCGGTGGTGGCGGTCAAGCTGCCAGCTTCTCCGGCGAGACAGCCAAGCTGATCGATTCCGAAGTGCGCAGCATCATTGACCAGTGCTACGGCACGGCCAAGCAGATCCTCTCCGATAACCGTGACAAGCTCGACGCCATGGCTGACGCCCTGATGAAGTACGAGACCATTGATGCCGAGCAGATCGACGACATCATGGCCGGTCGTACGCCTCGCGAGCCTCGCGATTGGGAAGGTGGTTCGGGTACTTCGGGCACTCCGCCAGTAGTACAGAACGAGCGTCCTGAAGCCCCGATCGGCGGCCCGGCTGCTGACCATTAAGGTTTGAAATGACTTCTGCGTTGTCCTCGACCCGGTTGCCTTGCGGCAGCCGGGTTCTTGATTTGGCCCATACACACGTTATGGGCATTCTTAATGTAACCCCTGATTCCTTTTCCGACGGCGGCCGCTTCAGTCAGCTTGATGCTGCGCTGCGACATGCGGAAGCTATGGTGGCTGCAGGGGCGACCCTGATTGATGTCGGTGGCGAATCGACCCGTCCCGGGGCGCGTGCAGTTTCTCCTCTGGAAGAGCTGGAGCGGGTTGCACCTATTGTCGAGCGCATCCACCGAGAGCTGGATGTGATCATCTCTGTCGACACCTCGACGCCGGCCGTCATGCGCGAAACTGCGCGGCTGGGCGCCGGGTTGATCAACGATGTGCGTTCCTTGCAGCGAGACGGTGCCTTGGATGCCGCTGCCGCCACGGGCCTGCCAGTTTGCCTGATGCATATGCTCGGTGAGCCGGGGACGATGCAGGATGACCCGCATTACGACAACCTGGTCGGTGAGGTGAAAGGCTTCCTTGCCGAGCGCATGGCTCAATGTGCAGCCGTGGGGATTGCCCCTGAGCGGATAATCCTCGATCCGGGGTTTGGCTTTGCCAAAACCTTGCAGCACAATTTAAGTCTGTTCAAGCATATGGAATCCCTGCATGCCCTTGGTCGCCCTTTGTTGGTCGGCGTTTCGCGCAAGAGCATGATAGGTCTGGCGTTGAATCGTCCGGTGGGTGAGCGGCTGCATGGCGGCCTGGCACTTGCGGCACTTGCCGTGGTCAAGGGTGCACGTATCTTGCGCGTCCATGACGTGGCCGAGACGGTAGATGTGGTGCGAATGATCGCAGCGGTTGAATCAGCCGAATAAGAATGATGGAGCACTTATGACTAAAAAGTATTTTGGCACCGATGGCATTCGCGGTCGGGTCGGCGAATTTCCGATTACTCCCGATTTCATGCTCAAGCTGGGCTGGGCTGCCGGGATGGCGTTCCGCAGCATGGGTGCCTGCCGCATCCTGGTGGGCAAAGACACGCGTATCTCGGGTTACATGTTTGAGTCCGCGCTGGAGGCGGGTCTGTCTGCTGCCGGCGCTGATGTGATGCTGCTGGGGCCGATGCCTACGCCGGCGATCGCTTACCTGACGCGTACCTTCCACGCTGAAGCCGGTATTGTGATCAGTGCTTCGCACAATCCTCACGATGACAACGGTATCAAGTTCTTCTCGGGCCAGGGCACCAAGCTGCCGGACGAGATCGAGCACATGATCGAAGAGTTGCTGGATGCGCCGATGACCGTCGTCGAATCGAGCAAGCTGGGCAAGGTTTCGCGGATTAACGACGCTTCTGGTCGTTACATCGAATTCTGCAAAAGCAGCGTGCCAAGCAGTACCAATTTTGCCGGACTGAAAGTCGTCATCGACTGTGCTCACGGCGCGACCTACAAAGTGGCTCCGAGTGTGTTCAAGGAGCTTGGCGCAGACGTTACTGTGCTGTCGGCCCAGCCGAATGGCTTGAACATCAACGACAATTGCGGCTCGACCCATATGGGGCAGTTGCAGGCGGCTGTACTGGCTGAACATGCTGACCTGGGCATCGCGTTCGATGGTGATGGTGACCGGGTCTTGATGGTCGACCATACGGGCGCAATTGTTGATGGCGACGACCTGTTGTTCATCATTGCCCGCGACTTGCACGAGCGTAACAAGCTGCAAGGCGGTGTCGTCGGCACCTTGATGAGCAATCTAGGGCTGGAGCTGGCCCTGGCAGATCTGGGTATTCCGTTTGTGCGCGCCAATGTCGGTGACCGCTACGTGATTGCTGATCTGCTGGAGCGTAATTGGCAGGTGGGTGGCGAAAACTCTGGTCATATCGTCTGCTTCCAGCACACGACTACCGGAGATGCGATCATCGCCGCGCTGCAGGTGCTGCTGGCGCTGCGTCGTCGCGAAGAAAGCCTGGCCCAGGCGCGCCAGGCACTGCGCAAGTGCCCTCAAGTACTGCTCAACGTGCGCTTTGCGGGCGGTGACAATCCTATCGAGCATCCGGCCGTGAAAGAGGCCAGTGAGCGCGTCACTGCTGCGATGGCGGGTCGTGGTCGGGTCTTGTTGCGCAAGTCGGGTACCGAGCCTTTGGTGCGTGTCATGGTCGAAGGCGAGGACGAAACACAGGTTCGCGGCTATGCCGAAGAGCTGGCAAAACTGGTAACTGAAGTTTGCGCCTGAATTCGGCTTGCCAGTGATGATGTGGTTGGGTAACATCTGCGCCCACTTTGACCGACGAGGTACAGCATGCGTCGCACTATGGTAGCTGGTAACTGGAAGATGCACGGTACCCGCGCCAGTGTCGCTGAGCTGATCAACGGCCTTCGTCACTTGGCCTTGCCTGGCGGTGTTGATGTCGCGGTATTCCCGCCTTGCTTGTATATCAATCAAGTGATTGATGGCTTGAAAGGTAAGTCGATTCAGGTCGGCGCGCAGAACTCTGCGGTGGAATCCATGCAAGGTGCGTTGACCGGTGAGATTGCGCCGAGTCAGCTGGTTGATGCGGGTTGTTCCCTGGTGCTTGTTGGGCACTCCGAGCGCCGCCAGATCATGGGCGAGCGTGATGGGACACTCAATCGCAAATTCGCGGCGGCACAGGCTTGTGGCTTGATTCCGGTGTTGTGCATAGGGGAGACCCTTGAGCAGCGTGAGTCCGGTAAAACTCTTGAGGTTGTCGGGCGTCAGCTGGGCAGTATCATCGAGGAGCTGGGAGTCGGTGCCTTTGCAAATGCAGTAATCGCTTACGAGCCGGTCTGGGCCATTGGCACCGGGCTGACTGCTTCGCCGCAACAGGCGCAGGATGTGCACGCAGCCATCCGCGCGCAGTTGGCGGCAGAGAATTCTGAGGTCGCACGAGGTGTGCGGCTTCTATACGGCGGCAGCGTGAAGGCGGCCAATGCGGTCGAACTGTTCGGCATGCCGGATATCGATGGGGGGCTCATTGGTGGAGCTTCCTTGAATGCAGATGAGTTCGGTGCGATTTGTCGCGCCGCGGGAAACTGAAAAAATGCTGGAAACAGTCATCGTTGTTTTTCATCTGCTGGGTGCACTGGGCGTAGTTGCTCTGGTTTTGCTGCAGCAGGGTAAAGGTGCGGACGCCGGTGCGTCTTTCGGGGCAGGTGCTTCAAATACTGTGTTCGGAAGCCAAGGTTCCTCTACCTTTCTTAGTAAGTTTACTGCTATACTTGCCGCCGGTTTCTTCATAACCAGCTTGGGGTTAGGTTACTTTGCTAAAGAGAAAGCTCATGTGCTGACTCAAGTAGGTCTCCCAAACCCAGCAGTGTTGGAAGTACCAAAAGCAAAACCGGCTTCTGATGATGTCCCGGTGCTTCAAGAGCAAAAGTCGGCTACTCCAGCGACTGACGTACCTCCAGCTCAAGAGCAGAAGTAAGAAGGTTGTAAACGCTGTATTGCCGAGGTGGTGGAATTGGTAGACACGCAACCTTGAGGTGGTTGTGCCTATAGGGTGTAGGGGTTCGAGTCCCCTTCTCGGTACCAATTATCAGGAGAGCCCGCTGTTGCGGGCTTTCTTGTAGGTGGAAGGTTACATTGACCCTGTAAGGGATCGGTCGTATACTTCCGCCCCAGCTTTGTCGCGGGGTGGAGCAGTCTGGTAGCTCGTCGGGCTCATAACCCGAAGGTCGTCGGTTCAAATCCGGCCCCCGCAACCAGTTTTAGCGGAGCCCCTTTTAAGGGGCTTTTTGTTAGCTGGACACTTTCAACGCCGCTGTTCGACGGCGTTTCAAGGATGGGCGTTTCGCCCATTTTTTTATTTTGCACAGCATGCACATACATGCACGAGGGGGTTCAGGTGTCGAGCAAGCTAGAAGAGTTGCAGGCCTTGTTGGCCCCGGTGATCGTGGCCCTAGGCTATGAATGCTGGGGTATTGAGTTTTCGGCTCAAGGTCGCCACTCAATGTTGCGCGTTTATATCGATAAAGAGGGCGGCGTGCTGGTGGACGATTGTGCCATTGTCAGCCGTCAGATCAGCGGTGTCCTGGATGTTGAAGATCCGATCTCCGTTGAATACACCCTCGAAGTTTCCTCGCCTGGCATGGAACGCCCACTGTTCACTATTGATCAGTTTGCAAAATTTGCCGGTGAACAAGTGAAGATCAAGCTGCGTTCTCCCTTTGAAGGGCGACGCAACTTTCAGGGCCTTCTGCGCGGTGTAGAAGAGCAGGACGTCGTGGTGCAGGTAGAAGACCATGAGTTCCTGTTGCCGATCGATATGATCGACAAGGCCAACATTATTCCCAGTTTTGACTGAGACGCGGATCCCGCGGATCCAATGGCTTGCGAAAGGCGAGGCGTACGATGAGCAAAGAAGTACTGCTGGTTGTTGAGTCGGTATCCAATGAAAAGGGCGTACCGGCAAACGTGATTTTTGAAGCGCTGGAGCTGGCCCTGGCCACTGCTACCAAAAAGCGTTTTGAAGACGAAGTTGATCTGCGTGTGGAAATTAACCGCCACACCGGTGCCTACGAGACTTTCCGTCGCTGGACGGTCGTCGAAGAAGCCGATCTTGATGATCCGGCCATCGAAACCTGGCCGAGCAAGGTTGCTGAAACGCATCCGGGCGCCCAGGTCGGTGATGTCGTCGAAGAAAAGATCGAGTCCATCGAGTTCGGCCGCATCGCTGCACAGACTGCCAAGCAAGTCATCGTGCAGAAGGTCCGCGAAGCCGAGCGCGCTCAAGTCGTTGACGCTTATCGCGAGCGCCTGGGTGAAATCATCTCCGGCACCGTGAAAAAGGTCACCCGCGACAACGTGATCGTCGACCTGGGTAACAACGCTGAAGCGTTGCTGGCCCGCGAAGACATCATTTCTCGCGAAACTTTCCGGGTTGGCGTGCGTTTGCGTGCGCTGCTCAAGGAAATCCGCACCGAGAACCGCGGCCCTCAGTTGATCCTGTCGCGTACCGCGCCGGAAATGCTGATCGAGTTGTTCCGCATCGAAGTGCCGGAAATTGCCGAAGGCCTGATCGAAGTCATGGCTGCGTCCCGCGATCCGGGTTCGCGCGCCAAGATCGCGGTCCGCTCCAAGGACAAACGCATCGACCCGCAAGGTGCTTGCATTGGTATGCGCGGTTCGCGCGTCCAGGCAGTGTCGGGCGAATTGGGCGGTGAGCGTGTGGACATCGTCCTGTGGGACGATAACCCGGCGCAGTTTGTGATCAACGCAATGTCGCCAGCTGAAGTGGCGGCAATTATCGTTGACGAGGATGCCCATGCAATGGACATCGCCGTTGGCGCAGACAATCTGGCTCAGGCCATCGGTCGCGGTGGTCAGAACGTACGTTTGGCCAGCCAGTTGACCGGCTGGACCCTGAACGTGATGACCGAATCGGACATCCAGGCTAAGCAGCAAGCAGAAACCGGTGACATCCTGCGCAACTTCATCGACGAGCTGGAAGTCGACGAAGACCTGGCACAGGTGCTGGTAGATGAAGGCTTTACCAGCCTGGAAGAGATTGCCTACGTACCGTTGGAAGAAATGCTCAACATCGACGGCTTTGACGAAGACACCGTCAACGAGCTTCGCGCTCGGGCCAAGGATCGTTTGTTGACTAAAGCCATCGCTACTGAGGAAAAGCTGGCAGACGCCCATCCGGCCGAAGACCTGCTCTCGCTTGAGGGTATGGACAAGGATTTGGCGATGGAACTGGCGGTGCGCGGCGTAATTACCCGCGAAGACCTGGCCGAGCAGTCTATTGACGACCTGCTCGACATCGACGGCATTGACGATGATCGTGCCGGCAAGTTGATCATGGCCGCCCGAGCCCATTGGTTCGAGTAATTAGGCGCGGCCTGAGGAGAGAAGTGCATGACGCAAGTCACGGTGAAACAACTGGCCGATGAGGTCAAAACACCGGTAGAGCGCCTGTTGCAGCAGATGCGTGAGGCAGGTCTGCCGCACACCGCCGCCGACGAAGGTGTGAGCGATAGTGAGAAGCAGTCTTTGCTGACTCACTTGAAGAGCAGCCACAAGGCGAAAGTGGAAGAACCGCGCAAGATTACATTGCAGCGCAAAACCACCAGCACCCTGCGTGTTGCTGGTAGCAAGAGCATCAGCGTTGAAGTACGCAAGAAGAAAGTCTTCGTACAGCGCAGCCCGGAAGAAATCGAAGCCGAGCGCAAACGCGACCTGGAAGAACGTCGCGCAGTAGAAAATGCTGCTCGTCAGAAGGCTGAAGAAGAAGCCAAGCGTCGCGCCGAAGAAGAAGCGCGTCGCCAGCCTGCTGCTGCGCAACCTGCTAACACTGACGCAGTTGCCGCGCCTAGCGCGCCTGTAGAAGCTGTTCGTGAGGCCGCTCCGGTTGCCGCCGCGCCTGCTCCTGCAGCCGACGCTCGCAAACGCGAAGAGCCTCGTCGTCCGGACAAACCACGTGCCGACGATAACAATCGTCGTGGCAGTGGCGATGGTGAGCGCAAAAACGCTCCACATCGTGCTTCGGTCAAAGAGAAGGCGCCAGCGCCACGCGTTGCTCCACGTACTACCGACGAAGAAAGCGACAGCTTCCGTCGCGGTGGTCGCGGCAAGGCCAAGCTGAAAAAACGCAACGCCCACGGTTTCCAGAGCCCAACCGGCCCTGTCGTGCGTGATGTGCAGATCGGCGAGACCATCACTGTTGGCGACCTCGCCAATCAGATGTCGGTCAAGGCTGCTGAAATCATCAAGTTCATGTTCAAACTGGGTACCCCAGCGACCATCAACCAGGTACTGGATCAGGAAACTGCCCAACTGGTTGCTGAAGAGCTGGGCCACAAAGTGACCCTGGTCAGCGACACCGCCCTGGAAGATTCCCTGGCCGAGTCCCTGAAGTTTGAAGGCGAGACCTTCTCCCGTGCGCCAGTCGTGACCGTAATGGGCCACGTTGACCATGGTAAGACTTCGCTGCTCGACTATATCCGTCGTGCCAAGGTAGCTGCAGGCGAAGCCGGCGGCATCACCCAGCACATCGGTGCATACCACGTTGAAACCGAACGCGGCATGGTCACCTTCCTCGACACCCCTGGTCACGCTGCGTTTACCGCCATGCGTGCCCGTGGTGCCAAGGCTACTGACATCGTGATCCTGGTAGTTGCAGCGGACGACGGCGTAATGCCGCAGACCATTGAAGCTGTCCAGCACGCCAAGGCCGCTGGTGTTCCACTGGTTGTTGCAGTGAACAAAATCGACAAGCCGGGCGCCGATCTCGATCGCATCCGTAGCGAGCTGTCGGTTCACGGCGTGACTTCTGAAGAGTGGGGCGGTGATACGCCATTCGTTTCGGTTTCGGCGAAAGTCGGTACCGGTGTAGACGAACTGCTCGAAGCTGTTCTGCTGCAAGCCGAAGTTCTCGAACTGAAAGCAACTCCATCGGCCCCGGGTCGTGGTGTTGTGGTTGAATCGCGTCTCGACAAAGGTCGTGGCCCGGTTGCAACCGTTCTGGTTCAAGACGGTACCCTGCGCCAAGGCGACATGGTCCTGGTCGGTTCGAACTACGGCCGTGTACGTGCCATGCTCGACGAGAACGGCAAGCCAATCAAGGAAGCCGGTCCTTCCATCCCTGTCGAGATCCTCGGCCTGGACGGTACCCCGGACGCTGGCGACGAGATGAGCGTGCTGTCGGACGAGAAGAAAGCCCGTGAAGTGGCTCTGTTCCGTCAAGGCAAGTTCCGCGAAGTCAAGCTGGCCCGTGCTCACGCCGGCAAGCTGGAAAACATCTTCGAGAACATGGGCCAGGCAGAGAAGAAGACGCTTAACATCGTCCTCAAATCTGACGTTCGTGGTTCCCTCGAAGCGTTGAACGGCGCCTTGAATGGCCTGGGTAACGACGAAGTGCAAGTGCGTGTTGTCGGTGGCGGTGTCGGTGGTATCACCGAATCCGACGCCAACCTGGCACTGGCTTCCAACGCTGTACTGTTCGGCTTCAACGTGCGTGCCGATGCTGGCGCACGGAAGATCGTCGAGCAGGAAGGCCTGGACATGCGTTACTACAACGTCATCTACGACATTATCGAAGACGTCAAGAAAGCCCTCACCGGCATGCTTGGCAGCGACGTCCGGGAGAACATCCTGGGTGTGGCCGAGGTGCGTGACGTGTTCCGCTCGCCGAAATTCGGCGCGATCGCCGGTTGCATGGTTATCGAAGGTGTTGTGCACCGTAACCGTCCAATCCGTGTGCTGCGTGAAGACATCGTTATCTTCGAAGGCGAGCTGGAATCCCTGCGCCGCTTCAAGGATGACGCTTCCGAAGTACGTGCCGGCATGGAATGCGGTATCGGCGTCAAGAGCTACAACGACGTCAAAGCGGGTGACAAGATCGAAGTCTACGAGAAGGTTCAGGTTGCTCGCAGCCTCTAACTCGCGCACTTCAAGGGCCACGCGGCGCCCTGGCATGCAAATGCCTGGCGCCGTGTTCGGACTCTAAACGCAACGCCCGGTCTGGCTTTTGTCAGGCCGGGCGTTTGCCGCTTTCAGACCCCACGGGTTTCACCGTGTGGCAGTAACAGGTAACAAGACATGGCAAAAGAATACAGCCGTACCCAACGTATCGGCGATCAGATGCAGCGTGAGCTGGCACAGCTGATCCGTCGTGAAGTAAAAGACCCACGTGTTGGCCTGGTCACCATCACCGCCGTTGAAGTCAGCCGTGACGTTGGTCACGCCAAGATCTTCATCACCGTGATGGGCCAGGACAGCAGCGAAGAAATCGCGCAAAGCATCAAGGTGCTCAACTCTGCCGCAGGCTTCCTGCGCATGCAGTTGGCCCGTGAGATGAAGCTGCGCAGCGTCCCTCAGTTGCACTTCCACTACGACGAAAGCGTCGTGCGTGGCGCGCACCTGTCGGCACTGATCGAGCGGGCCGTGGCTGAAGACAATCAGCACCCGGTATCCGCCACGCCTGAAGACGCCAAGGAGTAGTCGGTGGCTCAGGTCAAACGTATCCGTCGTAACG
Source organism: Pseudomonas sp. AN3A02 (assembly GCF_011765255.1). Taxonomy (NCBI): domain Bacteria; kingdom Pseudomonadati; phylum Pseudomonadota; class Gammaproteobacteria; order Pseudomonadales; family Pseudomonadaceae; genus Pseudomonas; species Pseudomonas sp. AN3A02. Next base: position 141,948 of record NZ_JAARNI010000011.1, read on the forward strand.
TCAGCGGCATCATTCTGCTGGACAAGCCCATTGGCTTTACCTCCAATGCGGCGTTGCAGAAGGTCCGCTGGCTGCTCAATGCCGAGAAGGCAGGGCACACCGGCAGCCTCGACCCTTTGGCCACCGGCGTGTTGCCGTTGTGCTTTGGCGAGGCCACCAAGTTTTCGCAATACCTGCTCGATTCCGACAAGGGTTACGAAACCCTGATGCAACTGGGCAAGACCACCACCACGGCAGACGCCGAAGGTGATGTTTTGCAGGTTCGCGAAGTGACCGTTGGTCGTGCTGATATCGAGGCTGCCTTACCTGCTTTTCGTGGGCAAATCAGTCAGATACCGCCGATGTACTCGGCTCTCAAGCGTGATGGCCAGCCGCTTTACAAGCTGGCACGTGCAGGTGAAGTGGTGGAGCGCGAACCGCGTTCTGTTACTATTGCGCGCTTGGAATTGCTCGCCGCTGAAGGCGACACTGCCCGGTTGGCGGTGGACTGCAGCAAAGGCACCTATATCCGTACCCTTGTGGAAGATATCGGTGAGCAACTAGGCTGTGGCGCATACGTTGCAGAACTGCGACGCACCCAGGCAGGCCCTTTCACCCTGGCCCAGACGGTCACGCTGGAAGAGCTGGAAGCGGTACATGCCGAAGGCGGCAACGAAGCGGTTGATCGCTTCCTGATGCCATCGGACAGCGGTTTGCTGGATTGGCCATTGCTGCACTTCTCGGAGCACAGCGCGTTTTACTGGCTTAACGGCCAGCCAGTACGTGCACCGGATGCCCCGAAGTTCGGCATGGTGCGGGTACAAGATCACAACGGTCGCTTTATCGGTATCGGTGAAGTGAGCGAAGACGGGCGCATCGCGCCGCGTCGACTGATTCGGTCAGAATGACCGAACGAGGGTGGCTGTTAACAGGCACGGTCACTACTCATTTTTAGATACAGGGATTTGTCCCTGGCCTGTTGAAACCGCCCTTTGGGTGGTTTCCTGAAAAAAGGATTGCCTCATGGCTCTCGACGTTCAAGAAAAAGCTCAAATCGTAGCTGACTACCAGCAAGCTGTTGGTGACACTGGTTCGCCAGAAGTGCAAGTTGCACTGCTGACCCACAACATCAACAAGCTGCAAGGTCACTTCAAGGCCAACGGTAAAGATCACCACTCCCGTCGTGGTCTGATCCGCATGGTAAACCAGCGTCGTAAGCTGCTGGACTACCTGAAAGGCAAGGATCTGGGTCGTTATCAGGCTCTGATCGGTCGCCTGGGTCTGCGTCGCTAATAAGCGATTGCGCTAGAGGTTGGTTGGCTGTCGTGTGTCAGTGGGTTTCCCGCTGGCCCATGGCAGGCTTCCAGCCTCAAGTTTTATCTGGATACACGTTTTACCCTGGACAGGCGTTGGGCCGATTCCCGACATTGCCCAAGAATTTCGCAAGAAGACAAGTTCCCCAAGAGCCACAAAGAAGGTAGGACACCGTGAACCCGGTTATCAAAAAATTCCAGTTCGGTCAGTCGACCGTTACCCTCGAGACAGGCCGTATCGCCCGTCAAGCCTCCGGCGCAGTGCTGGTTACCGTTGACGACGACGTCACCGTATTGGTGACCGTTGTAGGCGCCAAGACCGCTGACCCAAGCAAAGGCTTCTTCCCTCTTTCCGTTCACTACCAGGAAAAGACTTACGCTGCCGGTAAGATCCCTGGTGGTTTCTTCAAGCGCGAAGGCCGTCCTTCCGAGAAAGAAACCCTGACTTCCCGACTGATCGACCGTCCGATCCGTCCGCTGTTCCCAGAAGGCTTCATGAACGAAGTGCAGGTTGTCTGCACCGTCGTTTCCACCAGCAAGAAGACCGATCCGGACGTCGCTGCGATGATCGGTACCTCGGCTGCCCTGGCCATCTCCGGTATTCCTTTCGATGGCCCGATCGGCGCTGCCCGTGTTGCGTTCCACGAAAGCACCGGCTACCTGCTGAACCCGACTTACGAACAACAGAAAGCTTCGAGCCTGGACATGGTCGTTGCCGGTACTTCGGAAGCCGTTCTGATGGTTGAATCGGAAGCCAAAGAGCTGACCGAAGACCAGATGCTGGGCGCAGTACTGTTTGCTCACGACGAGTTCCAGGTTGTGATCAACGCGGTTAAAGAACTGGCCGCTGAAGCTGCCAAGCCAACCTGGACCTGGGCTCCTCAGCCAGAAGCCACCGCACTGCTGGGCGCTATCCGCTCCGAGTTCGGCACCGCTATCTCCGACGCCTACACCATCACCATCAAGGCCGACCGTTACGCTCGCCTGGGTGAGTTGAAGGACCAGGTTGTTGCCAAGCTGTCCGGTGAAGAAGGCCAGCCTTCTTCCAGCGAAGTCAAAGCAGCCTTCGGCGAAATCGAATACCGCACCGTTCGCGAAAACATCGTTAACGGCAAGCCACGTATCGACGGCCGCGACACTCGCACCGTACGTCCGCTGAACATCGAAGTCGGCGTTCTGCCAAAAACCCACGGTTCGGCCCTGTTCACCCGTGGTGAAACCCAGGCTCTGGTAGTCGCGACGCTGGGTACTGCCCGTGACGCACAGCTGCTGGACACCCTGGAAGGCGAGAAAAAAGACCCGTTCATGCTGCACTACAACTTCCCTCCGTTCTCGGTAGGTGAGTGTGGCCGCATGGGTGGCGCTGGTCGTCGTGAAATCGGTCACGGCCGTCTGGCCCGTCGTTCGATTGCTGCGATGCTGCCTGCCGCTGACGTGTTCCCGTACACCATTCGTGTTGTGTCGGAAATCACCGAGTCCAACGGTTCCAGCTCCATGGCTTCGGTCTGCGGTGCTTCCCTGGCTCTGATGGACGCTGGCGTACCGATGAAGGCACCTGTTGCCGGTATCGCCATGGGTCTGGTTAAAGAAGGCGAGAAGTTCGCCATCCTGACCGACATCCTGGGTGACGAAGACCACCTCGGCGACATGGACTTCAAAGTAGCCGGTACCGCCAAAGGTGTTACCGCGCTGCAGATGGACATCAAGATCAAGGGCATCACCGAAGAAATCATGGAAATCGCTCTGGGCCAAGCCCTGGAAGCGCGCCTGAACATCCTCGGTCAGATGAACCAGATCATTGGTCAGTCCCGCACCGAACTGTCGGAAAATGCTCCGACCATGATCGCGATGAAAATCGACACCGACAAAATCCGTGATGTTATCGGTAAAGGCGGCGCGACCATTCGTGCGATCTGTGAAGAGACCAAGGCTTCGATCGACATCGAAGACGACGGCTCGATTAAGATCTTCGGCGAAACCAAGGAAGCGGCTGAAGCTGCACGTCAGCGCGTCCTGGGTATTACCGCTGAAGCCGAGATCGGCAAGATCTACGTCGGTAAGGTTGAGCGCATCGTCGACTTCGGCGCATTCGTCAACATCCTGCCTGGCAAGGACGGTCTGGTTCACATCTCCATGCTGAGCGATGCTCGCGTTGAGAAAGTGACCGACATCCTGAAAGAAGGCCAGGAAGTGGAAGTGCTGGTACTGGACGTGGACAACCGCGGCCGTATCAAGCTGTCCATCAAGGACGTAGCAGCAGCCAAGGCTTCGGGCGTTTAATCACCCCGTCGCTGTAAGCTGAAAAAAGGACTCTTCGGAGTCCTTTTTTATGCCTGCGGGAAAGTGTCGCGAAATCAGGCGTTTAGCCAATCTCAAAAGCCGCAACTTGCATGCAGGCACGGTCTTCTTCATGCAAGTTGCACGATTTCGAAAATAGCCTGTTTTCATAACGTATTGTTTTATAAGGGTTTAATCGCGAGTCTGGAGTTGGCACACTGCCTGCAATATCCCTGTTAACGCTGCAGCATCAAGGTTTACGTACTGCAGACTTTTAATAAAACAGGAGTTACTCGTATGAAGAAGTTCGCTCTCGCTACTGCTACCGCTCTGACCCTGGCCATGGGTGCTAACGTAGCCTTTGCTCAGACTTCCCAAGCCCCAATGACGTTGGCGGCCGGTGAAGTCACCAAGGCTAAAGAGTCCACTTCGGATACCTGGATCACCACCAAAGTCAAAGCTGACCTGCTGACCGAGAAAGGTATTCCTGGTTCGGACATTAAGGTCGAAACCAACAAAGGTGTGGTTTCCCTGTCCTCGACAGTCGCTATCTCCGACGCGCAGAAAGCCACTGCTGTAGCAATCACCAAAAAAATCAAAGGCGTAACCGCAGTTTCGGCTGACGGCCTGATGGCTGGCGGCGCTACCAAGGCTGATAACGTCGACAAAACCAAAAGCGCAGCTGCTGGCGCCAAAGAGTCCACCTCGGACACTTGGATTACCACCAAAGTGAAAGCTGACCTGGTAACCGAGAAAGGCATTCCTGGCACCGACATCAAAGTCGAAACCAACAAAGGTGTAGTTTCCCTGTCTTCGACCGTAGCGGTCACTGAAGCGCAGAAAACCACCGCGGTGAACATCACCAAGAAAATCAAAGGCGTTAAAGCTGTATCGGCCGATGGCCTGAAAGCAGAGTAACGTTTAACGAATCGCCTGAGCTAGGCAGAGGCGGCCACGAGCGAGTTAGATATCCGCTCAATGCACCTCACAGGTTCATGCGACCGACCACACGGATGTGGTCATTACAGGCCCCGGCACTTGTGCCGGGGCCTGTTCTATTGTGGGTAGAAAAGTGGGGAGGTTAGCGAGGCTCTTGTGGCGAGGGGGCTTGTCCCCCGTTGGGCCGCGTAGCGGCCCCTTGGTATGACGACGGTGACCTGCCTGAATGACCGCGACGCCCTGATAGGGGCCGCTGCGCGGCCCAACGGGGGACAAGCCCCCTCGCCACAGGTGCTCAGCGGGCGCCGGGTTATTCGGCATCCAGATGCATCGGTGTCACCACCCGACCATCTTTCTCCGTTTCCCCAAGGTTTGCATCGATAAAGTAAACCCGATCATCTTCCAGCTGGCCCTTGTCCACCAGGTAGTCCTTGATCGCGCTGGCGCGGTCCTGGCCCAGTTGGCGCAGCAACACGTCACTGCCACTCCAGAACTTGATCACACCGTCCCGCAGCTTGGCGGTGCGCTCGTCACTGCTCAGGTCTTTCCACTCTGCCGGCGGCTGTTGTTTCAGGCGGGTACGGTAGATGCCTTCCAGCAGCGGCGCCTTTTCCTTTTCCGGGACTTCAAGCAGTGACGCCTGGGCCGGGACCTTATCGCCACGGCGCTGGAGGATCTTGTAGTAGTTGTACTGGTATTCGCGTTCCAGCCGCTGTGCGGCCAACAGCGGACCGTCACTGCTGGCAGCGGCGGTGCCTTCGATCTCCAGGCGCAGGGCCGGGCGCTCCTTAAGGGCCTTGGCCAGGCTGTCCAGTGCCGACTGGGAATCCTTGCTCAGCTCGCTGGAACCTGCGACGAACGACACGTTGCCTAGGTCTTGTGCACCACCACCGCTAACCAACCCGCCAATGAACTTGAAGGGCGCTGTGGCCGCGCGTACCACCAGGTTACGCAGGGTCTGCCAGACAATCGGCATCACGCTGAATTGCGGGTTGTTCAAGTCGCCGGTCACCGGCAGTTCAATGGAGATCTTGCCGTCGGAATCCTTGAGCAGAGCAATCGCCAGGCGTATCGGCAGGTCCACGGCATCAGCACTGTCGACCCTCTCACCCAGTTGCAACTGCTCGACCACCACCTTGTTCTCGGCCTTCAACTGGCCCTTGGTGATGACGTAATGCAGGTCCAGGTTGAGCCGGCCCTTGCGGATACGGAACCCGGCGAACTTGCCCGAGTAGGGCGTCAGGTTGGTCAGTTCGACACGTTTGAAGCTGGTGGCGATATCCAGCGCCGCCATTGGGTCAAACGGATTCACATTGCCCTTGATGGTCACCGGCGCATAACGGTCGACCTTGCCCTTGATGTCGACGCTCGCTGGCTTGGCCTGGCGACTGTCGATGGTGCCGATCTGGCCGTTGAGCTGTTGAATCGCCGTGGCGAAGTTCGGGGTCAGGCTGAAGTCGGCGAAGTTGGCCGAGCCGTCGTTGATCGCAATTTGACCAATATGAATGCCCAGGGGCTTTTCTTTGCCGGCCGCAGGTTTGGCCGCGGACTTGGTGCCGCTGTCGGCCGGCTGTGGAATCAGCAGGTCATCGATGTTGGTGGTGCGGTCATCGTTGATCATGAAGCGCGCATAGGGCTGCAGCAGGTTGACCTTGTCGATCGACAGGCTGTCGCCATGTTGATAATTCACGCCTTCCAGCACCAGGCGCTGCCATTTCAGGAAGTCACGGGTCTTCAAGGTGTCCAGGGTGTGCAACTGATCGACCTGTGCCCGGCCAGTCACCTGGAACGCCAAAGGCTCGGTGCTTTTCAGGTTCACGTCGAGGTTGCTGCCGAGCATGCCGCTACGCAGTTCCAGGCGGATAAACGGGCTGATGTAGGACTGGGCGACGCGCAGGTCGATGTCCTTGGTATCCACTTTCAGCTTGGCGCTGACCGGGTTCAGGTTGACCTGGCCGGTCGCCTGGAGCTTGCCCTGTTTGCCTACGCCGGTATCCAGCTTGAGGGTAAACGGGCTTTGGTTGAGGCTGTCGAAATCCTGCAGGTCAAGGTTCAGCGGCCCCACTTCCAGGGCGACTGCCGGCTTGGCGGAACGGTCCGCCAGATGCACTTGATAGTTGCGCAGTTGCACGTCCTTGAGCAGCACTTGCCATGGTTTGCTCGGCGCTGCCGGTGCGGGCTTTGGCGAGTCGGCGGTGGCGGGTGCGGTGGCAGGCTCGGCGGCGGGTGCCGGCTTGCTCGGTTGGCTGGCAAACAGTTTCTGCCAATCCAGTTGGCCGTCTGCTTCAAGGGCTGCCCAGGTTTCGAGCTTGTTGCTGCGGATCTTGCCGACAATTACCTGCTGCTTGGCCAGGTCGACAGTGGTGTCGCTGACTTCCAGCTTCTCCAGGCGCGCGAGTGGCCGGCCATCCGGGGCTTTGATCGCAAACGGCGCGACACTCAGGGCGACGTTGGTTAGGTTCAGCTCGGTTTCCTTGGCCAGGCTCAGCTTGTAGTCGGTGCTGAAATTGAGGATGCCGTCTTCCAGAACCAGCGGCACCGCATCACGCACATACGGCCACCAGACTTTCATCTTGCCGTCGGTAACCTTGAGTTTGCCCTCGGAGGCAATCGGGATGAGGCTGAAGTTACCGGTCCAATCGATCTGCCCGCCTTCAGGGCCGGCCGCAACCAGCGTCATATCAGCGTTGTCTTCGGGCAGCGTGCTGAGGTTTTTCAGCTCGAAATCCAGCTTGTCGTAGAGAAACTCGATCGGTTCGCTGGGGCGCAAATCCTGGAAGTGCACATAGCCGGCTGCCAGCTTGATGTTATCGATGCGCAGCGGGAACGGCTTGGCGTTGGGGTCGGTGGGCGTCGGCTCGCTGGCTGGCAATTTGAACAGTTGCGCCAGGTTGAGTTGGCCGGACTTGTCGAACAACAACTCGGTCTTGGGCTTGTCGAGCTGTACATCAGCCAGGTGCAGGGCGCGGGTCCAAAGGCTGTCGATCTGCAGGTTGGCATAGAGGCGTTCAAAGCCTACTTGCTCCTTGCCAGGCTCACCGATGTTCAGGCCCCATACGGTCAATTCGAGGCTGAACGGGTTGAGCTCGATACGCTCGATGCGCGCCGGCACGGTGGCGTAATTGGCCAACTGTTGGTTGGCTACGCGAAGGGCGATGCCGGGGAGAATAAGGAAGCCCAGCAAACTGTACAGAGCAAGGGCGGTCAGCAAGGCGCCAGCGGCGCGAATCAATCCTTTGGGCATATGTGACGCCATCTATGTCAATCAAGAGTGCCTTGGAGTATGGCACGGGTTTACGGTTCCGAAGCAACGGTCCTTTATTCCTGCGGCCAGGCTCTTTTGGGACAGATCTTACAGCTGCAGGATCAGCGTCTTCAGCGGGGGCTGCTGGTCTTGCGACGGGAAGTCCGCGCCTGGGGTCATGATCTGCCAGTCACGTACCGGGCGCCCGGCCTTTTCGGCGCAGCGCAGGACCTGGTCGCGCCAGTCGTCCATGCTGACTTTTGCCAGGTTGTTGCAGCAGATCAGCACGCCGTTGTCGGCGGTGGCCAGCAGTGCCGGCTTGAGCAGGCTCTGATAGTCGCGCAGCAGGTCGACGGTGCCGAAGGCGCTCTTGGCCCAGGCCGGAGGGTCGAGCAGTACCAGGTCGTATTGGCGTTGCTCCAGGCGTGGATAACTCGGCAGTTTCTGGCCGCGACGCTGGCTGATGGGCAGGCCGGCCAGTTGGCGGATTGCCGGGAAGTAGTCGGACTGCACGAATTCCATCGTCGGCAATTGCGGATTGAGCTGGCCGTTTTCGCGACCGACCGCGAGATTGCCTTCGGCAAAGTCCAGGTTGCACACCTCACGGGCGCCACCGGCAGCCGCGCTCAGGCCTACGCCACAGGTGTAGGCAAACAGGTTCAGCACGCTTTTACCGGCGCTGTGTGCCTTGACCCAGCCGCGGGTGTTGCGCAGGTCGAGGAACAGCAGCGGGTCTTGCCCTGCATGGCGGCCGCGCACGCGGTAGTTGAGGTCCCATTCGTGGCCGATCAAGTCTTCCAGGGCCGCAGGTTCTGCGCGGTACACCGTGTCTTCACGGTCGATGCGCGAGTTGCCCCGGGAGCGGTCGTTGTAGACCAGCAGCAGTTCCAGCCCCAGGTACTGGTTGATCGCCTGGTGCAGTTGCAGCAGGTCGTCGCTTTCCAGCGACTGGTGAAAGCTTTGCACCAGCAGTTGCGGGCCGTAGCGGTCGATCGTCAGGCCGCCGGCGCCTTCCTGGCTGCCGTGGAACAGGCGATAGCAATCGGTGCCTTGGGCATGCAGCTCAGCGAGCAGGTCTTGGCGATGATCGAGGGCGGCGCGCAGCGCCTGATTCAAGGAAGACATGTTGCGCGCCTTGCAGAGTAATGGGGGCGCGGGAGTTTAACAGTTATGGCTCCAGCAGGCCCATTCGCCTGTGGGCCCGTTGCACCGAACCGTTGCGCATGGCCCAGCGTAGCATTGGCGCGCTGCGCTTGACCCCGGCGCGAATCATCTGGCGTTGCAGCGAGCTTTGCTTCTGCCCGAGCATGTCGCTGGCCCAGTCCGGCAGCAGGTCGATGCCGGCCTGCATCATCAGCGAGCCAAACGGCTTGGCCAAGGTGCTGGGGGACGGCGCGTTCAGCAGCAGACGCAGCACTTCGTGGCTGCGGTCGTCACACAGCAGTTGCGGGCGAATGCGCTCAAGGTAGTAGGAAATTTCCTGACGTGAGCGCGGCACATGGCGCGCACCCAGTTGCTCAGCTACCAGGGCGATTTCGCTGTAGTACCGGTCTTGATCCCTGGGGGATAGTTCCGGGTTGCAATACCGCAGGTGGGCCGCCAGAAAGTTACTGACCTCCGCCACATGCACCCACGTCAGCAATTCCGGATCGCTGGCCGCATACGGTCGACCATCAGGCGCATGCCCCACCACTTGCAGGTGAATGGTGCGCACTTTCTCGATCAGCCATTCGGCGTCGCGGCGCGAACCAAACGTGGTCCCGGAAATAAATTGCGAGGTACGACGTAGCCGTCCCAGCATGTCTTGCCGAAAGTTCGAATGGTCCCACACGCCGGCCAGGGCCAGCGGGTGCAACGCCTGCAACATCAGCGCGCTGATGCCGCCAATCAACATGCTGCTGAAGTCGCCATGGACCTTCCAGCTCACCGAGTTCGGGCCAAAGAGACCTGGATCGCCCTTGGGGTTTTCCAGGTCGAGTTGGCCGAGCGACAAGCCGGTCAGGCTCATCAGCTGGTTTTCGATGCGGCTGCGAATGAATTCCATGGGTTCCTATCGGTTGAGGCGTTTGTCGATCAGGCCATCCACCACGCTCGGGTCGGCCAGGGTGGAGGTATCTCCCAGGCTGTCCAGTTCGTTGCAGGCAATCTTGCGCAAAATCCGCCGCATGATCTTGCCTGAGCGGGTTTTCGGCAAGGCCGGTGCCCATTGAATCAGTTCGGGCTTGGCGAAGCTGCCGATTTCCTTGCTCACCAGGTCCAGCAAGTGCTTTTTCAGCGCATCGTCGGGCTCGACGCCATTCATGGGCGTGACAAAGGCATAGATGCCCTGGCCTTTGACGTCGTGGGGATAACCCACCACGGCGGCTTCGGCGACCTGATCATGCAACACCAGGGCGCTTTCCACCTCGGCGGTACCGATACGATGCCCGGACACGTTGATCACATCATCGATACGCCCGGTGATCCAGTAATCGCCGTCCTCGTCCCGCCGGGCGCCGTCGCCGGTGAAGTAGTAGCCGGGGTAGGGTTTGAAATAGGTGTCGATCATCCGCTGCGGGTCGCCGTACACGCTGCGGATTTGCCCTGGCCAGCTGGACTTGATCGCCAGCACGCCGCTGCCGGCGCCGCTGATTTCCTTGCCTTGCTCATCAAGCAGCACCGGCACTACGCCAAACATCGGCTGGGTAGCGCAGCCGGGTTTGATGCGCTGGGCGCTGACCAGCGGGCTGAGCATGATGCCGCCGGTTTCGGTCTGCCACCAGGTGTCGACAATCGGGCAGCGTTGTTCGCCGACCGCGTTGAAGTACCAGTCCCAGGCCTCCGGGTTGATCGGCTCGCCGACACTGCCCAGCAGGCGCAGGCTGGCGCGAGATGTATTTTCCAGAGGGCCGTGGCCTTCACGCATCAGTGCGCGCAAGGCGGTAGGCGCGGTGTAGAAGATGTTGACCTTGTGTTTGTCGATCACCTGCCAGAAGCGCGAGCTGTCCGGATAACTCGGCACACCCTCGAACATCAGCGATGTGGCGCCATTGGCCAGCGGCCCATAGACGATATAACTGTGGCCAGTGACCCAGCCGACATCAGCGGTGCACCAGAATACTTCGCCGTCGCGGTAGTCGAGCACGTACTTGAACGTCATCGCAGCCTGCAACAGGTAACCGCCGGTGGTATGCAGCACACCTTTGGGTTTGCCGGTGCTGCCGGAGGTATAGAGGATAAACAGCGGGTCTTCCGCGTCCATCGGCTCGGGCGGGCAGTCGTCGCTGGCTGCGTCCAAGGCCTGTTGATACTTGAGGTCGCGGCCTTCGGTCCAATTGACCACCGCGCCGGTGCGCTGCACCACCAGCACTGTGCTGACGTCCGGGCAACTGGCCAGGGCCTTGTCGACATTCTGTTTCAGCGCCACAGGCTTGCCACCGCGCACGCCTTCATCGGCGGTGATCACCGTGCGGCAGTCGGCGTCGAGAATACGGTCGCGCAGGGCGTCCGGCGAGAAACCACCAAACACCACCGAATGCACCGCGCCGATCCGCGTACAGGCGAGCATCGCGTAGGCCGCCTCGGGAATCATCGGCATGTAGATACACACCCGGTCGCCTTTCTTCACGCCACGGCTTTTCAGCACGTTGGCCAGGCGGCTGACGTTTTGGTGCAGTTGGCGGTAGGTGATTTTGGAAGAGGTTGCAGGATCATCGCCTTCCCAGATGAAGGCCGGCTGGTCGGCACGTTGCGCCAGGTGGCGGTCGATGCAGTTGTAACTGACGTTCAGTTGGCCGCCGGCAAACCATTGGGCGGCGCCGGTCTTGATGTCGGATTTCTGAACGGTTTGCCAAGGCGTGGACCAGTCGAGAAAGCGCTTGGCTTGCTCGGCCCAAAAGGTATCGGGTTGTTCGACGGATTGGCGGTAGAGGCGCTGGTAGTCCTCTTGACTGAGTTGCGCAGCCCGGCGGACGGCATCGGCGGTGGGGAACGTGCTGATATCGAACATGAGGGATCCTTATTCTTGTTTTTGCGACAAGCAATAAAGATGCACCCTGTGGCAGGCGGGTTCAAGGCCAACGTCCAAACAGACGTTGGCCTTGCAGGCATTACATCAACCGCGGTGACGACCGCGGAAGTAGTTGATCAACCCTTGGGTGGACGCGTCGTCCGCCGGCTGCTCTTCAGTGCCGGTCAGGCGGTTGTAGACGCCTTTGCCCAGCTCCTTGCCCAACTCCACGCCCCATTGGTCGAAGGCGTTGATGCCCCAGATGACGCTTTGCACGAACACTTTGTGTTCATACATGGCCACCAGCGCGCCGAGGCGGCGAGGGCTGATGCGTTCAACCACAATGGTGTTGCTCGGACGGTTGCCCGGGATCACCTTGTGCGGTGCCAGCTTCTGCACTTCGGCCTCGTCCATCCCTTTGTCGCGCAGCTCGGCTTCAGCTTCGCTGCGGGTCTTGCCGAGCATCAGTGCCTGGCTCTGGGACAGGCAGTTGGCGTACAGCCACTGATGGTGGTCGGAGACCGGGTTGAAGCTGACGATCGGCACGATGAAGTCGGCCGGAATCAGCTGGGTGCCTTGGTGCAGCAGCTGGTGGTAAGCATGCTGACCGTTGCAGCCTACGCCGCCCCAGATAACCGGGCCGGTGTCGGTGGAAACCGGAGTACCGTCCTGGCGCACGCTCTTGCCGTTGGATTCCATATCCAGCTGTTGCAAGTGCTTGGTGATGTTACGCAGGTAGTGGTCGTACGGCAGGATCGCGTGGCTCTGCGCGCCCCAGAAGTTGCCGTACCACACGCCCAACAGGCCCAGTAGTACGGGCATGTTCGCTTCGAACGGCGCGGTTTGGAAGTGCTGGTCCATGGTGTAGGCACCGGACAGCAGTTCCTTGAAGTTGGACATGCCGATGGCCAGCGCGATCGGCAGGCCGATGGCCGACCACAACGAGTAACGACCGCCAACCCAGTCCCACATCGGGAAGATGTTTTCTTCGCGAATACCGAAGGCCACGGCGGCGGCGTTGTTGCTCGAAACGGCGATGAAGTGGCGATACAGCTCGGCTTCCGAGCCACCCTGGGCCAGGTACCAGGCACGTGCGGCCTGGGCGTTTTTCAGGGTTTCGAGGGTGTTGAAGGATTTCGACGAGACGATGAACAGCGTGGTCTCGGCGCGCAGCTTCATGGTCAGCTCGTGGAACTCGCTGCCGTCGATGTTCGCCAGGTAATGGCAGCGCACGCCTTTGTGGGCGTAGGACAACAGCGCTTCAGACACCAGCTCCGGACCGAGGAACGAGCCACCGATGCCGATGTTCACCACGTCGGTGATCGGCTTTTCGGTGTAGCCACGCCACAGGCCGTCGTGGATGCGGCCGACCAGGTCAGTGATCTGGTTCAGCACCTTGTGCACGTCCGGCATGATGTTCACGCCGTTGACCGACAGCTTGTCGCCGACCGGGCGACGCAGCGCGGTGTGCAGCGCCGGGCGACCTTCGGAAGAGTTGACCGGCTCGCCGTTGAACAGCGACTTGATCGCGCCCTGAAGGTCGACTTCCTTGGCCAGGCCTACCAGCAGGTCGCGGGTTTCGCTGGTGATCAGGTTTTTCGAGTAATCGAGGAAAAGTCCGCAGCTGCTCAAAGTGAACTGGGTAAAGCGCTGGGGATCGGCATTAAAGGCTTCGCGCATGCTGAAATCCTGCATGGCTTGGCGATGTTGATTGAGCGCTTGCCAGGCGGGCAGAGCGGTAACGTCATGAGGGGTGCGGTAGTACGCCATCGCTGCGGGTTTCCTTTTTATTGCTGGGACTGCTGGTAGGACACTTTAAAGCCGGGAATGTGCTGTCTTTGTGAAGATGACAGGCTCCGGTCGACGCCAACGAATAGCGTAGGGCGAATACATTAAACCTAGCGTGTCGATCTGTCTTGGCTTTGTCTGCGCTGTGGCCGGTACTTTTTTATACCGGCCGATCAGGCAGTGCAACAGGCGGGGTGTGCGGCGGGGTCAGTTCAGCTGCAAATGCAGGTTGTCGATCAGCCGGGTGGCGCCCAGGTAGGCGGCGACCAGAATCACCAGATCCTTGTCTTCAGCAGTGGCCGGACGCAGGTGCAGGCCCTGGCGGACCTCCAGGTAATCCATGCGAAAGCCCGCGGCTTCAATCTGCTGGACCTGTGCCGCGCGCAGTTGGGCGAAATCACGGTCGCCCGCTTCAATGGCGGCGGCAATCTGGCTGAGGCTGCGGTACAGCACCGGTGCGATCGCGCGCTGCTCTTCGGTGAGGTAACCGTTGCGCGACGACAGCGCGAGGCCATCGTCGGCGCGAACGGTCGGCTCGCCGATAATCTGGATCGGCATGTTCAGGTCATGGACCATGGCGCGAATGACTGCCAGTTGCTGGTAGTCCTTCTGGCCAAAGATCGCCAGGTCTGGCTGGACCATGTTGAACAGCTTGCTGACCACCGTGGCCACACCTTCAAAATGCCCGGGACGGCTGGCGCCGCACAGTCCTTCGGACAGTTGTGGCACGCTGACGCGCGTCTGGCCGGCCATGCCGTCGGGGTACATCTCGTCGACGGTCGGGGCGAACAGCAGGTTGCAACCGGCTTGCAGCAGCTTCTCCTGGTCGGCGGCCAAGGTGCGCGGGTACTTGTCCAGGTCTTCGCCGGCGCCGAATTGCAGCGGGTTGACGAAAATGCTCGCGACCACGAAGTCCGCTTGTTGCGCAGCCTTGGTCACCAGCGTGGCATGGCCGCTGTGCAGGTTGCCCATGGTGGGCACAAAGCCGATGCGTTTGCCTGCGCTGCGGGCATGGGCGACGGCGGCGCGCAGTTCGCGCACGGTCTTGACGGTGTTCATGCAGAGAATCCGTGTTCAGCGCCGGGGAAGGTAACGGCTTTGACTTCGCTGACGTAGGCGGCGAGGGCCGATTGAATGCTGTCCTGGCCAGCCATGAAGTTCTTCACGAACTTGGGTACGCGACCGGTCAGGGACAGGCCCAGCATGTCGTGCAGCACCAATACCTGGCCGTCGGTGCCGGAACCTGCGCCGATACCAATCACCGGGATTTTGACGGCCTGGGTGATTTCCGCTGCCAACTCGCTTGGCACGCATTCCAGCAAAATCATGCACGCACCGGCCTGCTCCAGGGCGATGGCATCGGCCCGCATCTGACGCGCCTGGGCTTCGCCGCGGCCTTGCACCTTGTAGCCGCCGAGGATATTCACCGACTGGGGCGTGAGGCCCATGTGCGCGCAAACCGGCACACCACGTTCAGCCAGCAGGCGAATCGACTCCGCAAGCCAGGCGGCACCTTCAACCTTGACCATGTGTGCACCGGCACGCATCAGTTGAGCGCTGTTGGTCAGGGTCTGTTCGATGGTGGCGTCTGCCATGAAGGGCAGGTCGGCGACGATGAAGGCGCCCTCGTTGCCACGTTTGACGCAGGCTGTGTGGTAAGCGATTTCGTCGTTGGTGACCGGCAGGGTGCTGTCATGCCCTTGTAGAACCATGCCCAGGGAGTCCCCCACCAACAACACTTCAACTCCTGCCTGGCAGCTGGCCTGGGCAAAAGTGGCGTCGTAGCAGGTCAGCATGGTGATCTTTTCACCTTTGAGTTTGAGGCTCTGCAAGGTGCTCAGGGTAACGTTTGGCATGAAAAGGGTCCTCATTCAGGCGCTTGGAAACAGCGAGTAACGCGCGTGAGTCTTCGTTTATACAGGCGCACTTTCTTAAGGATCAGTGCTTATAAGGCCTGGATTGCGCCCTTTAGCGCCGGGTAGGCGGCAGCGGGACGCCTATAGTCGTGAGGAGGACTCTGGAAGTCAATTGGATGTGTTACCGCATTGTTACGCGAGGGGTGTTACCGCTGTTACTGATGCGATTCAGCAGTAAATAATGTAGGAGCGAGCTTGCCCGCGAAGGTCGTTAACGATGACGCGGGAAGCCTGACACCCAGCGGTGTTCTCAGGTTTTTCGCGAGCAAGCTCGCTTCTACAGGTTTGAAGGCAGGCGTTCCAGGCCGGCAAACGGGCAGGCGTCCAACAGGTCGCTGAGCAGGCGGCCATCGGCGAGTTGCAGGCTGGCAGGGGCCAGTTCTGCCAATGGGTAAAGCACGAATGCACGCAGATGCATTTGATAGTGCGGCACCTTCAGGCGCGGCTCGTCGATAAGCCGGTCGCCAAAGATCAGGATATCCAGGTCCAGGGTGCGCGGGCCCCAGCGCTCGAGGCGCTCGCGGCCCTGGTCATTCTCGATGGCTTGCAGGGCATCAAGCATTTCCAGAGGCGCAAGTGCGCTGTCCAGGGCCGCGACCGCGTTGGTGTAGCGCGGTTGGCCCGGGAGCAGGGAATCACTTTGATAGAAGGCGGAGACGCCCGCCAGCGTGGTGTTCGGCAACTGCGCCAAGGCCTCGATGGCATGGCGCAATTGTTGTTCAGGGGCCGCCAGGTTGCTGCCCATGCCGATGTAGATACGTTCCACGGGCTTACTCGCCAGACGCGCTCGAGGCGTCGCCAGCGCTTCGTTTGCGCTTGCTGCCACTGCTGCGGCGACGTTTTTTCGGGCCATCGCCGGTGGCTTCGCCTTTGCTGCTGAGTTCTTTGATCATCTCGCGGCGCTGGCTGTCGTTGGCGTCCTGGTAGTCGGTCCACCATTCACCCAGGCCGTCGGTCTGCTCGCCGGCGCTTTCACGCAGCAGCAGGAAGTCGTAGCCGGCACGGAAGCGCGGGTTGTCCAGCAACAGGTCGGCACGTTTACCGCTGCGGCGTGGCAGGCGCTCCTGCATGTCCCAGATCTCGCGGATCGGCATGGTGAAGCGTTTCGGGATGGCGATGCGTTGGCATTGTTCGGCGATCAGCTCATGAGCCGCTTCCTGCATGGCCGGAATTGCAGGCATGCCGCGATCCTGCAAGCGCATCACGCGCTTCGGCAGCGCAGGCCACAACAGGGCGGCAAACAGGAACGCCGGAGTGACCGGTTTGTTCTGCTTGATGCGCAGGTCGGTGTTGATCAAGGCTTCGCTGATCAGCGTGTGGGTGTAGGTCGGGTTGTACTCCAGTGCCTCGGCGCTGGCCGGGAACAATGGGTCGAACAGCTGCAGGTCTACGAGCATTTCGAACGTGTCGGCGGCATAGCCGGAGAGGAACAGCTTGAGCACCTCTTCGAACAGCCTGGCCGAGGGGATTTCCCGCAACATCGGCGCCAGGTCGCGAATCGGCGCGGCCGTGTGCTTCTCGATGCCGAAGTTCAGCTTGGCCGCGAAACGTACGGCCCGCAGCATCCGCACCGGGTCTTCCTGGTAGCGTTGCGTCGGGTCGCCGATCAGGCGCAGCAGGTTGTTGCGAATGTCGTGCACGCCGTTGGCGTAATCGAGGATGCGCTCGCTGACGGGGTCGTAATACAAGGCATTGATGGTGAAGTCGCGGCGTTGCGCGTCTTCTTCCAGGGTGCCGTAGACATTGTCCCGCAGGATGCGCCCGCTTTCATTGCGGGAAGACTGGTTAGTGTCTTCTTCTTCATCGTTTTGCGGGTGGTTGGCGCGGAAGGTCGCGACCTCGATGATCTCGCGACCAAAGTGGATATGCACCAACTTGAAGCGCCGCCCAATGATCCGCGCATTGCGGAATTCGGCACGCACTTGTTCCGGCGTGGCACTGGTGGCGACGTCGAAATCCTTGGGAGTGATGTTGAGCAACATGTCGCGCACGCAACCGCCAACCAGGTAAGCCTGGTAGCCGGCGTTCTGCAGGCGTTCGACGATGTTCACCGCATAACGGCTGAACTGGGCACGCTGCAACGAATGCTGGTTGCTATTAAGCACTTCAGGCGTGCTGCGGATGTGTTGCGTACGACGCAAGGGAGAACGGAATGACTGGAACAACTTCTTCAGCATGGGATGCACTGTTTGAAGGAATGTTCGGCCATAACGAAGAATGACCGCATGATGGGCGGGGATTCTAGCATTTAGTCAGGGGATGGTGTAGGAACTAGCTGCAAGGCTTGAGCCAGAAGCTTAAAAGAAGGGTGGCAGGTGCCAAATCGCGGAAACTACAAGGGGAGCCGAAGCTCCCCCAGAAGTAGTTGCGTGCTCTATTTTTATTATTGGTTTCGGGCTTCTTGTTTTTGTTGATCGCCCTCGCCATGAAGCTTCACCTTCATGACACTCCCAATCGGGAGCCAAGAGCAAACGGATTGCTTTGGTCGCTGTGTTGCTGATCTACGATCCAACCAGTTCAGGCTCTGCCTTAGGGCAGTTTTTGTTGTTCTCGGCCTGGTTGCGGGGCAAGCCCCAAATGCAACGCCTCTCCAAAAGAATCAGTTAGCTGCGCCTCCGCCGTGTTGTTTTTGTTATGCGTGAGTCGATTCGTCTTATTTTTATTGTCTTGTACATTTGCTTGTTATTGTTTTTGTACTAAGCATATAGCAGGGTGCGTGCCAACTTTTGCGAGGCCCAGCAAAATAAGGGGGTCGGAGCGCTTTCGGGTTTTTTGAGGGCGAAAAAAAGCCGGGGCTTCGTTACCGTAAGCCCCGGCTTTTGTTACGTGAAAAATCAGCGGTAACAGTTTTTTCACATCTGAGGGTGTTACCTGTGGGGGCGCCCCCACTCAGCTTTCGCTGGCAACCCCGGTTTTGCGCCGTGGGATACCCAGGCGCTGGCGCCGTTCCCACAGGCATTTACGGCTGACGCCCAGTTTGCGCGCCAGTTCGGTCTCGGTCATATGGTCCTGATGCTCGAGGACGAAGTGCTGGAAGTAATCCTCCAGTGACAAATCTTCCGTCGGCTCGTGGCTGCTGTTACTGCCACCCTGCTGCGGCGGAAGGCCGATGAAGTCGTCGTCATCCAGGTCGCTGAGCTCGATATCGATCCCTAGCAGCTCGGCGGAAATCTCCGGGCTCTCCGACAGGATCACCGCGCGTTCTACCGCGTTCTCCAACTCCCGCACGTTACCCGGCCAGGAGTAGTGTCGGATTGCCTGCTCGGCATCGGCAGCAAACTTCAGGTCGGTACGGTTGATCCGCGCACTCTGGCGGGCCAGGAAGGCCGTGGCGATTTCGTTGACGTCGGCGCCACGCTCACGCAGGGCCGGCAGTTTGAGCGCGATCACGTGCAGGCGGTAATAAAGGTCTTCACGGAACTGGCCGATCTTGGCCAGGCTTTTCAGGTCTCGGTGCGTGGCTGCGATCAGTCGTACATCGACCTTCTGCGACTGTACCGAGCCGACGCGGCGGATTTCACCTTCCTGGAGTACCCGCAGCAAGCGTGCCTGGGCTTCCAGTGGCAGTTCGCCAATCTCGTCGAGGAACAGCGTGCCGCCATCGGCGGCTTCAACCAGACCTGCACGGCCAGCGCTGGCGCCGGTAAAGGCACCTTTCTCATGGCCGAACAATTCGGATTCGATCAGAGATTCGGGGATCGCCGCGCAGTTCACCGAAATCATCGGTGCCTTGGCGCGCTTGGATAGGTTGTGCAGGGCGCGGGCCACCAGTTCTTTACCGGTGCCGGATTCGCCCTGGATCAATACATTGGAGTCTGTTGGCGCCACTTTGCGGATCTTGCTGTACAGGTCCTGCATCGGTGGGCAAGAGCCGATAATGCCGATTTCGCCATTGCTGTTATCCACCCCGGGCTTTTCGGCGCCGTTGACGGCCTTGCCCGCTGCCGGGCGTTCAGCCGGTGTGCTGCTGGCGGATTGACGGTCACGCAGGATGCGCGCCACGGCCTGGAGCATTTCGTCGTGGTCGAAAGGCTTGGCGATGTAGTCCACCGCGCCCATCTTCATCGAGTCCACTGCCGAGCGCAGGCTGGCGTAGCTGGTCATGATCAGCACCGGAGTGCCTTGGCCGAGTTTGATCAACTCGGTGCCAGGGGCGCCCGGCAAACGTAGGTCACTGACGATCAGGTCGAACGTGGGAATGCTGAAACGCTCTTGGGCTTCCTGCACCGAGCCGGCTTCGCTGACCTGGTACTGATTACGTTCAAGCAGGCGACGCAAGGCAGAGCGGATAATGGTTTCGTCTTCGACGATCAAAATGTGCGGCATTGATTCAACTCTCTCGACGGTCTCAGTTCACAGCGGACGTCGCTTCGACATGACGCGGCAAGGTCACCCGAATACGGGTGCCGCGTTGGCTTTCGGTGTCAGCCGGGCTGTCGATGGTGATTTGTCCATAATGCTCTTCAACGATGGAATAGACCAGTGCAAGGCCCAGACCGGTACCTTCACCCGGATCCTTGGTGGTGAAGAAGGGTTCGAACAATCGATCCATGATGTTCTGTGGAATGCCGCTGCCCTCGTCCTCTACGATCAGGTCGACCGTGTGCTCGAAAGCCTCGCTCTTGACCCGTACCGCGCTGCCGGCCGGCGACGCGTCGCGGGCGTTGGACAGCAGGTTGATCAGCACTTGGGCCAGGCGTTGTGAGTCACCGTCGACCCAATGTTCCGGGTCGCACAGGTTAAAGAACTGTACTTCGAAATTGCGCCGGTTCAAGGCCAGCAGCCCAATGGCATCCTGGGCGACTTCGGCCAGGCACACCGCTTCGTCGTGATTCTGATGGGCACCCGCGTGGGCAAAGCTCATCAGCGACTGCACGATGCGCGAGACACGCTTGGTCTGCTCGAGAATCTGCCCGCTGATTTCGATGATTTCGCCGTCTTCCTCGCGCTCTTCCCGCAGGTTTTGCGCCAGGCAGGCGATACCGGTGATCGGATTGCCGATTTCATGAGCCACACCCGCCGCCAGACGACCGATGCTGGCCAGGCGCTCGGAGTGCACCAGTTTGTCTTCGAGCATCTGGGTGTCGGTCAGGTCTTCCACCAGCAGCACCAGGCCGCTGTTACCGGGTGCCAGAGGCTCGTCGATGGCGGCCTTGTGCAGGTTGAGCCAGCGGGTCTGGCCGTCCAGCGCCAGGTGTTGTTTGTGCAAGTGTTCGTCGGGCAGGTTGATGAAGCCCTGGAGCAGTTCTTTCCATGGGTCGCCAATGGTGTTCAGGCGCGAACCCACCACGCGCTGGGCGGCGATCCCGGTGAGTTCTTCCATGGCCTTGTTCCACATCAGGATCTCTTGATCCTTGGCCAGGGAGCAGACGCCCATCGGCAACTCCTGCAGTGTCTGGCGGTGATAGCGGCGCAGCGCGTCGAGTTCGGCGGCCAGGCCGGTGAGGCGCGAGTGGTAATCCTCCAGCCGGCTCTCGATGAAGTGGATGTCTTCGGTCACGTAGTTTTCGCCGCCGGCCTTGTAGGGCAGGAAGGTCTCAACCATGTCCTGGGACACACTCGGGCCCATCAAGCCGGAAAGGTTGGCCTCGATACGGTCACGCAGGCGACGCAAGGCGTAAGGCCGGCGTTCGTCGAATGGCAGGTAAAGGTCGCGCAGGGCCTGCTCGACTTCCTTTTGCGCAGCCTTGGCGCCCAGCGGCTTGGCCAGTTGCGTGGCGAACTCCTGGGGCGAGGCAGCGTGCAGTTCGCGGCGTTGCGGGCGGCGTACGTTGTCCACGGCGCAGGCTTCGGCGGCGCTGGTTTCTTCCGGGCTGGCGTTGGTGAACAGCGAGATCAGCGTGAACATCAGCACGTTGGCCGCCAGCGAAGCAATCGCCGCCATGTGCCAACTGGTGTCATCCAGCACGTAGATCATGTTCAGCAGCGGGATGTAGAAACCCTGCAGATTGCCCACCAAGGGCAGCAGCATGGTGACGGTCCACACCAGGATCCCGGCCAGCAGCCCGGCGATAAACCCACGGCGGTTAGCGGTCGGCCAGTACAGCACCGACAACACACCCGGCAGGAACTGCAGCGTTGCGACAAAGGCCACGATGCCCAGGTTGGCCAGGTCCTGCTCGGCACCCAGCATCAGGTAGAAGCCATAGCCAGCCATGATGATTGCGACGATCAGGGCGCGGCGGGTCCATTTCAGCCAGCGATAGATATTGCCTTCGGCTGGCGGCTGGTAGAGCGGCAGTACCAGGTGATTGAGCGCCATCCCCGACAGGGCCAGGGTACTGACGATGATCAGGCCGCTGGAGGCCGATAATCCGCCGACATAGGCCAGCATGGCCAGTGACTTGCTGTTGGCGGCAATGCCGATGCCCAGCGTGAAGTATTCCGGATTGGTGGTGGCGCCAAGCTTCAGGCCCGCCCAGAGAATCAGCGGCACCGCCAGGCTCATCAGCAGCAGGAACAGCGGCAAGCCCCAGCTGGCGCTGACCAGTGAACGCGGGTTGAGGTTTTCGGTGAAGGTCATGTGGTACATGTGCGGCATCACGATGGCCGAGGCGAAGAACACCAGCAGCAGCGTGCGCCATGGGCCTTCCTGCAACGGCGTGTGCAGCGCGGCCAGGGCGGTCTGGTTTTGCAGCAGCCACAGTTCCAGTTGTTGCGGGCCGTCGAATACACCGTAGAGCGCATACAGGCCAACGCCGCCAATGGCGATCAGCTTGATCACCGACTCAAATGCGATCGCGAACACCAGGCCTTCATGCTTCTCACGGGTAGCGATATGCCGTGAGCCGAAGAAGATTGTGAACAGGGTGATCAGCGCACAGAAGCTCAATGCAACGCGGTGCTGCACCGGCTCGCGGGTGAGGATGCTGATGGAGTCGGCCACCGCCTGGATCTGCAACGCCAGCAACGGCAGCACGCCGATCAGCATGAAGATCGTGGTCAGCGCACCGGCCCAGGTACTGCGAAAGCGGAACGCAAACAGGTCGGCGAGTGACGACAGCTGATAGGTGCGGGTGATTTTCAGGATCGGATACAACAGCACCGGCGCCAGCAAGAATGCCCCGGACACCCCGAGATAACTCGAAAGAAAGCCATAACCGTACTGATAGGCCAGGCCCACCGTGCCGTAAAACGCCCAGGCGCTGGCGTACACGCCCAGGGACAAGGTGTAGGTCAACGGATGGCGAATGATCGCCCGCGGAATCATTCCACGTTCACTGATCCAGGCTACCCCGAACAGCGCGGCCAGGTAGGCGGCGCTGATCAGCAGCATCTCGGTCAGGCTAAAGCTCATCGGCATCTTTTTGGCTCTGCAGGATGAAAGTCACGACGATCAGAATCAGCCAAAGCAGATAGGGCCGGTACCAGGCGCCTGTGGCGTCGATCCACCAATCCATGATGGCGGGAGAAAACAGGTAGATCCCGACGACCAACAGCAGGACCAATCGATAGATGTACATGTTGGCCCTTGATTGAAATTGCGGAAATATAACGATTTTTTGTATGAGCGATGGTAACGGATGGCTCGCAAGCTGCAAGCGCCTTCAGCGCAATTGCGCTTCGGCCAGTGTGAGTGTGCGCGGGATCTGTGTGGCATCCCAGTGCGCAATGCCCCAATCCAGCAGTTCCCGTGGGCTGGCGTGGTTCAGTTCGTCGCCCGCTGGCTGGCCCAGGGCACGCAGTGCTCTTAACAGCAAAGGCGTGGCCTGGTCGGTGGCCAAGGGCGGTGAACGATAGGATTTGCCCAGCTTGTTACCGTCCGGCTGGATGATCAGGGGCACATGCAGGTAGCGCGGTTGGCGCAGGCCCAGCAGTTCTTGCAGATACAGCTGGCGCGGCGTGGAGTCGAGCAGGTCGGCGCCACGCACGATGTCGGTCACACCTTGCCAGGCGTCATCGAGGACCACCGCCAGTTGGTAGGCATACAGGCCATCGCGACGGCGGATGATGAAATCGCCTACGTCGCGACCCAGATGCTGTCGGAATTCGCCTTGTACACGGTCGGTAAAGTGGTACTCCAGCTCCGGCACCCGCAGACGTATGGCGGCATCTTGCTGGTCATGCCCGGCATTGCGGCACAGGCCGGGATAAATACCGTTGTAGGGTTCCAGTTGCTTGCGCGAACAGGTACAGGCGTAGGCCAGCCCGTGGTTGAACAAGCGGTTGAGCACTTCGGCATACGCATCGTGCCGCTCGCTTTGTCGGACCAATTCCCCGTCCCATTCGAAGCCGTAGCTTTCAAGGGCATTGAGGATTGCGGCCTGGGCGCCGGGTTCTTCCCGTGGCGGATCGAGGTCTTCCATGCGCATCAGCCAGCGGCCTTGATTGGCGCGGGCGTCGAGGTAGGAGGCGAGGGCAGCGACCAGGGAGCCGAAGTGCAGGTGTCCGCTGGGCGTGGGGGCGAAACGCCCGATATAGGAGGAGGCTGTCATGGGCCGGATATTACTGGAAAACCAGCAAACGCCAGAAACAAAAATGGAGCGTTCGCACGCCCCATTTGTACAGCTCGGCGGTGATTACTTGCCGACCTGTTTTTCCTTGATTTCAGCCAAGGTCTTGCAGTCCACGCACAAGTCGGCGGTAGGACGCGCTTCCAGGCGGCGAATACCAATCTCGACGCCGCAGGACTCGCACCAGCCATACTCTTCGTCTTCGATGAGTTGCAGGGTTTTGTCGATTTTCTTGATCAGCTTGCGCTCGCGATCACGGGCGCGCAGTTCAAGGGCGAACTCTTCTTCCTGGCTGGCACGGTCTGCCGGGTCCGGGAAGTTGGCCGCTTCGTCCTTCATATGGTCAACGGTACGGTCAACCTCTTGCATCAAGTCCTGTTTCCACTGCTTCAGGATCTTGGAGAAGTGTTCGCGCATGGGCTTGCCCATGTATTCCTCACCCTTCGATTCGACGTAGGGTTGGAAGCCGCTGATGCTCTGTTGCTTTGCTTGGGTGGGCATGAATGGACCGCCTCTCACTCTTCTAATCCATTGCGCAGGATTGCAACATCACCGACACCTGCCGGCCCTGCGGCTGCAAGCGGGCGAACTTACCAGATAGATTCAGGGTGCGCCACTCCCGGTTGTCGAGGCACCTTCTCTTGAGGGTTGAAAACCGCCGCAGGCCCCAGCGGGGCGGGCTTGTACGGTCTCGAATGTTGATTTTAGCTGTTTTGCAGGTAGTTGCTCGCCGTGCGTGCTACATGGCTTCGGGCAATAGAGCAGGTTTTGTGCGGCGGGTTGGGTAGAATCGGAGTTTGTCCTCACAGTTAAGGAAGGCTAATGGCTCAGCCCTACAGTGCGCGCAGTCGCGCTATCGAACCTTTCCATGTCATGGCGTTGCTGGCGCGGGCCAATGAATTGCAGGCCGCCGGTCACGACGTGATTCACCTGGAAATCGGCGAGCCGGACTTCACCACCGCCGAGCCCATCATCAAGGCCGGGCAGGCGGCGCTGGCCAATGGCAAGACCCGCTATACCGCGGCCCGCGGGCTGCCGGAGTTGCGTGAGGCTATCAGCGGTTTCTACCAGCAGCGCTACGGGCTGGATATCGACCCTGAGCGAATTTTGATCACCCCGGGTGGCTCAGGTGCCCTGCTGCTGGCGAGCAGTTTGCTGGTGGATCCCGGCAAGCACTGGCTGCTGGCAGACCCCGGTTACCCGTGCAACCGCCACTTCCTGCGCCTGGTG
Organism: Pseudomonas sp. AN3A02; assembly: GCF_011765255.1. Classification (NCBI taxonomy): domain Bacteria; kingdom Pseudomonadati; phylum Pseudomonadota; class Gammaproteobacteria; order Pseudomonadales; family Pseudomonadaceae; genus Pseudomonas; species Pseudomonas sp. AN3A02. The sequence continues at coordinate 167,075 of NZ_JAARNI010000011.1, forward strand.
GAAGGCGCGGCGCAATTGGTCCCGGTCGGCCCCGACGTGCGTTATCAACTGACCGCCGACCTGGTGGCTCGTCACTGGGATCAGGACAGCGTGGGCGCGTTGGTCGCTTCGCCTGCCAACCCTACCGGCACCATCCTGACGCGCGAAGAGTTGGCCGGACTGTCGAACGCCATCAAGGCGCGCAATGGGCATTTGGTGGTGGATGAGATCTATCATGGCCTGACCTACGGCACCGATGCCGCCAGCGTGCTGGAAGTCGACGATGAAGCCTTCGTTCTAAATAGTTTTTCGAAGTATTTCGGAATGACCGGCTGGCGGCTGGGCTGGCTGGTGGCGCCGCCGGCGGCCGTGGGTGAGTTGGAGAAGTTGGCGCAGAATCTCTACATCAGCGCACCGAGCATGGCCCAGCATGCGGCCCTGGCTTGCTTTACCCCGGAAACCTTGAACATTCTTGAAGACCGTCGGGCCGAGTTTGGTCGTCGTCGCGATTTCCTGCTGCCAGCCCTGCGGGAGCTTGGCTTCGGCATCGCCGTTGAACCGGAAGGCGCGTTCTACTTGTATGCCGATATCAGCGCATTCGGCGGTGATGCCTTCGCTTTCTGCCGGCACTTCCTTGAAACCGAGCATGTAGCCTTCACCCCGGGCCTGGATTTCGGTCGCTATCAAGCCGGTCACCATGTGCGTTTTGCCTACACACAAAACCTTGATCGCCTACAGGAAGCCGTCGAACGGATTGCCCGTGGCTTGCGGAGTTGGCAAGGCTGATGCGCTTTAATCCTCCCCTCGAAGAAGGCCGGCTGATCCGCCGCTACAAGCGTTTTCTCGCCGATATCGAAACCGTTACCGGCGAGTTCCTGACCATTCACTGCCCGAACACCGGCTCGATGTTCAACTGCATGGTGGAAGGTGGCCAAGTCTGGTTCAGCCGCTCCAGTGACCCCAAGCGCAAGCTGCCCGGCACTTGGGAAATCAGCGAAACCCCTCAAGGGCGCCTGGCGTGTGTGAATACCGCGCGGGCCAATCAGTTGGTGGAAGAGGCGCTGCGGGCCGGGGTTATCACCGAGCTCAACGGTTTTACGGCGCTGAAGCGCGAAGTGGCCTACGGTCAGGAAAACAGCCGGATCGATTTCCGTCTGGATTACCCAACGGGCCCTGCGTATGTCGAAGTCAAAAGTGTCACTCTCGGGTTTGATGAGACTTCGACAGCGGCGTTTCCCGATGCCGTCACCCAGCGCGGGGCCAAGCATTTGCGGGAACTGGCGCATCTGGCGCGTGAGGGTGTGCGGGCGGTGCAGTTGTATTGCGTCAACCTCTCGGGGATTGATGCGGTGCGTCCTGCCGAAGAAATTGATGCCGCTTATGCGGCTGCATTGCGTGAGGCCAAGGCGGCGGGCGTCGAGGTGCTGGCCTATGGCGTGCGGGTGACGTCAGAGGAAATCTGTGTCGACCGTCGCCTGGAAGTATTGCTCGGCGATTAGAGTTGCACCCATAGGCCCTGCTCGTCCTCACGGCCGGGCAGGGCTGTCAGGCTCTGGCCGGCGCAAGGCCCGGCGACGCACTCACCGCTCTCGATCAGGAACAGCGCGCCGTGGGTGGCGCACTGGATCAGGCTCGCGCTCTGGTCCAAAAACTGGTGCGGCTGCCATTCCAGCGGCACCCCGCGATGTGGGCAACGGTTGATATAGAAGTAGGCAATGCCTTCGCGGCGCACGGCAAACAGCTTGCGGCCGTCGATATCGAAACCGCGGCTGGCGTTGGGTGCGAGTTCGCTGGAGGCGCAGAGAAACTTCATATCGGTCCTTAAGTGCCGCCGTTTGCGGGCTGCAAGGCTATCCTGATTTGGCCGAAGAGCCCGGCGCTTGACGTGCAAATGCAAACAATTATCAAATGCCGGCTTCGCCCGTTAGCTGACTGGGCGCTCTGTACGATGTCGGGCAGCCTTGATCTGTCACATTGCGAGTGTTTCAGCGGGCTCACCCCTTGGAAGGAAACCCTTTTATGCGCCTGAGTGCCAGTGCTATCGCGCTCGTTGTCGGACTGCTGGTCAACGCTGGGGCCCAGGCCTCTGAACTGCCACAACGTTGGGTCAGCGCCGGTGGTGCGTTGTCGGAATGGGTAACGGCCCTGGGCGGTGAGTCAAAGCTGGTGGGTGTGGATACCACCAGCCAGCATCCAGAATCCCTCAAGGCGTTACCGAGTATTGGATACCAGCGTCAGTTGTCGGCAGAGGGCATTCTGAGCCTGCGCCCGCAAATCCTGGTCGGCACCGAGGAAATGGGCCCGCCGCCGGTATTGGTGCAAATCCGCAATGCTGGTGTGAAAGTGGAGCTGTTTTCGGCCGAGCCGGATCTGCCGACGCTGCAGGGTAACCTTCAGCATTTGGGCAAGTTGCTGGGCAACGAAGCGAAGGCTGCGGAGCTGTTCGGCGACTATCAGCAACAACTGGATCAACAAAAGAACTGGGTGACCAAAGCCCAGGCCACGCAAAAAGCGCCTGGAGTGCTGTTGCTGCTGGGGCATGCCGGCGGCAAACCGCTGATCGCCGGTAAAGACACGGCGGCTGACTGGATGTTGCAGCAGGCCGGCGGCCATAACCTGGCAACCCACAATGGTTACAAACCGTTTTCCGTGGAGTCCCTGGCGGGTCTCAATCCTGAAGTGCTGGTGTTTGCCGATCGTGCCCTGACGGGCGATGCGGCCCGCGCCGCGCTGTTCAAGGAGAACCCGATCCTGGCTTCGACACCGGCGGCCAAAAACGGTCGCGTCTACGAATTGGACCCGACGCTGCTGGTGGGCGGGCTTGGGCCGCGCTTGCCGCAAAGCCTGGTGAAGTTGTCCGCCGGGTTCTATCCGTCCCAGGCTAAAACCGCCCCATGACCACTCTGGTTAAACCGCGAACCCTGTTTATCGGCTTGAGTCTGCTGTGTGTATTGGCGATTTGGCTGTCATTGGCCCTGGGGCCGGTCAGCTTGCCGTTGATGGACACACTCCGGGCGGCGTTGCGCTTGTTGGGTGTGCCCATCGACGCGCACGGCCTGGAGCAGGCGGAGTTGATCCTCGGGCAGATTCGCCTGCCGCGCACGTTACTCGGCTTGGCCGTCGGCGGAGTTCTGGCACTTTCCGGCGTTGCAATGCAGGGGCTGTTTCGTAATCCCTTAGCCGATCCCGGGTTGGTCGGGGTTTCCAGCGGTGCAGCATTGGGCGCGGCGATTGCGATTGTCGGTGGTTCGTTTTTTGGCGGTTTGCCGGATGCCCTCGGGCCGTATCTGCTGTCGTTGTGTGCCTTCCTCGGTGGTTTGGGGGTGACGGCGCTGGTCTATCGCCTGGGGCGGCGCAACGGACAAACCAATGTCGCGACCATGTTGCTGGCGGGTATCGCCCTGACGGCGCTCGCCAGTTCCGCGGTGGGCCTGTTCACCTACCTGGCAGATGACGCCACCTTGCGCACCCTGACGTTCTGGAACCTGGGCAGCCTGAATGGCGCCAGCTACTCGCGGTTATGGCCGCTGTTGTTGGTGAGCGCTGGCGTCGCCCTTTGGCTGCCGCGCCGGGCCAAGGCGCTGAATGCACTCCTGCTGGGTGAGTCGGAAGCCAGCCACTTGGGCATTAATGTTGAAGGCCTCAAGCGCGAGCTGGTGTTCTGCACCGCACTGGGCGTGGGCGCCGCTGTGGCGGCGGCGGGGATGATCGGCTTTGTCGGGTTGGTGGTGCCGCATCTGGTGCGCCTGCTGGCGGGGCCCGATCATCGGGTGCTGCTGCCAGCCTCGGTGTTGGCGGGGGCGAGTTTGCTGTTGTTTGCCGATCTGGTGGCGCGCCTGGCCTTGGCGCCGGCGGAATTACCTATCGGCATTGTTACCGCGTTTATCGGTGCGCCGTTTTTTCTCTACCTGTTGTTACGAGGGCGCGCCTGATGCTGCGAGTAGAAGACCTGCAGATCCGCCGTGGGCGCAAAACCGTGTTGGCGGACGTCACCCTGGACCTGCTGCCAGGCGAAGTGCTTGGCGTGTTGGGCCCCAACGGTGCGGGAAAAAGTACATTACTCGGTGCGTTATGCGGCGAGTTGCAGCCCGACCAGGGCCGTGTGTGGCTGGACCAGCGCGAGTTGAAGGACTGGGGCGGAGCGCAGCGTGCCCAGCGCTTGGCGGTGTTGCCGCAGACCTCGACCCTGGACTTTGCCTTTCGCGTCGAAGAGGTTGTGGGCATGGGGCGCTTGCCCCATCAGACCGGCCGGGTGCGTGACGATGAAATCATCAACGCCGCCTTACAGGCTGCCGACGTCGGCCACTTGAGCGGGCGCAGCTACCTGGCGTTGTCGGGCGGCGAGCGGCAGCGTGTGCACCTCGCACGAGTGCTGGCGCAGCTCTGGCCAGGTGAGGCGGGGCAGACCTTGTTGCTGGATGAGCCGACGTCGATGCTTGATCCGCTGCACCAGCACACGACCTTGCAGGCGATCCGCACCTTTGCCGACCGTGGTGCTGCGGTACTGGTGATTCTTCACGACCTGAATCTGGCGGCGCGCTACTGTGATCGCATCCTGTTGCTGGAGGATGGGCGGCCCCATGCGTTGGATACACCTGCGCAGGTGCTGCGGCCTGAGCCGCTGAAGGCGGTATTCGGGTTGGATGTGTTGGTGCAGCCGCATCCGGAGCGCGGCCATCCGTTGATCATTGCACGCTGAAATCGCCGCAGTTTTTCATAGGCAAAAAAAAGACCCGGCAAGAGCCGGGTCAAATAACCGTGATTAGCCTGATGAGGAGATAATCTGAGAGTCCGAACCAATGGTCTTTCAGTTATCGGCTGATCTCGCGACCAGTTGTGATAATCATAACGATTCTCATTTAAGAGTCAACATTTGTTTTTGCGACCTTTTCGAATTTCCTCAAACATTCGTTTGGAACCCCCGGAAACGTGGGGGCAAGTTGCCGTCTCAATTCTTTTGGCGTGCCGAAAGAGCGTCCAGCTGACGGTTTAAAGCCTCCTTGCGTTCAACGGGAATGTCATTCCAGTGCACATCCATCAGCGCGCCTTCAATGGCGTACAGCAATACCTTGGATGCCCTGAAGCCACGGGTGCGTACGGCACGGTACGCGTCTACTGCCCCCAGACGGCGTAAGTCGGACGCACTGTGGATGCCCACCGCATGCAGCCATTGCGCCGACGTCTTGCCAAGGTTTTTCAGGTGTTGCAGCTCATCATTCATCAAGCCTCCTTGCGACGGCCGAATGGTTCGGTGGGTATCGTGACCAGGCAAGCCTGAAAGGAGTGTAGCGCTCAGTAGGAAAAGCGTAGTTCTTTGGTCGGCAACGACCTAAAGCTTCTAAGGCAGGCGGGGATTTTGACGTAGGAAAGGGTGAAGCCCCCGGTACGCCTTGGGCGTAGCCGGGAGGCGATACAGCGGTTTTACCGTGTGCGGTAGCGCAAGCGCGTGCCGAAATTTACGGACATCAGAATCTCGTCAGCGCTCAGCTCAGGGGGGAAATAAGTGCCGGAAATCTGGGCATGCGCCAGGCTCGCGCCTTCCAGTGGGCAGTCGCGTAAATCCAGGCCGCGCAAGTCGGCGGAGCGGAAATAAGCGTCGGTGAAATCTACGCCCTCGGCATTCAGGTCGCGCAGGTCCAGGCCGCGAAAGTCCCCGCCGCGCATATCGATCGGGCCGTCTTTCGGACGCTCCTGGTTGAAGCCGCGGATGTCATCTTTATGCAGAAGCGCGTACAGCGGGGTATCAAGTAGCTTCGGATGGCTCACAATGGCGACTCCCGTGTTGGAATTATGACGCCATTATAGTGCCACTATTGCTCGGCCGTGAGCCCCGGAAGGCTACACGACCAAGAAATATTTCTTACAGGCCCGGCAGGCGCTGGCGGATATGGGCCACCAATGCGTCCAGGGTACCGCTTTCATTGGTTTCCACGCGTTTGCTCAGCAGTAGCTCTTCAGCGCTGAGTGGGTCGCGGGTGGCCTGCTGCTCTTCGATGATGGTCAGGGTGGCGTCGGACGGATCATTTTTGTCCGCCTGACGCTGTGCCAGCCAAGCGGCGATAACAGCCTGTGGCGCATTGCAGTCGAGGATCAGGAACGGTGCGCCGGTGGCCTCGGCGATCTTGGCCGCAGCGTCGCGTTGTTCACGCTTGAGGAAGGTCGCGTCCAGTACCACCGGGAAACCGGCGCGCAGCACGGTGTCGGCGACCTCGTTCAAGCGCGCATAGGTGGCGGCGCTGGCGTCTGCGGCGTAGATCCCGGCCTGTGGCGTGTTCTCGACCTTCTGCTCACCGAACAGGCGCTTGCGCTCTACGTCTGAACGCAGGCGAATCGCTCCCAATGCTTCTACGAGGCGCATGGATACATGGCTTTTGCCAACGGCCGATACGCCGTGGGTGATGGCCAGGAAGCGCGATGGGATGGTGCTGTAGCTTTCCGCCAGGTTGGCGTAGTTGCGGTATTGGCGCAGGGTGGTAGCACGCTGCACCGCGTCCGCCTCGGAAGGCATGCTGAACAGCGCGACCTTGGCGCGTACCAGGGCGCGGTAGGCTTTATAGAAGTTCAGCACCTCCAGGCCTTGATAGTCGCCGGTCAGCTCCAGGTACTGGCTGATGAAGCGTCGCGCCAGGCTCTTGAGGCCACGGTCTTCCAGGTCCATCGCCAGGAAGCCGGTGTCGGCATACACGTCGGTGAAGCGGAATGGCTCGTTGAACTCGATGCAGTCGAAGATCACCACGTGGCCATCAATCATCGTGGCGTTGCCCAGGTGAATATCACCGTGGCATTCGCGGGTAAAGCCGTTGAGCTTGCGCTGTTCGAACAGAGGCTTGAGGCGTTCGAAGCTGCTTTCGGCCCAGGCCTGCAAGGCGTCCAGTTGCGCCAGATCGGCCTTGTCGCTGAGGAACGGGCGGATCTGCTCGAAGTTCTGCAGCACTGGCGCCATGACGTCGTGCGGCGTGCCGGCAGAGTGGGTGGCCGGGACTTTCGGGGCGTTCAGGTGAAAGTGCGCGATCTGCCTGGCCATTTCGTCGATGTGCGCGTGGGTCAGTTCACCGTTGGCTTGCAAGGTACTGAGCAGCTGGCTCTGCGGAAACTGGCGCATTTTCAGCACATAGTCGATCACCGGGCCGTCGCCATCCAATTGTGGTGCTTCGGCGCTGCCGGTGATTGGCAACACTTCAAGATACAAATCATCGGTCAGGCGCTGGTTGAGGCGCAGCTCTTCATTGCAGAAGTGGCCGCGGGCTTCCAGGGTGGTGAAATCGAGAAAGCCGAAATTCACCGGCTTCTTCATCTTGTAGGCGTAGTCACCCGTGAGCAGGACCCAGGAAATATGGGTCTCGATGACTTGGAACTGATCCACCGGATGGGGAAACAGGGCCGGGTTTTGCAGGGCAGCAATCAGGGACTGGCTCACGGGCGATCCTTCAGAGTCTGGGAAAATTCATGGCGGGCATTATGGCGGCTACGGACGGTCATGCAAACCGCTGTCCGGCTCATGTTGGTCATCAATAAAGTGCGTATAATCCGCCGCCATGACTCGTACCCGATCTCCCCGTTCCCGTAAAAAACCTCCTTCCCGCGGCCTGCGCCCTTGGCTGGGCTGGGCGCTTAAGCTCGGCCTGGTAGGGCTTGTAGTGATCGCCGGCTTCGCGGTTTACCTCGATGCTGTGGTCCAGGAGAAGTTCTCCGGCAAGCGCTGGACCATTCCGGCCAAGGTATACGCGCGCCCGCTGGAACTGTTCACCGGCCAGAAGCTGAGCAAGGATGACTTCCTTACCGAACTCGATGCCTTGGGCTATCGCCGCGAACCCGTGAGCAATGGCCCCGGTGCCGCTGCCGTCTCCGGTAACACCGTCGACTTGAACACCCGCGGCTTCCAGTTCTATGAAGGCCTGGAAAAACCCCAGCCGGTGCGCGTGCGTTTCTCTGGCGACTATGTAGCCGAACTGTCCTCGCTCAACGGTTCGAAGTTGCCGGTGGTGCGCCTGGAACCCTTAATGATCGGTGGGATTTATCCGAAAAACCTGGAAGACCGCATCCTGATCAAGATCGATCAGGTGCCGCCTTACCTGCTGGATACCCTGATTGCCGTAGAAGACCGGGATTTCTACAGCCACTGGGGCGTGTCACCCAAGTCCATCGCTCGCGCCGTGTGGGTCAATACCTCCGGCGGCAAGATGACCCAAGGCGGTAGTACGCTGACGCAACAATTGGTCAAGAACTTCTACCTGACCAACGAACGCAGCCTGACCCGTAAGCTGACCGAAGCCATGATGGCGATGCTGCTGGAGCTGCATTACAGCAAGCAGGAAATTCTTGAGGCCTACCTCAATGAAGTGTTCGTCGGGCAGGACGGCCAGCGTGCGGTGCACGGTTTCGGTCTGGCCAGCCAATTCTTCTTCGGCCAGCCGCTGTCCGAGTTGAAACTGCATCAAGTGGCGCTGTTGGTGGGCATGGTCAAGGGGCCGTCCTACTACAACCCACGCCGCAACCCGGAGCGGGCGCTGGAGCGCCGTAACCTGGTGCTCGACGTACTTGAACAGCAAGGCGTCGCCACGCCTGAACAAGTCGCTGCCGCGAAGAAAATGCCACTGGGTGTGACCACCCGCGGCAAGCTTGCCGACAGCTCATTCCCGGGCTTCATCGACCTGGTCAAACGCCAGTTGCGTGAAGACTACCGCGACGAAGACTTGACCGAGGAAGGCCTGCGGATCTTCACCAGTTTCGATCCGATCCTGCAGATGAAGGCTGAAGCTTCGGTCAATGACACCTTCAAACGCCTGGCAGGCCGTAAAGGCTCCGACGACGTCGAGGCCGCGATGGTGGTAACCAACCCGGAAACCGGTGAGGTCCAGGCTATGATCGGCAGTCGCCAGGCCAGCTTTGCCGGCTTCAACCGCGCGCTGGACGCGGTGCGTCCGATTGGCTCGCTGGTCAAGCCGGCGGTATATCTGACTGCGTTGGAAAAACCGAGCAAGTACACGCTGACCAGTTGGCTGTCCGATGACCCGTTGTCGGTCAAAGGAGCCGATGGCCAGATGTGGACGCCGCATAACTTTGATCGTCGTTCCCACGGTACGATTTTCCTGTACCAGGGCTTGGCGCATTCCTACAACATCTCGACCTCCCGTCTTGGCCTTGAGCTGGGCGTGCCGAATGTTCTCAAGACACTCGGTCGGCTGGGCATCACTCGCGAGTTCCCGGCGTTCCCGTCGATGCTGTTGGGTGCGGGTGCGATGAGCCCGATGGAAGTGGCGACCATGTACCAGACCCTGGCCAACGGTGGTTTCAATACACCGATGCGCGGGATCCGTAGTGTGTTGACGGCTGAAGGCGAACCGCTCAAGCGTTATCCGTTCCAGATTCAGCAGCGCTTTGACCCGGCCTCGATCTACCTGATCCAGAACGCCATGCAGCGCGTTATGCGTGAAGGTACGGGGCGCTCGGCCTACAGCGTGTTGCCAGCCAACCTGACGCTGGCCGGCAAGAGCGGTACCAGTAACGATTCGCGGGACAGCTGGTTCGCAGGTTTCAGCCAGGACCTGCTGGCGGTGGTCTGGCTGGGGCGCGACGACAACGGCAAGACGCCGTTTACCGGTGCCACCGGCGCGTTGCAGGTGTGGACCAGTTTCATGAAGAAGGCCGATCCACTGCCGCTGAACATGCCGCAGCCGGACAATATCGTTCAGGCCTGGATCGATCCGCATACCGGACAGGGTTCCGATGCCAACTGTCCGGGCGCGGTGCAGATGCCGTATATTCGCGGCAGCGAACCGCCACCCGGTGCAGCGTGCGGTGCCAGTGCACCCGCGAGCGCTGAATCGGTGATGGATTGGGTCAAGGGCTGGATGAATTAAGCAAAGAGGGTTTCATGTGAACAAGTTGTTGATTCCAGCTATTACAGTTTTGGCATTGCTCGGTGGTTGCGCCAGCGTGGAGCGGGGTTCTATCCCGGTGGTGGATTCCAGTACAACGGTGTCCAACAACGACCGGATCTCGGCCAATGGCGGCTTCCGTCAAACCGTCACCAACCGCCCAGCCCAGGCTAAGGCGCAAGCCGTGCCTCAGGATTCGGGCGTAGTGGTGATGATCCCGGGCGCTGGCGCAGCCACCTCGGCACCGATCAGTACTCAGCCGTGGACTCCAGGCCCGAGCACCTCGGGCCCGGCTGACTCTGCGCCGATTCAAACGGCGCCAATCAACCAGGGCACCTACAACATGCCGTCGACGCCAAGCGGGATTCCGTCCGCCAGCAGCGCCGGTGGCTTGTCGGCCGATGAGCAGCTGGACGGCCCGGTGCTGGCGTTGCTGACTACTGCCCAACAGCAGCAGTCTGGTGGCGACTTGAACGGCGCATCGTCGAGCCTCGAACGCGCCCAGCGCGTAGCGCCTCGCGAGCCACAAGTGCTTTACCGCCTGGCTCAGGTGCGCATGGCCCAAGGCGATGCCCCGCAAGCAGAACAATTTGCCCGCCGTGGCCTGACCCTGGCCAATGGCCGTCCTGATCTGCAGGCCAGCCTGTGGGGCTTGATCGGTGATGCCCGTGAGAAGCAGGGCGATGCCGCCGGCGCTGCCCAGGCTCGGCAAAAAGCCAAGGTAAGCCTCTGATGGATGCACGCTTTCCGGCGATTGCCGAACAGTTGTTGTTGATCGAGCGCGAACTGCGCTTGCAGGGCTGGTGGGACGAAGTGTCCCCCAGTGCTGAAGCCTTGAGCAGTGTTGAACCCTTTTCCGTCGACACCCTGGACTTCCACCAGTGGCTGCAATGGATTTTCCTGACACGGATGAAGCAGATCCTTGAGCAGGACCTGCCATTGCCCAATGCGTCGGGGATTCTGGAAATGGCCGAGATGGTTTACGCCGATCGCCCGCTCGAGAGCCTTGGCCTACGGACTGCGCTGAAAAAGTTCGATCAACTGATCGTCGACGCTCGTTAATTGCCTGGCTGCCGGTTTTTCCGGCAGTCTTGCGCATATTTCTACCGCTTTGCGCCATTCAGGCGAGTTTTATCCCTCCTCAAGCCGCTTTCTTCTACGTTCTCATGCGCTTAGTTGGAAAAAAGCGCAATTATTGCTTGACTTGGAGAGGCTGAAACAGAAGAATCCAAAGTCCGCTGTAGAGGGACTGCCAGAAGCAGACCCACTCAGCAGATCATGAGGCGCACACCCGCGCCGACCTGTTACACCCGCAACGCGTTACCTCGCGCTGGGTGGGAAAATCCCGCAACACTTGGGACGCTCCCAATACTTGCTCAGTCAGTGCTGACGTAGTCGGCGACCACCGTCGCTCATGCTCTGCTGAGAAGTAAACCTATTAAGACCCGTCGGTTTTTAACGGACGGTATTCTGGCGTTTTAGAGGTGAACAACGTGGAGCTTTTATCTGGCGGTGAGATGCTCGTCCGCTTTTTGCGTGACGAAGGCGTCGACTATATCTACGGGTACCCAGGCGGTGCTCTGCTGCATGTCTACGACGCACTGTTCAAGGAACCGGCTGTTACCCACATCCTGGTTCGCCACGAACAAGCTGCTACCCATATGGCTGACGGTTACGCCCGTGCCACCGGTAAAGCCGGTGTCGTGCTGGTGACTTCCGGCCCTGGCGCGACCAATGCCATTACCGGCATCGCGACGGCTTATATGGACTCCATCCCGATGGTGATCATTTCTGGCCAGGTGGCGAGCACCATGGTCGGTACCGATGCATTCCAGGAAACCGACATGATCGGTATCTCCCGGCCGATCGTGAAACACAGCTTCATGATCAAGCATGCCTCGGAAATCCCGGAAGTCATGAAGAAGGCCTTCTACCTCGCACAGTCCGGTCGCCCGGGTCCTGTGGTGGTCGATATCCCGAAAGACATGACCAACCCGGCGGAAAAATTCGAATACATCTTCCCGAAGAAAGCCAAGCTGCGTTCCTACAGCCCGGCTGTTCGCGGGCACTCGGGGCAAATCCGCAAGGCGGCAGAAATGCTGTTGGCGGCCAAGCGCCCGGTGCTCTACTCGGGTGGTGGCGTGATTCTGGGCGGCGGTTCTGCACCGCTGACCGAACTGGCCAAGATGCTTAACCTGCCAGTCACCAACACCTTGATGGGCCTCGGCGCATTCCCGGGTTCGGACCGTCAGTTCGTCGGTATGCTCGGCATGCACGGCAGCTACACCGCCAACCTGGCCATGCACCATGCTGACGTGATCCTCGCCGTCGGTGCGCGGTTCGATGACCGGGTGATCAACGGCGCGAGCAAGTTTTGCCCGAATGCAAAGATCATCCACATCGATATCGACCCGGCATCGATCTCCAAGACCATCAAGGCCGACGTGCCTATCGTAGGTCCTGTGGAAAGCGTGCTGACCGAAATGGTTGCTGCGCTCAAGGAAATCGGCGAAGCCCCGAACAAGGATTCCGTCGCCAGTTGGTGGAAGCAGATCGACGAGTGGCGCGGTGACCGCGGCCTGTTCCCTTACGACAAGGGCGATGGCAGCGTCATCAAGCCGCAGACCGTGATCGAAACCCTGTGCGAAGTGACCAAGGGCGATGCCTTTGTGACCTCCGACGTGGGCCAGCACCAGATGTTCGCGGCGCAGTACTACAAGTTCGACAAGCCTAACCGCTGGATCAACTCCGGTGGCCTGGGCACGATGGGCTTTGGTTTCCCTGCGGCCATGGGTGTGAAGCTGAGCTTCCCGGATACCGACGTTGCTTGCGTCACCGGCGAAGGCAGTATCCAGATGAACATCCAGGAACTGTCGACCTGCCTGCAATATGGTCTGCCGGTGAAAATCGTCTGCCTGAACAACGGCGTACTGGGCATGGTTCGCCAGTGGCAGGACATGAGCTACGGCAGCCGTCACTCCCATTCCTACATGGAGTCTCTGCCGGACTTCGTCAAATTGGTTGAAGCCTATGGCCATGTCGGCATGCGCATCACCGATCTGAAGGATTTGAAGCCGATGATGGAAGAGGCGTTCGCCATGAAGGACCGCCTGGTGTTCCTCGATATTCAGGTCGACACCAGCGAGCACGTCTATCCGATGCAGATCAAAGACGGCTCCATGCGCGATATGTGGCTGAACAAGACGGAGCGTACCTAATCATGCGGCACATTATCTCCCTGCTTCTGGAGAACGAACCGGGCGCTCTGTCACGTGTGGTCGGACTGTTTTCGCAACGCAACTACAACATCGAAAGCCTGACCGTGGCGCCGACCGAAGACCCGACTTTGTCGCGTCTGACGTTGACCACCGTTGGCCATGATGAGGTGATCGAGCAGATCACCAAAAACCTCAACAAGCTGATCGAAGTGGTCAAGCTGGTCGACTTGTCGGAAAGTGCCCACATCGAGCGTGAACTGATGCTGGTCAAGGTCAAGGCAACGGGCGCCCAGCGCGCCGAGATCAAGCGCACTACCGATATTTATCGCGGGCAGATCGTCGATGTGAGCGCCAGCGTTTATACCGTTCAATTGACCGGTACAAGCGACAAGCTGGACAGCTTCATCCAGTCGATCGGGACGGCCTCGATTCTGGAAACTGTACGCAGTGGCGTCACCGGGATTGCTCGTGGCGACAAAGTACTCAGCATCTAACCCAATTAGTGAATGGCCTAACGGCCTGGATATATAGAGGAACCTCATGAAAGTTTATTACGAAAAAGATTGTGACCTGTCGATCATCCAGGGCAAAAAAGTCGCCATCATCGGCTACGGTTCCCAGGGCCACGCTCAAGCGTGCAACCTGAAAGATTCCGGCGTTGACGTGACTGTCGGTCTGCGCAAAGGCTCGGCCACTGTTGCCAAGGCTGAAGCTCACGGCCTGAAAGTAACTGACGTTGCTTCTGCTGTTGCTGCTGCCGACCTGGTCATGATCCTGACCCCGGACGAGTTCCAGTCCGCGCTGTACAAGAACGAAATCGAGCCGAACATCAAGAAGGGCGCCACCCTGGCCTTCTCCCACGGCTTCGCGATCCACTACAACCAGGTTGTGCCGCGCGCTGACCTCGACGTGATCATGATCGCGCCGAAAGCACCGGGCCACACCGTGCGTTCCGAGTTCGTCAAAGGCGGCGGCATCCCTGACCTGATCGCGATCTACCAGGACGCCTCGGGCAACGCCAAAAACGTTGCACTGTCCTACGCCGCTGGCGTTGGTGGCGGTCGTACCGGCATCATCGAAACCACCTTCAAGGACGAGACTGAGACCGACCTGTTCGGCGAGCAAGCCGTTCTGTGCGGCGGTACCGTTGAACTGGTTAAAGCCGGTTTCGAAACCCTGGTTGAAGCTGGCTACGCGCCAGAAATGGCCTACTTCGAATGCCTGCACGAACTGAAGCTGATCGTTGACCTCATGTACGAAGGCGGTATCGCCAACATGAACTACTCGATCTCCAACAACGCCGAATACGGCGAGTACGTGACTGGCCCGGAAGTGATCAACGCCGAGTCCCGTCAGGCCATGCGCAACGCCCTGAAACGTATTCAGGACGGCGAATACGCCAAAATGTTCATCAGCGAAGGTGCAACCGGCTACCCTTCGATGACCGCCAAGCGTCGTAACAACGCCGCTCACGGTATCGAAATCATCGGCGAGCAACTGCGCTCCATGATGCCGTGGATCGGTGCCAACAAGATCGTCGACAAAGCCAAAAACTAAGTCGTACGTATCAAGGGAAAACGCGGCTTAGGCCGCGTTTTTTCGTTTGCGGGGCAGGTTCTGGTATAAAGCTGCATCGTTTGCGGGCGAACACTCGCCGCAAGTTTCTGTCGAAATTTTTCACACCGTTGCAAGGTAAAGTCCATGAGCGAACGTCCCGAAGAGCCAAACCAGGCCTCTGACGCCGAAAGCCTGCTACCGATCGATGAACATGTCGAAGAGGGGCACGATGCTGAAGGCCGTAAAGTCCGGCATCGTGGCATCTATCTTCTGCCCAATCTGTTTACCACTGCGAACCTGTTCGCGGGGTTCTACTCCATCATCAATTCCATGAGTGCCCAGAGTGCATTGGCGGCCGGCGATGCTGCCGGGGCCAGCAAGTATTTTGGTTTCGCCGCGATTGCGATCTTCGTCGCCATGGTCCTTGATGGCCTGGATGGGCGCGTGGCACGCATGACCAATACCCAGAGTGCCTTCGGCGCCGAGTATGACTCGCTGTCAGACATGGTTGCCTTTGGTGTGGCGCCGGCGTTGCTTGCATTCGCCTGGGCGCTGGGTGACATGGGCAAAGTCGGCTGGATGGTCGCCTTCATCTATGTGGCTGGCGCGGCATTGCGTCTGGCGCGGTTCAATACCCAGGTAGGGACTGCCGACAAGCGCTACTTCATTGGCTTGGCCAGTCCGGCTGCGGCGGGTGTGGTAGCCGGTATTGTCTGGGCATTCAGCGACTACGGTATCCAGGGCTCGAAGATGTCATTCCTGGTGGCCTTGATGGTTGCGGCGGCCGGCATGCTGATGGTCAGCAACATCAAGTACAACAGCTTCAAGGAGCTGGACCTCAAGGGGCGCGTGCCATTTGTGGCCATCCTGGCGGTGGTGCTGGTGTTCGCCGTGGTCTTCAGTGACCCGCCGCGAATCCTGCTGTTGGCGTTCCTTGTCTATGCCGCGTCGGGCCCGGTGCAGTATTTGCTGCATCTTCGTCAGCGCAAAACGTTGCCTTAATGTAATTTCCCCCATACTCCGCAGTCTATTGGTGCATCTGTCCTCCAAAGCTGCGGAGTTGCCATGTTAATCAAGTTCCCCAAAGCGTCTGATTGCCAAGAATCGGACGTCACGCCTGAATCCCTCTATTTCTCCCGTCGCAGCTTGCTCGGTGGTGCGCTTGCCGGCCTGGCTGCCAGCAGCCTGCCGCGTTGGGCCAGTGCGGATGATGCTGCGCGTTACGCGGATGTTGAGCCGGGCAAGGCGCCCGGATGGTTTGCCGAAAAGCTGCCGGGTACGAAATGGCAGGCGGTCACCGTCAAGGACGAGGCGATCACTCCGTTCAAGGATGCGACCCACTACAACAACTTCTATGAGTTTGGTACGGACAAGGGTGATCCGGCGGCGAATGCCGGGTCTCTGAAGACTGAACCGTGGAGCGTGGTGATTGATGGCGAGGTCGCCAAGCCCGGGCGTTACGCGCTTGAAGACTTCATGAAGCCGTATCAGTTGGAAGAGCGAATCTATCGACTGCGCTGCGTAGAGGCGTGGTCGATGGTCATTCCGTGGATAGGTTTCCCTATTTCGGAATTGCTCAAGCACGTCGAGCCGACGTCCAAGGCCAAATACATCCGCTTTGAAACCCTGCAGGATCCCAAGAGCATGCCGGGGCAGCGGTCTAACTTCGCTTTGATCGACTGGCCTTATGTAGAAGGGTTACGACTGGATGAGGCGATGAATCCCCTGGCGATCCTGGCGGTAGGTATGTATGGGCGGGAGTTGCCAAATCAGAATGGTGCCCCGTTGCGGTTGGTGGTGCCATGGAAGTATGGATTCAAGAGCGTGAAGTCGATCGTGCGCATCAGTCTCGTCAGCGAACAGCCGAAAACCACCTGGCAAAGCATTGCGGCGAGTGAGTATGGGTTTTATGCGAACGTGAATCCTACCGTCGACCACCCTCGCTGGACTCAGGCGCGGGAGCGGCGTTTGCCCAGTGGGCTGTTCAGTCCCAATGTGCGTGAGACGCAAATGTTCAACGGCTACGCCGATGAAGTCGCCTCTCTATATACGGGCCTTGATCTGCGGAAGAACTATTGATGCGCTACCCGGTCTGGCGCATCGGCGTCTTTATAGCGGCGGCGGTGTGGCCGCTGTTCTGGTTGTACGAGGCCTGGAGTTTTGCTCTGGGGCCTGACCCGGGGAAGGTGCTGATGGATCGGCTCGGGCTTGGGACCTTAATTTTGCTGCTGGTCACTCTGGGCATGACGCCCCTGCAGAAGCTCAGTGGTTGGGCGGGGTGGATTGCTGTGCGGCGGCAGCTGGGGTTGTGGTGCTTTGCGTATGTGGTTTTGCATCTTGCGGCTTACTGCATCTTCATCCTGGGCCTTGATTGGTCGCAGTTGGGCGTCGAGCTGCAGAAGCGGCCTTACATTATCGTCGGTGCCTTGGGGTTCCTTTCTTTATTAGTGCTCGCAGTCACTTCCAACCGCTACAGCCAGCGGCGGCTTGGTACGCGCTGGAAGAAGCTGCATCGCTTGGTTTACGTGATTCTCGGGCTTGGGCTGCTGCACATGTTGTGGATCGTACGGGCAGATCTGAAGGAGTGGGCTATCTATGCATCTATAGGAGCGCTGCTTCTAGTCCTGCGTGTGCCACCTGTAATGCGCCGGATTCCCCGTCTTATTGCTAAAAAACCATCTTCTGCAACAAAAGCGTAATTAACCCTTGACGGCAGATTCTGGAAGTCTATAATTCGCCCCACTTCCGGCGCAGTCGAAACGGAAAACTCCTTGGTAAACAAAGAGTTATGTAGGTTTCGACAGCGAGCTGCTTCAGATCATCGAAGCCCAGAAGGAGTTAGTAAGGC
>NZ_JAARNI010000012.1:0-164390 GCF_011765255.1 Pseudomonas sp. AN3A02
TGTGAAGACGAAACGAACCGAAAGTTCGAGATACTCACAAACACCGAAAGCTATCACATACCCAATTTGCTGAAGCGAGACCAACTGGTCACGACTCAGTACCCGAATTTCTTGACGACCATAGAGCATTGGAACCACCTGATCCCATCCCGAACTCAGCAGTGAAACGATGCATCGCCGATGGTAGTGTGGGGTTTCCCCATGTGAGAGTAGGTCATCGTCAAGATTAAATTCCGAAACCCCTGATTGCTCACGCAATCAGGGGTTTTGTTTTGGGCGGTCGGAAAGTTTACCGACATGCTCGATATACAGCGGTACCCCGACAAATTTGCACAGTTATTTCTGAACCAGAACACTAGAATAGGCACCTAACCTTTTTTAGAGTCCGAGCCCTATATGCCCGACCCGGTTGATGCCCTCGAGGTGTCAGACTTACCGCTGGACGAACTCGTGGCATGCCATGAGTGCGACTTGTTGATGCGCAAGCCGGAGCTTGCCCGCGGTGAAAAGGCCCAATGCCCACGCTGCGGCTACGAGCTGTACGCTCACCGCCACAACGTCGTTGAACGAAGCCTGGCGTTAGTGATTGCCGCGCTGCTGTTGTACGTCCCCGCGAACTTTTTACCCATCATGCAGCTCAATCTACTCGGGCAGTCCTCGCAGGACACCGTATGGACCGGCGTGGTTGGTCTGTTCGACACCGGTATGCAAGGCGTCGCCGTGGTGGTGTTCCTCTGCAGCATGGGCATTCCGTTGCTCAAGCTCCTGTGCCAACTGGCGGTATTGCTGAGCATCCGCTGGAACATCGGCCGCAGCTACGGCCTACTGTTTTATCGCATCTACCACCATCTGAAAGACTGGGGGATGCTCGAGGTTTACCTGATGGGCGTGCTGGTGGCGATCGTAAAACTGGCCGACATGGCCACCATCACTGTTGGGCTGGGCCTGGCCTGCTTCGTAAGTCTGTTAATGGTCCAGATACTGCTGGAGGTGGTCATGTCACCTCACCAGATCTGGGAAGCGCTGTCAGGAGAGGATGCTCATGCGGGCGATTGATGCGGGCATTCTGATCTGTACCGAATGCCATGAACTAAACAAACAAGACCCGGACACCGATGAGCAAACCTGCACCCGTTGCGGTGCGCTGGTCCACGCCCGTCGTCCGAACAGCCTGACGCGCACCTGGGCGCTGCTGATCACGGCAGCCATCTTGTACATCCCGGCCAACCTGCTGCCGATCATGACCGTCAGCTCCCTGGGCCAAGGCGATCCGAGCACCATCATGTCCGGCGTGATCCAACTGATGCAGCACGGCATGTTCCCGATCGCCGCTGTAGTGTTCATCGCCAGCATCTTGGTGCCCACCTTCAAGCTGGTGGGCATCGGCTTGTTACTGTTCTCGGTGCAACGTCACCAACCACTTTCCGCGCAACAACGCATTATCATGTACCGCTTTATCGAGTTCATTGGCCGCTGGTCGATGCTGGATATCTTCGTGATTGCCATCCTGGTGGCGGTCGTAAACTTTGGGCGACTTGCCAGTGTCGAGGCCAATCTCGGTGCCGTGGCGTTCGCCAGTGTGGTGATCTTGACGATGCTTGCCGCAGTAACTTTCGATCCCCGACTGATTTGGGATAACACGGAGTCGGACGACGACCATGAGTGATTTGCCTAAGGCTAAAACCCGCCCAGCTTCCAACTGGTCGGCCATTTGGGTGCTACCCCTGATTGCCCTGATTATCGGCGGCTGGCTCGGATGGCGTGCCTATAACCAACAAGGTATCGAGATTCAGGTTCGCTTTGAAAGCGGCGAAGGCATCCAGGCCAACAAGACCGAAGTGGTCTACAAAGGCATGTCCGTGGGTAAGGTGAAAACCCTCGCCCTGGATGACGAAGGTAACAATCGCGGGGTGATTGCCACCATCGAGATGAACAAGGATGTGGAGCAATACCTCAAGACCAACACCCGCTTCTGGTTGGTAAAGCCGAGCGTCAGCCTGGCCGGGATCACCGGCCTGGAAACCCTGGTATCGGGTAACTACATCGCCGCCAGCCCGGGCGATGGTGAGCCGACACGCAAGTTCAAGGCCCTGTCCGAAGAACCCCCGTTATCCGACGCCAAGCCCGGCCTGCACCTGACGATCAAAGCCGATCGCCTCGGCTCGCTGAACCGCGGCAGCCCGGTGTTCTACAAGCAGATCCAGGTCGGCCAAGTCAAAAGCTACCTGCTCTCCGAAGACCAGACCACCGTTGAAATCAAGGTCTACATCGAACCGACCTATGCCAGCCTGGTGCGCAAACACACGCGTTTCTGGAACGCCAGCGGCATCAGCATCGACGCCAACCTTTCCGGCGTAAAAGTGCGCAGTGAATCCCTGGCCAGCATCGTTGCCGGCGGTATCGCCTTCGCCACGCCAGAGAACCGCAAGGACAGCCCACCGACGGATCCAAGCCTGCCGTTCCGACTGTACGAAGATTTCGACGCCGCCGCGGCGGGCATCAAGGTCAAGATTAAACTCACCGACTTCGAAGGCCTCCAGGCGGGTCGCACACCCGTGATGTACAAAGGCATCCAGGTCGGTAGCCTGAAAACCCTGAAGATCGACCCGGACCTCTCCAGCGCCAATGCCGAGTTGACCCTCGACCCACTGGCCGAAGACTACCTCGTCCAGGACACCCAATTCTGGGTGGTCAAACCCTCCATCTCCCTGGCAGGCATCACCGGCCTGGAAGCCTTGGTCAAAGGTAACTACATAGCCATTCGTCCCGGCGACAAGGGCAGCGCCCCACAACGGGAGTACGTCGCCCGGGCCAAGGCGCCGCCACTGGACCTGCGTTCCCCCGGCCTGCACATGGTGCTGTTCACCGACAACCTCGGTTCCCTGGACGTCGGTAGCCCGATCCTCTACAAGCAGGTCAAGGTCGGTTCCGTACAGAGCTACCAGTTCTCCCGCAAGAACAAGCAACTGGTGATCGGCGTCCACATCGACAAAGAATATGAAGGCCTGGTCAACGGCTCTACCCGATTCTGGAATGCCAGCGGCGTGACCCTGACCGGCGGACTCACCGGCGGCATCCAGGTGAAGAGTGAATCCCTGGCCAGCCTGATGGCGGGCGGTATCGCCTTCGAAACCCCGGAGCCGAATGTACCGCTGAAAAAGCGCATCCCGCGTTTCCGTTTGTTCCCGGACCGCGAAGCCGCCAACCAGCACGGCACGCTGGTGACCATCAAGGTCGACCGCGCCGACGGCCTGCGTCCCGGTACGCCGGTACGCTTCAAAGGCCTCGACGTCGGCAAGATCGAAAGCGTCGACTTGAGTGCCGACATGCAATCGGTCCTGCTCAGCGCGCGCATCACTCAAGTGGCCGATCGCATCGCCCGGGCCGGCAGTCAGTTCTGGGTGGTCAAGCCTGAACTCGGTCTGATGAAAACGTCGAACCTGGAAACCCTGGTCACCGGTCAGTACATCGAAGTGCAGCCAGCGGTGAAAAACGCCGGCCCGCAAAAGAGCTTCGTTGCCCTCGACCAACCGCCGGAAGCTGTCCATCAGGAAGCGGGCTTGAGCCTGGTGCTCAGCGCTGCGCGTCGTGGTTCGCTGAAGGAAGGTGTGCCGGTGACCTATCGAGAAGTTACGGTAGGCAAGGTCACAGGCTACGAGTTGGGCCAGACCGCCGACCGCGTGCTGGTCCACATCCTGATCGAGCCCAAGTACGCGCCGCTGGTGCGCAGTGGCAGCCGGTTCTGGAACACCAGCGGTTTCGGTCTCGACTTCGGCCTGTTCAAAGGCGCGACGGTACGCACCGAATCCCTGGAGACCCTGGTCGCCGGCGGAATCGCCTTTGCCACGCCAGACGGCGAACGCATGGGCAGCGCTGCACGGCCCCAGCAAACCTTCCCGCTGTTCGACAAGTTCGAAGACGAATGGCTGACCTGGGCCCCTAAAATCCCACTCGGCAAATAGACCGAGGCGCGGCCTTCGCGAGCAAGCCCGCTCCCACATTTGACCCGGTTCCCCCCCTGAAGGAACCCGATTGAATGTGGGAGCGGGCTTGCTCGCGAAGAGGCCCTCAAGAACACCAAAAAAAGGCCGCGATCCAGAAGATCGCGGCCTTTTTGCATTTCAGCGCAGTTGATTAAACCTCATCCAACTCCGGCTCATCCGCCTGCACATTCACCGTCGCCTTCACCACATCGTGACGACGGATGTATTTCCAGTCCGCCTCATCAATGTAGATCCCGTTCGGCCCGCTGCCGCCTTCCAGGTCAATCGCCACCTGGGCGGAAACCTGTGGCTTCACACTGGCCAGAATCGGCACGAAGCCCAGTTGCAAGCTGGTTTCCAGCAACGCCGCCTGGTTCTTCTCATCGATATCCGCCGCCTCGTCGAGGTAGTAAGGCAAGCGCACGCGCCCGGCCTGGTCGCGGTCCATCAAGTGCAGCAACAAGTACATGTTGGTCAGCGCCTTGATGGTCATGGTGGTGCCGTTGGAGGCGGCGCCATCAATGTCGGTGTGAATGATCGGCTGACCGTTGACCTTGGTGATCTCGAACGCCAATTCGAACAAGTCCTTGAGGCCCAACTGGTTATGGTTGGCCGCCACCAGGCGCGCCAAGTACTCCTTGGCTTCCTCGTTCTTGTTGTCCTGCTCGGCGCTCTGGCTCAGGTCGAATACCGACAGGGTTTCGCCTTCTTCATACTGACCGGCACTGTGGATGATCTGGTCGATATGCTTGAGGGCTTCCTTGTTCGGCGCGAGCACGATGCGGAAGCTCTGCAGGTTGGACACCTGGCGCTTGTTGATCTCGCGGTTGAACAACGCCAACTGGTGCTCAAGGCTGTCGTAGTCGCTGCGGATATTGCGCAAGGTGCGCGCGATATCTGTGACCGCCGCACGCCGTGCCTTGCCCAACGTCAGGGCTTCATCGGTACGGTGCGCGTAAGCGTTGATCAGCAGGTGCAGGCGGCGCTCCATATCGTCTTCACTGTCGAACTTGGCCACGCCCTTGAGGCGCACCTGTGCATACAGCGCGTCGATCTGGCCGTCAGCCCGCAGCAAACCCTGCCAACTGTCCTGATAGTCATTAAGCAGTGGCAGCAGGTTTTCCATGGAGTCGTCGACCGGGTCCATGAACGGCGTACCAAACGGCAAGTCCGCCGGCAGCAGCTGGCGACGACGCAACGCGTCATCCAGCGTGCGCTGCTTGGCTTCCATATCACCAATCTGGCGGCCTACCAGTTGCAGCTTGGCCGACAGTTGTTGGACGCGTTCGGTAAACGCATCGCTGGAACGCTTCAACTCGTCCTGGGCCGCTTCCATCTGCGCCAGGCTTTCCAGCTTCTCGCCTTCTTCTGCGCTCAGGGTTTGCGAGCGGCGGAAATCTTCCAGCGCCTTCTGCGCGTCCAATACCTGTTGGTACAGCGCTTCAGTCTGGGTCTTGCTCGCCGCGCGGTCAGACGCCACGGCGTGCTGGGTTTTCAGTTGCTTGAGTTCTTTTTCCAGACGCTCTTTCTGGTCACGCAATGCAGCGCGGTCAGCCAGGGCCTGCAATGCCGGCGGCTCGATATGCGAGATGTCGATGGCCAACCCCGGCACTTCAAAACGCTCGCCCTTGAAGCCGTCGAGAATCTGCTCCAGGGATTTCACCCACAGGCCGTCTTCATCCAGGGTGATGCCATGCTCACCCAGCGGCAAGCTGAACAGCGAACTGTTGAACAAGCGCATCAGACGCTCGACATCCTGCTGCGAGAATTCTTCCCGCAGCTTGGCGTAGCTGTTGTTGTCGGCGTGATCGAGTTGTTGCTTCACCGACTTCAGGCGTTTTTCCAGGTCCCGCAGACGCTCGTCCAGATCCTCGGCGCTGAACTGACGCGACTGCGCCAAGGCACCGGCCAATTCATCGTGAGCATCCTTGGCCGCCAGCAGTTGCTGCTCGAGCACCTTGACGTCATCCACCAGGGCGAAGCGATGCTTAAGTACCGACAGTTCACCGAGCCAGCGCTGAATGCCGCTGATTTCCCGCTCCAGGCGCATCAGCTCCTGAGTGCCGCCGCGCTGGTCGTTCTGCAGTGCGTCTTGCTCGTTGCGGTAATGCTCGGCCTGGATCGTCAGCTCTTCCTTGCGCGCACTGGCGTAGTCCGACCAAGTGCCCAACAACGAATCCAGCAGCGGCGACAGGCGATGCAGTTTGCCCCGCAGGATTTCCCGCTGTTTCACGCCATTGGACAGCGCTTCCACCAGCGGCCCGGCGGCTACCAATGAGTTGTAGTCCTGCTCCATGCGTCGTACATCACGGAAGGCTTCTTCACACGCCGCGATGTAATCGACACTGCCGGAACGCAGGCTGTGTTCGAAGGCATCCAGGAACAGCTGCTTCAACTTGGCCGCGGTAATTTCCCGCATGTGCAGCAAGTTGATAAACAGCGCCCGGAAGGTCTTCAGGCTCTGCTCGCTGGTGGAGCGCAGCGGAATCAGGGTCAGGTCCAGCGGGATCGACGTGTGGCCGCCCACCAGCAAACGCCGCAGTTCATCCGGCTTCAGCTCGTAGGCCTTCAGGCCTTCACGCTCAAGGTTGGTGAACAGCTCTTTCTGGCGCAGGCAGGTGTCGTTCTTCTGGTAGTGAGCCAGGTCCAGCTTGCCCGCATAGGCAAAGAACTGGTGACCGAAACCACCGCCCGGGCCGCGACCGACCACGCCGATCACGTGCGGGCCATGGGGCAGGGCCACTTCCACCAGGATGTAGCTGGTGTCGGTAGCAAAGTAGAAACGCCGGGATTGCTCCAGGGTGTACTTGCCGAAACTCATGTCCGACATGCGCGCCAGAATCGGGAACTGCAAGGCGTTGATCGACGCTGATTTACCGAGGTTGTTCGCGCCATACACCGACAACGGTTCTTCCAGCGGGAACAAACCCAAGCTGTAACCGGCAGTGTTCAAAAGGGCGAAGCGGCGAATGCCGTAGCGTTCCTTGCTCATGCATCGGTCTCCTGTTCTTCGGCAATGGCACGGGCCATGGCGTCTTCTTCGCTTTCTTCTGCGAAGTCACTCAAGTCCAGCGGGTCATCGGTCTTCAGCAGTTTTTCATCGCTGTCTTCGTCGATGATCACCGGGGCCGGCAACGGCAACACGCTGTGGATACTCGCGGCGAGGTCACGGTCTTGCTGTACCGAGAGACACACATCGAGGAAGCGGTGCATCGGCGGCAGGAAGCGGTAGATACCGTTCTCTTCACTGGCAAAACCGAGCTGGGTCATGCGACGCATGATTTTTTCTTCCAGTTCCTCAACGGTTGTCACTTCAGCCTGGATAAACAGGTCGCGGTACTTTTCCAGCAACGACGGCAGCTCATCTCGGCCCAGGCTGCCACCGTCAAGCACAGCGATCGGGTCGCGGCCCTGGTCGGCCAGGTGCTCGACGATGATGAAGGTGAACAACGCCAGGCGCTGGGCGGTCTTGTTGACCTGCGCGGCGGCCACGGCCGAGTCCGGTACGAAGTAGTAGAAACCCCGGGTATCGCACACCAGCTCGAAGCCCAGGGCTTTGAACAGCGTGCGATATTGGTCTTGGAAGTTCGACAGTTGGGCGTACAGCTCCGGGTCGCGGCGGCTGACGTGGTAACCCTTGAACAGCTCGCGAAAGATCGGCGCCAACTGGGACAGTTCGGATAGATCAAGTTGCATGCGAAGTCCTTACATAAGCAATGCTCGCAGAATTCTCGGCAGAGTCAGGCGTGGCCGGGAGCAGGGCGAATGAGCGCAGGCTGACCTGGTGCTCGTGAGTGTGGTAATCCCGTCGTTCCAGACGTTCGCGCTTGAAGCGTTTCTCCCGCGAGAGGCGTGAGAACCAGTACAGCAACTCGTCGGTTGCGCCGTCCGGTTCCTGCTCCAGCAGCCAGGTCATCAGGTCGGGCATCGGCAGCGCGTCTTCGCAGCGTTCGAGCATCTCCTTGACCGTGCGCGGTGCGCGAGGGGCTTCGCCCTTGTGGGACTTGTGCGCCTTGGGAAAACGCGCCGGTTTCGGCTCGAAATTGGCCAGGGCGTACACGTAGGCTTCGACCTGGCTGGCACTGCCAAGGAAGGTGCTTTGCGGCCGGGTGAACATCGGCATCGCCGCTTGCGGCACCGCGTCCAGGCCCTTGCGGCGAATCGCCGACAAGGCCAGCGCCGCGCCACGGGTCACGGCGTTGTGTCGGCGCGCTTCTTCACGCAGCGGTAGCAGCAGTTCCCGGGCGTGACGCAAGGTCAACTGGGCGCTGGTTTGCATTTCGAGGATGCGCGCGTGGGTGCGCAGCAGCATGTCGTCGTCCACCAGGTGGCCGAGGCGCTGCTGTTCGGTAAGCATGCGCAACAGCACGTTCTCGACCTTGCGCACGCCTTGTTCGAAGGCGCCGTCGGCATTCACCAGTTGAATCATCGGTTCGACGTATTCGTCCCAGGTCGCGAGGACTTCGGCGTAGCGCTGGCGCAACGGGATCTGCCGGTCGCTGGTCTTGGCGCGGTCGGCCACGGCCGCGAGGGCTTGTTCGTCGTTGGCGAGTTTTTTCAGCACATCGCGCACGCGCATGTCCAGCAGGCGCAATTGGCGCGCCAGGTCATGGCCATCACGGATGTCGAAGGCGTCCTGGATATAACCCGCCAGGCGCTCAAGGTGGCGCAGGTAGGCTTCGATTTCCAGGCACAGGCCTAGCCGGTGCTCCTTGCGAAGATAAGCCAGGAAGTCGTGGATCTGCGCATTGAGCTCGAAACGGTTCGGGCTCTTGGCGACAGGCACCAGGATATCCAGGCGAATCCACACGTCCAGCAGGCTGGTGATGTCCTGTGGCGTGCTGTCCAGTTGTTGGGCGGCCAGTTGGGCGCGCAGTTCGCTGAGGCTCAGAGTGCCTTGGTCGAAGTGTTCGCACAGTGGCTCAAGCAGGGCCCAGTGTTCGGCGAGGGCGCGCAAGACGCGCTTGGGTTCGATCATCGGAATGGCCGGCTGGTTAGCGATTAAAAGCAGCGATTGTACTGCATCGGTGGTGGGATTTATCCACAGCCGGTCGTGAGGCACCCACTTGCACGATCAACTGCGGGCGATCTTCGTCGAAGGGCGGTAGAATCCCCGTTCTTTAGTTATCCACAAGTGGCCGACCTTTGCTTATCGAGTCCCGACGTCGCGCTTACTTGACCGCCATGCAGGTGGTCAACTGGCTGCCGCGCACTGAATTACCGTTCGCCGCCCCCTCTCGGCCCGAGCTGCTGGAGGCCCCGGAACCGTTCGAGGCTTTCGAGCCTTCGGGTGAGGAGGCGGCGGCGCCCGTGCCGCTGGTCAAGCCTGTGGCTGAAACCCCGGTGGTTCGGCCAAAGGTCGAAGTCCCCCGCCCGTCGCCGGTTGCCAAGCCGGTCGTCGCCGAGGACGCGCCTGCCGTGGCCAAGGCCCCGGTCGTGCCGCCGCCGCGCTTTGCCCTGCAACTGCTGCGGGCCGGGCGTTGCCTGTTGCTGGTGGAGTTGCCGACCGGCGAGCGCTTCCAGACCCGTGACCCGGCCTATCTGCTGCTCAAGGACATGTTGCGCGCCGCCGGCCTGCCCGACAGCCCGCAAATCGTCGGCGAGCCGGTACGCTGGCCGCTGCTGGCTCGGGGCACCATGGACCAGGGGCCGGAAGCCGCGCGGGATTTTGTGCAAGGTTTCGTCTCGGCACGGCTGGAAGACGAACCCTGCGTATGCCTGTGGCTGATCGGCCTGCCCGCCGTGCGTTTTGCCGGCGAAGCCGACGCCGAGGCCTGGTACCGCGAACTGCAGGTCGAAGGTCTGGGCTCCGTCTGGGCCTTGCCGGGCCTGGAACTATTAATGGAAGAGCCACAGCGTAAGGCTGATGTCTGGCAAGCCATGCGCCGGCTGATGGCGCGCTGGAAAAGTACCGATGAGTGAAGCTTTATCCTTCCGCCCGATGACCGAGGCGGACCTCGACGCTGTACTGAAGATCGAATACGCAGCGTTCAGCCACCCCTGGACCCGCGGGATTTTTCTCGATGGGCTGGGCAAGTACCAGATCTGGCTGATGTTCGAAGGTGAGCAGCAGGTGGGCCACGGGGTGGTGCAGATCATCCTCGATGAAGCGCATTTGCTGAACATCACCGTCAAGCCGGAAAACCAGGGTCGTGGCCTGGGTTTGAGCCTGTTGGAACATCTGATGTCCCGGGCCTACGAGGCCAAGGCGCGGGAATGTTTCCTGGAAGTGCGCGACAGCAATACCGGCGCGTTCCGGCTGTATGAGCGTTACGGTTTCAACGAAATTGGCCGCCGGCGGGACTATTACCCCGCCGTCGGTGGTCGTGAAGATGCGGTCGTGATGGCCTGCACCCTGGTCGACTAAACACAGGGCCCAATGTGGGAGCGGGCTTGCTCGCGAAGGCGGTGGTTCAGTCGCCCGATGTATTGACTGACACACCGTATTCGCGAGCAAGCCCGCTCCCACATTTAGTTCAGCAGAGTGTCAGCGGTTGCCGTCTACGGGATCGATATCGGCCAGCTCGGCCTCATCCAGGCCATTGCCGCCGCCAATCTCGTCTTCATCGACGATGCTCAGGTCCCAATCGGCCTGTCCATCTTCACCTTCTTCCCGCGCATCCCGCGCACCATCTTCGCGGATCAGCGTTTCCGGGCTCATGTCATCATCGGTTGATTCATGATCAGCGGTGGAAGCCCCGGTCATCCCGGCTTCGCGTACCCGTTCGTCGGGCATCAGATGCTCGCGTTCGCGAGGTGGAATCTCGTCGCCGATCTCCGCCGTCGGCTCTTCCTCGTCAAAATCCAGTTCGTGCATCGAACCCATGCGGTCTTCGTTATCATCAATCGGCTCGGGTTGGGTGGCGCCGAAAGGACGTCGTGAATCAGTCATGGCGATTCCTCATACTGTGGGGCTTATAGTGTGTGGACAGGCATGGCTCCCCAAGATTCAAGTAATTGCCCGCCGGCTATCTTTAATTTCCGGCGTGACCCGGATGGGCGGTCGTCTGTCAAAGCTGCGCATCATTCCTGAGGCTTTCCCTGATGAACGAACTACAAGACCTGCTTGATAACAACGAACGCTGGGCGGATGCGATCAAACAGGAAGATCCCGAATTCTTCGCCAAGCTCGCCCGCCAGCAAACCCCGGAATACCTGTGGATCGGCTGTTCCGACGCCCGCGTACCGGCCAACGAGATCGTCGGCATGCTGCCAGGCGACCTGTTTGTGCATCGCAACGTGGCTAACGTGGTGCTGCACACCGACCTCAATTGCCTGTCGGTGATCCAGTACGCGGTCGACGTGCTCAAGGTCAAACACATCCTGGTCACTGGCCACTATGGCTGTGGCGGTGTGCGCGCCTCGATGCAGGACAACCAGTTGGGCCTGATCGACGGCTGGCTGCGCACCATCCGTGACCTGTACTACGAAAACCGCGACGTGCTGGCCCAGTTGCCCACGGAAGAGGAACGCGTAGACCGCCTGTGCGAGCTGAACGTGATTCAGCAAGTGGCCAACGTCGGGCACACCAGCATTGTGCAAAACGCCTGGCACCGCGGGCAGAGCCTGTCGGTTCACGGCTGTATCTACGGGATCAAGGACGGTCGCTGGAAAAGCCTGAACACCACCATCAGTGGTTTCGAGCAGTTACCGCCGCAATACCGCCTGCGCCCGCTGGGTGCGGTTTAAGGGCTTTTGCGTTTGCGCCACTGCTCCATGAACTGTTGACCCTCGGTGTTCAGCGGCTCGTTCATGCCGGTGATCCATCCCCGGCAGTTGAGTTCGCCACATTGGCAGCGAAACTGTCGGAACAACACTTCCTCGGTGTGGGCGTAATCCATGGTCAGCAGGACGCCTGCGGGCACTGGCTGAACGGACCACAGTTCCAGGTACGTCATGTCGAGAAACACGTTCGGGTTGCACGAGTGCGACAGCAGACCGCTGAACCACGGGTCGTACAAGTGGATTCGCGAGGATATCTGCACCGTATGCAGGCGCCGCTCACTCAGGGCATAGCCGGACACCTTGGCGATGCACAGACGGCTGTCAAAGGCGACGCGGGTCTTGATGCCATCGCCTGAGCCGTCCCGGGCACGCACCACTTCGTAGTCGCGGGCGCGGGGGTAGGCGTGTTCGGCGAGCACGGTCGCAAACGGGTAAAGACAGTCACTCACAACGGTTTTAGCCTGATCCATGGCTTGAGTTTTCATGACTCTCCAAGAGGGGCTGCATCGACCTGCCGAGGGTGTCTGGACTGCCAGTCTTGCAGCGGATGGGCACGGCTCAAGCCTCGCCTAAGCGGGAGCCGATTTCTACTGTCAAATCTGACAGTAGAAATCGGCTATTTTTTCTGTACGAAAACGCCCTCCTTGCAGCTTGTGTCAAAGCGCCGGTGCATCAACCGACGATGCTGGCACTGTGCCCTTCAATTGCCTTAGCTGAGTTTTGATCGCCGGTTGGGCGCACTTGGCGTTCGCTTGTTCGGGCGTCAGTTCGCGGATCGAGGTGTAGAACAGTTCGCAGGTCTGCTCTTTGCGTGTTACCTGCCAGGTGTTCATGCAGCCCTTGAGCTGCACATTCGGATCGCTGGCGGGTTTCTGGCCCATGGAGGCCTGCCAGCAGGCGGCGCTCAAATCCTGGCCCATCACCTTCAAACCGGCCTCATCGGCCTTTTGCTCGTCACCGTCATAAGTGTCGGGGTTGGCGGCGTACCAGATGTAGCTCGGGTGATTGGCCCCCAGCACGGCGACCTTGCTGCCATCGACCGGACTGATCTGCGCCAGGCCCAACACACCTACGGTTTGCCCGTATTGCTGCTTGATCCAGCTGCGCACTGGCGCCCCGAAGGCCACCATCGGCAGTGCGCCGCCCGCGTGCAGGCTCAGCTCCTTGACCATGCGCGTCTGGTAGTCGGTGAAGTAACCGTACACGCCTTCCAGGTCCTTGCCCGCGGTGGCGGGGGCGGCGATCGGGGCGATATCGATGATGGTCTGGTATTCCGGCGTCTGGGTTGCCGGGATGCCGTTGGCCGTGAGCAGGGTCGCCCAGCGGTCGGTGGTGGCCGACTCCAGGTAGTCCTGGAAGTGGGTCAGTGAGTAATCCGGCGGGAAGTGCAGCAGTTCGATGCTCTTGCGGTTTTCCAGGGCCATGCCCAGCGGCAGGAACAGGTACCAGTTGAACTGCCACTTGCCATCGCCATTGAGTTTGCTGGCGCCCTGGTAAGCCAGGTCGGCGGTGTCGAGCAAGGTGGTCAGCGGCTGGCCATAACCGTCCGGTACGCCGCTGAAGGTGGCAAGCACCTGGTCATGCTCGGTTTTTACGCTGACTTTGCCTCGGCTGTAACCGTCTCGTTGCAGGCTTTGGTTCAGGTAGTGCTCGACGGTCTGCTCCAGCGTCCAGGGACGAAAGCAGATGACGTTGCAATTGTTCGGGTACGCGAACAACTGGGTGACCCGTTGCGGGGTACCCAGCGGTACGGTGACGTCAGCGTGTACGACCGCACTCAAGGTCAGTGCGGCCAGGGTGAAGGACAACCTGGTGAGTTTAAACATGGATGGTTCCCTGTCAGCGAAAGCCCGTCTGCGCGGGGTGAATGCCCACCCTCACACAGTAGCGGTTGACCGGGAAAAGCGCGTAGAAAAACTGCGCGCTTGTCGCTTTTGAGCAAGAGCGTCTACACCTTGAAGTGCAGCGCGTTGGTCAGGTCACCCATAGGTTTCTGGCCACGTGCGACCATCGATTCGTCCCGCAGCTTGATGCCATCGAGTTTCTCCAGCTGGAACACCCGGGTGATCAGGCGCAGGATCGACGCCGTGTCATACACCGTATGGTCCACCGTGCGCTTGCGTGCGAACGGTGAAATCACCAGCGCCGGAATGCGCGTGCCCGGGCCCCAGCGGTCGCCTTTTGGCGGTGCCACGTGGTCCCACCAGCCGCCGTTCTCGTCGACGGTGATGATCACCACCATGTTTTTCCACTGCGGGCTTTCCTGCAGCATCTTCAACGTACGGGTGATATGCCGGTCGCCCGAAGCCACATCGGCGTAACCGGCGTGCATGTTCAGGTTGCCCTGGGGCTTGTAGAAACTCACCGCCGGCAGCGTGCCGGCCTGGGCGTCGGCCATGAAGTGGTTGGTGCTCGGGTCGTCGCCCAGGCCACCATCGCGCAGGCGTTTCTTGCGCTCTACCGGGTTTTCCGGACCTTGTTGCTTGAAGTAGTTGAACGGCTGGTGGTGGTACTGAAAGCTCGGGATCTTCGGAATCGCTACCGAATCCTTGTGCTCATCAATCGTCGCCTGCCACGCGCCGCCGTACCAAGCCCAGTCGACGTTCTTCTTCGACAGCTTGTCGCCGATGTGCTCGTGGGATTGTGGCACCAGTACGCTGGGCAGGTCCGGCTTGGCGTAGTCCGGACGTTCCGGGTCGCGGATCCAGGTGGGCCAGTAGGGCGGCGCCATGGTGTTAACTGCATAGCCATCCGGGGTCAATGCGCTCGGACCGAATTGCGGCGGGCCGGTCATCGCGCTGGCCGGGGATTTGTCCAGCGGCTTGAGGCGTGTGTCGGTCGGGTCATCGCTTTGCAGCGTAGCGATCTGCGACTTGGCCACCGAGTTGGCGGCGTCCGGGTAAAACGGCACCTGGGCGCTGATCAAGTACTGGTGGTTGAGGTACGACCCGCCAAAGGCGCCCTGGAAGAAGTTGTCGCACAGCACAAATTCCCTGGCCACATCCCACAGGCGCAGGGAATAGCGGGTTTGCGGGTAATGGCCGAAGGTCAGCGCGCCCGAGTCGGCCCAGGCGACGAAACGGTCGTTCTTGCCGCCGTTGATCTGCATCTGGTTTTGATAGAACACGTGCCACAGGTCGCGGGTGACCAGGGCCAGCGGCAGGTCTTCACCGTCCGGGCCTTTCAACGCGAAAGGCGCGTTGGGCAGGTGTTGCTGATATTGGGTGGCGCTGGGGTAGATCACCCCGTCGATGGTCTGCGGGCCCAACTGGGTCACGCCTCCCCACACTTCAGGCAAGGTGTCCAGCAGGCTGCCGTCACGGTCGTGTTGCTGGTAGTCGGCGGGCTTGAGCGCGGAGAGCGGGCTCTCCACGCCGGGGAAGTCGGCAAAAAGATTATTGAAGCTGCGGTTCTCGCCGTAGATCACCACCACGTTTTTCACGTTGTCGTGCAGGGCCTTGTCCAGTTCTGCAGGAGTCAGTTCGCGGTCGACCGGCGGGCCCGGCTGCTCAGCTGTGCCGCCGCAGGCGCTCAGGGTGGCTCCGACCCCCAGTACCGCCGCACCACCCAGAAAACGCCGACGGCTAGTGTCTATTGGCGGCTTTTCAGCATTATCGGAAGAAGGGCGATCTTGGTGCTCGTCACTCATTACTGGGGATCCCTACTGGATAGTTGTTGCAATATGTTTCGCGGAAACGGTATCAGCGGATTGTGACGGATGGAAGACACGAGTGGGATGACGCCAGCATGTTTACCCATCCCAAGCACTGCTAGACTGGCACGATATTGCATGCATCGAGGTGAATCATGAAACCTTCAACCGCCCTTGATCTCAAGAGAGTGGCCGTGCGTGAAGTGGTCGGGCGCTTTCGCACCTCCAATCCCAGGGTATTCGGCTCTGTTTTACTCGGTACCGACAAAGAGGGCAGCGATCTCGATTTGCTGGTTGATGCACTTCCGGGTACCACGCTTTTTGACCTTGGCGGGCTTCAAGTTGAGTTGGAGGATTTGTTGGGGGTCAACGTTGACTTGCTGACGCCTGGCGACCTGCCATTGAAGTTTCGTGCCCAAGTCTTGGCAGAGGCCAGGCCTGTATGACGTCAAATCGTATTGGTGATTACCTGGAGCACATACGCCAGGCATCATCTGACGCGATTACCTTTGTCGACGGTTTGAGCAAGCCTGAGTTTTTTGAAGACAAGCGTACTCAGCAAGCCGTGATCATGAGTTTGGTCATCATCGGCGAAGCGTCGACCAAAATAATGGATCAACATCCAGAGTTTGCAGCTGCCCAACCGCAGGTGCCTTGGCGCAGTATGCGAGGGATGCGCAACCGGATTGCCCATGGTTACTTCGATATAAATCTTGAAGTGGTATGGGACACGGTCCAGCACGCGCTACCTGAGCTGCTGAGCAACCTGCCAGCCGCACCCGCCTGAAGAGCGGGTGCAGCTTCGGAAAATTAAGGCATCACCGGCGGCAAATATTTAAGCGTCGTGCCCAACGCCCACAGCAAAAACAGCACCAGCGGCGTATGCACCAGCAACTGCACGAACGAAAAACCGATCAAGTCCCGCGCCTTCAACCCAAGCACGCCCAGTAGCGGCAGCATATAGAACGGGTTGATCAGGTTCGGCAGCGCTTCGGCGGCGTTGTAGATCTGCACCGCCCAGCCCAGGTGATATTCCAGGTCATTGGCGACCTGCATCACGTACGGCGCCTCGATGATCCACTTGCCGCCGCCCGACGGGATAAAGAAGCCCAGCACCGCCGAGTACACACCCATCAACAGCGCGTAGGTGTCGTGGGACGCAATCGAGGTGAAGAAGGTCGAAATATGATGCGCCAGGGTCGCGCCGTCACTGCCTTTCACCACGGTCATCAGCGCGGCAATCGAGCCATATAGCGGGAACTGGATCAGCACCCCGGTGGTGGTGGGTACCGCACGGGCCACTGCATCGAGAAAACTGCGCGGACGCCAGTGCAGTAGGGCACCGACCATCAGGAACAGGAAGTTATAGGTGTTCAGCCCCGAGATTGCGCTGATCGCCGGCTTGGTCGAGAACTCGTGGAACAACCACCCGGCCGCCAGCAACGCCAGCAGGATGGTCAGCAACGGGCTGTGTTCCAGCCATTCGCCCGGGCGCGTCGGCGGTTGCGGCTTGGGCAGGTTGAAAGCCGGGTCGACACCGCAGGCCTTGGCGTCACGGGCGGAGTTCGGCCCGGGCGCGGTGGCGTAGGCGATGATTAGCGAGACCACGATCAGCGCCAGCAACAGCACGCCGGACTGCCACAGAAAGATGGTGTCGGTGAACGGGATCATCCCGGTAATCGACAGGATCGACGGCGGCAAACTGGCCGGGTTGGCCTGCAACTGCGCCGCCGACGACGACAGCCCCAGCGCCCAAACGGCGCCGAGACCGAGGTAGGCCGCAGCACCGGCCGCGCGATAGTCCATGCGCAAATCCGTACGACGGGCCAGTGCACGCACCAGCAAACCGCCGAACACCAGGGACAATCCCCAGTTGAGCAACGAGGCGACCATCGAAATCAGCGCCACCCACGCCACCGCAGAGCGGCCGTTCTTCGGGATGCGCGCCAGGCGGTCGATGAGTTTCACGGCGGGAGGGGAGCTGGCGACCACGTAACCGCCAATCACCACAAAGGCCATTTGCATGGTGAACGGGATCAAACTCCAGAAACCGTCACCAAAGGCCTTGGCGGCCTCGGTCGGCGCGGCGCCCATGCTCAGGGTCGCCACCGCGACAATGATCACGGCGAGGGCGGCAAACACCCAGGAGTCCGGAAACCAGCGCTCGGCGAAGTTTGAACAACGCAGGGCGAATCGGGCGTAGCGGCTGTCTTCGATAGCATCGGCCACGTTCAGTACCTCTATTTGTATTTATTATGGGGGGCGGCAGTTTTGCTGCATGTTCCTCTACGGCTATTCATTTGGGAATGTAGTTATCTTCATTGATCAATGAGTAAAGCAAATATATCCAGCGTGATTGCCATCACTCGGCCCAGCTCATAACCTGCATTCCATTTCGTTTGTCTGCCGAGCTTTCACATGACTGCCACCTCTTATCCACAGGCGCAGCGTTTCTCCCGCTCCGACTACAAAACCCTGGGCCTGGCCGCCCTGGGCGGGGCCCTGGAAATCTACGACTTCATCATCTTCGTATTTTTCGCGCTGACCCTCAGCCAGCTGTTCTTCCCGCCGGAAATGCCCGAGTGGCTGCGCCTGCTGCAAAGCTTCGGCATCTTCGTCACCGGCTACCTCGCGCGCCCGCTGGGCGGGATCCTGATGGCGCACTTCGCCGATCACCTGGGGCGCAAGCGGGTGTTCAGCCTGAGCATCCTGATGATGGCGCTGCCGTGCCTGCTGATCGGGATCATGCCCACCTATGCACAAATCGGTTATTTCGCGCCGTTGATCCTGCTGGCGCTGCGCATCCTCCAGGGCGCGGCAGTGGGCGGGGAAGTGCCCAGCGCCTGGGTGTTTGTCGCCGAACACGCCCCGGATAACCATCGCGGCTATGCCCTCGGCTTCCTGCAAGCCGGGCTGACTTTCGGCTACCTGCTCGGCGCGCTGACCGCGACACTGCTGGCGCAAGTCTTCACCCCGGCAGAAATCCTCGACTACGCCTGGCGCTTCCCGTTCCTGCTGGGCGGCGTGTTTGGTGTGATCGGTGTCTGGTTGCGCCGCTGGCTCAGTGAAACCCCGGTATTCCTCCAGATGCAGGCTCGTCGCCAGGCAGGCGCCGAACTGCCCCTGCGTACCGTCTTGCGAGAGCACCGCAGCGCGCTGCTGCCGGCGATGATCCTCACCTGCGTACTCACCTCGGCGGTCGTGGTGCTGGTGGTCATCACCCCGACCATGATGCAGAAAACCTTCGGCATGAGCCCCAGCCACACCTTCGCCTTGAGCGCGCTAGGCATCGTGTTCCTGAACATCGGTTGTGTGCTGGCCGGGCTGCTGGTGGACCGCATCGGCGCCTGGCGCGCGGTGTTGGTCTACAGCCTGTTGCTGCCGGTGGGGATTGCCGTGCTGTATGCCAGCCTGATTGCCGGCGGCGTATGGCTGGGCGCGGCGTATGCGATTGCCGGATTGAGTTGTGGGGTGGTGGGCGCGGTGCCGTCGGTGATGGTCAGCCTGTTCCCGGCGCAGGTGCGGGTGTCGGGAATCTCCTTCACCTACAACATTGCGTATGCGCTGTGGGCGAGTACCACGCCGCTGATGTTGATCGCACTGATGCCCACCAGCCCGTGGATCTGCGTGGGATATTGCGTGGTGATGGGCGCGGTGGGTGCAGTGAGTGCGGCGCATTTTGGCAAGCGCCAACCCACCTGATCGTTCCCACGCTCTGCGTGGGAACGCCTCCCTGGACGCTCCGCGTCCGCTCTTGTGACGCGGAGCGTCACGGAATGCATTCCCACGCGGAGCGTGGGAACGATCATCAGGTCAGGAAGTGCCACATCAGCAGCGTGCCGACCAAACCGACCACCGACACAATGGTCTGCAACACCGACCACACCCAGATCGTCTGCTTCAACTGCAAGCCGAAGTACTCGCGCACCATCCAGAAGCCGGCGTCGTTGACGTGGCAGAAGAACACCGAGCCGGCACCAATCGCCAGGGCAACCAGTGAGCTTTGCGTCGCCGCCAACCCCGCCATCATCGGCGCCAGAATGCCCGCCGTGGTGGTCGTGGCAACGGTCGCCGAACCGGTGGCCTGACGCAGCGCCACGGCAATCAACCAGGCCAGCAGCAGGTACGGCATGTGTGCGCCTTCGGCCACCTTGCTGATGGTCTGGCTCACGCCGGCATCCAGCAGGGTTTGCTTCAACCCGCCGCCCGCGCCTATGGTCAGCAACAGCACCGCGATCGGCGCCAGCGCCTTGCGCAAGGTATTGCCGACATCGGCCCGGGGCATGCCGCTGGCCCAGCCCAGGCAAATCACTGCGGCAATCACCGCCAGGCCCAGCGCGATCAACGGCTCACCGAGGAATTTCAAGGTCAACGCCACCGGGCTTTCCGGCGACATGGCGACCTTGGCCAAGGTGCTGCCGAGCATCAGGATCACCGGCAACAGAATGATCAGCAGCGACACACCAAAGCTCGGCTGGCGCGGGGCCTTGGGCGGTGCACTGAACAGCGCGCCAATGTCGGCCGGCTCGTCCACGTGCATGCGCTTGGACAGCCAGTTACCGTACAACGGGCCCGCCAGAATCACGGCCGGTACCGCCAGGCAGAAACCCAGCAACATGGTCAGGCCCAGGTCGGCGTGCAACGCGCCCACCGCAATCAGCGGGCCCGGATGCGGCGGCATCAACGCGTGCAGGGTGGTCATGCCCGCCAGCGCCGGGATCGCGATTTTCAGCAGCGGTTGGTTCGAACGCTTGGCCATCACAAAGATGATCGGCACCATCATCACCAGGCCGACTTCGAAGAACAGCGGCAAGCCAATCACCATCGCCACCAGCGCCATCACCCAGGGCAACGACTTGCCCTTGCCCAGCCCGAGCAGGGTGGTGGCGATACGGTCGGCAGCGCCGGACTCGGCCATCAACGCGCCGAGCATCGAGCCCAGGGCAATGATGATCCCGGCTTCACCGAGGATCGCCCCAGCGCCTTTGCTGAACGCCTTGGCCACTTCTTCCGGCGGCAAGCCGGCGCCGACACCGGCGATAAACGTGCCGATCAGGATCGACAGGAAGGGCGGCAGCTTGGTCGCGCTGATCAACACAATGATGCTGGCGATGGCCAGTAATACGCAGAACATGAGGCGGGTGTCGTGAACCATCCACGCGGCAGTCGATAACTCCAAAACGGGACTCCTTATCGAACAGGTTGGCTAATATGTTTCTTTTTGTTTCCTGCTCGAAAAGCATACCTGATACAACGGTTCCAGAGCGTTCATGTTCAATTTTGGTGCGCATGGCGTAACGTTCGGCTGACGGCGGGATGACAATTTCGCAACCCATGCCGGTGGTTTTGGCCTATAGCTCTATGATCAACCAGACCACGACCCACGAGGACATTTCATGAGTGCAGGACACAGCCACGCCCAAGTACGCGCCGGCCACGAACGCAAGTTATGGATGGCCCTGGGGCTGACCTCAAGTTTCATGATTGCCGAGGTGATCGGCGCCTTTATCACTGGCAGCCTGGCGCTGTTGTCCGACGCCGCGCACATGATGACCGACGCCCTGGCCCTGGCAATTTCCCTGGTGGCGATCCAGGTGGCCAAGCGCGCCGCCGACCGCAAGCGCACGTTCGGCTATGCGCGTTTCGAAATCCTGGCGGCGGCGTTTAATGCGCTGCTGCTGTTCGCCGTGGCGTTCTACATCCTGTATGAGGCCTATCAACGCCTGCAGGCGCCCGCTGAGATCCAGTCCACCGGCATGCTGGTGATCGCGGTGCTGGGGCTGATCGTCAACCTGATTTCCATGCGATTGCTGAGTGCGGCCAGCGGCGAAAGCCTGAATGTGAAGGGCGCGTACCTGGAGGTCTGGAGCGACATGCTCGGCTCCGTCGGCGTGATCATCGCGGCGCTGGTGATCATGTACACCGGCTGGGGCTGGGTGGATTCAGTGGTGGCGGCAGCGATTGGCTTCTGGGTGTTGCCGCGCACCTGGACACTGCTCAAGGAAAGCATGAACGTGCTGCTGCAAGGTGTGCCGGACGGAATCGATATCGACAAGGTGGAACAGGCGATTCGCGGCGTTCCCGGCGTCAAGGACGTGCACGATCTGCATATCTGGGCCCTCACCAGCGGCAAAAATGTGCTGAGCACTCACTTGGTGGCGGATTCGGCGCAAGGCACCGAGCAACAGATCCTCAGCCAGGTGACGGAGTTACTGCATGAACAATTCGATATTTCCCACGCCACGATCCAGATCGAAGGCGAAGGTTTTCAGCATGACGAGCACGACGAGGTGCACGCCTGACCGTCATTCACGGTCTTCCAGCACATAACCCACGCCGCGCAAGGTATGGATCAACTTGCGCTCGAACGGGTCATCGATCTTCGCCCGCAGGCGGCGGATCGACACTTCCACCACATTGGTGTCGCAATCAAAGTTCATGTCCCACACGAACGAGATGATCTGCGTGCGGGACAGCACCACGCCGCTCTGGCGCATCAGCAGGTGCAGCAGGGCGAATTCCTTGGTGGTCAGGTCGATGCGCTGCAAGCCGCGAAATGCCCGGTGGCGGCCCTGATCCAATTCCAGGTCAGCCACCCGCAACACATCCGGCACCGGCGAGTGCACGCTACGGCGCATCAAGGTACGCACTCGAGCGAGCAATTCGGGGAATTCAAACGGCTTGACCAGGTAATCATCGGCGCCCAGGTCCAGACCCTTGATCCGGTCGGCGAGGCGGCCCTGGGCGGTCAGCATCATGATCCGCGTGCTGCTGTTCTGGCGAATGCGTTGCAACACATCCCAGCCATCCATCAGCGGCAGATTGACGTCGAGCATCACCAGGTCATAGGCGTGCTGGCGGGACAAATGCAAGCCGTCGGCACCGGTGGCGGCACAGTCGACGATATAGCCACTTTCACTCAATCCCTGATGTAAATAATCGGCGGTTTTAGGTTCGTCTTCGATGACCAGAATACGCATGTCGGGGATCCCGCTGGGCAGTGGAAAGTTGCCGGGAGCTTAAAGCAAAAGCCCGCGCCAGAGCCGTTGCTAACGGATTTGTAATGTTCTGGCCACTCCTCTGATAAGTACTGAAAGTTACATTGCCCACCTGTTAATTCATGGGCATGGAACTCTGGTTATGCCAACTTTTATAAGCACGTTCATTGGGCCCGCCGTTCTATTGCTGATGACGGTTCAGGGCGTCAATGCGCAAACCCTGACCCTAGAATCGGCCCTGCAAACCGCCTTCGCCAACAACCCGGATATGGCCGCTGCACAGTGGGAAATCGACATCGCCCAGGGCGGTCGCCAACAGGCCGGTTTGATCCCGAACCCGGTCGCCTCCTGGGATGCCGAAGACACCCGTCGCAATTCGCGCACCACCACCGTCAAGCTGAGCCAGACCCTGGAACTGGGCGGCAAGCGCGGCGCACGGATTGATGTCGCCACCCGCGCCCAGGAAGCCGCCGCACTGACCTTGGAGCAGCGCCGCAACGGGCTGCGTGCGGATGTTATCGACGGTTACTACGGCGCGCTTCGGGCCCAGGAACGTCTCGACCTGGCTCAGCGTTCGCTGGCGCTGGCCGAGCGCGGCCTGGTGGTTGCCAACGGTCGCGTCACTGCCGGCAAATCGTCGCCAGTGGAAGCTACCCGGGCCCAGGTGCAGCTCTCGGAAATCCGCCTGGAATTTAACCGCGCGCAGATGGGCCTGACCGACGCCTATCGCCGCCTCGCTGCCAGTACCGGCGCGGCCAGTACCGACTTTCAGGCGGTCGCCACCCAAGCCCAGGCGGCACCTGAACTACCGCCGACCGCGCAGTTGCTCGGGCGGCTTGAGCAAACCGTCGAACTGCGTTTGGCCGAGCTGCAAATCGTCCAGGGTGAAGCGGCTTTGGGCCTGGAAAAAGCCCAGCGCATTCCCGATCTCGACGTGTCCATCGGCAGCCAGTACGACGCCGGCGTGCGTGAGCGGGTCAACGTGGTGGGCGTGTCGATGCCCATCCCGCTGTTCAACCGCAACCAAGGCAACGTGCTCGCCGCCAGTCGCCGTGCCGACCAGGCCCGCGACCTGCGCAACGCCGCCGAACTGCGCCTGCGCACCGAAACCCGCCAGGCCCTGGACCTCTGGCAAACCGCAAATACCGAAGTGCGCTCGTTCAACCTACAGATCCTGCCCGCCGCCCAAAGCGCCGTGGACAGCGCCACCCGTGGCTTCGAAATGGGCAAGTTCAACTTCCTCGAGGTGCTCGACGCCCAGCGCACCTTGATTGCGGCCCGCACCCAATACCTCGCGGCGACCGCCCAGGCCACTGAAGCCTGGGTGCGTATCGAACGGATTTACGGCGACCTCGCCCGGTTTTGAATTTCCAGGAGCATTCCATGAACAACACACAAAGTAGGGCACTGG
Organism: Pseudomonas sp. AN3A02; assembly: GCF_011765255.1. Lineage (NCBI taxonomy): Bacteria > Pseudomonadati > Pseudomonadota > Gammaproteobacteria > Pseudomonadales > Pseudomonadaceae > Pseudomonas > Pseudomonas sp. AN3A02. The sequence goes on from NZ_JAARNI010000012.1 coordinate 23,770, forward strand.
CGATTGCGCTGGGGCTGATGCTGGCGTGGCCGGCCATCAGCGGTGCGGCAGAGGCGGAAGAAGAAGGCAAACTCGAGCTGACCGAACAGCAGATCCAGGCCGCCGGCATTCAACTTGCCCCGGCGCAATCCCGGCAGATCAGCACCGTGCTTTCACTGCCGGGCGAGGTGCGTTTCGACGAGGACCGCACCTCCCACATCGTCCCGCGTGCCGCTGGCGTAGTGGAGTCGGTGAAGGTCAACCTCGGCCAATCGGTAAAGAAGGGCGAGCTGTTGGCGGTGATCGCCAGCCAGCAGATTTCCGATCAGCGCAGTGAACTGGCAGCCAGTGAGCGCCGGGTTGTGCTGGCCCGCACCACCTTCCAACGCGAACGCCAGTTGTGGCAGGACAAAATCTCTGCCGAACAGGATTACCTGCTGGCGCGCCAGGCGCTGCAAGAGGCAGAAATCGCCCTGAACAATGCTCGGCAAAAGATGAACGCCCTGAGCGGCAGCGCCGTATTGGTCGGCGGCAATCGCTACGAATTACGCGCGCCATTCGACGGCGTGGTGGTGGAAAAACACTTGGGCGTCGGCGAAGTGGTGAGCGAGACCAGCAACGCCTTCACCCTGTCGGACCTGTCCCAGGTGTGGGTCACCTTCGGCGTGTTCCCCAAGGATTTGAACAAGGTCCGAGTCGGCAAACCGGTGAAGGTCACCTCCTCGGAAATGGGCACCGAAGTGCTCGGCACCGTGGCCTATGTCGGCAATTTGCTGGGCGAGCAAACCCGCACGGCCACCGTGCGCGTCACGGTGCCGAACCCCGACGCCTCGTGGCGCCCTGGGCTGTTCGTCTCCGTGCAAGTTGCCACCGACACTTACCAGGCCAAGGTCACGGTTCCGCAGGAAGCGATCCAGACCGTCGAGGACAAACCCTCGGTGTTCGTGCGCACCGGCGACGGCTTCATGACCCGGCATATCGAACTGGGCGTCAGCGAAAACGGTTTCGTCGAAGTCCGCCAGGGCCTCGACGCCGGAGCGCAGGTGGCCACCGTCGGCAGCTTCATCCTCAAGTCCGAGTTGGGCAAGGCCTCGGCCGAGCACGCCCATTGACCCTGCGAGTGATTTCCCATGTTTGAGCGCCTTATCCAATTCGCCATCGAGCAGCGCATCATCGTGTTGCTGGCGGTGCTGTTGATGGCCGGTGTCGGCATCGCCAGTTATCAGAAATTGCCCATCGACGCGGTGCCGGATATCACAAACGTCCAGGTGCAGATCAACTCGGCGGCGGCGGGGTTTTCGCCGCTGGAAACCGAGCAGCGCATCACCTTTCCCATCGAGACCGCCATGGCCGGGCTGCCGGGTTTGCAGCAGACCCGCTCGCTGTCGCGCTCAGGCTTGTCCCAGGTCACGGTGATTTTCAAGGACGGTACCGACCTGTTCTTCGCCCGCCAATTGGTCAACGAACGCTTGCAGGTGGCCCGCGAGCAATTGCCGGATGGCATTGAAACCATGATGGGGCCGATTTCCACCGGGCTCGGGGAAATTTTCCTGTGGACCGTGGAGGCGAAGGACGGCGCCCGCAAGGAGGACGGCTCAGCCTATACGCCGACTGATCTGCGGGTGATCCAGGACTGGATCATCAAGCCGCAACTGCGCAATGTGCCGGGCGTGGCCGAGATCAATACCATCGGCGGCTTTGCCAAGGAATACCAGATCGCCCCCGACCCCAAGCGCCTGGCGGCCTACAACCTGACCTTGGGCGACCTGGTCACGGCGCTGGAGCGCAACAACGCCAACGTCGGCGCCGGTTACATCGAGCGCAGCGGCGAGCAATTGCTGATCCGTGCGCCGGGGCAAGTCGGGTCCATCGACGACATCGCCAACATCGTGATCACCACCTCTGACGGTACGCCGATTCGGGTGCGCAACGTCGCTCAGGTCGATATCGGCCGTGAGTTGCGTACTGGCGCCGCCACTGAAAATGGCCGCGAAGTGGTGCTGGGCACGGTGTTTATGCTGATTGGCGAAAATAGCCGCACCGTGTCTCAGGCGGTCGCGAAAAAACTCGAAGAGATCAACCGTTCGCTGCCTGAAGGTGTGGTCGCCGTCACCGTCTACGACCGTACCAACCTGGTGGAAAAAGCCATCAGCACCGTGAAGAAGAACCTCTTCGAAGGGGCACTGCTGGTGGTGGCGGTGTTGTTCCTGTTCCTGGGTAATATCCGCGCCGCGCTGATCACCGCGATGGTGATTCCCCTGGCGATGTTGTTCACCTTTACCGGGATGTTCACCAACAAGGTCAGCGCCAACCTGATGAGCCTCGGCGCGTTGGATTTCGGGATTATCGTCGATGGTGCGGTGGTGATCGTCGAAAACTCCATCCGCCGCCTGGCCCATGCCCAGCAGCGCCACGGGCGATTGTTGACCCGCAGCGAGCGCTTGCATGAAGTGTTCGCGGCGGCCAAGGAGGCGCGGCGCGCGCTGATCTTCGGGCAACTGATCATCATGGTGGTGTACCTGCCGATCTTCGCCCTCACCGGGGTGGCCGGGAAGATGTTCCACCCGATGGCGTTCACCGTGGTGATCGCACTGCTGGGTGCGATGATTTTGTCCGTGACCTTTGTACCGGCAGCGATTGCGCTGTTCGTCACCGGTAAGGTCAAGGAAGAAGAAAACCTGGTGATGCGCACCGCACGTCGCGTCTACGCGCCGGTGCTGGATTGGGTGATGGCGCGCCGCCCGTTGGTGTTCGGCCTGGCGGTGCTGACCATCGTCGTGTCGGGGGCGGTGGCCAGTCGCATGGGCAGCGAATTTATCCCCAGCCTGAGCGAAGGTGACTTTGCCCTGCAGGCCATGCGCGTTCCGGGCACCAGCCTCACGCAATCGGTGCACATGCAGCAACAGTTGGAAAAAACCCTGATGGCCGAAGTGCCGGAAATCGAGCGGGTATTCGCCCGCACCGGCACCGCGGAAATCGCCTCCGACCCGATGCCGCCGAACATCTCCGACAGCTACGTGATGCTCAAGCCCAAGGACCAGTGGCCGGATCCGAAGAAGTCCCGCGAGGCGATCATCGCCGACATCCAACGTGCCAGCGCGATTGTGCCGGGCAGCGTGTATGAACTGTCGCAACCGATCCAGCTGCGCTTCAACGAGCTGATATCCGGGGTGCGCAGCGACGTCGCGGTGAAGGTGTTTGGTGATGACATGGCGGTGCTCAACAAGACCGCCGGGGAAATCGCCGAGACCTTGCAAACCCTCAAGGGCGCCTCGGAAGTGAAGGTGGAACAGACCTCCGGCTTGCCGGTGCTGACCATCAATATCGACCGCGACAAGGCCGCACGTTTTGGCCTGAACGTGGGCGATGTGCAAGACACGATTGCCGTCGCCGTGGGGGGGCGCCAGGCCGGGACGATGTACGAAGGCGACCGGCGTTTCGACATGGTCGTGCGTTTGTCCGACGCCCTGCGTACCGACATCGAAGGCCTGTCGCGGCTGTTGATCCCGATTCCGGCATTGGCGAATAACGCGGCGGGGCAGTTGGGGTTTATCGCGCTGTCGGAAGTCGCCAGCCTGGACCTGGTGCTCGGCCCCAACCAGATCAGCCGAGAAAACGGCAAGCGCCTGGTGATCGTCAGCGCCAACGTGCGTGGGCGGGATATCGGCTCGTTTGTCGAGGAAGCCGGGACTGCCATCGGCACCCAGGTGAAAATTCCTGCGGGCTACTGGACCAGCTGGGGCGGCCAGTTCGAGCAGCTGAAGGAGGCCTCCGAACGCTTGCGCATCGTGGTGCCGGTGGCGTTGCTGCTGGTGTTCGGGCTGTTGTTCATGATGTTCAACAACCTCAAGGATGGGCTGCTGGTGTTTACCGGGATTCCCTTCGCGTTGACCGGTGGGATCATGGCGCTGTGGCTGCGGGATATTCCGCTATCGATCTCGGCGGGCGTGGGCTTTATCGCGCTGTCGGGGGTGGCGGTGCTTAACGGGCTGGTGATGATCGCGTTCATCCGTAGCCTGCGGGAGGAAGGGCGCTCACTGTCGGTGGCGATTAACGAAGGCGCCCTGACGCGCTTGCGCCCGGTGTTGATGACGGCACTGGTGGCGTCGCTCGGGTTTATCCCCATGGCCCTCGCCACCGGCACCGGCGCCGAAGTACAGCGCCCGTTGGCGACGGTGGTGATTGGCGGGATTATCTCGTCGACGCTGCTGACCCTGCTGGTATTGCCGGCGCTGTATCACTGGGCGCATCGGCGTGAGGAACCGGAAGACCGCGTGATGTCTGACCAATAACCTGTGGCGAGGGAGCTTGCTCCCGCTGGGCTGCGCAGCAGCCCCAACACTGGTGACCTATTTTCAGCTGAAAGAATGCGGTGGGCTTTTTAGGGTTGCTGCGCAACCCAGCGGGAGCAAGCTCCCTCGCCACAATGATTTATTGGCAGATAGCGTTGGTGTGAAGAGGAAACACCAGTCGAAACTCAGTGAAACTTTCAGGCAAGCTGCTGACTTCAGCCCGCCCCTGATGCAGCACCATGATCGACCGCACAATCGCCAGCCCCAGCCCGGTGCCACCTTCGGAGCGGGCGCGGCTGCTGTCGACGCGGTAGAAGCGTTCGAACAGGTTCGGCAGGTGTTGCGCTTCAATCCCCGGGCCGGGATTGCCCACCGACAGCGATACTTGCTCGGTGTGAGTCTCTACCTGCAACGAAATATTGGAGGCTGGTGGACTATGACGAATGGCATTGGACAGCAAATTGGAAATCGCCCGCTGAATCATCAAACGGTCGCCATGCACGAAGGCATCGCCGTCGAGGCTCAAGGTCAATTGCTTGTCTTCGGCACTCAACGCAAACAGCTCCATCACCCGGCGCGCTTCAGCGGCCAGGGACACCGGCGCAAACGAAACCCGCGCCGCAGGGTGGCTGACCTGCGCCAGGAACAGCATGTCGGAGACGATCCGCGCCAGGCGTTCCATCTCTTCAGTGCTGGATTCCAGCACCGCTTTGTATTCCTGCGGCGGGCGCTCTCGGGACAACGTCACCTGGGCCTTGCCCATCAAATTGGTCAGCGGCGCGCGCAGCTCATGGGCGAGGTCATCGGAGAACTGCGACAGCTGCTGCACGCCGCCGTCCAGGCGCTGCAACATGAAGTTGATGCCTTGCGCCAACTCGCCCAGCTCCTTGGGCAAGTTATCCACAGCCAGGCGGTGGGTCAGGTCCTGCGTGGTGACTTTTGCGGCGACGCGGCTGAACTGCTGCAGCGGCGCCAGCCCGCGTTGCACCACCCACCAGGCGCCGATGCCGATCAGCAGCAACAGCAGCGGCAGGGCGATCACGGTGGAACGCAGGTAGGCACTGAGCAGCGCCTGATCGTCCCTGCGATCCAGCGATAACAGGACCCGCACGCGCTCGCCACTGGCCAGGCGCATCAGGCTGGAGGCACTGAGTACTTGATTGCCGTTGCCGTCGTCCCAGTTCAGGTAACCGAGGTTCTGGGACGGGGCGAAGTCGGTCAGCAACGGTTCCTGGGGCTTGGCGCCGATGCTGAGCAGCACCGCTTCATTGGGCGCAGTGCCAACGATGGTCAGGTAGAAATTATCGTGCCCCATCACCAGGTCCATCAGCGAGTGCGGGCGGGCTTGGATGTCGCGGGTGTCCAGGCCGAGGGCGAGGCTGTGCTGGATCTGTTCCATCTTGCTTTCCAGGCCCTTGCGCGCCAGTTTCTCCAGCTCGTGAGTCAGCGCCAGGTACGCCAACGTTGCGAGCAACACCACCAGGCCGGCGCCCATCAGGCTCACCGTCAGCCCAAGGCGCATCGACAGGCTGCTGGCTTTCATTGACGGGCCTCCAACACATAACCCACGCCGCGAATGGTGTGGATCAGCTTGACGTCACTCTGGTCATCGACCTTGGCCCGCAAGCGGCTGATGGAGACTTCCACCACGTTGGTGTCGCAGTCGAAATTCATATCCCAGACCAGGGAAATAATCTGCGTGCGGGTCAGTACTTCGCCGGACTGGCGCATCAGCACGTGCAGCAGTGCAAATTCCTTGGTGGTCAGGTCGATACGTCGGGTGCCTCGGTACGCGCGGTGGCGGCGGGGGTCAAGTTCAAGGTCCGACACCTGGAACACTTCCGGCACCGGTATGTGCTCACTGCGACGCAGCAGGGTGCGCACCCGGGCGAGCAACTCGGGAAACTCGAAGGGTTTGACCAGGTAATCATCGGCGCCCATGTCCAGGCCCTTGATCTTGTCGGCCAACCGGCCACGGGCCGTCAGCATCATCACCCGCTGGCTGCTGTCGCGGCGCAATTGCTCAAGCACTTCCCAGCCATCCTTGGCCGGCAGATTGACGTCGAGAATCACCAGTTCATAGGCGTGTTGCGCGGCCAGGTGCAGGCCGTCTACGCCGCTGGCTGCGCAGTCGACCACGTAACCGCTTTCGGTCAGGCCCTGCTGCAGGTAGGCGGCGGTTTTTTGCTCGTCCTCAACCACAAGGATACGCATGGGAATTTACCTTTTATTGATAGAGAGAGGCTGCGATTCGGATTTTCGAAGCCTGAAGGCTGAAGTAGCTACAGGGTCAACCGGGCAGTTTGTGACTGCTTGTTGCGCTGCAAAACCGGCAGGCAAAAAAAACGCCCCATGCGGGGCGTAAAAAATTCATCTCTTTCCAAAGGAGCTACACAAAAGCTTCAGAGATGAATGTGCTCGGTGTGCGCCGTTCAGATCGACTGCTTCTGTGCGTCGGCGGGCGCGGTCTCGGCCACGGACTGTTCGCCGTGGACCTGCTGCTGTTGCTGGCGGAACTCGGCGAGGAACTCCCGGGAACGGTCGGCACCGTCGTCGGCCAATGCGAGGCTGGAAGTGGCGCCGAGAAAACTGATCAATAACAAGTGAGATGGCTTCATGACGTGTCTCCAAATAAGGCGGGTGCCGTTAGTTGTAGCCAGTATAAGAAGCGCAACTTAACGAGAAGGTGAGGCGCATATTACAGTTCTGACAGGCTTCAAATTGTGAACAGATGTTATTCTATTGTAGGAGCGAGCTTACTCGCGAAAGTCGTTAACGATAACGCGGGGCTTCTGGTTTAACGCAGCGCTCTCAGGTTCTTCGCGAGCAAGCTCGCTCCTACAAAGGGCGTCGTTTAGAGAATTGCCAATGGATATTCGACAATCAGCCGAACTTCTTCCAGGTCCGACTCAAAGGCACTTGAACGAACCGTCGCCTGGCGCAATCGCAGTGACAGATCTTTCAAGTTGCCGCCCTGCACCACGTACTTGGCCTCGATATCCCGCTCCCAGCGGCGTTGATCGGTCAACGGGTCGCCGGCCGCGTCACGGCGCATGTATACCGAGTTGGCGTTGCTGTAGTCGGCGCCGGTGCCTTTGCCGTAGCGGGTCATGAAGGTCAGCCCGGGAATGCCGAAGGCCTGCATGTCGAGGTTATAAGCGAGCATCCACGAGCGTTCCTTGGGCGAGTTGAAGTCGCTGTACTGGATCGAGTTGTTGAGGAAGATCGAGTCGGACATGCGCAGGTAGTCAAAGTCGTCATCACCGTTGTTGCGCTGGTGGGACAAGGCCAGGCTGTGGGCGCCCACCTTGACTCCGACCCTGGCGCTCCAGATGTTGTTATCGAACTCGCCCAGGCGTTTCTTGCCCTCGTCCTCCGCCTTGTAATAGTTGAAGTCGCCAAACAGCGACACATCATCGTTCAGCGGGTAGCTGGCGGCACTGCCGAAGTAGTACTGGTCCCAGGCATCCTTCAGGCGGCTGGTGTACAGGCTGACGCTGAAGTGTTTGTTCACCTGGTAGTCACCACCGGCATAGCCGATCCAGGGTGAATCCACCTTGCCCGCATAAAACGTCGCAAAGCCTTTATCCATGCCGCTCTGGGTGGGCTGGCTCATGCCGCTCAGGTGTCCGCCTTGCAGGCTCAGGCCTTCAATGCTGGTGTTTTGTGCGGTGACGCCACGAAAGCTTTCCGGCAATACCCGCGAGTCGCCATAGGCCACCACCGGGGTCAGCGGGAACACATCACCGGCCTTGATCACGGTATCCAGCAGGCGCACTTTTACCGCGCCGCCGAGCTTGCTGTAGCCGTCCTCCGGGTGGTTGTCGCTGTCTACCGGCAGCACGCCGAACGAGCCCTTGCCGCCGCTGCGGCCGGTGCCGGAGTCGAGTTTCAGGCCGTACATCGCAAACGCGTCCAGGCCGAAACCCACCGAACCCTGAGTGAATCCGGACTCGAACTTGCCGATAAACCCCTGGGCCCAGGCTTCCGAGTAGCCATTGCCGGTAGGGCTCGACTGGCCCTTGCGATCGTCCCGGTTGAAGTAGAAGTTGCGGGCCAGCACGTTCAACGTGCTGCCTTCGATAAACCCTTCAAGTTTATCTTCCACGGCCATGCTTGAAAGCGGGGTAAGCCCCGCGAGTGCGGCAATCATGGAAAGCGAAAGTGTGCGGTGAGTACTCATGTAGCGCTCCTCGGTAGTGGCAGCTATTAGCTTCTTATCGATGGGGCATTCTTGTTTTAGTGGTGCCCGCGCAGATAGTTGCAAACACGAGATAACGACGAGGTGGCGCACAGATTACAATTTTGGAATTTCAACAGAACATAACGGATAAGTAATCGTTCGGTGAACTTTGCGACAGGCTTGGTTAGTTACTCTTGCTCTGAACTTTCAATCAATGAAATCAGACGAGGACGCCCTCATGAACACCCTGAAAACCACTGTCGCTGCATTGGCCCTGATCTTTTCCGTCGGCGCGATGGCGGAAGGCGGCGGTGATCGCACCTTCGCCCAGTTGATGCAAAACAACGAGCAAGCCATGGCCGCCTATGCCGCGAAAAAAGGCAAGGCGATGCCCGTGGTCCAGGACTATCGCTACGGCATGAAGCTGGACATTGCCAAGGTGGTCAACGTTACGCCGCCGATCCGTTCGTGCAACGCGGTGCCGTCGCGCATGACCTATGAAGATTCCACCGGCAAGCTCAACACGCTCCAGTACCAGGTCATGGGCATCTGCCGTAACAACGGCAGTTGAGGGGCCGCAAAAATATAGTTGAGCAACGCACTAAAGCACTCTTCAGAAAATGCCGGCAGCGCCGATGCAGGTCAGACCCACGTCCTTACTTGCCCACCGGTGCCTCCATGTTCAACACCCGTCTCAAGCAGGAGCTGTCTGCTCTTCGCGAAGAATTGTCCAGCCTGCAGCAAGTGAGAGAGAGCCTGGAAAGCGAAATGATTGCCCTGACCCTGGATCCCGAAGGGCGTATCGAGTCGGTCAATGCCATCTTTCTTCAAGAGATGGGTTACCAGGGCAGCCAGCTGCAAGGCCGCTTGATCGAAGACCTGGTACCGGCGCACGTCAAGCAGGACGCGTTTCAACTGCGCTTCAAAAACGCCCTGGTGCGTGGCGAACATTTCGCCGGCACGGTGCGCCTGACGCGGGGCAACGGCAACGAGGCGTGGTTGCGTTCCATCGTGCAACCGGTGCGCAGCAGTGACGGGCGTATCAAGCATATTTCGATGTTTTCCAGCGACCTGACTCGCACCATCGAGGCCTCTCGCGAGCACGAAAACCTGATCACCGCGCTGGTGCGCTCTACGGCGGTGATCGAGTTCGACCTCAACGGTAATGTGCTGACGGCCAACGACCGTTTCCTCAACGGCATGGGATACAGCCTGGCGCAGATCCAGGGCAAACATCACCGGATATTTTGCGAACCGCAGGACGCCAACAGCGTCGAGTACCAGCAGTTCTGGAAACGTCTGAACGCCGGCGAATTCGTCGCCGGCCGCTTCAAGCGTGTGGACAGCCACGGGCGGGTGGTGTGGCTGGAGGCCTCGTATAACCCGGTGCTCGACGCCAATGAGCGGCTGTACAAAGTGGTCAAGTTCGCCACGGTGATCACCGACCAGATCAACCAGGAACAGGCCGTGGCCGAAGCGGCCAACATCGCCTACAGCACCTCGCTGCAAACCGACAGCAGTGCCCAGCGCGGTACCACCGTGGTCACCCAGGCGGTGGACGTGATGCGCGACCTGGCCAAACACATGCAACAGGCGGGCGAGGGCATCGAAGCGCTGAACGCCCAGTCCCAGGTGATTGGCAGCATCGTCAAGACCATCAGCGGCATCGCCGAACAGACCAACCTGCTGGCGCTCAACGCCGCCATCGAAGCCGCCCGCGCCGGTGAGCAAGGCCGTGGTTTTGCGGTGGTGGCCGATGAGGTTCGGCAACTGGCTTCGCGTACCAGCAAGGCCACTGAAGAAATCGTTGGCGTGGTGCGCCAGAACCAGGACATGGCCCGCGATGCAGTGGCGCTGATGACCGATGGCCGCCTGCAAGCCGAGCAAGGCCTGGCGTTGGCGGCCGAGGCGGGCACGGTGATCGTCGAGATCCAGGACGGTGCCCAAAAGGTGGTCAGCGCGGTGGGGCAGTTTGCCAATCAACTGAGCAGCTAGTCACCGGGGCTCATGCTTGAGGTATCGTAGGTTTTTTTTCCGAGCCTTTCGTCCATGAGCCCTAACCATCGCCGTCCCGTCCCGCTGTCCAAGGCCTACCGCTTGCTCAACCACGGCCCGACCGTGCTGGTCAGCGCTGCGCACAACGGCCAGCGCAACATCATGGCGGCGGCCTGGGCCATGCCGCTGGATTTCGAACCGCCCAAAGTCGCCGTCGTACTCGACAAGGCCACCTGGACCCGGCAACTGCTGGAAAGCGCCGGCACCTTCGTGCTCAACGTGCCGTGCGCGGCCCAAGCCGATATTGTGCAGACCGTGGGCAACACCACCGGCAGCGAGACGGACAAGTTCGCGGCGTATGGCTTGCAGGCGTTCAGCGGCGAACACACCGAAGCACCGATGCTCGAAGGCTGCGTGGCGTGGCTGGAGTGCCGGTTGCTGCCGGAGCCGCATAACCAGCAGACCTACGACTTGTTCCTCGCCGAAGTGGTGGCGGCCGAAGCGGATGAGCGGGTGTTCAGCGACGGTCGTTGGCATTTCGAAGGGCACGATGCGCTGCGTACCTTGCACCATGTGGCGGGTGGGCATTTCCTGACGATTGGTGAGCCGCTGGACGGTAAAAACCTGGCTTGATGCTGCACCGAACCTGTGGCGAGGGGGCTTGTCCTGTGGCGAGGGGGCTTGTCCCCCGTTGGGCTGCGTAGCGGCCCCAAAAAGAACGGGAGCGCTACGCACTCCAACGGGGGACAAGCCCCCTCGCCACAAGAGCCCCCTCACCAGACAAGCCCCTCAACACAAGAGGTTGTGTTACCACTGGGTTTTGCTGAGCGCCTCGGCAAACGCCATCAACTTCGGTGAGTACTGCCGCGATGGCGGATACACCAGGGATATCGCCCGACTGCGCCCGGCAAAGCCCTCCAGCAAGGGCACCAGGCGCCCGGCCGCCAGATCTTCCCGCACCGCAAAATCCATCACCTGGGCGATGCCAAACCCGCCCAGTGCGCCGTCCACCAGCGCATCGCCAATATCAAAGATCAACCGCCCCTCGACGCCCACGTCCTGCACCTTGCCCTCCAGCATGAACTGCCAGTCCACCAGCCGGCTGGTGCGCAGGTTACGCACGGTCAGGCAGTTGTGGTCTCTCAGTTCATCGACGGTTTGCGGTGTGCCAAAACGCGCGAGATAAGCCGGGGCGGCAACGGTGACCCAGCGCAGCGGCGGCAGTGCCCGGGCGATCAGGCGTTGGTCCTGGATATCGCCGGTGCGCAGCAAGGCATCAAAACCTTCGTCGACGATGTCCACCAGGCGATCAGTCATCACCGCTTCGATACGCAGTTCCGGGTATTGCAAGGTCAGTTCGCCGATCACCGGCATCACCACTTTGCGGCCAAACAACGATGGCGTGCTGATCTTCAGCAAACCGGAGGGTGAGGCGCGGCGGTCGAGCATTTGTCGTTCGGCTTCGGCCAGTTCAGCCAGCAACGGCGCGCTGCGTTCATACAGCATCTGGCCGTCGGGTGTGAGGCTGACGCTGCGGGTGTTGCGTTGCAGCAGGCGTACGCCCAACTGGTTTTCCAGGCGGGAAATGGCGCGGGACAAGCCCGATTGGGTCAACCCCAAGTCTCCGGCAGCCCGGGTGAAACTGCGGGTTTCGGCGACGCGCACCAGCAGGCGAACAGCGTTCAGATCCATGATTAAATTCATTACTGAAAGAGTGATAAGGCTATTTATCATCTGTTGGGCATGAAAGACACTGGCGCCTCTCACTTTTTGGCAGGACGCTGTGATGTCTTTATCTCGACCCTCAGGCTGGATGCTGTTGCTGCTGGCGACCGCGCAACTGATCATCGCCCTCGACGCGACCATCGTGTTTGTCGCGCTGCCGCAGATCGGCAACCACCTGGGTTTTTCCGCCCAGCAATTGCAGTGGGTGGTCAGCGCCTACAGCGTGGCGTTCGGTGGCTTCCTGTTGCTGGGCGGTCGCGCCGCAGACCTGCTGGGCAAGCGGCGGTTGTACATTCTCGGCCAGTCTCTGTATGCGCTGTCTTCCCTGGCGGCGGTGCTCGGCGGCAGCGCCTTGTTGCTGGTGCTGGCCCGGGCGGTACAGGGCGTGGGCGGGGCGCTGTTGTTCCCGGCGACGCTGGCGCTGATCAACACCCATTACGCCGAAGGGCCGGCGCGTAATCGTGCATTTGCGGTGTGGAGCGCGGCGTCAGCGGCGGGCCTGGCATTGGGCGCGTTGCTCGGCGGCGTGCTGACCCAGGCGTGGGGCTGGCAGGCGGTATTCCTGGTGAACGTGCCGCTGGCCGGCGCCTGCGCCCTGGCGGCGCGTTACTGGATTCCCGCCGATGGCGAGCGGGCCCGGGGGCGCAACTTTGACATCAGCGGCGCGTTGACCGTGACGGTAGGCGGCACGCTGCTGGTGTTCTCCCTGGTGCAGGGGCCGGAGTGGGGCTGGGCGGCGCCGTCGACCCTGGGTTGCATGGCCTTGGCGCTGGCGCTGCTCGGGTTGTTTGCCTGGATCGAACATCGAGGGCGCGATCCCCTGATGCCGCTGCGGTTGTTGGGCTATCGGGAGTTGCGCATGGCCATGGTGTTGACGGCGGTGTTCATGAGCAGCTTTGGCGTGCAGTACTACTTTCTGGCGGTGTATTACCAGCAGGTCTACGGCTACAGCGTATTGCAGGCGGGCTTGGCATTTTTGCCGGCGACCCTGGTGTGCACCGGCGGTATCTGGCTGGCGGAACGTTCGTTGGCACGCCTGGGATTGCGCACCACCCTGGTCAGCGGCCAGTTGGCGGGTGCGGTGGGCATTGCCCTGGTGTGCCTGGCGTTGCCGACGGGGGCGGGGTTCTGGTCATTGCTGCCGGGGATTTTCATCCTGAGCATCGGCCAGGGCATGACCTGGACGGCGATGTGGGTGGCCGCCGGCTTGGGCATACGCCCGGGAGAGCAAGGTGTGGCGGCGGGCATGGCGTCCACCAGCCAGCAGATTGGCGGCGCATTGGGGTTGGCGTTGCTGGTGTCGCTGGCGAATGCCGGCGGGTCGACGGGTGCGGCGCAGGCGGGCGGGATTGAACTGGCGTTGTGGTGGAGCGCGGCGATTGCCCTGGCGGGGGCGGTGCTGGCGTTGACCCTTAAAGAACGAGCTCCAGCGTCGAATACGATTTCGGCAGCGACATAGTTCAAATGTGGGAGCGGGCTTGCTCGCGAAGGCGGTGGATCAGTCAATGCATTCAGTAGCTGACACACCGCATTCGCGAGCAAGCCCGCTCCCACAGGTTGATCGCATTTCAAGGCGGAATTTCAGCGCCCGAGCATCTTCACCCAGCGCGACGGCGGCATGCCGAAGGTGCTGCGAAACTGGCGGGTCATGTGGCTCTGGTCGGTGAAGCCGGCGGTCAGTGCCGCATCCACCAGTGACTGGCCCTGGCCCAGCAAGCTGCGCACCAGGTCCAGGCGGCGCATGGTCAGGTAGCGATAGGGGCTGGTCCCGAACAACAACCGAAAATCCCGCGACAGCGCCCAGCGGTCGCGGTTGGCGTACTCCGCCATTTCATCGAGGGTGATTGGCCGGCCCAAGGCGCTGTGGATAAATTCCCGCGCGCGTTCGGCAGCGCGGTAGTCGAAAGTCTTACGATTCACCGTGATCCCCGAGGCATTGTTCAGCGCCTGGGCCAGGTCGAACATCGCGTCCTGTTCCTGCAACGGATCAATCGGGCAATCCAGGCTTTGCAGCAACACTTCACTGGCGCGGTACAGCCACGGGTCGCTGGACAATCCGCCGGGGATGAACGGCAGCGGCTTGCCACCGAGCACTTGCTGGATCAGCGCCGGCTCCACGTAAATCATCCGGTATTTGAAACCTTCCTCGCTGCCGGCCCACCCGTCATGCACTTCATCGGGATGAATCACCATGGTCCGCCCCGGCAGGCTGTGGGTCATGCCGCCGCGATAGTGAAAACTCTGCACACCGAACAGGGTACGGCCGATGGCGTAGGTGTCGTGGCGATGAGGGTCGAAGCCAAACCCGGCAAAATACGCCTCGATACGCTCCAGGCCACTGGCGTGGGGCGCGCGGTGCAGCCAGTCGAGAGAGGGTTTGATCATGGTGTCAGTCGCAGGTCGGGACGCAAATACGTTACCCCAGTGTGACCGGGCTGTCTGCTGCGGTCTTGAACGATTGTGCCACTGCTGAAATTTCGGAGGGCAGTATCGGTTTTGTGTCCAGGTATCGCTAATCATTAAAAAATGATTGTTTTACGATAATTAATCGTTTATTTTTCCGCCTCAAATTTCTGAGAGGCTTCCCCATGAATTCCCAACGTCTTGCCCAGCTCAGCCAGCGCATGGCACTGCTTACCCTGTTGATGATTGTCGCCATACTGCTGCTCAATACCGCCGCGTGGCTTTACCCGCAACAAAGCGCTTCGTCCGGATTTGGTTTCGCCTTGAGTGGCCAACAAATCGAGGGGCGGGCGGAGATGGTGGCGGCTTTCCCTTGGTGGCAGACACTGGGCGGCGTCCTGTTCTCCAGCATTCCCTTGATGGCGCTGGTGTCCGGTTTGAATCATTTGCGCCAGCTGTTCCAGAACTATGCTCGTGGGGAGTATTTTTCCTGCGCCGCCGCGCAGCACTTGGGTAAAGTAGGCCGGGCCGTGGCACTGTGGGTGTTGCTGGATTTTCTGTGTGAGCCCTTGCTCAGTGTCTGGGTCACGATGAACGAGCCGGTTGGCCAGCGGCTGCTCACCTTGAGTTTTACTCCGCCCAGCATCGTGGCGCTGTTTCTCGCCGGCTGCATTTCGGTGATCGCGCGTATCCTGTGGCAGGCCAGTGAAGTGGATTCTGAAAACCGCACGTTTGTTTGAGAACAGCATGTCTATTGTGATTGAGTTGGACGTTATGCTCGCCCGGCGCAAGGTCAAGTCCAAGGACCTGGCCGCCGCCATTGGTATCACCGAACAAAACCTGTCATTGCTCAAGCAAGGCAAGGTCAAGGGCATACGGCTGGCGACCCTGGATGCAATCTGCAAGTATCTGGAGTGTCAGCCGGGCGACCTGCTGGTGCATGAACCCGAACCTGAGCTGTAAACGGCAAGGATCTTTAATTCCCTGAAGGATGGATCAACCGATGCTTTTCCCAAGCCTGCCGTACGCCGCGCCTCTTCTGTCGCTGGCCTTGCTCTGGACCGTCGCGGTCGTCACCCCCGGCCCGAACTTCTTCAACACGGCGCAATTGGCCGCCAGTTGCTCGCGCCGCCATGGCGTGGTGGCGTCCGCTGGCGTGGCCACCGGCACCGTGATGTGGGGCCTGGCCGGCGGCTTGGGGATCAAGTCATTGTTTACCGCAGCGCCGATGCTGTACCTGGCGTTCAAGATCATCGGCGGCTGCTACCTGATTTACCTGGGGTTGAAACTGTTCCGGCGCTCGGCACCGGCCATGGCCCAGAACCTGTTGCCCGACGAACCTCGGCGCTCGCTGTTTTCCGCCTGGCGCCTGGGTTTATTGGGCAACCTGTCCAACCCCAAGGCGGCGCTGTTCGTCGCGACGATCTTTGCGTCCACCATGCCCCCATCACCGTCGCCGATGCTGCTGACCCTGGCTGTGATCACCATGGCGACGCTGTCATTCAGCTGGTATTCCTGCGTGGCGCTGGTGTTTTCCAGTGAACGGATGGCCAACGTCTACAGCCGCTCGCGCAAGTGGCTGGACCGGTTTGCCGGTGGTTGTTATGTGCTGTTCGGGGCCACGCTGGTAGCGAATCGCTGACGGCTCATGGTAAGAAGCCTTACTTTCAAACGTGAGGCCGATCATGAGTAAGCTGCGGGTAGGGATTATTTTTGGTGGCCGTTCGGCCGAGCACGAAGTGTCGCTGCAGTCGGCGCGCAACATCGTCGATGCGCTGGACCGTTCGCGCTTCGAGCCGATCCTGATCGGCATCGACAAGGCCGGCCACTGGCACCTCAACGACACCTCGGGCTTCCTGCTCAACGAAGAAAACCCGGCGCTGATCGCCCTCAATCAATCTAATCGTGAACTGGCGGTCGTGCCGGGCAAGGCCAGCCAGCAACTGGTGGAAACCGCCAGCCAGGCCTCACTGGAACACGTCGATGTGATCTTCCCGATCGTCCACGGCACCCTCGGCGAAGACGGCTGCCTGCAAGGCCTGCTGCGCATGGCAGACCTGCCGTTTGTCGGCTCCGACGTGCTGGGTTCGGCCGTGTGCATGGATAAGGACATTAGCAAACGCCTGCTGCGCGATGCCGGGATTGCCGTGACGCCGTTCATCACCCTCAACCGCAGGAATGCGGCGCGTACCACCTTCGACCAAGCCCAACAGAAACTCGGATTGCCGATGTTCGTGAAACCGGCGAACCAGGGATCGTCCGTGGGGGTGAGCAAGGTGGGCAGCGAGGCTGAGTATCACGCTGCTGTAGAACTGGCACTCGGGTTTGATGAAAAGGTGCTGGTGGAGTCGGCGGTAAAAGGCCGGGAAATCGAATGCGCCGTGTTGGGCAACGAGAATCCCATCGCCAGCGGTTGTGGCGAGATCGTGGTGCGGGACGGGTTCTATTCCTACGACAGCAAATACATCGATGACCAGGCGGCCCAAGTGGTAGTGCCGGCGGATATCAGTGTTGAAGCCAGCGAGCGCATTCGTGCGTTGGCCATCGAAGCGTTTGAAACCCTGGGCTGCGCCGGGCTGGCGCGGGTGGATGTGTTTCTGACGGATGAGGGCGAGGTGCTGATCAACGAAATCAACTCGTTGCCTGGGTTCACCCGCATCAGCATGTACCCGAAGTTGTGGCAGGCGGCTGGCATGAGCTACAGCGAGCTGGTGAGCCGGTTGATCGAGCTGGCGCTGGAGCGGCATGCGGGGCGTAAGGGGTTGAAGATTAGCCGGTGATTTTTACGGATTTAGATCTGGGCGGGCTGGAATGCTGTACCTGCCCATACCGGCCAGCTTTGATGTCGACAATTGCAGCGAGTAATTCCTCGCCGATGTTGCGTTTGGTGTCGCGTTTTTTAAGTCGGTGCTTGGTGAGCGGCATGAGGGCCTGCCTTCGATTTTTTGCGAAGGATCTTCGCAATTTGCATGATCAGCAAGACCAACTTTGTTACCGGCCGAAGATTGGTTTGGGAATCTGATAAATACCTTTTCATGAGTAAGATCTCATTGTGGCGAGGGAGCTTGCTCCCGTTGGGCTGCGCAGCAGCCCTGAAACTGAGTTTGGTGCTCTTGCTGAAAAAACGCATCATCTCATTCTGGGGGCGCTTCGCACCCCAACGGGAGCAAGCTCCCTCGCCACAAATATGGTGTTGCCGGAGAGGTTGTATTCGGCCGCTTTATCGTTGCGTTTTTCGCGAAATCCACGAATACAACAACGTCTTCCTTTCCGTACTGTCATGGGTCCTTCTGCGATAACTCGCGAATGCCGGCGAGGTGCAATACGTACACACTTCACTGACCTCCACCTGCTCACGCTTTATCCCCGCAGCCTCCAGCAAAATCAGTGCGTACTGGCTCAAATCGAACCATGCACTCGACGCCTGCCTCGGCTCAGGCGGCGCAATCTGTGGCGTCAACAGCGGCCCCGGCTGCTCAAACGTCCACGGCGCATTTCCATCCCGCCACAAATGCCCCTGACTCGCCTGCAACTGCGCCACAAACTCGCCACTCACCTCATAACAACAAGGCTTGATCGAAGGCCCAATCGCAATCCGCAACTGATCCAGCGCCACACCCTCGGCGGTAAAACGTTGCATGGCATTGGAGATGATCCCGCCTTGCAGTCCCTTCCAGCCGCCATGAATTGCCGCGACGAGATCCCCGTTCTCCGAGGCCATCAGCAACGGCAGGCAGTCGGCGGTGATCACCGCAATCGGCTGCGCATCCCGGCTGAAAACCCCATCCGCTTCAACCGTATTGGCTTCCATCTCCGGGCGCCATTCAAGGGTCGTGGCGCTGTGCACCTGTTTGCAGATGAACACCTCGTCAGGCCGCAATGGATCGTCAATCGAACAAAACCCATGATCGACGCCAGCAAGGGCGCCGAGGTTATTTGCCTTGTGCACGCGCAGCTCTCCAATGAGTCAACTCAATCCCCCAGCGCTTCGCCTTCACGGCGTGGATCAGCCCCGCCGATCAACGACGCTTTGCCCTGCGCATCGCGCACCCGGACGATCGCCTGGGCGCCGCTGGTCATGTCGATTTCGCTCAGGGCGTGGCCTTTGTCCTTCAGCGCCTGTTTCAACGGTGCACTGAACAACCCGGCTTCCAGCTCGGTCGCGCCGTTGCGGCTGCCGAAGTTGGGCAGGCCGACGGCGGCTTGCGGGTCGAGGTTCCAGTCGAGCATGGCCACCAGGGACTTGCTCACATATTCGATGATCTGCGATCCGCCCGGGGAACCAACCGTGGCCACCAACTCGCCGCTCTGACGATCAAACACCAACGTCGGCGCCATGGACGAACGCGGACGTTTGCCCGGCTCGATCCGGTTGGCTACCGGCTGGCCGTTCTCTTCAGGAATGAAGGAGAAGTCGGTCATCTGGTTATTCAGCAAAAAGCCCTGGACCATCACATGGGAACCGAACGCCGCTTCCACCGTAGTGGTCATCGATACCGCGCCACCTACGTCATCCACTGCCACCACTTGCGAGGTGGAAATGCGCAGCGGCGAGCGATCCGGCGCATAGGCCACTTCAATCCCGGCCGGCTTGCCAGGCTTGGCGACGCCCATGCTGCGTTCACCAATCAACGCGGCGCGGCTGGCCAGATAGTTCGGAGCGATCAGCCCGGCAACCGGCACCGGCACGTAGTCCGAATCGGCCACGTATTGGGCGCGGTCGGCGTAGGCCAGGCGATCGGCCTCGGCGATCAGGTGCACCGCTTCGGGCACCGGCTCCAGGCCTGCTGGTGAGTCGCTCTTCACCGGCTTCAACGGCGCGAGGGCCATGCGCGGGTCGCGGGCTTCCAGGGCCTGCAACGTACCGAGGATCTGCGCAATGGCAATCCCGCCCGACGACGGCGGTGGCATGCCGCAGACTTTCCAGCGCTTGTAGTCAGTGCACAACGGCGCCCGCTCAACCGCGTTGTAGCCTTTGAGGTCGGTCAGCGTCAGGCTGCCGGCGTTGCTGTTGCCCTGCACCTTGCGGGTAATTTCTTCAGCAATTGGGCCGTAGTACAGCGCGTCCGGCCCTTCCTTGGCGATGCGTTTGAAGACGTTGGCCAGCGCCGGGTTTTTCAGCAGTGTGCCGGTGGCCTTGGGGCTGCCGTCGGCGTTCAGAAAGTACGCGGTCATTTCCGGCGAGCGGGTGATATAGCGGTCGGCGGCAATCAGGCTGTGCAGGCGCGTGGAGATCGGGAAGCCCTGTTCAGCCAGGCGAATGGCCGGCTCGAATAAGGTTGCCCATTGCAGATGGCCGGTCTTTTTGTGGGCCATCTCCAACGCGCGCAACACGCCCGGAGTTGCCACGGACCGCCCGCCAATCTGTGCCTCGGGGAAGGCCATCGGCGTACCGTCGGCCTTCAGGAACAACCGCTCGGTAGCGCCCGCTGGTGCGGTTTCGCGACCGTCGTAGGCATGCACCTGCTTGCCGTCCCACAGCATGATAAAAGCGCCGCCGCCGATTCCGGACGACTGCGGCTCCACCAGCGTCAGCACGGCCTGCATGGCAATCGCGGCATCGATGGCCGAGCCGCCCTTGCGCAAGATTTCCCGCCCGGCTTCGGCGGCCAGCGGGTTGGCGGCGGCGGCCATATGGCGCTCGGCATGGCGGGTGCTCATGTCGGTGCGATAGCCCGAACCGAGTTCCGGGGCGGGCGGCAGTTCAGGCGCGGTGGCGCTGTGGCAGGCGGCGAGGGTGAGGGCGGCGGTGATCAGCGAGAGGGTGGTAAGGCGTTGGCGGTGGAAAATCGAAAACACGCGATGACTCCGTTCATTTGAGAATGATCTGTTGTCCGTGTAGGGAATGTACCTCAGTGCTTTGGGAGAGGGGAGATTGATCTGTATTTGGTTGTGCGGTACAACTATATCTCTCTTCATTCGGGCAAGAGGTTTCCCCGTGAACCGTTCCAGGCCAGACCTTATCGATCAGATCCGCTGTGCGTCGCGCCTTATAGTGCGGGAGCTGGGCTTCATGCAGCCGAAGTTGGCAGCCAGCCGTTATCCACCGTCATCAGTGCACACGATTGTTGAAATCGGCGAGCGTGGCGCACTGACGGCGGCTGAACTGGTCACCTTGCTGGGCCTGGAAAAATCGTCGGTGAGCCGTATGGTGCGCAAGCTGATCGAGGCGGGCGAGCTGGAAGAGTTTGCCAACGAGGACGATGCCCGCTCGAAAAAGCTGCGGCTCACCGTGCGAGGCCAAAAGACGTTAGGTGACATCGAAACGTTTGCCCGGCGCCAGGTGGGCGAGGCCATTGGCGACTTGTCCAGCGAACAGCAACAAACCGTCAGCCGCGGGCTTGATCAGTACGCCGCAGCCCTGCAAACCCAACGCACCGGCGCCCGGCAGCCAAGGCACTACAGCATTGCCCGTGGCTACCGGCCAGGGGTGATTGGGCGCATCGCGCAGATGCACGCCGAGTACTACGCCAAACACGCCAATTTTGGCCAGCCGTTCGAAAGCCTGGTGGCGACGGACATGGCCGAGTTGATGGGACGCTTGGCCAACCCGCGCAACGAAGTGTGGGCGGTACTGGATGGGACGCAGATTGTGGGTTCGATTGCCATTGATGGCGAGGGCGAAAACGGCGAGGCGATCCTGCGCTGCTTCATCCTGGACCCGTCGGCCCACGGCCAGGGTTTGGGCAAACGGCTGTTGCAAGAGGCGCTGGATTTCTGTGACGGGCACCGGTTCCCGGCGGTGCGGCTGTGGACGTTCAAGGGTCTGGATGTGGCGCGCAAGCTCTATGAAAATGCGGGCTTTGTGCTGGAGTCCGAGCAGGAAGGGCAGCAGTGGGGCAAGTCGGTGGTGGAGCAGTGTTTTGTGCGGCACGCTGTTTGACGCAACAGCGCCCCATATCACGGGGCGCTGGCGCCTGGCGGGTTAAAAGTCCCAGCGCGTGGTGAGCATCACATTGCGCGGGGTGCCGTAATAGGCCGTGTTATAGAACCCGATGTTGGTGTAGTACTGCTTGTCGAACAGGTTGTTGACGTTCAGCGTCGCGGAAAGATGTTCGCTGACCTGGTACTTGGCCATCGCGTCCACCACCCAATACGCTTCCTGCGAGAACTCTTCGTTTTGCGCCTTGGGCCGGTTGTACACCACTTGCCAGCTTCTGCTCTGCCAGCGTGCGCCGCCGCCGAGGGTCAGGCGGTCCAGCGGGCCCTTGAGCTTGTACGAGGTGAAGAAACTGAGCTGGTCTTCCGGCTCCCAGGTCGAAGCCTTGTCGCCATGTTCATCCCGCAGGATCTTGTGGGTGTAGCCGGCCTGGGCCTGCCAGCCGGGCGCCAACTCGCCGGACATCTCGGCCTCGAAGCCTTTGGTCTTGGCCTTGATGCCTTTTTCGGCATAACCCAGGGACGGATTGGTAGGCGCGGCGTTGTATTCAGCGTCCGGCTCCGCGCGGTTGGTTTCATGCACTTCGAAGTAGGCCATGCTGGTGTTGAGCCGGCCCTCGAAGAACTCGCCCTTGAGGCCGGTCTCGTAGTTCTTGCCTTCATCCGGTTCCAGCAATTTGTTGTTCCGGGAGCGGCTGTAGCTCGACGGCATGAAGATGTCGGTGTAGCTGGCATACGCGGTGAAGTTATCGTTCAGGTCATAGGTGACCCCGGCGTAGGGCACCAGCTTGCCGGTCTCGGTAGAGTCGTCGTCGCCGCGCAATGTGTAGTTGGCCACGCGGCTGCCGAGGAACAGGTTCAGGTCGTCCGTGAGGTTGAAACGTGCGGCCATGTAGCCGGCGGATTGCCGGGTGGTGGCATCGATGGTGCGGGTCGGCGCGCCCCAGTCTGGCTCCGGCACATTGCCGTCGAAATTCCAGAAATCGATCTGGTTGTTGCCCACATAAGTGGGGGCGCCGTAGTCCTTTCCGGTCCAGTGGGAGTTCGAGGCCGACGCGCCAATCACCAGTTCATGGGTACGGCCCAGCAGGCTGAACGGACCGCTGGCGTAGACATCGCCCGAGTCGGCGCGGGTATTGCCGGTGAACTTGTTCGCGTACAGGGACGACAGTCCGGTGGCGGCGAACGGACCACTCATGATCGAGCCCAACGGCGCGTCGTAACCCATCAGTTGGTGCGTGTACTGGCCCTTGATCACCCAGCCATTGTCGAAGTTGTGTTCCAGGGTGGAAAACGCGCTGCGGGAATACTGCTCCCAACGGCTCCACTTGGCGCCGTTGTTATAGGAGCGTTTCACGTCGATGCGGTTGCCGCTGCGGTCGAACAACGCCCGGCTGCCGGACCAGCCCGAGCCTTGCGGGTCACTGTTCTGGTAATCGAAGCCGACGGTGAGCAGGGTGTCTTCGGTCAGGTCGGCTTCCAGCGTGCCGAAATACACATTGGTGTTGCGCTGGTAGTGGTCCATGAACGAGTGCTTGTCCTGATACGCCGCCACTGCGCGGCCACGCACGTTGCCGCTGTCGGTCAGCGGGCCACTCACGTCGATCTGGGAGCGATAGTTGTCCCAACTGCCGGCGCCGAGTTCCACGCTGGCCTTGAAGTCGCGGGTGGGCTTTTTGCGGATCAGGTTGATCGTCGCGCCAGGGGCGCCAGCGCCGGTCAGCAGGCCGGTGGCGCCCTTGAGGATTTCCACGCGGTCATAGATCGCCATGTCGGTCAGGGTCTGGCCGGACGAGTAGGCGGAGTTGCGCAGGGTAGGAATGCCGTCGTACTGGAAATTCTCCACCGAGAAGCCGCGTGCGTAGTAGTTATTGCGCTCGCTGTCGAAGGTCGACACGGTGATGCCCGGCGTATGGCGCATCACGTCATCGATTGAGGTAAGCGCGAAGTCATCCATATGCTGGCGCGTGATCACGGTGATCGACTGCGGGGTTTCCCGTGGGGTCAGCACCATGCGCGTGGCGGTGGCGATGGTGCCCGGAGTATAGGAACCGCTGCCCTCCGTGATGGTGCCCAACTGGTTGGCAGTGATCTCTGTGGCGCCCAGCGACAGCGCGCCGCCGGCTACCGGCAGGCTTTCCAACTGATAGCCATCGGCATTGCCGGCTGCGGCAAAACCGGTGCCGGCCAGCACCTGCGCGAACCCGTCCGCCACGCTGTAGCTGCCGCGCACACCGGGGCTGTTCAACCCGGCCACCTGTTGCGACAGGAACGAAATCGGCACACCGGCGGCCTGGGCGAAGCGGGTCAGTACATCACCGAGTTTGCCGGGCGCGACGTCGAACACCTGCACCTGCTGTTGCGCGTAAGTCAGGCCCGGCACCGCCAGCGGCAGGCAGCCAAGCAACAGTCGACTGGCCAGTAACAGGCCGCCGCGAGTGGGGGTTGAAGACATGTTATCGGTGCTCCTTTGGATGTTGGCCAAGGGAAGGACGCGGTAAAACCGAAAACACGCAGCGAGGCGCAAAAATTATTCGGCCGGTACTTTCAAGCGCACACGGGTAAGCCACGGGGTGTAGGTGCTGACTTCAATCGGCAGGGTGCGCGTGAGCAGGCGCAACGCGCGGTCGCTGTCGTCCGTCGGCAGCATCACGCTCACCCGAATGCCTTGCAGCGCCTTGCGATCAAACATCAGCACACCTGGGCGATGCCGCGCCAGGCGCTCAAGCACATCCGCCAGCGGCTCGTCATTGGCCAGCAACTGGTGGGCCGTCCAGGCTTGCTGCTGCGCCTGCACGTCGACGCTTTTCGGCGTGCCCGGCCCGTTTGCATCCAGGCGCACTTGCTGGCCGGGGGCGAGGGTGATCGTGTGCCCGGCACTGTCGATGCGGGTTGAAGATTCGAGCATCTTGACCACGGTGGCTGTGTCGCTGAGTTCGACGATAAAGCGCGTGCCCAGGGCGCGAATGCTGCCTTGCGGGGTGTCGACATAAAACGGCCGCTGGGCATCCTTGGCCACCGCCACCAGGAGTTCGCCGTGCAGCAGTTGCACGCGGCGCTCGGTAGCGTCCAGGTGCAGGTTCACGGCGGAGTTGCCTTCCAGTTCCAGGTCACTGCCGTCGGCCAGCAGCGTCTGATGCCATTCGCCACGGTCGGTACTCAGGTCGGCGAACAGATAGCCACGTTGCTCGTACTGGTACGCCGGCACGCCCGCTAGCAGCAGGGCCAGGGCGAGACACTTGACCAGCGTTGCCGCGTGGCGAGGCTGCCGGGCGCGGCGCAATGCGGCACGGGCCGGGGCTTGTTTAAGAGGCTGCAAGTGGCCCTGAAGGCGGGCAATGGCTTGGGGGTGCTGCGGGTCGGCGGCCAGCCAGGCGCGAAACGCCTGTTCGCTGGCGTCGTTGCCTTCGTGATCCAGCCGCACCAGCCATTCGGCAGCCTGGCGAAGCACAGCGTGGGGCAGAGGCTGGTTCATGGCTGGGCGCACGCATCGCACGCCAGCAAGGCTTCCACCAGGTCGTTCTGTACCGTGCGCACCGAGACCCCGAGGCGCAGGGCGATTTGCGCCTGGTCCAGGCCTTCGAGGTAACGCAGGATGAAGGTGTCGCGTATCCGCTTGTTCATGCGCGCCAAGGCCCGATCGATCGCTTCAAGCATTTGCGCGGCTTGCAGGATCTGCTCCGGCGATGGGGCTTGCTCAAGGTAGGCGGCGCAGCGTTCGAGCTCTTCGCGGTAGGCCTGTTCCAGGCGTCGGCGGCGGCCATTGTCCATCAGCAACCGGCGCGCGATGGTGGCCAGATAAGCCCGTGGCTCACCCGGCGCGATGTAAGTGCCCGATGCCAGCAAGCGTACGAAAGTGTCTTGCGCCACGTCGGCCGCCTGATGGGAGCAATGCACGCGACGCCGCAACCAGGTCAACAACCAGCCGTGGTAGCCGCGGTACAGCGCATCGAGCGTAGGAGCGTCGGTGGGCGAAGACAGCTTCATGAGAGAGAATCGTAAGTGAGAATTAATCCCATTCTAGTGGTTTAAAACTTCGGGCTGCAATAGACGGCACATGATCGGTTGAGAGAGACTTTTTCGAGGTGATGGCATTAAGCTATCTGCCACTTAACCTTCGCGGCATCTAACAGGACTTGAGTTTATCTATGGATCGTTCGTTTGCTTGGGTCATTCCGTTGTGTGTGGTGGCCGTTTTTGGTGTGGGTTGTTCCTCTCAAAAAGGCCCGCCACCGGCCAAGCCCAAGCCAGTCGTGCTGATGGCAGACGACCACCATGCGAAGGTGATTTTCAGAATGCTCAGCACGGAATCACAGGTGAGCTTCAGCTCCGGCCCCGTAGGGAAATTGAGTAGCGTAGGGGTTGTTTATAACGATGCCCAAGAGCAGCAAATGCCGGCGTTTGCCCGAGGGTTGTACAAGGGCCTGGCCCATGGAATTTATCGCGCCAGGCCGTTCCGGGAGACGCTGGTGCCGGCGGATCAGTTGACCGTGGTGGAGGGCGTTGCGAACTGGCGCAGCGATCACGGCACGTCGTACACCCTGGAAAAGTGCGGGCCGTTATCGCGCAGCTTCTTGCCGAAAGCGAACAAGACCTACCTGGTGGAGTTTGATTTACAGGGGTTCTCAGTGTGCAGCGAGAAGATTTATGACGTGACGGTGGAAGGGCAGAAGGACCTGGTTTTACCGGTAGGGATTTAGTCGCTTGCCGGATTGATCAGTGCAGTTAACACATGGTCCGCCCAGACCCCGTTGATCTTCAGATACGCCCGCGCCTCACCCTCTTTTTCAAACCCCAGCCGCGCCAGCAGGCGCGCACTGCGCTCATTCTCCGGGCGGTAGTTAGCCATGATGCGGTGCAGCTGCATGGCGTCGAACACATGGGCAATCGCCGCCGTCAGCGCTTCATGCATCAGGCCCTTTCCTTGGGCGGACTCAGCCAGCGCATAACCCAAGTGGCAGGCCTGAAACGCACCGCGCACGATGTTGTTGAAGTTGCAGGCACCGATGATTTGGTCCTGGCTGAATATCAGCAGGTGCAACGCTTCGCCGCTGGCGGTTTTGTCGGCCATGGCGTGGAGGCGTTCGGTGATGGCGTCCAGTTCAAAAAAGGCGTCGTCACGCGAAGGCTCCCACGGCTGCAGAAAGGCGCGATTTTGCAGCAGGTACCTTTGCAGGGCGCGAGCGTGGGAAGGGTGGGCGCCCAGCAGTAAGAGGCGGTCAGTGCTGATGCCGGTAGCGGGGAATGTCATGCGTCACCTTCTTGTGGTTTGCCAGCCGGGCTATCCTGCCGCTTCAGTCGTACAGAATCCAGCCAGGCTGGCGTTCACATAATTCTTACCCGGGCATAGCTATGATGCTCGTCCTTATCCAATAAGCCTGACAGGGCGACCGATTATGAATGTGAGCGTTCTCTACGCGTTGGCGGCGGCGGCGCTGTTCGGCGCCAGCACTCCGCTCGCCAAGCTCTTGGGGGTGGATACGCCGCCCATCCTGTTGGCAGGGCTGCTCTATCTGGGCAGCGGCCTGGGCCTGGCCATCGTTCGGTTTGCCCGCGACCACGGCTGGAAACGGCCCGGGCTTGCAGCCGGAGAGTGGCCCTGGTTGATGGGCGCCATTGTCTTTGGGGGCGTGCTGGCGCCTGTGGCGCTCATGTATGGCCTCACCCGTACCGCGGGCGCCACCGCATCGCTGATGCTCAATCTTGAGTCAGTGCTCACGGCCGTGCTGGCGTGGGTCGTGTTTAAAGAGAACGCGGATCGCCGGATTGTGATCGGCATGATCGCCATTGTTTTGGGCGGGCTCGTTTTGTCGTGGCCGCAAGGGACAGCGACGGCTCATGATTGGATGGGGCCGCTGGCCGTGGCGTTTGCCTGTTTTTGTTGGGCCATCGATAACAACCTGACCCGTAAGGTCTCTGCCTCAGATGCGCTGTTTATCGCCGGGAGCAAAGGCTTGGCGGCGGGTGTGGTCAATTGCTGTTTGGCGTTGGCCATCGGGTCGCAACTGCCAGCCTTGGCCACGCTGGGGTCCATCATGGTGGTGGGGCTGCTTGGGTATGGCGTGAGTCTGGTGTTGTTTGTGCTCGCTCTGCGCGGGCTTGGCAGTGCGCGTACCGGGGCCTATTTTTCCACGGCTCCCTTCCTTGGCGCGGTCATCTCGATCCTGATCCTGGGCGAGTCGGTCTCGCTGATGTTCTTGCTCGCTGCCGCCTTGATGGCCATCGGAGTGTGGATTCATTTGATGGAACATCATGCGCACGAGCATCAGCATGATCCCCTCACACACGGCCATCGCCATACACACGACGAGCACCACCAGCATGTGCATGGCTTTGAGTGGGACGGTACCGAGCCACATAGTCATGCGCATGAGCACGCACCGATCCTGCACAGTCATGCGCATTTTCCCGATGTACACCATCGGCATAAACACTGACTTTTCTAGGGTATAGGGCCGTGTACTTTTCTTCAGGCATAAAAAAACGGCCTACCTTTCGGTAAGCCGTTTTTAGTACTTGGTGGCTACACAGGGACTTGAACCCCGGACCCCAGCATTATGAATGCTATGCTCTAACCAACTGAGCTATGTAGCCAAGTGGCGCGCATTATTCGCGGAGAACGGGAATGCGTCAAGCGCTTTTTTTGAAAATTTATCTACGCTATCAACTGTTTAACGGGAAACACCGGGTTTGGTGACGAGCGGTTGGGGTTTGCGCAGGTCCCAAGGCGGCGAGATTAAAGTGTGGGAGCGGGCTTGCTCGCGAATGCGGTGTGTCAGTCAACAGAGGTATTGGCTGGTCTACCGCATTCGCGAGCAAGCCCGCTCCCACATTTGATCTGTGGTGTTCTGGCGTTCGTGCGTCAGGTTTTGCGCGGGTGCAGGCACTCTATCGAGCGATCCACCATGGCTTTGGCCATTTCCAGCAGGTGCCACACGGCAAGCACTTTGGCACGCTCGGGGCTTTGCAGTTGTTCGCCACAGTCGAGCGCGGTGGCAGAGGCGCTGTGCAGCAGGTCGGCGGTGTAGAGCAGGGAGTCTTCGAAGCTGATTTCGTCGCTGATGGCGTAGAAGTTTGTCGACGGTTGCGGCGGGTCGGTCGGCAAGTAGTGGTCGAGCGCTCGGTTGAAGGCGGCGCGGTCTTTGGCTTGGTCACGGGGTGGATCGGGAACGATCTTGAACATGGTGTAGCTCCTGATTAACTGGGAGCCGTACCGTTCGCGACTAAACGAAGGGTGGCGGCTGTACGCAGGTTAGTCGACCGGCTAATCAGGAAAACCCGGCGCACCCGAAGGTGCCCTGCGCACAGCCACCATGAAACCTCATGAAAGCATGCGCCTGATATAAGTCCGGGCGACTAAACCCGATCACTGAAAACCAGCGACGGACCGAAGACTAGTCACCGACTCCCCCAGGCACAAGGCCGAAAGATTCTCTAGGAAACGTCCCGCAAATTAAAGGGATTCATCTTGCTGGCCCTTTACAAGCCATGACCGCTGCATCGATTCACCTACTCGTTAGCCTGCTAACGGGATAGCCTTCCTGCACCCAAAAGTGGCACATTGTCGCACCTGCACCTGTGCATCCATCTGCTGTATGGAAAACCTCCCATGGCTCTGAGCAATTCCCAGCCCTCCGTGGCTACGGCGCCTGCCGCCGGGCAAACCAGCCCGTTGGTGATGCGTGTAATCGGCGCGGTGGCGCTGGCGCATTTGATCAATGACTTGATTCAGTCGGTACTGCCTTCGATCTACCCGATGCTCAAGGCCAATTACGGCCTGACGTTCACCCAGGTCGGGCTGATCACTCTGACGTTCCAGCTCACCGCTTCCCTGCTGCAACCGTGGGTGGGTTATTACACCGACCGCCATCCCAAGCCGTACCTGTTGCCCTGCGGGATGATTTGTACGCTGGTGGGCATTTTGATGATGTCCCAGGTGGGCAGCTTCCCGTTGATCCTGCTGGCGGCGGGGTTGATTGGTATCGGGTCGTCGACCTTCCACCCGGAAGCGTCCCGCGTGGCGCGCTTGGCTTCCGGCGGGCGTTATGGCCTGGCGCAGTCGACCTTCCAGGTGGGCGGTAACGCAGGCTCGGCGTTCGGTCCTTTGCTGGCGGCGGCGATCATCATTCCGTTCGGCCAGGGCAATGTGGCCTGGTTCGGTCTGTTCGCGGTGTTTGCGTTGTTTGTGCTGTATGCGATCAGCCGCTGGTACGCGCACCACTTGAATCTGTTCAAGCTCAAGCAAGGCCAGGCGGCCACCCATGGCCTGTCCAAAGGCCGGGTGCTGAGTGCATTGGTGGTGCTGGGCCTGCTGGTGTTTTCCAAGTACTTCTACATGGCCAGTTTCACCAGTTACTTCACCTTCTACCTGATCGAGAAGTTCGACCTGTCGGTGGCCAGTTCCCAGTTGCATCTGTTTCTGTTCCTGGGTGCGGTGGCGGCGGGTACGTTCTTTGGCGGGCCGATTGGCGACAAGATCGGCCGTAAGGCAGTGATCTGGTTTTCGATCCTCGGCGTTGCGCCGTTCACCTTGCTGCTGCCTCACGTGGACCTGTTCTGGACCAGCATTCTGAGCGTAGTGATCGGCTTTATCCTGGCCTCGGCGTTCTCGGCGATTGTGGTGTACGCGCAAGAATTGGTGCCAGGCAATGTGGGGATGATCGCCGGGGTGTTCTTCGGATTGATGTTCGGGTTTGGCGGGATTGGTGCAGCGTTGCTCGGGCACCTGGCAGACATCCACGGCATCGAGTACGTGTACACGCTGTGCTCGTTCCTGCCGCTGTTCGGGGTGTTGGCAATTCTGTTGCCGCGTACCAAAAAGGCCTGATACCAGGTCAATCGAGTCGGGCAGATATCCTTGCTGCCCAACGCTTGCGTCAAACGGGGTAAATCAATTGCTCCTGCAAAGGGTGTCGGCGTTGCGCCAGGCCCTGATTTACGGTTGTAGCGGGTTGTACGTGGCTCGCTTCAACTGTTCGCGCGCCCTGGACAAACGTGAGCGTACGGTGCCGATGGGGATGTCCATGGCGTCGGCGGTGTCTTGGTAGCTGCCGTCGGTTTCCAGCGAGGCGTAGAGCGTTTTACGCATTTCCGGCGGCAAGTGCGTGATCGCCCGCAGGGTCTTTTCCAGTTTGCGGTTGATCTCGAACTGCCAGTCCAGGCTGTTGTTTTCTTCCTGCCCATGCCACAGCGCCTCATCGAATTC
The DNA here is from genome assembly GCF_011765255.1 of Pseudomonas sp. AN3A02. Classification (NCBI taxonomy): domain Bacteria; kingdom Pseudomonadati; phylum Pseudomonadota; class Gammaproteobacteria; order Pseudomonadales; family Pseudomonadaceae; genus Pseudomonas; species Pseudomonas sp. AN3A02. The sequence goes on from NZ_JAARNI010000012.1 coordinate 54,431, forward strand.
GCAATGCACCGGTTTGGCATACATGCGCCGGAAGTGGTTGCGGATCAGGTTCTGGGCAATCCCGCACATCCAGGTGCTGAGGGTGGCCTGGCCACTGAAGCGGTCCCGGTTGCGCCAGGCCTCCAGGTACGTCAGTTGCAGAATATCGTCTGCGTCTTCCGGGTTCAGTACGCGTTTATGAATGAAGCGGCGGAGTTTCTTGTGGTGGTCTTCCGACAGGTTCTGGATGGAGCGGTGCGGGTCAGGTGTAAGGTGAACTAAAACATCGATAGGGATATCCATGATTTTTTCCTCAGGGTAGACACGATCGGAATAATTCCGACGGGAACCCCCTTAGCACTGCCTGTGCCAAGCACTAATTACTCATAAGTTATTGATATATATAGCGAAATATCTTGTTTTCATGCTTTTTTACGCAAGGTTTTGCACAAACCTTCGCAGGGTTGTGCCGGTTTTTTCATAAGCCTCGCAATCGCCGATAAGTTGGAACCGTAACGGGTTTGCCCGCCACACAAGGACACGAATCTCCCCGTCCTGGCATTCCCCATGAAAGTCGATCCCCATATTGATGTGCAAAAGCCCCAGAGCCTGGAACAGCCTGCGCCTGCAAGGGTTGATCACCGGCCACCCTCCACGGCGAGCGCCGCGCCGATCGGCGACGACCTCGGTTCGCTGTTCAACCAAGAGGTCGAGCTCAACAGCCGTGCGCTCGGACGGCGGCAGATAGGCCTGCGTGTTATGCCGGTCGAGCAACTGGCGCAACTCTATGAACAGTTGGGGCATCCGGCTCAGGCAACGCTGGCGACCGTCGCGCGTAATGTCAGGGTTCAACTGTTGGTGAACTCCAGCGTCGAGAAGTTTTTGGAGATCACCGGCAATGACCCGGCCCGGGCCTACGTGGTGCTCCAGCAAGTGGCCGCGCAGGCCGATGCCGAGGTGCGCAGCAACGAGGCGAAGCTGGCCCGTGAGGCGCTGGTGAAGCTGGAGATGCGCTTCAAGCCGCAGATCCAGGCGGGCCTGAACACGGCATTGGCGCTGCAGGCCAGCAGTGATGACCCGCAACTGCGGCAGGCGGTGCGCGGTGTGTATTACGCCAGCGTGGTCACCCGGCAATCCCTGGCAACGATGCTGCAAGCGCTGCTGGGGTTGTTCGGTGGCGATGACTTCGGCCTGGGGCTGAAGCTGATGCGTCGTGCCCTGGCCGACGATATTGCGGCGCTGACCCCTTCGATTGCTTCGGCAAAATTGCTCACGCTGCTGGTGGGGTTGCGCGGCTGCGACCAACTGGGTGGCATCCTGTGTAATTGCCGGGACCTGATCGAGCGCCTGGCCCTGACCTATCCCGACGTGACACGGGACGCGGTGGCGCTGCTCCAACGCTTGCTGGCCTACTCGAACACCGGGATTGCGGCTGCCGAGATCCAGCGTCTGGCCAATGAATTGGGCGGTGCTGACGTACTCAATCAAGTGATTTCACTCAATAGCGTTTACCCCGTTCTCAAGAGCCTGCCGCTGGCAGTGTGGCGTGATACGAGGGGCCGTGAAGAGTGCCTGAACAGCTTTTTGCTGGTGATGGACGAGTACGCCCGCACCGAGCGCGGCGCCCGGCAGGGTATGGCCTTGCAGGGCCCCGATGCATGAGCGCATTACGGGTCATCAATGGCGTGCTGCTGAAGGTTGCACAACGTGCCGAAGTCTTGGGCGCGGTGGTTATCATGGCCATTGTGTTTATCTTTATTGTGCCGCTGCCCACCTGGCTGGTGGACATCCTGATTGCCCTCAATATCTGTATCTCGTGCCTGTTGATCGTGCTGGCGTTGTACCTGCCGGGGCCGCTGGCGTTTTCCTCGTTTCCGTCGATCCTGTTGCTGACCACGATGTTTCGCCTGGCCCTCTCGATTGCCACCACGCGATTGATTCTGCTGGAGCAGGACGCCGGCGATATCGTCGAGGCCTTCGGCAATTTCGTGGTGGGCGGCAACCTGGCGGTGGGGTTGGTGATCTTCATGATCCTGACCATCGTCAACTTCCTGGTGATCACCAAAGGTTCCGAGCGTGTTGCTGAAGTGGCGGCGCGGTTCAGCCTGGACGCCATGCCCGGCAAGCAAATGTCCATCGACAGTGATTTGCGTGCCGGCCTGATCGATGGCGAGCAGGCCCGGGACAAACGTGAGCAGTTGTCCCGCGAGAGCCAGCTGTTCGGGGCCATGGACGGGGCCATGAAATTCGTCAAGGGCGACGCGATTGCCGGGCTGATTATCGTGGTGATCAACTTGCTGGGCGGTTTCTCCACCGGCATGTTCCAGCACGGCATGAGCGCCGGCGATTCCATGGCGCTGTACTCGGTATTGACCATCGGTGATGGCCTGATTGCGCAGATTCCCGCGCTGCTGATTTCCTTGACCGCCGGCATGATCATCACCCGCGTGGCGCCGTCCGGGCGTAACAAGGGCGCCAACAACATGGGCGCCGAGATCGCCCGGCAAATGACCAGCGAACCCAAGAGCTGGATCATCGCCTCGGTCGGGATGCTCGCGTTTGCGGCGCTTCCCGGGATGCCGACGATGGTATTCATCCTCATTTCATTGATCACCGGTTCCCTGGGTTATTACCTGGTACGCAAGCGCCAGCGGCTAGAGCAGCCGGAGCAAACGAATGCCGATACGGTCGCCCCGCAAGACAATGGTGAAGAAGACTTGCGCGGCTTTGATCCGTCGCGGCCTTACCTGTTGCAGTACCCCGCAGCTTTGCACGGCAGTGCGCAGGTGGCGCAGGTCACCCATGGCATTCGCCAGGCGCGCAATGGCCTGGTCACGCAAATCGGCCTGACGCTGCCGCCGTTTGAAGTCGAGTTCGCACCGGCACTGGCCGACGATGAGTTCCGCTTTTGCGTGCATGAAGTGCCGATGATCAAGGCCACTCTTGGCAATCGCATGGCGGTGGTCCGTGACACCCTGGCCGCTGAGCCCGAAGACGGCGCCAAGGGACTGCCTGAGCGCGACGAACAGGAATGGGTGTGGTTGGCGCCCGATGATCCATTGCTTGACGATGAGCAATTGGAGCGCTTCACCGCAGAGAGCTTGATCATCGAGCGCATGACCCGCGCGATGCTGCTGAGCGGGCCGCAGTTCCTCGGGATTCAGGAGAGCAAGTCGATCCTCAGTTGGCTCGAATTCAACCAGCCGGAACTGGTGCAGGAACTGCAACGCATCATGCCGCTTTCACGTTTCTCGGCGGTGTTGCAGCGCCTGGCCAGCGAGGGTGTTCCGCTGCGTGCCGTGCGTCTGATCGTCGAGGCCTTGATCGAGTACGGCCAGCATGAACGTGAGCCGGACGCCTTGGCCGACTACGCGCGCATCGCCCTCAAGTCGCAGATTTTCCATCAGTACAGCGAAGCCGATGGCCTGCATGCCTGGCTGTTGTCGCCCCACACCGAAAACGTGCTGCGCGATGCATTGCGCCAGACTCAAACGGGGGTGTTCTTTTCCCTCGACAACGACAGCAGTGCGGTGCTGGTCAGCCTGCTCAAACAAGCCTTTACCGTGCGGGCCAAGAGCAAGAGCGTGCTGTTGGTCGCGCAGGATTTGCGCAGCCCTTTGCGTACCTTGCTGCTGGAAGAATTCAACCATGTGCCGGTGCTGTCGTTTGCCGAGTTGGGCAGCTCCTCGAAGGTGAAGGTACTGGGGCGTTTTGATCTGGGTCAGGATGATCTGTTGCACGGCGCAGTGGCATGAGGGCTTGATGATGTTTGAGTTGCGCGTGCTGGATGGCCAGCACCAGGGGGCGGCGTTGCCGCTGTTTGGCGAGCAGTGGAGTATTGGTGCCGCTCCTGACGCGGACCTTTCGCTGTTCGACCCGGGCATTGCCGAGTGGCACGTGTGGTTGCGCCTTGCAGGCGGGCAATGGTTGCTGCAGGCCGAGCAAGGGCTGGTGCAGAACGCCGAGGGTCAGCTCGTCGCTCAGATCAGTGACTTGCCACTCAACGTGCCTTTTTCGATTGGCCAGATTCGGCTCTGCGTCACCCGGGCCGATCAGCCCTGGCCCAAGGCGCCTGTCGTTACGGCGACGGAGCCGGCATCCGTCAGTGAGACGCCGCCGACGCTGACGTTGTCCTCGATTTCGAGGTCGCAGCAGAAGCGTTTGATCAGCCTGGTGGTGGTGGGGGCGGTCATCATCACGGCGATCGGTATGGCTACCAATGGTGAACGCCAGGCACAGGCATCGCTGATGCCACCAGAGGTCCGCAAGCCCGAGTTGGGCTCGCCCTACGAGGTGCGTCAGCAGTTGCTCAAGATGCTCGGCGAGCGAGAGTTGGGCCACCGTGTGAGCCTGCAAGTGATCAATGGCCAGGTCAGCCTCAACGGCGATGTGTCCCGGGACGACGTGGAATTGGTATCGCGCATGCTCAGCCGTTTTGGTGAGCAGTTCGAAACCTCGGTGCCGGTGCTCAGCCGTGTCAGCGAACGCAACAGTGAACTGCCCTTCAAGATTTTGCAGATCGTCGGCGGGCCTCATGGGCATGTGGTTCTGGAGCAGGGCAACCGGCTGTTCGTCGGTGACGAGGTGGAGGGTCTGCGGCTGGTGCTGATCGACAACACCAAAGTGGTATTCGATGGCAAGCAACGGTTCGAGGTGCGCTGGTGAGTGAGCAGATACAGGCCCGTCTTGAGGCTTGGCAGCAGCGCCAGTCGAGTGCGCTGGCCAGCTTTGCGCCGGTGGCGGTGCGCGGTCGTATCCAGCGGGTCAACGGCATGTTGCTGCAATGCCGGCTGCCTCAGGCGCGCATCGGTGACTTATGCCAGGTCGAAAAAACCGTGGGCGATTACATGCTCGCCGAGATCATCGGTTTCGATCAACAGGATGCCGTGCTCAGTGCCCTGGGCAACTTGGAAGGCGTGCGGGTGGGCGCCAGCGTGCAGCGCCTTGGGGTGCCGCATCGGGTGCGGGTGGGGGACGATTTGCTGGGGCAGGTGCTGGATGGCTTTGGCCGGCCGATTGCGGGCGAAGGACCGAGTGCGTTTGTCGAGGATGACGCCGAGGATGCGAGCCCTGTGCTGTGCGAGGCACCCTTGCCCACCGAGCGGCCGCGGATCAACCGGGCGCTGTCTACCGGGGTGCGCTCGATCGATGGGTTGGTGACGCTGGGGGAAGGTCAGCGTGTCGGCCTGTTCGCCGGTGCCGGCTGTGGCAAGACCACCTTGTTGGCCGAGATCGCCCGGAACGTGGAGTGCGATGTGATTGTGTTCGGCCTGATCGGAGAGCGCGGCCGCGAGCTGCGCGAGTTTCTCGACCATGAGTTGGACGATCAGCTACGAGCCAAGGCGGTGCTGGTGTGTGCGACCTCTGATCGCTCCAGCATGGAACGGGCGCGCGCCGCCTTCACGGCGACCGCATTGGCCGAAGGGTTTCGACGCAAGGGCAAACGTGTGTTGCTGCTGATTGACTCCCTGACCCGGTTCGCCCGGGCCCAGCGCGAGATCGGCCTGGCCGCCGGTGAGCCACTGGGCCGTGGCGGCCTGCCGCCGTCGGTGTACAGCCTGATGCCGCGCTTGGTGGAGCGCGCCGGGTTGACCCGCGACGGGGTGATCACCGCGATCTACACCGTGCTGATCGAGCAGGACTCGATGAACGACCCGGTGGCCGATGAAGTCCGCTCGCTGCTCGATGGCCATATCGTGTTGTCCCGCAAGCTGGCCGAGCGCGGCCACTACCCGGCGGTGGACGTGTTGGCCAGCCTTTCCCGAATTTTAAGCAACGTGGCCCAGCCCGCGCACATCAAGGCCGGCACCGCATTGCGGCGTTTGTTGTCGGCCTACCAGCAGATCGAGCTGATGCTCAAGCTGGGCGAGTACCAGCCTGGCAGCGATGCCCTGACAGACCTGGCGGTGAACAGCCGCCAGGCAGTCGATGGTTTCCTGCGCCAGGACTTGCGTGAGCCGGCGCCGATGCAAGCCACCCTTGATCTGCTGATGGAGCTGACCTGCGATGTCCCTTTCTGAAATAGACACCCTGCGGCGCCTGCGCAAGCATCGGGCTGATCGCGCCGAGCGCACGTTGCGGGCGGCCAAGCGGCTTCAGCAAGCGCTGCTGTTGCAGATCCAGCAGGCACAGGACGTGCTTGAGCACACCCGCCAGGAGGAGGCGCGCAAAACCGCAGAGCTGTTGGGCCAGCATCAAGGGCAAGTGATCTCGTTTCGCGACCTCAAGTCCTGGAATACCCAGGAGCGCACGTTCTCCGCCGACACCCGGCGCGAGGAAGGGCAGTTGCATGCGTTGCACGGTCAGCGCGAGGAACAACTCACCCATGTCGACGGCGCACAGCGGCACGTTACCCAGTGTTTGCGCGAAGTTGAAAAACTCCAGGAGCTATCCCTTTTGTTGGTGCAGGAAGAGAACGATGACGCAAGTTCCAGTGAACAAACCTGAGCGTCCGCGTCCGCGCGAGCCTCGGGATGAACGTGAGCCCGGTACGGGGGCGTTCGTGCCCGTGGAGCAGAGGCTGTTATTTACCCAACTGTTTACCCGCGACCGTGAGGGGGGCGGCTATGGTTCCTCCCGCACGGCACTGACAGCGCCAACCGAGGCGCTGATGATCGAGGCGATGACTGAGCAATTGGCGCCCCGGATACAGGCCGCTGCGCAGTGGCCGTTGCAAGCGATGTTGTACCTGCCGCGCCTGGGGCGGATCACCGCGAGCGTGCGCCGCGAACAAGGCGCCTGGAACGTTGAGCTGACGGCTGAGGAAACGCACACCGCACGTTGGCTGCCAGGCGTGCGGCAACGCCTTGAGGACGGCTTGGCCGGAGCGCTGGCCCAACCAGTGCACGTGCACCTGGCACACATGGCCCCGGCATGATCATGCCGGTTTTGAGCGTGCCCGTGGTCAACGCAAACACAGTGGCGGCGCGGCGCAGATTAGGGCGTGGCATGCGCATGTCATTTCAGGTCTCTGGGCAGCACGGTGAGTTGCTGATGGTGCCCGGTCGTGCGCCCGTGGGGGGCAAACCGCTGTGTTTCGAGAGTACCAGCGGGGTGCTGGCGTTCGCCGAGCCCGGGCCGCTGTTCAGCCTGCTGGGGGAGTGCCCGGTGACACTGGCAGAGGCCGGCAACGACCCGGATTCCTGGTTCTGGGAATTGTTCCAGCACCACCTGAGTCCCGAGGTGCGAGCGCTGTTCGGTTACCTGCGGTTGTTGCCTGTCCCCAGGAAGTTGACGTTCGGCTGCCGGTTGACGGTGACGCTGGGTGCGTCCCGCGTGGTGGGTTACCTGTGGCTGGCGCCCGAGACCTTGCTGGCGCTGTGCGACGCCGGCCCCTGGCGGCCCATAGCTGCGCCGCTGCCCGCGTCGTTTCAACTGGCGCTTGCGGTGACGCTGGGGTACCTGCGGCTGCCGATTCTCCAGGTGCGCCACCTGCGTGCCGGTGATGTGGTGATGCTTGAACAACCCACGTTCGACCCTCAGGGAAACGGCCTCCTGCACGTTGGCAGGCACCGGCTGCACGGCCGTATTGATGATGAATCCGGGCCGTTGTGCCTGACGCTTATTTCGATTGAGGAAACGTCCGTGGACGAGGATTTTGCAACACAACAATACCCTGGACATGCGGATGATCAGCCCGTGGTGGACGTCTTCGGCCATGAGCCCTTCGACGAGTTGAGCATGGCTCTGAATGTGCGCTGTGGCACCCTCAGCCTGACCCTCGGCGAACTGCGCAACTTGGCCCCCGGCGCGGTATTGGGCATCTCCGGTTACGCCCCCGGCATGGCGGGGCTCTATTACGGCGATCGGCCGATTGGCCAGGGGCAGTTGGTGGAAGTGGACGGGCGCCTGGGGTTGCAGTTGTCTCGCGTGGTTTTTGCCCGATGATGTTCCAAGGGATTGACCCCCTGATTCTCGCGGTTTTTTTCGGTGCGCTGTCGTTGATGCCGATGCTATTGATCATCTGCACGGCCTTCTTGAAGATCGTCATCGTGCTGATGATTACCCGCAACGCCATTGGCGTGCAGCAGGTGCCACCGAGCATGGCTATCAACGGTATAGCACTGGCCGCGACGTTGTTTATCATGGCGCCCGTGGGGTATGAAATTGCTCAGAACGTGAAAGCCTCCCCTGTGGACACGAGCAATGTGCAGACGCTTATGGACACAGGGGTTGAGGCCATCGCGCCGTTGCGCGCATTCATGCTGCGCAACACCGATCCGGATGTGTTGACTCACCTGCTGGAAAACAGCGCACGCATGTGGCCGCCTGAAATGGCACAAAGCACTCAACGCGAAGACCTGATCCTGTTGATCCCGGCGTTTGTGCTTTCCCAGTTGCAGGCGGGGTTCGAGATCGGCTTCCTGATCTATATTCCGTTCATCGTCATCGACCTGATTGTCTCCAATCTGCTGTTGGCCCTGGGGATGCAAATGGTTTCGCCCATGACCATTTCCCTGCCGCTCAAACTGCTGTTGTTCGTCATGGTTTCCGGGTGGTCGCGATTGCTCGACAGCCTGTTCCTTTCTTACCTCTGAGTGACCTATGGAACCGATCGTGCTGTTCAAGCAGGGCATGCTGCTGGTGGTGGTGCTGTCGGCACCGCCGTTGATCGTAGCGGTGATTGTCGGCGTGCTGACGTCACTGGTGCAGGCCCTGATGCAGATCCAGGACCAGACGCTGCCCTTCGGCATCAAGCTGGTGGCGGTGGGCATTACCCTGGTGTTGACCGGTCGCTGGATCGGCCTGGAGTTGATCCAGCTGATCAACCTGATGTTCGACATGATCGCCCGTTCGGCATTGAACTGAGGGACTGCGCGTGCTGCTTTATCTTGAATATTTGCCAAGCCTGCTGGTGGCCATGGCGCGCATTTATCCCTGTGCGTTCCTGGTGCCGGCGTTCAGTTTTCAACATATCCGCGGCCTGCCCCGGCACGTGATTGTGATGGTCATGGCGTTGATTCCGGCGCCCGGTATTCATGCCGTCATGAGTGGCCAGGACTACTCCGCGCTGATGATCTGCGCGCTGCTACTCAAGGAAGCGGCCCTGGGTATTTTGCTGGGTGTCTTGCTGGCCATGCCGTTCTGGATGTTCGAGTCGGTGGGCGCGCTGCTGGATAACCAGCGCGGCGCCTTGGCGGGTGGCCAACTCAACCCGTCGCTGGGGCCGGATGCCACCCCCATCGGGCACCTGTTCAAACAGTTGGTGATATATCTGCTGATCGTCATGCTGGGGCTGAGCGTGTTGACCCAAGTGATCTGGGACAGCTACCTGATCTGGCCGGCCACCGCCTGGCTGCCGTTGCCGGCCACCAATGGCTTCAGCGTTTTCCTCGGCGTGCTGGGCGACACCTTTACCCACATGATGCTGTATGCCGCACCGTTTATTGCGGTGCTGCTGTTTCTGGAATTCGGCTTCGCGGTGCTCGGTTTGTACAGCCCGCAGCTGCAGGTTTCCACCTTGGCAACGCCGGTCAAGAGCCTCGCCGGGCTTGGGATTCTGCTGCTGTATTTTCCATTGCTGCAGGATTTGATCGTCACCCGTATGGCGCAGCCGGCAGACCTTAAACATTCCATCGGCCTGATGTTTCAGGGGGTTGCACCATGAGTGATTCGGGGGAGAAAAAACACGCCGCCACCCCCAAGAAGCTCAAGGACCAGCGCAAGAAAGGCCAGGTCGCGCAGAGCCAGGATGTCGGCAAGTTATTGGTGCTGACCGCCTTGAGTGAAATCGCCTTGCTCACCGCTGAAACTAGCATGCAGCGCCTCCAGCAATTGATCATGCTGGCGATGTCGGGCATCGGCCGGCCCTTCGTGCGGGCCCTGGAAGAAGTGCTGATGGAAGGCCTGCTGATGTTTTTCTCGTTCGCCCTGTTGATGGCCGGGGTGGCGATTGCCGTGAAGCTGATCAGCGGCTGGTTGCAGTTCGGCTTCCTGTTCGCGCCGGATAACTTGGCACCGAACTTCAGTCGCCTTAACCCGCTCAGCCAACTCAAGCAGATGTTCTCCGCCCAGTCGGTGATGAACCTGTTGATGGGGCTGGCTAAGGCGCTGCTGCTGACCCTGGTGTTGTACGTGGTAATCGAGCCGTCGTTGGCGGCGTTGATCAACCTGGCCACCAGCGATTTGCAAAGCTACATCCTGGCACTGATCACCTTGTTCCGGCACTTGCTGCATGCCTGCCTTGGATTGTTGCTGGTGCTGGCGCTGATCGACATGGCGATGCAGAAGCACTTCTTCGCCAAGCGCATGCGCATGACCCAGGTGGAGGTGATGAAAGAATACAAGGACATGGAAGGCGACCCCCACGTCAAGGGTCAGCGGCGTCAGCTGGCGTATCAACTGGCCCAGGAAGAGCCGAAGGTCAAGCTGCCCAAGCTTGAAGAGTCCGACATGCTGGTGGTCAACCCGACGCATTTTGCCGTCGCGCTCTACTACCGCCCCGGGAAAACCCCGCTGCCAATGTTGGTAGACAAGGGTACGGATGCCGAGGCCCGCAAACTGATCGACCGCGCCAAGGCGGCCGATGTACCGGTGATCCAGTGCGTATGGCTGGCGCGTACGCTCTATGAGAAGAAACTGGGGGCGCCCATTCCACGGGAGACACTGCAGGCGGTGGCCCTCATCTACCGTACGCTGCGTGAGCTGGATGATGAGGCCAAGCGCGACACCCTGCATTTGCCGGAGCTGGAACAGCGTTAACGCGTGCGGCGTACATCCAGCGCTTCGAGCCTGGCCAGGGACAGTATTCGGCTGACGATGTCACTGAGCGCAGCGTCGCCCACCGGCAACGCGTGCCAGATTACCAGCGCACCCTTGGCATCAAGGTAGACAAAGCACCCGTCGAACGCCTGCGCATGTTCAAAGCGCCGTTCAAGCACGTGTTGCAACTGCCTGGCCTGTAAAGTCTCGGGTGTTATCTGCAAGGCCAGGCCCCGCTGGGTACCGGCCTTGATGGGGAGCAGGGTAATACCTGGAGACAGGGGCAGGTGAGCGTCATTGCCGCTCACCAGCTGGTCCAGGAAAACCTGGCGATGTTGATCATCGTCGGGTAATCCCATGGGGTTCACCGCTCCAGGGATATGGTCTGATAATCCGACCGCTCGCCGGCCGGGCCGGCTTCTACGCGCATCTGTGGCGGCCACCAGACCACCATTTTATCGGCGCTGGATTGCGGGCGTGAGCAGGAGTCGCCCTTGCACGTTGGCGTGCAACCGACGACGAGCAGGGCGAGGCCGATCAACGTGGCGCAGGACAGTTGTCGTTTCATTGTGGGTTGCTCCGGGCAGGCGTGAGCAGGGAAGGGCGGGGCACGCCGATGTGCTCGTCTTTGATGACAGGGCGGATGGCGATAAACACTTCAGCCTCTTCGCCCGGCTTGAGCCAGGCACGTGGCCAGACGCTGACTGCCAGGGTCTGGGAGTTGCTGCATTCCTTTTCATCAATGCGCACGTGGCGATTGAACTGGTTGCGCAACACCACCACCGCTACGTTGAACTGCGGGCCGGCGTACCACTGGCTGCGCTCGGTATTGAGGGCCAACAGGTCCCGGGTGGCGCACAAGGTATTCAGGCCAAGTGGCATCGGCGCGGCCTTGAACCCCCTGGGCACTTGCCCGCTGACGAGGTGAGCCAGGGTGCTGGTGATGTCGCTGCGCTTGATCACCGGTTGATGCTCGGCATAGCGCCTGGCCAGAGGCTTGAGCGCCGCCTGCAGTTCGGCCTGGTCTTCCTGTGGCAAGTAGCGTGAAGGGTCGGCCTGATCTCCGATGACCCGCGGGGTCAGGATAAACAGGCGCTCGCGCCGGTTGTTCTGGCGTTCGGTGGAGGAAAACAGCGCTTTGCCCAGCAGCGGTATGTCGCCCAGCAGCGGTATTTTGTTCTGCTTGTCGGTTCTTTCGGTGACATGGAAACCACCGACCACCAGCGAGCGCTTCTCCGCCATCACCGCCTGGGTACTGACCTTGCCCCGGCGCACATCGGGGCCGATACGCTCGGGGTTCGATTCATCGAAGTTACCGTCTTCGATGTCCACCACCAGATGAATCTGGTGTTGACCCCGGCTTGTGATCACCCTGGGCACAACCTGAAAACTGGTGCCAACGGTGATGGGCAGGATGGTTGCGACTTCCGCGCCGGCAGTCAGGTATTGAGTGCGATTGAAATCAATCACCGCCGGTTGGTTTTCCAGGGTGAGCACCGACGGGTTGGACACCATCGTCGCCAGACCACGCTGCTCCAGGGCGCGTACATCGGCATAGAAGCGGTCGCGGTTTTCGATCGACAGTTGCGATGACGTTCCGGGGGCCATGTTCACGCCGCCACGAAAGCGGCTGTTTTGAAAGCCCCAATTGACCCCGAATTCGCGTAATTGAGTGCGTTCGATATCGAGGATGATTGCGTCGATTTCTACCAGCTTGCGCGCTACGTCGAGCCGGGCGATCAGATCGCGGTACATCGCCTGGCGTTCCGGCAGGTCATAGATCAGCACGGCGTTATTGCGCACATCGGCTTCGACCCGGATTTTACTGCTGGGAGCCGGTGCCCGTGGAGTGAGCGACATGCCGCTGTCCAATTGCCCCGGGTTGATTGCCGTGCCGAGCATCTGCCCCAGCATCGGGTTGCCCAACCTTGGAAAGCTCGGCGTGATGGGCGAGGGTTGTGAGGCTGAGGTGGGGCGTTGGCTCAGCGTCGAGAGCGTAGAGGCGGGGCGAGGCTCCAACAAACCGCGCAGCATGGTGGCGACGCCGGGAATGATCAGTTTTTCACCGCGATAATCAATCGGACGGTCCGCGGCATTGGCGAATTTCAGCGGGTAACTGAGGATGCTCTGCTTTTCATCGGGAGATTTGCGCTGGCTGCTGAATTGCTTGATCTGCTCGATATAGCGCTTGGGGCCCGAGACCAGCACCACGCCATCGTCGGACAACTCTCCCCAGCCAAACCGGCTGTCGAGCAGGCCAATATCGGTCAGGGCCTGCTTGAGGTCGGCGAGGGTCTCGGAAGAGACTTCCAGTCGCGCTGACTCTTGTTGGTCCAGGGTGCTGATGTACAGCGTGTTGTTGTACAGGTACCACTGGAAGCGATGCTCTACGCCAAGCCTGTCGAGCAGCGATTGCGGGGTATTGGCGCGTATCTTGCCATTGACGTTGCCTTCCAGCAGGCCGTCGATTTGCAGTTGCGTGCCAAACGACTGGGCGAAGTCTTCCAGCACATCCCGCAGCGGCTTGTGTTCGGCTTCATACGCGAAGGCGGTGTTTTTCCATTCGGCGGGGACGGCGGCGAGGGTGCTTTCCAGGGGGGCCAAGCAGAGCAGCGCGAACAGGCAACGCCAGTGAGCGCGTTTGGCTACACCAATGGGCGAGCGTAATCGCAAGACAGTGCGCTTGTGGGTCTTGTTATACATGACGGACTCTCTGTTTCAGTGCGGCAGTTTACGTAATGAGGTGGGCTGGAACTTGCGCTCGGGCCTTGTCAGGCGCGCAACGACACTGCGCCAGGTGTCGCGTTGGTTGAGAAGGGCTTCAAGGGATTTCAACACGTGTTCCTGGCTGCAATCCCGTGGCAGGGATTGCTGCAACCAGAGGTAGCCGGTTGTGGGAGCCAAGGCCAGCGCGCCCTGGAAATGTGCCAGGCTGGACTGGCCCAGGCGGCTCCAGGATTGCAGCGGGATTTCGAGGTGCGGTTCGGTCAGCTGAACACGTAGCAATACGTGTTGTTCATCGCGATACATGTTGACCTCGTCATTCTCCTCAAGCAGCAGAACCTGCTGTTCGCGACCACGCAAGCAGTCGAACAACGTTTGGTGCCAGCTACTGGACGACATTGATGGCAGCTTTCAGCGTTTCTTGCCTGTAGCTGGAATAGGTCGAACTCAGCGAATAGTTGGTAACAAGGTTGGACTTCGTTTCAAGCAACTGTTCGAAGAGTTGCATGCTTTCTTCGTGCACTTGACTATTCAGCGCATCGGCCTTGATTTGATCGAGGTGTTTTTCGCTATGGACTTGTTGCCTGTAGAGCTTTTTGAGCAAGTAGTCATTGCTATTCATTGATGTATCTCCGGTGGGTTTCTCCCTCTGTGTGGTGCCTGATTTGTGACCGGTTCCATCGATGGACCTATTTATTTACAAAACGCTTTTACGCAGAAAAATCCTCACTTGGTTTTTGCCTTGGCGGGAGGTGCCATCAGGTTATTCAGGGCATCCGTCCAATTGATGTGAAACCCACCATCGTCGGTTTCAAGCACCAGCGACCGGGCGGGCAGCCCGTTTTCAACCCGAAGCGTCCATGGCACACCGCAATGGCGACCGAGCCATTGCTCGACATGTTCGCGGTCCAACGGATTGCACAGCAGGCTTGCCTTGACCGTTGGCAATTGGGCATCCAGCAGTTTATTGAGCAGCGCACTAACACATTGAGCGGGCAGGGTGTCTTCCAGCAAGTTTCGAATGGCGCTGTTAATGACTGAGGTGGCGGTGTGTTCCAGGTTGTCGTGCATCGCCTGGCGTTCTAACTCCCAGTGAAGCAGCTGGGCATTGGCGCGTTGCCAGAACGCGTTGCCTGCGCTTTCCAGTATGTGCTCGCAATGGGCTTCGGCTTGGCTTATGAGCGTTTGCGCCTGGGCTTCGGCGCGTTCGAGCAGGTGACGGGCCTGGGCATGCTCAGCCAGCATTTCTTTAGGAATCAGGGCCGCCGGAAGGTTGGAGGGTACGGTGTGCAGCTCAATCTTGCGGGTACAAAACATGGTCGGCGTTCTCGCTACGCGCCCGCAGGGCATCATCGGAAGGGTTGGAGGCGGTGCGCCAAAGCGCGGCTTGCCAAAGGGTATCCAGGCGGCCATGGGGGTCTGTCAGCTTGGGATGCTGCTCCACCTGAAGTATCCGTGAGCGGGCAAAGCTCAAGCGCAGTCGCTGCCAGATCACGGGGGCCACCCATGCACGCAGGTACTGCAACGGATCGTCGACGTTGACGGGTATTGGGTCTGGTCCCAGGGCTTTGGCCAGTCGCTGGCACCAAATAAGCTGTTCCTGATTCAACCCACTGTCGCCGGGAGCGTTGCACACCTCATTGACCAGTATCAGGACGAGGTCGCGCTGTTGTGCGCAGATCAGCACCAGTTGCAGCAAGGTCGGAGAAGGGGACGGGGGGAGTTCGGGGTTTATGCCGAACAGGTGACTCACCCGTGCATGGTGGCTGCGTGAAAGCACCGCTGTTTCCACAAAGCCTGTTTGCGTGCGCCAATCCTGGTGGGCCTTCTCCCAGGGGGAAGCCCACCACCGTACCCAAGTCAGATTTTCACTCATGGGCATGGGCTATTGCGGGCGCGGGTGCGCGCGTTGCCCTGCGGCGCCAGACCAGCCACGCAATGCCTCCCAGCACAAGGGCCACCAGAGGCGCCATGATGCTGGTGCGCCAGAATCCAAGGTCTTGCTCCGGTACCAGAAAAGGGCCGAGGTAGGTGAGCTTTTGCTTCTCGGTATAGGCGGTGGCCGGTACGAAAATGACGGTCAGTTTTGTCGTGTTTTCGAGGGCTGAGGCCATGCCGGGAATACCGCTGGCTACCATCCTGCGCACCCGCGCATTGATATTGTCAGGGTCCAGCCGCAGATCATGCTTGATGAACACGGAAGCGGATGCCGGCTGTACCGGCTCGCCGGGCGCCACCCGCTCAGGCAGCACCACATGTACGCGTGCAACGATCACACCGTCTATATTTGACAAGGTCGCTTCCAGTTCCTGGGACAGCGCGTAGATGTAACGTGCGCGCTCCTCCAGCGGCGTGGAGATCACGCCTTCCTTGCGGAAGATGTCCCCCAATGTCGAGCGGGCCACCTTGGGCAGTCCGACAGCTTCCAGAGTACGCACAGCCCGGCTGATGTCCCCCGTCCTGACGCGAACAGTTACTCCGTCCTTTGCCGGAACCTTCTGGGCACGGATCTGTTTGTCTGCCAGTTCCGCGATGACTTCATTGGCTTCCTGCTCGGATAGATTGCGGTGCAGCTCTACACTTTCTCCGCAGCCTGCCAGCATCAGCAGTGCCGAAAAAAGTAATGTGGTGCTTAGACGGCGGTACATGCACCTACCCCATGTTCGAGACTTTTTCGATGCCTTTTGTAACCGCGCTCAGTACCTTCACCTTTGCCGTCACCTCGAGGTGCCCGTCGACAAGCGACTGGGGAAACTCGTTGGCTTCCCTGGTGTTCTTGTTCTGGCTCGCATCCCGAAACCCCTTGGCGATGCGGCTTGGCAGCGTCGTCGACGCCGTGGCGCCCAAGAGTGAAAGGGGCGCCGCCAGGGTAGTCGCGCTTTCTCTTCCAGGCGGTTTGGTCTGGCTTAGCTCTGCGTTGAAAAAATGAGTGTCGGAAGTCCGGTTGATTGCGGTTGGCGTATCAGGCCACGTGGTGATGTTCCTGCGTTGTGAAAACTCTATGTCGGTGTGGGGAATATCCACATGAACCTCCAGCGAATGTATCGATTGCTGCTCCTGTGAAGATCTCCTCAGCCGTTGAGCTGAGGAGAGCTTCCTTACTTAGGCGAATCTCAATGATTTAACGCGCCCTGCTTTCGCTGTAGTAAGTTCTTGCTCGGCCGTTTTTGCAGCTTCTTCGACAATTTTCTTTTCTTTATCTGCGTTGAGCCGGTCCAGTTGTGCTTGGTTGCCGGCACTAAGGCCGCCTGCGGAACCGATTGTGGACATATGTCACCTTTCGTATGTGTTAAGAAAAGATTCAGATAGCGCGCATACTCGCTATCGTAACGGGGTGAGCGACGATGTTGCTCAATTTATAGGTGGTTGAGGAGGTATGGAGCGTTCCAGTTTGACTGAGTGGACTTGTTTTAAATTGTTTCTTGTATAGATTGAGGCCGATGGTTTATACAGGTTTGCGAGTGACGGCCGAGCCGATAATGTTTCTGCATTTGTGCAAAAAGTTACGAAGAGAGCACTTCCGTCACGCTCCAGACGCTCATGCCAGGGATATTTCGAGCTGCTTCATCCGGTAGTAGAGCGTTCGCTTGGCAACCCCCAATTCGACGGCGACTACGTCCACATTGCGCCCGTGCCGTCGTAAGGCATCTTCAATCAATGACTTCTCGATTTGTTGCAGTCGTTCCTTGAGGCCTGTTTCTGTCTCCTGGTGGTCCTGTGTCGACTCTGAAAGCGGCGGCAGGCCCAACACAAATCGCTTGGCCGTCGAGCGCAGTTCACGGACGTTGCCCGGCCAGGGATGGCACAGTAATCGTTGCAGCAGCGCGCTGGGCGGCGAGGGAGCGGGGCACTTAAAGTGCTCTGACTCTTCGCGGATCATGTTCAGAAACAACGGCACAATCCGCTCACGGCGTTCGCGCAATGGCGGGAGCTTGATATCGACTACGTTCAGGCGAAAGTAAAGGTCGCGCCTGAACGCTCCCTGTTCGACCATTTCATGCAGTGACTGCTGTGCAGAGGCGATGACCCGCATGTCCACCGGGATAAACCGCGTGGAGCCCAGGCGTTCTACACCCCGGCACTCCAATACGCGCAGTAGCTTGGCCTGCAGGTTGAGCGGCATGCTGTCAATTTCATCAAGATATAAGGTACCCAAGTGGGCGGCCTCGACAAATCCGGCCCGGGATTGCATCGCACCGGTATAGGCCCCGCTGTTGACACCAAACAGTTGGCTTTCAGCCAGGCTTTCCGGTATCGCCGCGCAGTTGACGGCAACAAAGTTGCCCTTTCTCCGAGACAGGATATGTATGCGGTGTGCCAACGTGTCTTTACCTGTTCCGGTTTCTCCCAGCAGTAGCATATCGATATTAAGGGTGGCGGTATTACGGAGAGTGGCTTCTATACAAGGGCATTCGGTAAGGGGTGAGTTTGATACATCCTCAGTGTGATAGGAGACCGACATATTGTTATTACTCCAATATTGGATCGCATCACTGTTGTTAGACTTTTTGAGTCCTTTCGAACGTCCGGAAGTAAATCGGAAAATATCGGGTTTGTCATCTTGAGCGGGTAGTTAAGCCGTAGCGCTCGATGCGCAAGAAAGGTTAAGGGTGGGCGAGGTAATAAGAAGGCAAGTAACGGTGTGAGTTATATTTCTCATTGTGTTAAGGATAAATCCGAAAGTGACTGCGGATTTTTGAATCTGAAGATCTTTTTTGCTACCTATTGGTTGTCAATTAGTGTTGTGAGTGTTTTTGTTTTTTAATATATAAAGTTAATAACTGTGTCGCCGCGCCTTTTATCTATTCAAAAGCGTTTGTCCACAAAAAAGCCGATGCAGTGCATCGGCTTTTTGTTTTGCGGCATAGGCCGCAGGTGTCGCTTACACGTTGAAGCGGAAGTGCATCACGTCGCCATCCTTGACGATGTATTCCTTGCCTTCCAGGCGCCATTTACCGGCTTCCTTGGCACCGGCTTCACCCTTGAACTGGATGAAGTCGTTGTAGGCGATGACTTCGGCACGGATGAAGCCTTTTTCGAAGTCGGTGTGGATCACGCCAGCGGCTTGCGGGGCAGTGGCACCGACCTTGACGGTCCAGGCGCGGACTTCTTCAACACCGGCGGTGAAGTAGGTCTGCAGGTGCAGCATTTCGTAGCCGGCGCGGATCACGCGATTCAGGCCAGGCTCTTCCAGGCCCAGGGCCTCGAGGAACATGTCTTTCTCTTCGCCGTCTTCCAGCTCGGCGATTTCCGCTTCGATCTTGTTGCAGACCGGAACAACGATCGCGCCTTCTTCTTCGGCAATGGCCAGGACCACGTCGAGCAGCGGGTTGTTCTCGAAACCGTCTTCAGCCACGTTGGCGATGTACATCACAGGCTTGGTGGTCAGCAGGTGGAAGCCCTTGATCACGGCCTTTTCGTCGGTGCTCATGCTCTTCATCAGGCTGCGTGCCGGCTTGCCCAGGGTGAAGTGGGCAATCAGCTGCTCCAGCAAGGCTTTCTGGACCACTGCGTCCTTGTCGCCGCCCTTGGCGTTGCGCGTGACCTTTTGCAGTTGCTTTTCGCAGCTGTCGAGGTCGGCGAAGATCAGTTCCAGGTCGATGATCTCGATGTCGCGTTTCGGGTCGACGCTGTTGGAGACGTGAATCACGTTCTCGTCTTCGAAGCAGCGGACCACGTGCGCGATGGCATCGGTCTCACGGATGTTGGCGAGGAACTTGTTGCCCAGGCCTTCACCTTTCGACGCGCCGGCTACCAGGCCTGCGATGTCGACGAACTCCATGGTGGTCGGCAGGATGCGCTTTGGATTCACGATGGCCGCCAGGGCGTCCAGGCGTGTATCGGGCATCGGCACGATACCGGTGTTCGGCTCGATGGTGCAGAAGGGGAAGTTCTCCGCCGCAATACCGGATTTGGTCAGGGCGTTGAACAGGGTGGACTTGCCGACGTTAGGTAGGCCGACGATGCCGCAATTGAATCCCATGGTGTTTCCCCTCGGGTAAAGAGTCAGGCCTTCTGGCTGTGCAGGTTTTTCATCGCACGGTTCCATTCACCGGCGAAGATATCCGGCAGCACGCCGAGGGCAAAATCGATGCTGGCATCGAGTTTTTCCTGTTCGGCGCGTGGCGCACGACCCAGGACGAAATTTGAAACCATACTGGCAACGCCCGGGTGGCCAATGCCAAGCCGCAAGCGGTAAAACGTATTCTGATTGCCCAACTGCGCGATGATGTCGCGCAGGCCATTATGCCCGCCATGCCCGCCGCCTTGCTTGAGCTTGGCAACGCCGGGTGGCAGGTCAAGTTCGTCATGGGCCACCAGGATTTCTTCGGGTTTGATCCGGAAGAAGCCCGCAAGCGCCGCGACAGCCTGGCCGCTGCGGTTCATGTAGGTGGTGGGAATCAACAGACGAACATCCTGACCCTGATGCGAAAAGCGTCCGGTCAGGCCAAAATATTTGCGATCGGCCGTAAGGTTTACACCTTGTGCGTGGGCGATGCGCTCAACAAAAAGGGCCCCCGCGTTATGCCGGGTCTGTTCGTATTCGGCGCCTGGATTTCCCAGGCCAACGATCAGTTTAATGGCAGTCACGACAGGGGCCCTTCCTTTGGAGTTGTGGATAACATCGCCGTTGGTGCGGCGAAAGTGGACGACAAAAGCTTAGTAACCGTTAGAGGCCAACTTCGCATTCTCGCCCGCTTTCTCGCTACGTTCCGGTCCGCGATGTTTCCTCAAGCTCCGGCATTACAGAGTGAATTACTCTGCAGCGCCTTCTTCAGCTTCTGGTGCAACGCGTGGAGCGTGTACGTTTGCAACAGCTTTGTCGTCACCGTGAGCCAGTGCAACGAACTCAACGCCTTTAGGAGCCTTGAGGTCGGACAGGTGAACGATCGCGCCGATTTCCAGAGCCGACAAGTCGACTTCGATGAACTCAGGCAGATCTTTCGGCAGGCAGGTCACTTCGATGTCGGCGATAAGGTGCGAAACTTCGCCGCCTTTCTTGACCGGAGCTTCTTCACCAACGAAGTGCACAGGCACGATAGCGGTCAGTTTCTGACCAGCTACTACGCGTACGAAGTCAGCGTGCAGCACGTGGCCTTTAGCTGGGTGGCGTTGCAGTGCCTTGATGATGACGTTCTGCTTGGTGCCGCCAACGTTCAGCTCGATGATGTGGCTGTAAGCCGCGTCGTTTTCGAGCAGTTTGGCGACTTCTTTAGCCAGCATGCTGATGGATTCAGGGGCTTTTTCGCCACCGTAAACTACAGCTGGAACCAGGCTTGCGAGACGACGCAGGCGGCGGCTCGCACCTTTCCCCAGGTCGGAACGCAGTTCAGCATTCAAAGTAAAATCGTTCATGTTGTATCTCCAAAATAACCACATTCGCCCTAGCGTTTGCGACCAGCGCTAAAGGCGATATGGGCAAAAAAGCCCCGCCCCAACAGAATGCTGGGGCGGGGCGCTTTTCGTCAGGTTGATGTCGCTAAGGTTTTACCCTTAACGGAACATCGCGCTGATCGATTCTTCGTTGCTGATGCGGCGAACCGCTTCGGCAACTACCGGTGCGATATCCAGTTGACGGATACGCGAACAGGCTTGAGCGGCAGCGGACAACGGGATGGTGTTAGTCACCACCAGTTCGTCCAGCATTGAGTTCTCGATGTTCTCGATCGCTCGGCCCGACAGCACAGGGTGTGTGCAGTAGGCGAAGACTTTTGCTGCACCGTGCTCTTTCAAGGCTTTCGCCGCGTGGCACAGGGTGCCGGCGGTGTCGACCATGTCATCAACCAGAATACAGGTACGCCCTTCGACATCACCGATGATATGCATCACTTCAGAGTGATTGGCTTTCTCACGGCGTTTGTCGATGATCCCGAGATCCACGCCCAGGGATTTGGCAACAGCCCGTGCACGCACGACGCCACCAATGTCCGGGGACACGATCATCAGGTTTTCAAAGCGCTGGTCTTCGATGTCATCCACCAGGACGGGGGAGCCGTAGATGTTATCTACTGGAATATCGAAGAACCCCTGGATTTGGTCAGCGTGCAGGTCAACCGTGAGAACACGGTCGATGCCTACCACGGTCAGCATGTCAGCAACGACTTTCGCGCTGATAGCCACACGTGCGGAACGCGGACGGCGATCCTGACGGGCATAACCAAAGTAAGGGATTACAGCTGTGATTCGAGTCGCTGAGGAGCGGCGGAAGGCATCAGCCATCACGACGAGTTCCATCAGGTTATCGTTGGTCGGAGCGCAAGTCGGCTGAATAATGAAGACGTCTTTACCGCGAACGTTTTCATTGATCTCGGCTGTAATTTCGCCGTCGGAGAATTTACCGACAGAGATGTCACCGAGAGGGATATGCAGCTGACGTACAACACGCCGAGCCAGATCGGGGTTGGCATTCCCCGTAAAGACCATCATCTTGGACACGCGCAGTACCTAGAGGCTGAGGGTAACCTGGATGAGTATAGAAAATGGCAGGGGCGGCTGGATTCGAACCAACGCATGGCAGGATCAAAACCTGCTGCCTTACCGCTTGGCGACGCCCCTGTATCTGTTGCAACGAGTACCCAGTACTCGGTTCCTTTAGAGCAGACTTTGCAGCTTGCGATGCAACATCGAAACGTTGCTTCCCTTTGCTACAAACCCTGTAAGGGTCTCTGTAAGAAGGGCCGAGACTTTATCAGCTTCAGCTTTGCTTGGGAAGCCCCCAAACACACAACTTCCAGTTCCGGTTAATTTTGCTTCGGTAAAATTACCTAGCAAATTCAAAGCGTTACGTACATCTGGATAACGCCTTGCTACAACCGGTAAGCAGTCATTTCGACTGTTTCCCTTGGGAACGGGGCGCACTTTAATGGGAGGAGAGTTACGTGTCAACAGTGGATCTGAAAAAATTTCTGCTGTACTTACAGATACTTGCGGAACAAGCACCACATACCACGGCTCTTCGGGGTCTACAGGGGTGAGTTTCTCCCCCACGCCTTCGGCAAAAGCGGCGTGCCCACGCACGAAAACCGGGACGTCCGCGCCCAGTGTCAGGCCCAGCGCCGCCAGGCGATCGTGGTCCCAGCCCAGCTGCCACAAGTGATTCAGGCCGAGCAACGTTGTCGCGGCATTCGAGCTGCCGCCACCGATGCCGCCACCCATGGGCAGGATTTTTTCGATCCAGATGTCGATGCCCAATGGGCAACCGGATTGTTCCTGAAGTTTTTTTGCGGCCTTCACAATCAGGTTGCTGTCGTGAGGCACGCCTTCGAATTCGGTGTGCAGTTGAATCACGCCGTCATCACGAACGGCGAAAGTCAGCTCATCGCCGTAGTCAAGAAATTGAAAAATAGTCTGCAGCTCGTGATAGCCGTCTTCACGGCGACCGAGAATGTGCAGCATCAAATTCAGTTTGGCCGGGGAGGGCAGGGTCAGACGTTGCGCGGTCATGTCACTGCCCCAGTTTGCGAGGTTGCCAGTCCTTGATCACCAGCGTGACGTCAAGGTCGGTGCCGTGCAGCTTGATGCGCTCGGGCAGCCAGTAACCGTTCTGTTGCACATAGCTCAGGTACTCGACCTGCCAGCCATCCTGCTCCAGCGAAGCCAGGCGGCTGTCGCCATTGAGGCTCAGGCGGCTCTTGCTGTCTGGCGCGGGAAGACCGCGCACCCACCACACCAGGTGCGATACGGGGAGTTTCCAGCCCATCTGTTCTTCCAGCAGGGCTTCCGGTGTCGGCGCCTCAAAGCGGCCCTGATTGGCCACTTCCAGGCTGACTTGCCCCGGTCGGCCGGTCAGGCGTGCTGCACCGCGGCCCAGCGGGCCGGACAGACGAATGTCGTAATAGTCCTGGCGTTGCAACCAGAACAGGGTGCCGCTGCCCGAATCTTTCGGGGCGCGAATGCCGACCTTGCCCTCGATCTGCCAGCCATCAAGGCTGCTCAGTTGATCCTTGTGCTGCTGCCATTGCGCCGGGTTGCCCGGGCCTTCGACAGATTCACGGGTGCCAAGGCCTGAACAGCCGGCGAGCAGGGCGATAAAGCTGAAAACGATGACGTGGCGCAAAAACATAAAATTAAAGGGTCTCGGATCCGGTCAGGCGCTTGATGGTGCTGCGCAGGATTGGGCTTTCGGGTTGTTCCTTGAGGAACTTCTCCCAGATTTGTCGCGCTTCGCGCTGTTTGCCATTGGCCCAGAGCACTTCGCCCAGGTGCGCGGCCACTTCCTGGTCGGGGAAGCGCTCCAGCGCCTGGCGCAGCAAGCGTTCGGCTTCGTCCAGGTTGCCCAGGCGGTAATTTACCCAGCCGAGGCTATCGAGTACGGCCGGGTCTTCCGGGTTCAGCTGGTGAGCCTTTTCAATCAGCTCCTTGGCTTCGGCGTAGCGCGTTGTACGGTCGGACAAGGTGTAGCCCAGGGCGTTCAGTGCCATGGCGTTGTCCGGGTCGCGCTTGATGATCAGGCGCAGGTCTTTTTCCATCTGCGCCAGGTCATTGCGTTTTTCCGCCTGCATGGCGCGGGTGTACAGCAGGTTCAGGTCGTCCGGGTATTGCAGCAAGGCTTGCTGGAGGATTTTCCAGGCGCGATCGCCTTGCTTGTTGGCCGACAAAGTCTCGGCCTGGATCAGGTACAACTGAATCGCGTAGTCCGGCTCGGCATCCCGTGCGGCAGCCAGGCGTTTTTCCGCCTCGTCGGTGCGGCCGTTGTTCATCAGGATATCGGCCTGGCGCAGTTGCGCCGGCAGGTAATCATTGCCGGGGCCAACCTGGGCGTACTCAAGCAGTGCGGCCTGCGGGTCGTTACGCTCTTCAGCGATGCGGCCAAGGTTCAGGTGCGCCGAATCGACGTGGCTCTCGCGGGCGATCAAGTCTTCCAGGTAACCCTTGGCCTCATCCCACGCCTTGGCTTCCAGGCACACCAGCGCCAGGGAGTAACGCAATTCATCATCGTCCGGGTATTGCTGGACGAGATTGGCGAACTGCACTTTGGCGTCTTCCATGCGGTCCTGTTCAACCAGCATGCGTGCATAGGTCAGCAACAGGCGTTTGTCGCCCGGGTACTTCTTGATGCTTTTTTCCAGCAGCGGAATCGCTTCCTTGCCGCGGTTGAGGTTTTGCAGCAGGCGGGCACGCAGCAGGATCGGCGCTATCTCGCCGTCTTCCGGTGGATGCTGCTCCAGCAGCTTCAACGCGGCCTCGGGCTCGTCATCCTGTTGCAGCAACAGCGCCTTGCCGAAAATCAGCTGGCTGTTGTTCGGGTGTTTCTGCAGCAGGCGGTCGAAACTCTTCATCAGGCCGTTGCGGGTGTCCTGATCGGTGTCGGCGGCCGACAGCGCGAGGAAATCGAAATGCGTGTCGCCCTTGCCCTGCAGGACTTTCTCCATATACACCATGGAGTCGTCATAGCGCCCGGCGCGGGCCAGTTGAATGGCGGCTGCCCGTTGCGCTTCGAGATCGTCCGGCGCGTTTTTCGCCCAGATCAGCGAGGTGTCCAGGGCGGCCTGATCGGCGCCCAGGTACTCGGCGATACGAAATGCGCGCTCGGAAATCCCCGGATCCTGAGTGTTGATGGCCTGGGTCACGTAGTTGTCCAGTGCAATGTCGAAACGATTGCGCTGGCCGGCCAGCTCCGCGCTCAGCAGACTGAAGACCGTCTCTTCACTGAACGAGGAATAAACCTTGGGCTTTTCAGGGGCGGGGGTGCTGTCTTCTACCGGCGGCGTACCGTCCGGCGACACGGGTGCCATGGCCTGGCAGCCGCTGAGGAAGACAAAAGCAAGGAGCAACGCGGAAGATCTATTCATATAGGAAGAGGACGACTAACCTGCGGTCGGATCATCATGACACAAGCCTTCGGCCAAACATAACCGGGGCGCCCGTAATACGCTTATTGCTTTCCCTGTAGGAGCGAGCTTGCTCGCGAAGCTCGTCAACGATAACGCGTTCATTCTGGATTGACGCGTTGTGTGAGCGTTTTTCGCGAGCAAGCTCGCTCCTACAGGATGCCTTTATAGACACAAGGCATTAGGACAATAGCCTACGGTGGTTGTTCTGAATCATTCGAAGTAGGACAATTGTCGGCTTCCCGACATCATCAGCGATATTGAATGGCCTTCCTTGCACTCGGTATTAACCACAAGACTGCTTCTGTAGACGTCCGCGAGCGCGTGGCTTTTACTCCCGAGCAGTTGGTTGAGGCCTTGCAGCAGCTCTGCCGGCTCACCGACAGTCGCGAAGCTGCGATCCTTTCGACCTGCAATCGCAGCGAGCTCTATATAGAGCAGGAACATCTTTCAGCGGATGTGGTGCTGCGCTGGCTGGCCGATTACCACCATTTGAGCCTCGATGAGCTGCGCCAAAGCGCCTATGTGCACGAAGAGGATGCGGCAGTTCGTCACATGATGCGCGTCGCCTCCGGGCTCGATTCGCTGGTGTTGGGCGAACCGCAGATTCTCGGCCAGATGAAATCGGCCTACGCCGTGGCCCGCGAGGCCGGCACTATCGGCCCGCTGCTGGGGCGCCTGTTCCAGGCTACCTTCAATTCCGCCAAGCAAGTGCGCACCGACACCGCCATCGGTGAAAACCCGGTGTCCGTGGCGTTTGCCGCCGTCAGCCTGGCCAAACAGATTTTCAGTGACTTGCAACGCAGCCAGGCCCTGCTGATCGGCGCCGGCGAGACCATCACCCTGGTCGCCCGCCATCTGCATGAGCTGGGGGTGAAGCGCATTGTCGTCGCCAACCGCACCCTGGAGCGCGCCAGTATCCTCGCCGAACAGTTCGGTGCCCATGCGGTGTTGCTCTCGGACATCCCGGCCGAGCTGGTGCGCAGCGACATCGTCATCAGTTCCACCGCCAGCCAGTTGCCGATCCTCGGCAAGGGTGCGGTGGAAAGTGCCCTGAAACTGCGCAAGCACAAGCCGATCTTCATGGTGGATATCGCCGTTCCCCGGGATATCGAGCCTGAAGTCGGCGAGTTGGACGACGTTTATCTCTACAGCGTCGACGACCTGCACGAAGTGGTCGCCGAAAACCTCAAGAGTCGTCAGGGCGCAGCCCAGGCCGCCGAGGAAATGGTCAGCACCGGTGCCGACGATTTCATGGTGCGCCTGCGTGAACTGGCAGCGGTGGATGTGCTCAAGGCCTACCGTCAGCAAGGCGAACGCCTGCGGGACGAGGAATTGATCAAGGCCCAGCGTATGCTCGCCAATGGCAGCAGCGCCGAAGACGTGCTGATGCAACTGGCGCGCGGCCTGACCAACAAATTGCTGCACGCCCCCAGTGTTCAGTTGAAAAAGCTTACCGCCGAAGGCCGCCTTGATGCGCTGGCCATGGCCCAGGAACTCTTTGCCCTCGGTGAGGGCGCGACAGAAAGCTCTTCGGATAAAAAACCGCAATGAAAGCGTCACTGCTCAATAAACTGGACGTCCTTCAGGACCGTTTCGAAGAACTGACCGCCTTGCTCGGCGATGGCGAGGTCATCTCCGATCAAACCAAGTTCCGCACTTATTCCAAGGAATACGCGGAAGTTGAACCGATCGTGGGCACCTATAAACAGTTGCTCAAGGTTCAGGCTGACCTCGAAGGCGCCCAGGCGCTGCTCAAGGATAGCGACCCGGACATGCGTGAAATGGCCGTTGAAGAAGTGCGAGAGGCCAAAGACAAGCTGATCGAACTGGAAGGCGACCTGCAACGCATGCTGCTGCCCAAGGACCCGAATGACGGGCGCAACGTGTTCCTCGAAATCCGCGCAGGCACCGGTGGCGACGAGGCGGCGATTTTTTCCGGCGACTTGTTCCGTATGTACTCGCGGTATGCCGAGCGTCGCGGCTGGCGGGTCGAGATCCTGTCCGAGAACGAGGGCGAACATGGCGGCTATAAAGAAGTCATCGCCCGGGTTGAAGGCGAGAATGTCTACGGCAAGCTGAAGTTCGAGTCTGGCGTGCACCGCGTGCAGCGGGTTCCGGCGACGGAATCCCAGGGTCGCATCCACACTTCCGCCTGCACCGTGGCCGTATTGCCCGAGCCGGACGAACAGGAAGCCATCGAGATCAACCCGGCAGACCTGCGGGTCGACACCTACCGCTCATCGGGCGCCGGTGGCCAGCACGTCAACAAGACCGACTCCGCGATCCGCATCACTCACTTGCCTTCGGGCATCGTGGTGGAATGCCAGGAAGAACGTTCCCAGCACAAGAACCGTGCGCGGGCCATGTCCTGGCTGTCGGCCAAGCTGAATGACCAGCAAACCAGCGCCGCCGCCAACGCGATTGCCAGCGAGCGTAAATTGCTCGTCGGTTCGGGCGACCGGTCCGAGCGTATCCGTACCTACAACTTTGCCCAGGGTCGGGTCACCGACCACCGCGTCAACCTGACGCTGTACTCCCTGGACGAAATCCTCGCCGGTGGCGTTGACGCGGTGATCGAGCCGTTGTTGGCCGAATACCAGGCCGACCAGCTCGCGGCGATAGGTGAATAAATGACCATTATCGCCAGCCTGATACGCGCCGCCGACCTGCCAGACTCACCCACAGCGCGCCTGGACGTGGAATTGTTGCTGGCCGCAGCCTTGGGCAAGTCCCGCAGCTACCTGCATACCTGGCCGGAAAAAATCGTCAGCAGCGAAGATGCACTGACCTTTGCCGCCTACCTGCAACGCCGCCGCACCGGCGAGCCTGTGGCCTACATCCTCGGTCAGCAAGGCTTCTGGAAGCTGGACCTGGAAGTGGCGCCACACACGCTGATCCCGCGTCCGGAAACCGAGATGCTGGTGGAAGCCGCCCTGGAATTGCTGCCTGCCACACCGGCCAAAGTCCTCGACCTCGGCACCGGCAGCGGCGCGATTGCCCTGGCCCTGGCCAGCGAACGCCCGGCCTGGCAAGTCACGGCTGTCGACCGCGTGCTGGAAGCCGTGGCCCTGGCCGAGCGCAACCGCCAGCGCCTGCACCTGAATAACGCCACGGTGCTGAACAGCCATTGGTTCAGCGCCCTTGAAGGCCACACCTACAACCTGATCATCAGCAACCCGCCTTATATAGCCGACACCGATCCGCATCTGGTGGCCGGTGATGTGCGCTTTGAGCCGGCCAGCGCGCTGGTGGCCGGCCATGACGGTCTGGACGACCTGCGGCTGATCATCGCCCAGGCGCCCGCGCACCTCGACGCCGCGGGCTGGCTGTTGCTGGAACACGGTTACGACCAGGCGGCCGCCGTGCGCGACCTGCTGCTGGGGGAAGGCTTCGAGGAAGTCCACAGCCGCATTGACCTGGGTGGCCACGAACGTATCACCCTGGGGCGCCGGCCGTGCTGAATGATCAGGAGCTGTTGCGCTATAGCCGACAGATTCTGTTGCAGCATGTCGACATCGAAGGCCAGTTGCGTCTGAAAAACAGCCGTGCGCTGATCGTCGGGCTCGGTGGCCTTGGTTCGCCGGTGGCGCTGTATCTGGCGGCGGCGGGTGTGGGTGAGCTGCATTTGGCGGATTTCGACACCGTCGACCTGACCAACCTGCAACGCCAGATCATCCATGACACCGACAGCGTCGGCCTGAGCAAGGTCGATTCGGCGATTCGTCGCCTGAGTGCGATCAATCCTGAGATACAGCTGGTCGCTCATCGCCGCGCGCTGGATGTCGATTCCCTCGCGGCTGCCGTGGCGGCGGTCGACGTGGTGCTCGATTGCAGTGACAACTTCTCCACCCGCGAAGCGGTCAACGCTGCCTGTGTTGCCGCCGGAAAACCTCTGGTCAGCGGCGCCGCGATTCGGCTCGAAGGCCAACTGTCGGTGTTCGACCCACGACGCGCCGAAAGCCCGTGCTACCACTGTTTATACGGGCATGGCAGCGAAGCCGAACTGACCTGCAGCGAAGCCGGCGTCATCGGCCCGTTGGTGGGCCTGGTCGGCAGCCTGCAAGCCCTGGAAGCGTTGAAGTTACTGGCTGGTTTCGGCGAGCCGTTGGTGGGAAGGCTGTTGTTGATCGACGCCCTGACCACGCGTTTTCGCGAGCTGCGGGTCAAGCGTGATCCCGGTTGCAGCGTCTGCGGTAGCCACCATGGTTAAGGACGCGCCGATTGGTGTGTTCGATTCCGGCGTCGGCGGCCTGTCGGTGCTGGACGAAATCCAGCGTCTGCTGCCCCACGAATCGCTGCTGTACGTTGCGGATTGCGGGCACATCCCTTACGGCGAGAAAACCCCGGCCTTCATCCTTGAGCGCTCGCGGCGGGTGGCGGAGTTTTTTCGCCAGAAGGGCGCCAAAGCCTTTGTGATTGCCTGCAACACGGCGACTGTCGCTGCGGTCGCCGACTTGCGCCAGGACTATCCCGACTGGCCGCTGGTAGGTATGGAGCCGGCGGTCAAACCCGCCGCCGCCGCGACTCGCAGCGGCGTGGTCGGAGTGCTCGCGACCACCGGCACCCTGCAAAGCGCCAAGTTCGCCGCCTTGCTCGACCGCTTCGCCACCGATGTACGGGTGATTACCCAGCCGTGCCCGGGCCTGGTGGAACTGATCGAGACCGGCGATCTGGGCAGCCCGGCCTTGCGTGTGATGTTGCAGGGTTATGTCGAACCGTTGATCGCTGCCGGTTGCGACACCATTATCCTCGGCTGCACCCACTACCCATTCCTCAAGCCGCTGCTCGCTGGGATGCTCCCGCCGACGATCATTCTGATCGACACGGGCGCTGCGGTAGCGCGTCAATTGCAGCGCCTGCTAAATGATCGTGAGCTGCTTTCCACAGGCAGTCCGCAGCCTGCAAAGTTCTGGACCAGCGGCGATCCAGAGCACTTCAGAAATATCCTACCGACCCTATGGAAATTCCCCGGCGTTGTGCGTAGTTTTGGCGTGTGAAAAAAACGTGAAATAGCACTGTTTTTCGCTGAACTTCCGCCTATGCGGCAGCTTCTATAGCAAGTTAGCCTGTACAAAACCATACAACTTCGTTCGGAAAGGATGTTTCTTATGAAGCGCTTGTTCTGTTTGGCTGCGATTGCGGCCGCCATGTTGGGGCACTCTTTTTCCGCTCAGGCAGCGGGTCTGGAATTTGGAGTGGGGAGCACCAGCGATTCGACCATGACCTATCGCCTGGGGCTGACGTCGGATTGGGATAAAAGCTGGTTGCAGAGCAACACTGGTCGTCTCACGGGTTACTGGAGCGGCGCGTATACCTATTGGGACGGTGACAAGCGCGCCAGTGTCAGCAGCCTGTCGTTCTCGCCGGTGTTTGTGTATGAGTTTGCCGGGGAGAAGGTGAAGCCATACATAGAGGCCGGGGTCGGCGTGGCGGTATTCTCCCGCACGCGGGTTGAAGACAACAACATCGGCCAGGCTTTCCAGTTTGAAGACCGACTGGGCTTTGGCCTGCGCTTTGTCGGTGGGAGTGAAGTGGGGATTCGGGCCACCCATTACTCCAATGCCGGGATCAGCAGCAACAACGATGGTGTCGAGAGCTATTCGCTGCACTACACGATGCCGCTGTAATTCTTCAGAACACCGCAAAACCATTGTGGGAGCGGACTTGCTCGCGAAAGCGGTGTATCAGCCACGAATCAGTTGACTGACACACCGCTTTCGCGAGCAAGCCCGCTCCCACATTTGCTCATCGTTGGTTTCAAAATCAGCGATACACCGTCGCAAGCCCCTGGCGCTCATCGATGCACTCCGGGGCGCCCATCTCGAACTCCCGGCAGATCAGCGGCCGTTTCTCGTAAATCGTGCACATCATCGTGTCGCGATCCAGCGCCGCGCACCAACCATCATCCAGGCGCAGCATGACTTCGCCGCCCCAATCGTCGGTATCGATAAAGCGGTCAGGCACGCCGGTGTCGGTGATCAGCATGACTTCCAGCTGGCAGCAGCACGCGGCGCAGGTGGAGCAGGTGACGGCGGGTTCGGCGATTTGTGTGTGGGGGATGTTGGTCATAGGCGCGCAGTGTAAGGCAAGCGGCTTGCATGTGTGTAAAAGGCCTGACGGACGTCAGTGTGACAACTGCCTGGCGACCCAGTGCAGCAACGGGAAGATCATGCCCCAGAGCAACGCGAGACCGATGACGGTCGGCACCGTGCCATAGCCGAAACTGACGCCGGCCAACTGGCTGCCTGCGTAATAGGACAACGGTCCGCCCACCGCGCCCAACAGACTGGCGCGCCACCAGGGTTGGGCGCTCCAGGCCAGGCAATGGCGCAGGGTGGTTGCCAGCAGCGCCCACAACAGGATCAGCCACAAAGGCGCCAGCGGCCCAGGCAGGCTGAAATGAAACACACCAAAGGCGCGCAACGCGGTGTCGACCACCGTGCCCAGCAGGGTGACCGCGAGAATCACCTGGCCTTCCTCGGACCACGAACTTATCCACAGCAGGTGGACCGCCAGCACCGCCACTCCCACCAACAGCCACAGGCTGTCGCCGCCCAGCACACAGGCAAACCAGCCGCACTGGAACAGCACGGCATTCGCCAGTGGTTTAAGCATCAAAGCGCCCGAGCAGCGGCTGGGTCAACGCCGCCGGCTTGGCCAGCAGCATCTGGGCGGTGCCGATGGTGCGCTCCATAAAGCCGCCCTCGCAGTAGCACAGGTAAAACTCCCACAGGCGCAGGAAGTATTCGTCGTAGCCCATTTCCGTCAGGCGGCTGTGGGCGCGGCGAAAGTTCTCATGCCACAGGCGCAGGGTTCGTGCGTAGTGCAGGCCGAAATCTTCCATGTGCAGCAGGTTCATGTCGGTGTCGCGGCTGACGATCTCGAGCATCTTCTGCACACAGGGCAGGGCGCCGCCGGGGAAGATATAGCGCTGGATGAAATCCACGCTGCTCTTGGCCTGCTCGTAGCGCTGTTCACGAATGGTGATGGCTTGCAGCAACATCAGGCCGTTGCTCTTGAGCAACTGCGCGCATTGTTTGAAATAGGTCGGCAGGAAGCGATGGCCCACGGCTTCGATCATCTCGATGGACACCAGCTTGTCGTACTGGCCGGTCAGGTCGCGGTAGTCCTCCAGCAGCAACGTCACCTGATTCTGCAAACCCAGGGCCTCGATGCGTTTTTCGGTGTAGGCAAACTGCTCTTTGGACAAGGTGGTGGTGGTGACCTTGCAGCCATACTGCTGCGCGGCATAGATCGCCATGCTGCCCCAGCCGGTGCCGATCTCCAGCAGATGGTCCGACGGTTTCAGCGCGAGCTTCTGGCAGATGCGCTCCAGCTTGTTCAGTTGTGCCTGTTCCAGGGTGTCGTCGGCGGTGAGGAACTGTGCGGCCGAATACATCATGGTCGGGTCGAGGAATTCTTCGAACAGGTCATTGCCCAGGTCGTAGTGGGCGGCGATGTTTTTCTGCGAGCCCTTGCGTGTGTTGCGGTTGAGCCAATGCAGCCCTTGGGTGAAGGGCCGTGCCAGTTTCGCCAGGCCGCCTTCCAATGCATCCAGCACGTCGAGGTTGCTGACCATCACCCGCACCACGGCGGTCAGGTCGGGGCTGCTCCAGTAACCATGAATAAATGCCTCGCCCGCGCCGATGGAACCGTTGGCCGCCACCAGCCCCCACGCGGCCGAATCGAGGATCTGGATTTCCCCCAGCAGGTGCGCTTCCCGTGCGCCGAAGACTTGCCGCTCGCCGTCCTCGACCACCACCAACTGGCCGTGGCGCAGTTGGCCGAGCTGGCGCAGCACCGCTTTGCGCAGCAGCGCTGCGGTCATGCCGTTGACGTTCAAGCGATTGGATTTGACCGATAAGCTAGGGGATTTCATGGCGGCGATCCTTGGTGTACCCGACTGCGGTGCGAGAAGCGCCTTCGGCGGCGTGATGGGAAAAAATCGGCGTGCGTTTAAGCAGAAGGCGCAGGGCCTGCCAATAAATGGCCAGGCAGGTCTTGGCGGTCATCCACGGGAAGCGCCACAAATAACGGTGCAGGCTGGCGCGGTTCAAGTCTTCACGTTGCAGACTCAAGGTGGCGTCGAACACTTTCAGTTCGCCCTGCCAGTCGGCCATGTGCACGCCGAGTCTGGCGGCGGGCGGGCTGAAGCTCATGCGGTATTCCAGGTCCCGGGGCAAAAACGGCGAGACATGAAAGGCCTTGGCCACGGCGAAGTGCTGATGCTCACCAGCAGGCAGCGCCATGGCCGGCAGCACGTAGTGATAGCGTTCGCGCCACGGCGTGTTGGTCACTTCACACAGAATCGCGGCCAAGGTGCCATCGGCCTCGAAGCAGTAGAAGAAACTCACCGGATTAAAAGCCAGGCCCCAACTGCGGGCCTGGGTCAGCAGGCAGATTGCGCCCTCGGGGATGCGCCCGAGGGCCTTGCCGACTTCTTGGCGCACGGCATCGGTCAAGCTCATGCCGTGACGGGTAAATTCACGCAGGTAGTCCTGCTGGCGAAAAGCAAACGGTGCCCAGCGGTCGCCGGCCAATGGCGACAAGCCGAAGACTTCGTCCTGTTCACTGAGGTCCAGGTACAGCAGGCCAATCCGATAACGGAAGGCGTGGCCCTTGGGCGTAAACCGCCGATGGGCAATCCAGCCGCTATACAGGGCGCTGTTCACAGCGCTTCCCCAAATGCCTTGGCCACGCGCAACGCGCTGACCACACCGTCTTCGTGAAACCCGTTGGCCCAGTAGGCGCCGCAGTAATAGGTGTGCTGCGCGCCGTGCAATTCTTCCCAGCGCGCTTGAGCAGCCACGGCGGCCAGGCTGTATTGCGGGTGGGCGTAGGTGTAGCGGGCGAGGATTTTTAGCGGGTTGATCATCGCCGTCTGGTTAAGGCTGACGCAAAAAGTGGTGGCGCTGTCGATGCCCTGCAGGATGTTCATGTCGTAGGTCACGGCAGCCTGTTTTTGCGTGCTGCTGTCCAGGCGGTAATTCCAGCTGGCCCAGGCCAGTTTGCGCTCGGGCAGCAAACGAGTGTCGGTGTGCAGGACTACGTCGTTGTCGGCGTAGGGCAAGGCGCCGAGGATCTGTTGCTCGGCCAGGCTCGCATCCCCCAGCAATGCCAGGGCCTGGTCGCTGTGGCAGGCGAACACGACTTTGTCGAACGCCTCGCTGCCTGCCGCGCTGTGGATAAGTACGCCGATTGATGTGCGCTCAACCCGGGTGACGGGGCAATTGAGGCGAATTTTTTCACGGAAGGGCTGGGTCAGCGGCTCGATATAGCGGCTGGACCCGCCTTCGATCACGCACCACTGCGGCCGGTTACTCACCGATAACAAACCGTGGTTCTTGAAGAACCGCACGAAGAATTGCAGGGGAAATCCGAGCATGTCAGCCAGCGACATCGACCAGATCGCTGCGCCCATCGGCACGATGTAGTGCTGGATAAATCGCTGGCCGTAGCCGCCCGCTTGCAGGTACTCGCCCAGGGTCATCTCGGTGCTGATGCGTTGCTCTTGCAGGTCCAGCGGCGCCTGGCGGTTGAAGCGCAGGATGTCGCGCAACATGCCCCAGAACCCCGGCGACAGAATATTGCGGCGCTGGGCAAACAGGCTGTTGAGGTTGTTGCCGTTGTACTCGAACCCGGCGTTCGGGTCGCACACCGAAAAGCTCATCTCGGTGGGTTTGAACGTCACGCCGATCTGCCCCAGCAGCTTGATGAAGTTGGGGTAGGTCCAGTTGTTGAACACGATGAAGCCGGTGTCCACTGCGTAGCTTTTGCCATCCACCGTGACATTCACCGTGTGGGTGTGGCCGCCGATGCGGTCACCCGCTTCGAAAAGGGTGATGTCGTGGCGGCGACTGAGCAGATAAGCGCTGGTCAGCCCGGCTATGCCGCTGCCGATAATCGCGATCTTCACAGGTCGTCCTTCCTCGGCGGCGGGCTGCGCAGCATGCGTTTGCCGATGATCAGCTTGACGCGGTTTGGCAGTTTCGACAGCGGCCATAGCGCGGCAATAAACAGGGCCGGGAAGGCAATTTCCAATGGGCGGTTTTGCAGCTTGGCGAAGATATGCCGTGCGGCCTTGTCCGCCGGCCAGCTCAAGGGCATCGGGAAATCATTGCGGGCGGTCAGCGGTGTGTCGACAAAGCCCGGGCTGACCACGGTGACGTCAATGCCTTCGGGCGACAAGTCGATGCGCAGGGATTCGAACAGATAACGCAGGCCGGCCTTGGAGGCACCATAGGCTTCAGCCCTGGGCATTGGCAGGTAAGTCACCGCGCTGGCTACGCCGACCAGGTGGGGTGTATGGCCGGCACGCAACAGTGGCAGCGCGGCTTCGATGCAGTAACTGCTGGCCAGCAGGTTGGTGCGCACCACGTGCTCGATGATCGAGGAGTCAAACTGCTTGGCGTCTACGTATTCGCAGGTGCCGGCGTTGAGAATCACAGTGTCCAGCGAGCCCCAGACCACGGCGATATGCTCGCCGATTTCGCGTACGGTCTGGCTGTTGGTCAGGTCGCCTGCCACCACCAGCACTTGCCCGGGGTATTGCTGCGCGAGCTGTTCCAGCGGCTCTTTGGAGCGGGAGCTGACAGCCACGTGGGCGCCGCTGTCGAGCAGCGCTTTGGCCAGTTCGGCGCCGATGCCACTGCTGGCACCGGTCAACCAGTAACGACGAGGCGGCACGAGGTTCATCCCATTCTCCTTTTTAGCCAGCTGACCACGCCGCCGAGGACCGGCACGTGTTCATACAACAGCGCACCCGCATCAAAATAATCCCGGTGGTGGTACACCTGCTCGCGCCATAACAGGTGCGAGCAGCCTTCGACACGAATCACTTTACCCCCGCCCAGGCGGGGGTGGCAGAAGCTCATTTTCCAGCGCAGGTAGCCCTCACCTTCAGCCACTTGATCGAAGCCATGAAAGTCAAAGCGCAACTGGGTCACGTTGTCGTACAGCTCGGCGAAGTAACGCTGCAGCGCCGGCAGCCCGTGCACTTCGTGCAGCGGGTCGGTGAAGCTGATGTCCTTGCTGTACAGGCTGTCGAGCAGGTGCAGATTGTGTTTGTCCACACTGGCAAAGGCCTGGGCGAAGCGGCGCAGGAAGTCACTCATAACCACCCCCGACTGCCTGGCGTGAAGGCAGGCTGCGGAAGGCGGCGAGGGCGCGCTCGCGGGACTTTTTCAGATCGACGATAGGACGAGGATAGTCGGCCACGCCAAACAAGCCGCCCACGGCATCGGGGTTGTGCACTTCCTTTTTGTTCAGCGCTGCCAGTTGTGGCAGCCAATGCTTGATAAACACGCCTTCGCCGTCGAATTTTTCCGACTGGCTCAAGGGGCTGAAGATCCGGAAGTACGGCGCCGAGTCGGTGCCGGTGGACGAACTCCACTGCCAGCCACCGTTGTTTGCTGCCAGGTCGCCATCGATGAGGTGGCGCATGAAAAATCGCTCGCCTTCGCGCCAGTCGATCAACAGGTTTTTGGTCAGGAACATCGCCACCACCATGCGCAGGCGGTTGTGCATCCAGCCGGTTTCGAGCAATTGGCGCATGGCCGCGTCGATGATCGGCAGGCCGGTGCGTGCTTCCTGCCAGGCTTTCAAGTCTTCCGGGCTGTTGCGCCAGGCCACGGCTTCGGTTTCCGGGCGGAACGCGCGGTGGCGCGAGACCCGTGGGTAACCCACCAGAATATGTTTGTAGAACTCGCGCCACAGCAGCTCGTTGATCCAGGTAATCGCGCCGATGTCGCCGCTTTCGAATTCACCCTGGTTGCTTTGCAACGCGGCATGCAGGCACTGGCGCGGCGAAACCACACCGGCGGCCAGGTAGGCCGACAGCTGGCTGGTGCCGGGCTTGGCCGGGAAATCGCGTTCGTCCTTGTAATAGCTGATTTGCGCGTCGGCGAACTGATCGAGACGGCGCCGGGCTTCGGCCTCACCCGCCGGCCACAGGGAGCGCAAGGCCTCGGTCGGCGTTGCAAAACCCTCGACGTGATCCGGGATCGGTTCGCTTTTGAGCTTGAGTGCCGCCTGTGCCTTGGGTGTGGCGACCAGGCGCGGCAAGGCGCCGTGCAGACGGTTGTAGCAGACCTTGCGGAACTGGCTGAACACCTGGAAGTACGTGCCGGTCTTGGTCAGGACGCTGCCGGGCTGGAAAAACAGCTGGTCCAGGTAATTGTGAAACGTGATGCCCCGGGCTTCGAGGGCCTTGGCCACGGCGGCGTCGCGGCGCTCTTCGTGGATGCCGTATTCGTCATTGACGTGTACCGACTGGATCGACAGCTCCTGGCACAGGTCTCCCAGGACGTGCGGTGCCTGGTCCCAGGTCGAGGCATGGCGGATCAATAGAGGAATGTTCAACTCCCCCAGTGCCACGCTCAAGCTCTTCAGGTTGCGCAGCCAGAAGTCGACTTTGCACGGCGCGTCATCGTGGGCCAGCCATTGCTCCGGGCTGATCAGGTAGACAGCCACCGTCGGCCCGCGCTGTGCGGCGGCGGCGAGGGCGGTGTTGTCATGTAGGCGCAGGTCGGTGCGCAGCCAGATCAAGTGCATTTAAATAAGTCCACGCTGGATCAGTACCTGATGGGCCGACAAAGGGTCTTCGGCCAGGAGCAATTCAGGAATGTCTTGGGTTAATACGGACAGCTCCGCCTGGTGGATGCATACCGTTGGTCCGGTTATCAGTTTTGGGCAACTGAAGCCGCTCAACAGTTTGCCCAGTGCCGACACATGGAGTGCCTTGCTCGAATACAACAGCACCGCGCGGGGTTGCAGGTGTTCGACGGCCAGGGCCAGTTCGCCGGCCGGCAATGGCCAGTCGAAGACTTCCACCGGGCAATCGGCACTGCTGGCGAGCCAGGCGGTGAGCCACAGGTGCGGCTCCAGCGGCAGGTCGGAATGGTTGATCAGCAGCAGCGGGGCGCCGTTGAGCTGGCGGTTGTTGTGATACATCCGCGCGCCGAATTTGCTGCGCAGCCAGGAATAGAAAAATACCCGCTCCATCTGCGCACCGAATTGGCCTTGCCAGCGCAGCTCAAGTTCCTTGAGCAATGGAAGCAGAAGTTGCTCGCACAGGGTGCGCGGCGGGTACAGCGCCATCGCCTGGTTGAAGGCGTCATCCACCCGGCGCTCGGCCAGCTCGCTGACGGCCTGCAACAGGTGCTGGCGGCGGTTGT
Organism: Pseudomonas sp. AN3A02; assembly: GCF_011765255.1. Lineage (NCBI taxonomy): Bacteria > Pseudomonadati > Pseudomonadota > Gammaproteobacteria > Pseudomonadales > Pseudomonadaceae > Pseudomonas > Pseudomonas sp. AN3A02. The sequence goes on from NZ_JAARNI010000012.1 coordinate 92,844, forward strand.
GCCATTCATTTTCCACCGGCGGTTCGCTGGCGGTTGGTGCGGTGTCGATCAGGCTCTTGACCTGGCTGACCGGCACCCCGCGGTTGAGCCAGGTCAGGATGGTGTGGATGCGTTGTACATGCTCGGCGCTGAACAGGCGGTGCCCCTTGGGCGTGCGCTGGGGCACGATCAAACCGTAGCGCCGCTCCCAGGCGCGCAGGGTCACAGCGTTGACACCGGTTTGGCGCGCCACTTCGCGGATCGGCAGCCAGCCTTGTTCGAGGGCCTCGGCGATGTCTTCCACAGGTGCTTGCAGGGGGAAAGTCATAGGTTAAATCGCATTACGCAGGCTGAGGTTTTCCGGGTGCGGTTGCAGGTAGGCCTGCTGCGCGATGTAGCGGTCCGGATGCTGGCGAAAGTGGTGCTTGAGCAGCGTCAGCGGCACCACCAGCGGCACGATGCCCTGGCGGTATTGGCTAATGATGGTCTGCATTTCCTGTTTGTCTTCGGCGCTGATGGCTTGCTTGAGGTAGCCGCTGATGTGTTGCAGCACGTTGGTGTGGGTGCCGCGTGTGGCGCACTGGGTCAGGGCGCTCATCAGTTCGCTGAAGTAGCCGGCGGCCAAGGCGTCGAGGTCGACGTCCTTGGGCATGCTGCCCAGCAGGTTGCCCAGGCTTTTGTAATGCACCGGGCTGTGGGCCATCAGCAGGTATTTGTAGCGTGAGTGAAATTCCAGCAGGCGGTGACGGGTCAAGCCTTCGGCGAGCAGTTGCTGCCAGGTGGCGTAGACGAACACCCGGGTCAGGAAGTTTTCCCGCAGCACCGGGTCATTCAGCCGACCGTCTTCTTCCACCGGCAGGTTGGGATGGCGTGCGCAAAACGCTTGGGCGTAGATGCCGCGCCCGCCACCGTCGATGGGCATGCCGTTGTCCTGGTAGACCTTGACCCGCTCCAGGCCGCAGGACGGGGATTTCTGCATGAAGATATAACCGCAGAGATCGGTGTGTTCAGCGGCCATTTGTTGGCCGTAGTCATCCAGTGGCTGGGTCACGTTGAGTTCGCGGTGCACGGTGCCGACAGCCTGCGGATTAAGCGGGTCGCCCACCAGGCGAATCGGCTCGCGGGGAATGCCCAGGCCGATGGCGACTTCGGGGCACAGCGGCACGAACTCGAAATAGTCGGCGAGGGTCTGGCTGCACAGTTGGGATTGTTTGTGCCCGCCGTTGAAGCGCACGTTCTCGCCCAACAGGCAGGCGCTGATGGCGATTTTCGGTTTTCCGGTGGCGGGCAGGGTGCTGGACATGGCCAAACCTCAGTGAAATTCCTGTACAGAGTTAAATTTCTGTACAACTTGATCTCATCATAGGTTTGAAGCTGTACAAGTCAAATAATTTGTACAGGTATTTGCAGGATGGTTATTTCCAACCGATTTTCCAGTCTTCGGCGTTTTGCAGGGTTTGCCAGGCCAGGCGCTGAACCCGATGGCTCATCACCGCTTCCAGTTCGATTTCCTGCACATCGCCTTCGTCGTCGCGCAGCAGCTTGGTCACCAGGAAGTGTTTTTCCTTATGCTGCGGACGGGCTGCTGTCCATTTCGACAGCAGCAACTTGGCGGGATTGATCCGGTTCATTGCAGGTGCTCGATCAGCCGCCGTGCCGCTTCCTGGCCGCTGAGCCAGGCGCCTTCCACGCGACCCGACAGGCACCAGTCGCCGCACACGTACAAGCCCAGGTCGGCGTCGGCCAGCACGCCAAATTCATGGCTGGTGGACGGCCGCGCATACAGCCAGCGGTGGGCGAGGGTGAAGGACGGCGCCGGCATGGCGCTGTGCAACAGTTCGGCGAAAGCGCCGTGCAAGTGCTCGACCACCGCTTCCTTGGACAGGTCCAGGTGTTGCTTGCTCCAAGTGCTGGTGGCGTGCAGTACCCAGGTGTCGAGGCGGGTGTCGCGCCCGGGTTTGCTGCGGTTGCGGGCCAGCCAGTCAAGCGGGCTGTCCTGCACGAAGCAGCCTTCCATGGGCGTATCCAACGGTTTGTCGAAGGCCAGGGCGACGGCCCAGGTCGGGTCCATTTTCACCCCGGCTGCGGCACTTGCCAGCTTCGGCGCGGCGGCCAACAGGGCGGTGGCTTGTGGTGCCGGCGTGGCGATAATCACGTGGCTGAACGGGCCGTGGTTTTCGCCGTCGGCGTCCAGCAGGTTCCAGTGGTGTTTGCCCTGGAACACTTCGGTGATGCGGCAACCGAACTGCACCGGCAAGTCATCCAGCAGGGCGCGGGTGATTGCACTCATGCGCGGCGTGCCGACCCAGCGGATCTGTTCATCGGGGGAGGGCGTCAGTTGCCCGGACTTGAAGTTGTACAGCTGCGGCTTCCATTGCTCGGCACAACCATCGGCCTGCCAGCGTTGCACCTCGTTGACGAAGCGCCGGTCGCGGGCGGTGAAGTACTGCGCGCCCATGTCCAGTGCTCCCGCATCGCTGCGCTTGCTGGACATGCGGCCGCCACTGCCGCGGCTTTTATCAAAGAGTTGTACAACGTGCCCCGCGTCTTTTAACGCTCGGGCGGCGGAGAGACCGGCGATGCCGGTGCCTATGATCGCGATGGGAACAGTCATGGGAGGCCTCGTTTTACCGTTGTGTACAGACTACGCCGACACCAATAGCTGTACAATATTGTTTTTTGGTATAAGTTTTGGCGTACCTGATCGTTTGGCGTGACCTATGGTTAACCCTGAGGGTTTAACCACCGTTGCGCCCGATTAGAACATCCCTGTCTATAAAATAGACTAACGGTGGTCGGCGAACGTTACACGAGGAACAACTCATGCACATTTTGCTGACCGGCGGTACGGGTTTGATCGGCCGCCAACTTTGCCAATACTGGCTTACTCAGGGCCATCACCTTACGGTCTGGAGCCGTCACCCGGAACAAGTGGCCAAGTTGTGTGGCGCTCAAGTGCGCGGCATTGCTCGCCTGCAAGACGTAAATGAGCCGGTGGACGCGGTGATCAACCTCGCCGGCGCGCCGATTGCCGATCGGCCCTGGACGCATAAACGCAAGGCGCTGCTGTGGAGCAGCCGCATCGGCCTCACCGAAACGTTGCTGGCCTGGTTTGAGGGGCTTGAGCAAAAACCGGCGGTATTGATCTCCGGTTCTGCGGTGGGCTGGTATGGCGACGGCGGCGAGCGTGAGCTGACCGAAGACAGCGGCCCGGTACAGGACGATTTCGCCAGCCAGCTCTCTATCGCCTGGGAAGAAACCGCCCAGCGCGCCGAGGCTTTGGGGATCCGCGTAGTCCTGGTGCGTACCGGGCTGGTGCTGGCGGCCGAGGGCGGCTTTTTGTCGCGGCTGTTATTGCCGTTCAAACTGGCGCTGGGCGGGCCGATCGGCAATGGTCGGCAGTGGATGCCGTGGGTCCATATAAAGGATCAAATCGCCCTGATTGATTTTCTTCTGCACAAGAGCGATGCCCGCGGTCCTTATAATGCCTGCGCGCCACACCCGGTGCGCAACCTCGAATTCGCCAAGACCCTGGGCAAGGTGCTGCACCGCCCGGCGTTCATGCCCATGCCGGCGTTTGCCTTGCGCATCGGCCTGGGCGAGCTGTCCGGTTTATTGCTGGGTGGCCAGCGGGCGTTGCCGCAGCGGCTGCTGGCCGCCGGTTTCACTTTTCAGTTCACTGAGTTGCACGCGGCCCTGGACGACTTGTCCAGCCGCCTCTAGAGATAGGATGTTGCATGACGGATCACGCGTTGTTACTGGTCAACCTGGGTTCACCAGCGTCCACTTCGGTGGCGGATGTGCGCAGCTACCTTAATCAATTCCTGATGGACCCTTACGTCATCGACCTGCCATGGCCGGTGCGGCGCTTGCTGGTGTCGCTGATCCTGATCAAACGCCCCGAGCAGTCGGCCCATGCCTACGCCTCGATCTGGTGGGACGAAGGCTCGCCGCTGGTCGTCCTCAGCCGCCGCCTGCAACAACAGATGACCGCGCAATGGACCCAAGGGCCGGTGGAACTGGCAATGCGTTATGGTGAGCCGTCGATTGAAAGCGTACTGACCCGCCTGGCGTCCCAGGGCATCAAGAAAGTCACCCTGGCGCCGTTGTACCCCCAGTTTGCAGACAGCACCGTGACCACGGTGATCGAAGAAGCCCGACGCGTGGTGCGGGACAAAAAGCTGGCGATCGAGTTTTCGATTCTGCAGCCGTTCTACGATGAGCCGGAATACCTTGATGCCTTGGCCAACAGTGCCAGGGCCTATGTGGAACAGGATTTCGATCACCTGCTGCTGAGCTTTCATGGATTGCCCGAGCGTCATCTGAAAAAGCTCGACCCTACCGGGCAACACTGTTTCAAGGACGCCAACTGCTGCCAGAACGCCTCACCCGAGGTGCTTGCCACGTGCTATCGCGCGCAGTGTTTCAGCGTTGCGCGGGACTTCGCGGAGCGCCTGGGGTTGCCGGATGGCAAATGGTCGGTGGCGTTCCAGTCGCGGTTGGGCCGGGCCAAGTGGATCGAACCCTACACCGAGGCACGGCTTGAAGCGTTGGCTCAACAAGGCGTGAAGAAGTTGCTGGTGATGTGCCCGGCGTTTGTCGCGGACTGCATCGAAACGCTGGAAGAGATCGGCGATCGCGGCCTGGAACAATTCCGCGAGGCGGGGGGCGAGGAGCTGGTGTTGGTCCCTTGCCTGAATGACGACCCGCAGTGGGCGGTGGCTCTCAATACCTTGTGTGAAAGATCGCCGGTTGCACTGTAATCAAGCCGAGTGAGGACTAAATGTGGGAGCGGGCTTGCTCGCGAATACGGTGGGTCAGTTAATGAAGATGGCGACTGACACACCGCCTTCGCGAGCAAGCCCGCTCCCACATTGACTGTGCCCACTCTGAATTTTCGGGGTTACTCGTGATGCGGCTCGCCCAGGAAGGTCAGGGAGCTGGAAAGAGCGCCGGTTGCACTGTAATCAAGCCGAGTGAGGACTGAATGTGGGAGCGGGCTTGCTCGCGAATACGGTGGGTCAGTTAATGAAGATGGCGACTGACACACCGCCTTCGCGAGCAAGCCCGCTCCCACATTGACTGTGTCCACTCTGAATTTTCGGTGTTACTCGTGATGCGGCTCGCCCAGGAAGGTCAGGGAACTGGAAAGAGCGCCGGTTGCACTGTAATCAAGCCGAGTGAGGACTAAATGTGGGAGCGGGCTTGCTCGCGAATACGGTGGGTCAGTTAATGAAGATGGCGACTGACGCACCGCCTTCGCGAGCAAGCCCGCTCCCACATTGACGGTGCCCATCCTGAATTTTCGGTGTTACTCGTGATGCGGCTCGCCCAGGAAGGTCAGGGAACTGAACAGTCCGCGAGTCGCGACATCAGCATTGTCTTTAAGCGGGATCTCCACCTGCGCCGCAATCACATTCAACCCTTCATTCCGCACCATCACCTGGGCGCGACCGTCTTTATCGGTCTCGGTGCTCAAGGTGTTCGGTGCATTGCGATAGTCCCCGATCAGCTTGATTCCTGCCGCCGGCTTGCCATCCAGCAGCACTCGTACGGGCAGTGATTTACCCGGGCCTACGGTCAGCGGATCAACTTCCGGCAAGATCAGCAGTTTGATCTGATCCAGCTTCGGCAACTTCGCTCCCGGCTGGTAGATCGCCAGGCTGTACTTGAAGGTCTGGGTCGACTCAACCGCCCCCGGCACTTTGCTGCGGCCCTCGTTGATCCATTTCTTGTCAGCCGTCTGTGACCACATGCCGTTATCCAGGGCGACCGCCAAAACAGCCGGCGATTTGAGCGGCTTCAGGCGTGCATGGTCGGGCAGGCGTTCCACGGTCACCGGGATCATTTTGCCGCTGGCGTCATAGGCCCAGGCGCCGCTGATTTTCTGCGCCTTGAACGCGTTGTCTTCGGCGCCGTGGCCGTAGATCACTTCGATATTGCCGCGCCGTTGTTCGGTCCACAGCCCGTGGGCCGAGACTTGGGTGGCAAACAACAGGCCGAGCACGGCCAGGGATTTGAAGGCTTGCATGGAGACGTCCTTTTACAGGTTGAGGGTCAGGCTGACGGTGAAATTGCGCGGCTCGCCGGGGTTGACCCAGTAATTGCTGTAGGAGCGCTCGTAGTACTTTTCATCGAACAGGTTGTTGAGGTTCAGGCCCACGGTGACGTTGTCGCTGGCCTTGTAATGGGCCAGCAAATCGACGGTGTGGTAGGCCGGCAATTCAAAGCTTTTGCCGGCTTCGCCGGAGCGGTCGCCGACGTAGGTAAAGGCCGCGCCGAGGTCGGAGCCACGCAACAGGCCGTCCTGGAATTCATACACCCCGAGTAAACTGCCGCTCCGTTTGGCCACGCCGAGAATCCGGCTGCCCGCGGGGATGTCTTTGTCACCTTTAGTCACTTCGGCGTCGATGTAGGCAAAAGCGCCGATCACCCGTACGGCGTCAGTCACTTGCCCGGTCAGTTGCAGGTCAAAACCCTGGCTGCGTGCCTTGCCCATGGCCCGCTGCATGTCGGTGGCCGGGTCTTTGGTCAGGACATTTTCCTTCTCGATATGGAAGGCGGCGAGGGTGGTGCTCAGGCGGTCGTCGAACAGCTCGCTCTTGATCCCGATTTCATAACCCACGCCTTCCTCCGGCTTGAAGGTTTTGCCGCCGGCGTCCAGGCCATTGTTGGGTTTGAACGAGGTGGAGGCGTTGGCGAACAGGCCCACTTCGGGCGTCAACTGATAGAGCAGGCCGGCGCGTTGGGTCAGGGCGTCATGAGTCTGCTGGCTTTTGGCGTGGTTGCGGGCGAAGTCGTCGGTGTGTTGCTCGAAGTGTTCGAAGCGCGCGCCGATCATCCCGCGCAGGCGGTCGGTGAAGATGATCTGGTCCTGCAGGTTCAGCGCCTGGCTTTTCACCTGTTCGAAAAAGTCGGTGCCCGAGCGTTCGCCGTTGGGTTTTGGCTTGCCGTAGACCGGCTTATAGATGTCGATGGTGTAGTCGCCGCCAGCAATCGCGGTCACCCGTTCTTTCTTGCGGTAATCCTCGTATTCGGTGCCGATCAGCAACTCGTGCTGCCAGCTGCCAATGTCGAACCGGCCGCGCAGTTCGAGCTGGGTGATGCTGTCGTGCCAACCGGTGGACCGTTCGCGGTAGCGGCGGTTGAGGGTGTGGCCGTCGGCACTCAGTGGGCGGTTTTCCGAAGCGTCGCCCCACAGGCTGCCCTGTTTGTAGTGGCTGGCCAGGCGTAGCTGCCAGGCATCGTTGAGGTGATGTTCGAGGGTAGCTTGCAGGCGGTTGTTGTGGTTGCGGATATCGCCGTCGTTGGGCTCGCCGAGGAAGGTCGAGCGGGAAACGCCGCTCCAGCGATTGTTCGGCGCGACGATGCCACGGTCGAAGGTGGAGCGGTGGCGCACGAATTCGCTTTCTACCAGCAGGCGCGTGTCCGGGTCCAGTTGCCAACTGATGGAGGGCGCGACGAAGACCCGTTTGGCCTCCACGTGGTCGCGGAAGCTGTGGTTGTCCTCCACCGCCAGGTTGACCCGTGACAACACGTTACCCTCGCTGTCGAGCGGCGTGTTCACGTCCAGCGCGGTGCGATAGCGGTCCCAACTGCCGGCGCTGGTCTGCACGGTGGTGAAGGCTTCGGGTTGCGGCTTCTTGCTGACGATATTCACCGTGCCGCCCGGATCTCCACGGCCATACAGGCTGGCGGCGGGGCCCTTGAGCACTTCGATGCGTTCGATATTGGCCGCATCCGGCGTGCTCGGGTAACCGCGGTTGGCGCTGAAACCGTCCACGTAAAACTCAGAGGTGGTGAAGCCGCGAACACTGTATTCGTAGAGCGTCAGGCCGCCGAAGTTGTTCTGTCTGGATACGCCGCCGGCAAATTCCAGGGCGCGCTCGACGTTGGTACTGCCCAGGTCCGTGAGCACCGAGGCGGGAATTACGCTGATGGATTGTGGGATGTCTCGCAAGGCGGTGTCGGTTTTGGTAGCGCTGGCAGAGCGGGTGGCGCGATAGCCTTTGACGGGGCCAGTGGCGGATTCATACGCCTCACTGGTGATGCGGGTAGCCTCCAGTTCTAAGGTGGCAGTGTCTTCGGCGTAGACCGGGTCCACCAGCAAACCCAGGGCGATTCCCGCCAGCGGGGCAAATCTTCGAGACGGCATGATAGAACGTTCCAATAGCGATATTGAAACAATATAACATCTCTATTGAGAGTGATTTCCTTCTGAAACATTAGGTAACAGGAGCCCGCGAGCGGGCTCCTTCCCAGATTATTCTTCTTCTTTCACCGGCGCCGGAGGCGGACGCAGGCCGATTTCTGCCGACAGCTTGATTTCCTTGCCATTGCGCATTACCTGGATCGCCACCTTGTCGGTCGGCTTGATCCGCGCCACCTGGTTCATCGACTTGCGGCCATCACCGGCCGGCTCGCCGTCGATGCTGAGGATCACATCCCCCAGTTGCAGGCCGGCTTTCTGCGCCGGGCCGTCGCGGAAAATCCCGGCGACCACGATGCCTGGGCGCCCGGTCAGGCCAAACGACTCGGCCAGTTCCTTGGTCAGCGGTTGGACTTCAATCCCCAGCCAGCCACGAATCACCTGGCCATGCTCGATGATCGATTTCATCACTTCCGTGGCGAGTTTGACCGGGATGGCGAAGCCGATGCCCTGGGAACCGCCGGACTTGGAGAAGATCGCGGTGTTGATGCCGGTCAGGTTGCCGTTGGCATCCACCAGCGCGCCGCCGGAGTTGCCCGGGTTGATCGCCGCGTCGGTCTGGATAAAGTCTTCGTAGCTGTTGAGGCCCAACTGGTTACGCCCGGTGGCGCTGATGATGCCCATGGTCACGGTCTGGCCCACACCGAACGGGTTGCCGATGGCCAGCGCCACGTCACCTACGCGCAAGCCTTCGGAGCGGCCGATGGTGATCGAGGGCAGGTTTTTCAAATCGATTTTCAGGACGGCGAGGTCGGTTTCCGGGTCGCTGCCGACCACCCGGGCCAGGGTTTCCCGGCCATCACGCAGGGCCACGACAATCTGGTCGGCGCCGGTGGTCACGTGGTTGTTGGTGAGGATGTAGCCTTCGGGGCTCATGATCACCCCGGAGCCGAGGCTGGATTCCATGCGTCGCTGCTTGGGCGAGTTGTCGCCGAAAAAGCGCCGGAATTGCGGGTCTTCAAACAGCGGATGCGCCGGTTTGTTGATGACTTTGGTGGTGTACAGATTCACCACCGCGGGCGCGGCGATCACCACCGCGTCGGCGTAAGTCACCGGGCCTTGTACCACCGCGCTGGTTTGCGGTGCCTGTTGCAGGTTGACATCGAGGGTCGGCAGGCCGACCAGTTGTGGATAACGCTGAATAATCAGCATCGCGATCAGCACGCCAGCCAACAATGGCCATCCAAAAAAACGCAGTGCCTTGAGCATTAAGAAAATCCTGACGGGTTGCAGGGGGCGGGAGAGCGCCCATAATGTCGCGCATTATACGAGGCCGTGAGCGCCTCTGAACGGGATATTTAGGAGTCTTTTATGGCCGTCGCCCTGAGCACCTTAGTCGAGGAAGCGGACCGCTACCTTAATAGTGCAAAAATCGCCGATTACTGCCCCAACGGCCTGCAGGTCGAGGGCCGGCCGCAAGTGCTGCGCATCGTCAGCGGCGTGACCGCCAGCCAGGCATTGCTGGACGCAGCGGTCGAAGCCCAGGCCGACCTGGTGCTGGTGCACCACGGTTACTTCTGGAAAGGCGAAAGCCCGTGCATCACCGGCATGAAGCAGCGCCGCCTGAAAACCCTGCTCAAGCACGACATCAGCCTGCTGGCCTACCACTTGCCCCTCGACCTGCACCCGGAAGTCGGCAACAACGTGCAACTGGCCAGGCAATTGGACATCACCGTCGAAGGCCCGCTGGACCCGGACAACCTCAAGGTCGTCGGGCTGGTGGGTTCCCTGGCCGAACCGGTGTCGCCCCGCGACTTCGCCCGCCGCGTGCAGGAAGCCATGGGCCGTGAACCGCTGCTGATCGAAGGCAGCGAGATGATCCGCCGCGTGGGCTGGTGCACCGGTGGTGGCCAGGGCTACATCGACCAGGCGGTGCTGGCCGGCGTCGACTTGTACCTGAGCGGCGAAGCCTCGGAACAGACCTTCCACAGCGCCCGGGAAAACGACATCAGCTTTATCGCGGCCGGGCATCACGCCACTGAGCGATACGGTGTGCAGGCGTTGGGTGACTATCTGGCGCGGCGTTTTGCCCTGGAACACCTGTTCATTGATTGCCCCAACCCGATCTGACAAACACCGCCGGACACATGTGGGAGCGAGCTTGCTCGCGAATGCGGTGTGTCAGTTAATGCATGTGGCGACTGGTGCACCGCATTCGCGAGCAAGCCCGCTCCCACATTTGACCGTGTTTTGCCTTGGTAACCCTCATTCATCCGCCCGACCCAGCCAAACCCAGCGGTATATTCATATACCGTTTCGATCTAGCCGGCGCCCTCAATAGAATCAGGTGCTGTGCTAGCATGCCCCGCTCGAACACGGCCCGCTGGCCGTCCACAAGATCGTTTTTCCGTGAGTAGCCATGGTCGACAAACTGACGCATCTGAAACAGCTGGAGGCGGAAAGCATCCACATCATCCGCGAGGTCGCCGCCGAGTTCGATAACCCGGTGATGCTCTACTCGATCGGTAAAGACTCCGCCGTGATGCTGCACCTGGCACGCAAGGCATTTTTCCCGGGCAAGCTGCCGTTTCCGGTGATGCACGTCGACACCCGCTGGAAATTCCAGGAGATGTACAAGTTCCGCGACAAGATGGTCGAAGAACTGGGCCTGGACCTGATCACTCATATCAACCCCGATGGCGTGGCGCAGAACATCAACCCGTTCACCCACGGCAGCGCCAAGCACACCGACATCATGAAGACCGAAGGCCTCAAGCAGGCCCTGGACAAGCATGGTTTCGACGCAGCATTCGGCGGCGCCCGTCGCGATGAAGAGAAATCCCGCGCCAAAGAGCGCGTGTACTCGTTCCGCGACAGCAAGCACCGCTGGGACCCGAAAAACCAGCGCCCGGAGCTGTGGAACGTCTACAACGGCAACGTCAACAAGGGCGAGTCGATCCGCGTGTTCCCTCTGTCCAACTGGACCGAGCTGGACATCTGGCAGTACATCTACCTTGAAGGCATCCCGATTGTTCCGCTGTACTTCGCCGCCGAGCGCGAAGTGATCGAGAAGAACGGCACGTTGATCATGATCGACGACGACCGCATTCTCGAGCACCTGTCCGACGAAGACAAAGCCCGAATCGTCAAAAAGAAAGTACGTTTCCGTACCCTTGGCTGCTACCCGTTGACGGGCGCGGTGGAGTCCGAAGCCGAGACGCTGACGGACATCATTCAGGAAATGCTCCTGACGCGAACTTCCGAGCGCCAGGGCCGGGTCATCGACCACGATGGCGCAGGCTCGATGGAAGATAAAAAACGTCAAGGCTATTTCTAAGGGGCTGTCATGTCGCACGTATCTGATTTGATCAGCGAGGACATCCTCGCCTACCTGGGCCAGCACGAGCGCAAGGAAATGTTGCGCTTCCTGACCTGTGGCAACGTCGACGACGGCAAGAGCACCCTGATCGGGCGCCTGCTGCACGACTCCAAGATGATCTACGAAGATCACCTGGAAGCCATCACCCGCGATTCGAAGAAGTCCGGCACCACCGGTGACGACATCGACCTGGCCTTGCTGGTCGACGGCCTGCAGGCCGAGCGCGAGCAGGGCATCACCATCGATGTTGCCTACCGCTACTTCTCCACCGCCAAGCGCAAATTCATCATTGCCGACACCCCCGGCCATGAGCAGTACACCCGAAACATGGCCACCGGTGCCTCCACCTGTGACCTGGCGATCATCCTGATCGACGCCCGCTACGGCGTGCAGACCCAGACCCGTCGCCACAGCTTTATCGCCTCGTTGCTGGGGATCAAACACATCGTGGTGGCCGTCAACAAGATGGACATCAATGGCTTTGACCAAAGTGTGTTCGAGTCGATCAAGGCCGATTACCTGAAGTTTGCCGACGGTATCGCGTTCAAGCCGAGCACCCTGACATTCGTGCCGATGTCGGCGCTCAAGGGCGACAACGTGGTGAACAAGAGCGAGCGTTCGCCTTGGTACACCGGCCAGTCGCTGATGGAAATTCTCGAAACCGTCGAGATCGCCAACGACCGCAACTACACCGACCTGCGTTTCCCGGTGCAGTACGTCAACCGTCCGAACCTGAACTTCCGTGGTTTCGCCGGCACCCTGGCCAGCGGCATCGTGCACAAGGGCGACGAAATCGTGGTGCTGCCGTCGGGCAAGAGCAGCCGCGTGAAATCCATCGTCACCTTTGAAGGCGAGCTGGAAAACGCCGGCCCAGGCCAGGCCGTGACCCTGACCATGGAAGACGAGATCGACATCTCCCGTGGCGACTTGCTGGTACATGCCGACAACGTGCCGCAAGTGACCGACGCCTTCGACGCCATGCTGGTGTGGATGGCTGAAGAGCCGATGCTGCCGGGCAAGAAATACGACATCAAGCGCGCCACCAGCTACGTGCCGGGTTCCATCACCAGCATCGTGCATCGCGTCGATGTGAACACCCTGGAAGAAGGCCCGGCGAGCGCCTTGCAGTTGAACGAGATCGGCCGGGTCAAGGTCAGCCTCGACACGGTCATCGCCCTGGACGGTTACGCGAGCAACCGCACCACCGGTTCGTTTATCGTCATCGACCGCTTGACCAACGGCACCGTGGCAGCCGGCATGATCATCGCGCCGCCGGTGACTCACGGCAGCGCGGCGCAGCATGGCAAGTTGGCTCACGTGGCCACCGAAGAACGCGCCCAGCGCTTCGGCCAGCAACCGGCGACCGTGTTGTTCAGCGGCTTGTCGGGCGCCGGCAAAAGCACCCTGGCCTACGCGGTTGAACGCAAGCTGTTCGACATGGGCCGTGCAGTGTTTGTGCTGGATGGCCAGAACTTGCGCCATGACCTGAACAAGGGCCTGCCGCAGGACCGCGCCGGGCGTACCGAGAACTGGCGTCGTGCCGCGCATGTGGCGCGTCAGTTCAACGAAGCCGGCTTGCTGACCCTGGCGGCGTTCGTTGCCCCGGATGCCGAAGGGCGTGAACAGGCCAAGGCGTTGATCGGCGGTGATCGTTTGCTGACCGTCTACGTGCAGGCTTCGCCGCTGGTGTGTGCCGAGCGGGATCCGCAAGGCCTGTACGCGGCGGGCGGGGATAACATCCCGGGTGAGTCCTTCCCGTATGACGTGCCGTTGAATGCTGATCTTGTGATCGACACCCAGACGTTGTCGTTGGAAGACAGCGTCAAGCAAGTGCTGGACCTGCTACGCCAGCGCGGCGCGATCTAAGCGTCACGCGCACAAAAAAGCCCGCCACCGATCACTCGGTGGCGGGCTTTTTCATGCGAACCGTGATCTCTGTAGGAGCGAGCTTGCTCGCGAAAAACCTGAGTGCGCCGCGTTGAATCAGGATGCCAACGTCATCGTTAACGACCTTCGCGAGCAAGCTCGCTCCTACAGGTGTCAGGCAGGAAAGTCGCGGTGAAGCTGTTCCAGCAACACATCCTTCTCTTCCCACAACCGGTTGATCCAGCCCTGGAACGCCAACCGATACTCCCCATCCTGCTCATAATTCTTGCCGATAAACTCGGCCGGAATCTGCACCTCTTCAAACTGCACCACCACGTCCTTCACATTCCCGCACAGCAAATCCCAATAACCGGGGCGCCCACCAGGATAGTGAATGGTCACGTTCACCAGCGACTTTAGCTGTTCACCCATGGCATCCAGCACAAACGCGATACCACCGGCCTTCGGCTTGAGCAGATAACGAAACGGTGACTTCTGCTGTGCATGCTTGCCGGGGGTAAACCGCGTGCCTTCGGCAAAGTTGAAAATGCCCACCGGGTTGTGGCGAAACTTCGCGCAGGTCTTGCGGGTGGTTTCCAGGTCTTTGCCTTTCTTTTCCGGATGCTTTTCCAGGTACGCCTTGGTGTAGCGCTTCATGAACGGGAAGCCCAGTGTCCACCACGCCAGACCGATCACCGGGACCCAGATCAGCTCTTGCTTGAGGAAGAACTTCAGCGGGCGAATACGCCGGTTGAGCACGTATTGCAGCACCATGATATCGACCCAGCTCTGGTGGTTACTGGTCACCAGGTACGAGTGTTCATAGTCGAGGCCTTCCAGGCCCTTCAAGTGCCAGCGGGTGCGACATACCAGGTTCATCCAGGCCTTGTTGTTGCTGATCCAGGCCTCGTGGGTCTGGTTCATCAGCCATTCACTGAAGCGCTTGGCAAACGGCAACGCCTTGAACAGCGCCACGATAAACAGGAACGAGCACAGCAGGATCGTGTTCAACGCCAGCAACAGCGAGGCGATCACCCCACGCACGGCAGCAGGTAGAAAATCCAGCATTTAGACATCCATAGGTCGGTTGGCGGCTTGAATCGCGGTCAATGCGATGGTGTACACGATGTCGTCCACCTGCGCCCCACGGGGCAGGTCGTTCACCGGTTTGCGCAGGCCTTGCAGCATCGGCCCCAGGCTCACGCAATCGGCACTGCGCTGCACGGCCTTGTGGGTGGTGTTGCCGGTGTTGAGGTCAGGGAACACGAACACCGTGGCCTTGCCCGCTACCAGGCTGTTAGGCGCCAGTTGCCGGGCCACAGTTTCGTTGGCAGCGGCGTCGTATTGCAACGGGCCGTCGATCAGCAGTGAGCTTTGGGCTTCGTGGGCGAGCAGGGTGGCTTCGCGGACTTTCTCGACTTCTTCGCCCGTGGCGGAATCACCGCTGGAATAACTGATCATCGCCACCCGTGGCGTGATGCCGAACGCGGCGGCCGAGTCGGCGCTTTGCAGGGCGATTTCCGCCAGCTCGGCGGCGCTGGGGTGCGGGTTCATCACACAGTCGCCGTACACCAGCACTTGCTCCGGGAACAGCATGAAGAACACCGACGAGACCAGGGTGCAGCCCGGCGCGGTCTTGATCAACTGGAGGGCTGGGCGAATGGTGTTGGCGGTGGAGTGGATGACGCCGGAGACCAGGCCGTCGACTTCATCCAGGGCGAGCATCATGGTGGCGATCACCACCGTGTCTTCCAGTTGCTGCTCGGCCATCGGTGCGTTGAGGCTTTTGGTTTTGCGCAGGGCCACCATCGGCTCTACGTAGCGCTGGCGAATCAGGTCGGGGTCGAGAATCTCCAGGCCTTCGGGCAGCTCGATACCATGGGCGCGGGCCACCGCTTCCACGTCCGCCGGCTTGGCCAGCAGCACGCAGCGGGCAATCCCCCGTGCCTGGCAGATGGCCGCAGCCTGCACGGTCAGCGGCTCGCTGCCTTCCGGCAAAACGATACGCTTGTTGGCAGCCTGGGCGCGCTGGATCAGTTGATAACGGAATACGGCCGGCGACAGGCGCATCTCCCGCGGCGTGCCGCAGCGTTGATGCAGCCAGCGGGCGTCGAGGTGGCTGGCGACGAAATCGGTGATGATCTCCGCACGTTCGCGGTCATCAATCGGGATTTCCTTGTTCAGGCTGTTGAGCTGGTTGGCGGTGTCGTAAGAGCCGGTGCTCACCGACAGCACCGGCAGCCCGGCCTGGAACGCGCCCCGGCACAGGTCCATGATCCGTGGGTCGGGCAGGGTGTCGCTGGTCAGCAACAGTCCGGCCAGCGGCACGCCGTTGATGGCGGCCAGGCTGACGGCGAGGATGATGTCGTCGCGGTCGCCGGGCGTCACCACCAATACGCCGGGCTTGAGCAGCTCCACGGTGTTGCGCATGGTGCGGGCGCAGATGATGATTTTGGTCATGCGCCGGGTTTCGTAGTCACCGGCGTTGAGGATCTGCGCGCCCATCAGGTCGGCCACGTCGCGGGTGCGCGGGGCGTTGAGTTCCGGCTGGTACGGGATGCAGCCCAACAGGCGGAAATCGCCACTGCGCAACAACGGCGAATGCTCTTTGAGGCGCGCCGAGAATGCTTCCATGCTTTCGTCGGTGCGCACCTTGTTGAGGATCACGCCCAACACTTTTGGATCTTTCGGGCCGCCGAACAACTGGGCCTGCAATTCCACGCGGCCGGAGAGTTCGGTGAGCACTTCGTTTTCCGGGGCCGAGACCAGGATCACTTCGGCGTCCAGGCTCTTGGCCAGGTGCAGGTTCACCCGGGCCGCATAGCTGGCGCTGCGGGTCGGCACCATGCCTTCGACAATCAGCACGTCCTTGCCTACGGCAGCTTGTTGGTAAAGGGTGATGATTTCTTCCAGCAGTTCATCCAGCTGGCCGTCGCCGAGCATCCGCTCTACATGGGCCAGGCCCAAGGGCTGGGGCGGTTTCAGGCCGTGGGTACGGGCCACCAGTTCGGTGGAGCGCTCGGGGCCGGTGTCGCCGGGATGTGGCTGGGCAATCGGTTTGAAGAAGCCGACTTTCAGCCCGGCCCGTTCAAGGGTACGCACCAGCCCAAGGCTGATGGAGGTCAGACCCACACCAAAATCGGTGGGCGCGATAAAAAAAGTCTGCATGCGAATTCTCTGGAGGTGCATGGCTTCGGTGGCGGCCTATGGCTGGCTGCCTACCGGGAATCAGGTGCCAAGGTTATCTCTATCTGAGCCTTGCGCACACCAGCCGCACGTAAAGGGCTTGTCTATTTTTTCAAGGCGTTGCGCCGGGTCCGTGACCCAGGCGCGGGATTGCCAGGGTGGCTGGTGGCGCAGGTGCTGGGTGTGGCCGCAGGAAAGCTCGACGACCCAGTGCTGGTCTTCGTCCTGGTGAAATCCGACGACCGTCGGGTCAGTTGTTCGACCCCGTCCGTCCGGGTTGTGTTCGCTTTCGGGCAAATCCTTGTTTAGACTTGTCCGTTCTTCATTCTTCTGCAAAAGGTCTCGCCCCATGCCGATCGCCGCCAATAAGGCTGTCTCCATTGACTATACCCTGACCAACGACGCTGGTGAGGTCATCGACAGTTCTGCCGGCGGCGCGCCGCTGGTCTACCTGCAAGGTGCAGGTAACATCATCCCGGGCCTGGAAAAGGCTCTGGAAGGCAAAGAGGTCGGTGACGAACTGACCGTTGCCGTAGAACCTGAAGATGCCTACGGCGAATACGCTGCCGAACTGGTCAGCACCCTGAGCCGCAGCATGTTCGAAGGCGTTGACGAGCTGGAAGTGGGCATGCAGTTCCACGCTTCCGCTCCGGACGGCCAGATGCAGATCGTCACCATCCGCGACCTGGACGGCGACGACGTGACCGTCGACGGCAACCACCCGCTGGCGGGCCAGCGCCTGAACTTCCAGGTGAAGATCGTCGCTATCCGTGACGCTTCCCAGGAAGAAGTGGCCCACGGCCACGTGCACGGCGAAGGTGGTCACCACCATTAATTGATAGAGCGACGCTCTGTCAGTTGGAAAAAGGCGCCTTCGGGCGCCTTTTTCATTTGGCGGCTATTCTTGCCGACTTGGCGGCTGTAATCTCGAATGGCCGTTACAAAGAACATAGGATATCTGGAGTTCGTCATGAGTGCTTTCCACGACCTTAAACTCAAAGCCCTGGATGGTCAGGAGCTGCCTCTGGCGCCCTTCAAGGGGCAAGTCGTGCTGGTGGTCAACGTCGCCTCCAAATGTGGTTTGACACCACAGTACGCCGCGCTGGAAAACCTCTATCAGCAATACAAAAGCCAGGGTTTCACCGTACTCGGGTTGCCGTGCAATCAATTTGCCGGGCAGGAACCGGGTACTGAAGAAGAAATCCAGGAATTCTGCAGCCTCAACTACGGCGTGACCTTTCCCCTGGGCAGCAAGCTCGACGTGAATGGTCACGATCGCCACCAGCTGTATCGATTGCTGGCGGGCGAGGGCGCCGAATTTCCCGGGGACATTACCTGGAACTTCGAAAAATTCCTGCTGGGTAAAGACGGCCGGGTCCTGGCGCGTTTCTCACCGCGTACACCGCCGGATGATCCCACCATCGTGCAGGCAATCGAAAAAGCCTTGAGCTGAGCGCGCTTGTCCTGTGGTGGGGGGGCTTATCCTGTGGTGAGGGGGCTTGTCCTGTGGCGAGGGGGCTTGTCCCCCGTTGGAGTGCGAAGCGCTCCCGCTTTTTTTGGGGCCGCTACGCAGCCCAACGGGGGACAAGC
This sequence comes from Pseudomonas sp. AN3A02, assembly GCF_011765255.1. Classification (NCBI taxonomy): domain Bacteria; kingdom Pseudomonadati; phylum Pseudomonadota; class Gammaproteobacteria; order Pseudomonadales; family Pseudomonadaceae; genus Pseudomonas; species Pseudomonas sp. AN3A02. The sequence goes on from NZ_JAARNI010000012.1 coordinate 110,993, forward strand.
CCCCTCGCCACAAAAGCCAATCGCCAAAGTTTTCCCGCTTTTACCCCTTAATCACCCCAATCAATAGTGCTATCCAGTACGCTGCTCACTCCATATTATCCACATCATAAATTCCTTTCTGATGGAGTGCTCCCATGCCTGTCCAAGCCTTGTTCAAACCGTTCCAGCTCGGCGCACTGCAACTGCCGACACGCGTGGTGATGGCGCCGATGACCCGTTCGTTCTCCCCGGGCGGCGTGCCTAACGCCAAAGTTATCGAGTACTACCGCCGCCGCGCCGCTGCCGGTGTCGGCCTGATCATCACCGAAGGCACCGTGGTCGGTCACCCGGCCTCCAACGGCTACCCGAACGTCCCGCATTTCTATGGTGAAGCCGCCCTGGCCGGCTGGAAGAAAGTGGTCGACGCCGTACATGCCGAAGGCGGCAGGATCGTTCCGCAACTGTGGCATGTAGGCAGCGTGCGGCGCATCGGCACCGAGCCGGATGCCAGCGTGCCAGCTTACGGCCCGACCGAAAAACTCAAGGACGGCAACGTCGTCGTCCACGGCATGACCGTGCAAGACATCAAGGACGTGATCGCCGCGTTCGCCCAAGCCGCCAAGGATGCCCAGAGCATCGGCATGGACGGCGTGGAAATCCACGGCGCACACGGTTACCTGGTGGACCAGTTCTTCTGGGAAGGCACCAACCTGCGCACCGACGAATACGGCGGCAGCCTGGCCAACCGTTCGCGCTTTGCCATCGAATTGATCCAGGCCATCCGCGCTGCCGTGGGCCCGGACTTCCCGATCATCTTGCGTTTTTCCCAGTGGAAGCAGCAGGACTACACTGCGCGTCTGGTGCAAACCCCGCAAGCGCTGGGTGAATTCCTCAAGCCGCTGTCTGAGGCCGGCGTGGATATTTTCCACTGCTCCACCCGCCGTTTCTGGGAGCCGGAATTCGAAGGCTCCGAACTGAACCTGGCTGGCTGGACCCGCAAGCTCACCGGCAAGCCGACCATCACTGTGGGCAGCGTCGGCCTGGATGGTGAGTTCCTGCAGTTCATGGTCAACACCGACAAGATTGCGCAACCGGCCAGCCTGGAAAACCTGCTGGAGCGCCTGAACAACGACGAGTTTGATCTGGTGGCGGTTGGCCGTGCGTTGCTGGTGGACCCGGATTGGGCGCTCAAAGTGCGCGAAGGGCGTGAGGGCGACATCTTGCCGTTTAGTCGTGAGGCGTTGACGACCCTTGTTTGAGCGCGATTCTGCGCTTTCACCAAGGTTTCTGACAGGAAGCCGGTTACCCGGCTCCCTGTGATTTTCAGGTCGTAAATGAGCCATCTACCCCCATAGTGGGGATGTCATGAGGTTTACGTAAAAGGGCGCCGGCCTGTGAGTGCGGACGGTTGGCGCTCGGAATAACTGTCATAGGCGGAATTCGCCTGGTGTGCAGGCATGAATCGCGATTGTGACGATTGCTCGTCGGCTTGAAGGCTGTGATTGCGCAACAGCGGTTGCTGGTTGTTTCTGCTGAGGTGAGCAGGGTATCCGCCGTTTTCAGGCCGTGGGCGTGCGGGATTTGCGCCGTAGTCGGGTTGCGGGCGTGCGGGATTTGCGCCGTAGTCGGGTTGCGGGCGTGCGGGATTTGCGCCGTAGTCGGGTTGCGGGCGTGCGGGATTTGCGCCGTAGTCGGGTTGCGGGCGTGCGGGATTTGCGCCGTAGTCGGGTTGCGGGCGTGCGGGATTTGCGCCGTAGTCGGGTTGCGGGCGTGCGGGATTTGCGCCGTAGTCGGGTTGCGGGCGTGCGGGATTTGCGCCGTAGTCGGGTTGCGGGCGTGCGGGATTTGCGCCGTAGTCGGGTTGCGGGCGTGCAGGATTTGCGCCGTAATCGGGCCGTGGGCGTGCGGGATTTTCGCCGTAATCGGGTTGCGGGCGTGCGGGATTCGCGCCGTAGTCGGGCCGTGGGCGTGCAGGATTCCCGCTGCCGGGTTGCGCAGGGCGAGCGGGTGAGCACTTGGAACGTCTGCCGCGATCATCCGGCGGTGCGGGTTGCCAGGCGTTTCCACTCGGTTGGGTATCCTGTCGGTCCCACCCTGACATTGGCTGTTTGCCGGAAGGCTGTTGCGCTTGCGTGGGGTTTTCAAAGCGAGTAACGCTGGCAGGGTTTGATACGTGATTCAGTATAAACATCGTTGATCTCTATATTGGGTTGTTGCTTATAGATTTTCCCCGCTTGTTTTGGGATTTTTCCCATGCCCAAGCTGGCGCCTCTTTGATAAGTAGGCGTCACTTGGGTGGGTAACCCGTAAGGTCGCGTTCCCGATATATTCAGTCATGAAACTGCGCTTTTCGGTGCGGCTGAGGCTTTTTTTCAGGGCAGGCCGCGTAACTCAGGGGATAGCAGAACGAGTTGGTAAAGTTGCTGACTTTCCTTGTCGTCTAATCATCGCGTCACAGGTGCAGGTGTAACGGGCAAGTGGGCCCCACACACACCTCGTAACTGAATCTCAAACTGTTCGACAATCGCTGGCCAACCTTGACGGCTGGCGTGTTGCCGGGCATTGAGCCGCACCCGCCGTAAACTCTCGCGCTCTTCCAACAGCCAGTTCGCGGCATCGCAAAACGCCTCCTCATCCCCCGGCATTGCCAGCACGCCACTGTAGCCATGGCGAATATGCTGGGTCGCGGCCGCCTGGTCGTACGCCACTACACCCAACCCTGACGCCATGGCTTCCAGCACCACGTTGCCGAAGGTTTCAGTCAGGCTGGGGAACAGGAACACATCCCCGGATGCGTAATGCCTGGCCAACTCTTCACCGCGCAGGGTGCCGCAGAAAATCGCCTCCGGCAGTTCCTTTTCCAGCATCGCCCGTTGTGGGCCGTCACCGACGATGATCAGTTTCATCTGGCGCAGTGGGTAGGTGTCCTGCAGCGTTTCAAAGCAGCGCTTGAGCAACCCGAGGTTTTTTTCCTGGGCCAGGCGGCCCACATGCAACACCGCAGTTTGCTCACTGGTCAGTGCCCAACTTTCACGCAGCGCATTATCGCGTTTGGCCGGATGAAACAGCTGGCTGTCGACACCTCGCGCAAGCATGCCCAGGCGCTCGAAGTGGCGCCGCTCGAGCTCCATGCGTTGGCTGGCGCTGGGCACCAGGGTCAGGGTCGAACGGTTATGGAACCAGCGCAGATAGTGGGTCAACGCCCGGCTCAACATGCCCAGGCCGTACTGGTTGGAATACTGCTGGAAGTTGGTGTGGAAGCCACTCACCACGCTGATCCCCAAGCGCCGCGCCGCCCTGAGTGCGGACAAACCCAACGGCCCTTCGGTGGCGATGTACAGCACATCCGGGCGCTGGCGGGTCCAGCGCCGCAACAACTTGTGCATCGACGACTGGCCCCATTGCAGCCCCGGATAACCCGGCAACGGCCAACCCCGGCAAAGCATCAGGCCGTCGTCGCTGGGCCGGCTCTGGTCGCTGCCCTGGCGCGGGCGAACCAGTTCGACTTGATGCCCGCGCGCGCGCAAACCGTCACACAGGCGGCCAAGGGTATTGGCCACCCCGTTGATCTCGGGCGGGAAGGTTTCGGTAATCAGGGTGATGTGGAGCGAAGCTGTCGTCATGACCCACAGTGTCGGTGTGGGCCATGTCGTCATTGTGTCTTTTGGATGATGGATTTGTGACGGCTCAGGCCTTTTTAACGGCCATCGCCTCGGCGCCTTGCTCACGCACCCAGAACAACGTCGCCCCGGCCACCGCCGCCGGCATCATCAGCAGGTTCACCACCGGCACCAGCAGCACCAGGTAAACGATGCCGCCAAAACTCATGCTCTGCCAGCGCTTCTGGCGCAGCCAGGCGAGCATTTCGTTCCAGCCCAGCTTGTGGTTGTCCGCCGGGTAGTCGATGTACTGGATCGCCATCATCCACACGCCGAACAGCAGCCACAGCGGCGCGGCCACCAGGTTGACCACCGGGATGAACGACAGGATAAACAGGCCGATGGCCCGTGGCAGGAAGTAGCCCAGTTTGCGCATTTCCCGGGCCAGGGTACGCGGGACCATGGCCGCCAGTTCGGCCCAGCTGAATGCCGGGAAGTCATCGGTGCCGCGCACCACCACTTCGACTTTTTCCGACAGAAAGCCGTTGAACGGCGCGGCGATGATATTGGCGAGCATGGTGAAGGTGAAAAACACCATCAGCACCACCAGCACCACGAATAAAGGCCACAGCAGATAATTGAGAAAGCTCAGCCAACTCGGCAGCGTCGGCATCAGCGTGTCGACCCACAGGCTGAACTGATGGCCGGCGAAGTAGATCAATCCGACGAACAGGATCAGGTTGATCGCCAGTGGCAGCAGCACAAACAGGCGCAAGCCAGGGCTGAGTACCAGTTTGAGGCCTTCGCGCAGGTACTGTGGGCCTGAAAGAACGGGGGCGGGCATGGATAACTCCGGGCAATGGGGGCGAACGCGCCGACCTTACCGGCTTTGGGAGTACCGGGAAAGCACGGCCCGCGTCGCGACATTAACGGTAACAAAGGTGTCGATTAATAGAGGGCACGGGATAGAGACCACCTATGAGCTGGATTGTTATTCCGTATTTCCTTAATCTTGCCTCCCTCTATACGCTGCACCCATTATTTTCAGGATCTGCGAGTTCAAGCCTTCCCCAAGTGCTTCGCGTTCCTTTTTTATTCCAGCCGTTCTGTAGTCCGGGCGGTCGATAGGAGTGAGTCATGTCTGATACCCGTCATTCGCGAGTGATTATTCTCGGTTCCGGCCCTGCCGGTTACAGCGCTGCCGTCTACGCTGCCCGCGCCAACCTCAAGCCGCTGCTGATCACCGGCATGCAAGCGGGCGGTCAGTTGACCACCACCACCGAAGTCGACAACTGGCCAGGCGACGTTCACGGCCTGACCGGCCCGGTGCTGATGGAACGCATGAAAGAACACGCCGAGCGTTTCGAAACCGAAATCGTGTTTGATCACATCAACGCGGTCGACTTCTCGAAAAAGCCATACAGCCTGACCGGCGACAGCGGTGTGTACACCTGTGACGCGCTGATCATCGCCACCGGCGCCAGCGCTCGTTACCTGGGCCTGCCGTCGGAAGAAGCGTTCATGGGCAAGGGCGTTTCAGCCTGCGCGACCTGCGACGGTTTCTTCTACCGCAACAAGCCAGTGGCTGTGGTCGGTGGCGGCAACACCGCGGTGGAAGAGGCGCTGTACCTGGCCAACATCGCCAGCACCGTGACCCTGGTTCACCGCCGCGAGACCTTCCGCGCCGAGAAGATCCTGATCGACAAGCTGCATGCCCGCGTTGCCGAAGGCAAGATCATCCTCAAGCTCAACGCCACCCTGGATGAAGTCCTGGGTGACAACATGGGCGTGACCGGTGCTCGCCTGAAGAACAACGACGGCAGCTTCGACGAACTGAAGGTCGACGGCGTGTTCATCGCCATCGGCCACACCCCGAACACCTCGTTGTTCGAAGGCGTGCTGGATGCAAAAGACGGTTACCTGATCGTGCAGGGCGGCCGTGAAGGCAACGCGACGGCCACCAACATCGAAGGTATCTTCGCTGCCGGTGACGTGGCTGACCACGTCTACCGCCAGGCGATCACCTCCGCCGGCGCTGGCTGCATGGCGGCACTGGATGCCGAGCGTTACCTCGACGGTTTGAAAGACGCTGCGTTCTAAACCGCTGAAACAAAAAAACCGGCTGCGAGGCCGGTTTTTTTACGTCTGCGATTTATGCAACACCGCAGCTCAAATGTGGGAGCGGGCTTGCTCGCGAATGCAGAGTGTCAGGCAATACATCGGGTGACTGATACACCGCATTCGCGAGCAAGCCCGCTCCCACATTTTGATCTATGCCTGACTCAGGATTTGCGGGTCAGTGGCTGTGCGGCAAACTTCACACCCGCCAACCCATGCTCGATCAGCGCACGAATGTTGCCGTGGTCACTGCCTTCAGGCGTGGCCAGCACGGAACGGTAATGCTCGCCAAACGCCAACAGCGCTTCCTGGTCGCTAAAGCCTTCCAGCAGTGCCAGGCCCAGGGTCTTGCACGATCCTTCGTTCTGCCCGGCGGCGTTTTCCACGCTGGCGTTGGTGAAGGGTTGTGGCTGGTAGTCGTAACCGGCGGCAACAAAAGCCAGGGTGTCGGCGAAAGCGTGTTCGCCGCTGTTGAGGCTGGCGCGCAGGGTGTTCAGGTCAGTCATGGGTTTTTCCTTTGGCGAATGCCGCTTGCTGTTCGGCACTGGCTTCTTGCTGGTATTGGGCTTTCCACTCGGCGTACGGCATGCCGTACACCACTTCACGGGCGTCATCGAGGCTCAGCTCAATCTGGCGCTCGTCGGCCTCGGCCTTGTACCACTTGGACAAGCAGTTGCGGCAGAAGCCCGAGAGGTTCATCAGGTCGATGTTCTGCACATCCTTGCGGCTGTCCAGGTGGGCTACCAGTCGGCGAAAGGCGGCGGCTTCGAGTTCGAGGCGTTGTTGATCGTTCATGGTACTCACTGCAAAGGTAAGGGTTAGCGACTGGCCGCCAGGGTGATCGACACCGATTCGGCAAAACGCAACGCATGGGGCTTGTCGACTTCGACTTCGGCGTACAGCACCGACGTATTGCTCATCACCAGGTCGAGGATCTCCTGGGTCAGGCGCTCCAGCAGGGCGAAGCGGTTGCCTTCCACATGGGCGATGATCGCCTTGGTGATGGTGCGGTAGTTCAGCGCGTGGTCGATGTCGTTGTCGCGTACGGCTTCCTGGGCGGCATACAGGATGGTCAGGTTGATCAACACATCCTGCTTGTTGAGGATTTCATCCTCGTTGATCCCGATAAACGTGCGCAGGCACAGGTCTTTGACCCGGATGCGCGCCATGCCTGGCTGAAGTTGTGGCATTGCTACTTGCTCCGTCCAATCAGTTGCAGGAACTCCATGCGCGTGGTGTTCGACTCGCGGAACGCGCCGAGCATCACCGAGGTGTTCATGGTTGAATTCTGTTTTTCCACGCCGCGCATCATCATGCACATGTGCTTGGCTTCGATCACTACCGCCACACCTGCTGCTTGAGTGACTTCCTGGATAGCGTCGGCGATTTCCCGCGTGAGATTCTCCTGGATCTGCAGGCGCCGGGCGAACATGTCGACGATCCGCGCCAGCTTCGACAGGCCGAGGACCTTGCCGGTCGGAATATAGGCCACATGGGCCTTGCCGATAAAGGGCAGCAGGTGATGCTCGCACAGCGAATACAGCTCGATGTCCTTGAGGATCACCATCTCGTCGTTGTCGGAGGCGAACAGCGCACCGTTGACGATTTCCTCCAGGTTCTGCTCGTAACCATGACACAGGTACTGCATGGCCTTGGCGGCCCGCTTCGGCGTGTCGAGCAAACCTTCGCGCTCCGGGTCTTCGCCCAGGCCCTTGAGGATCTCGCGGTAATGGTGGGGCAGGGACAAAGTCATACAACATCCTCGCAAACGGCTTACTTGATATGCCGCCCGCCGTTGACGGTCAGGGTGGTACCGGTGACATACGGGTTATCCAGCAGGTAACGCACGCTCTGGTAAATCACCTCGGGGCCGGGTTCGATACCCAGTGCCGCTTTGGCCAGGACCTTGGCGCGGTAGGCCGCGTCGTCGCCCTCGTTGAACATCACCATCGCCGGGGCAATGCCGTTCACCTTGATTGTCGGTGCAAGTTGCGCGGCAAACGACAAGGTCAGGCTGTCGAGCCCGGCCTTGGTGGCGCAGTAGGCAATGTGCTGGCGGCTGCCCTTGCGGATCACGTCATCGCTGATGTGCACGATATCCGCAGGCGTGGAGCTTTGCAGCAGGTAAGCACAATGCAGGTTGATCAGGTACGGCGCAAGCATGTGCACGCTGAACATGTCGGTAAAGGCGCGGCTCTCGTCCCCGGGCGTTTCCGCCTCCCAGGCCGACGCATTATGGATGATCGCGCGCAGGCTCTGGGTGTGCGTCTTCAGCTCGTCGATGAAGGCGAGAATACCTGCCTCGCAGGAAAAGTCGGCAAACACGCCAATCGCACCCCGCTCGCGCAGGGTCTGCACGCCGGGACGTTCGCTGCGGTAACTGAAAATCACCGGCTGCCCTTCGTCCAGCAGGCGCAGGGCGCAATGCAGGCCGACACGTTGGCCGGCACCGGTGATCAGGATCGGGGCGGGAGTTGAAGACATGGGAAGCTCGAGTCGCTGGCAGGCTAAAACTATACCAGCGCGCGGCCTCCCTTGTACTCAAGCAGCGGCTTCGGTGGCCTTTACCCGGGCCGGAGCCGGATGCAGCCAGTTGGCCAGCAGGTGGGTCGACAACGGAATAAAGAAGTAAACCATCAGCGGCGTCAGCGCGAGGGTGCTGACCAGCACACGGCTCAACAAACCCAGCTCGCTGAGCAGCGGCTCAAGGCCGAAGTTGAACAGCAGCGACACCGGGAAAAACGCCAGCCAGATGGCCACGGCCTGCTTCCAGCGTGGCGGTCGTGCGGCGGCGGCGCCAAACCAGCCGTCGATACCGCGTACACGATGCTCCGAGGGCGCAGCAAAAAGCTCACTGCCACGACCGAGCCATGCACCACGAGACGCGGAAAACTCCCAGGCATGCAGGGTCTTTTCGTCGGCGAAGCGGAAAATAATCTGGAATTCATCATCGTTGGGCGGCGGGGCAAGCACGCCGGAGCCCAGGTAACCGGGAAAGTCCGTGGCCAATTGCTCGCCTTCGCGCAGCCAGGCCATCAACTCTTCATAACGACCCTTGGCCACGCGGCGCGCAACCATCAGGGTGACGGGGGAGGTAGACATTGTGTATCTCCATAAGGATCAGGTGCGCTTGGCCGGGTAGGTGGCGCACGAACGAAGCTGCGGGGTAAGCAGCCACGTTGAAAAAACAGGCAAGGATTATTCCTGTTTTGAAAAAATACACCAGCGGCATTGGTCGGCTGGCCGAAGACCTTGAAACGGACAGCTGTATGGGCGTTAAATGGGATCCAAATTCCTCACGGTGTTTTTAGTGCGCTGATGTCTGTAATGACTGCTCCATCCCCTGATATGACGCTTGGCAACCCCGCCGATTCCGACGAGTTGTTCCCGATTCGTGAAGTGGCAAGATTGACAGGCATCAACCCCGTCACCCTACGTGCCTGGGAACGTCGGTATGGGCTGATTCAGCCGGTTCGCACCGAAAGCGGGCACCGCCTGTATTCGCGCACCGATATCGACACTGTTCATCGTATTCTTGACTGGATCGAACGCGGTGTGGCGGTGAGCAAGGTGGGGAAAATCCTCGCCCGGGATGATCAGCAAGTCGAAGTTGCAGCCGTCGCACCCGCCGGTGCGGAACATGAATGGAGCCAATGGCAGCAACAGTTGCGAACGGCCGTCGGTGCCTTCGACGATCGGCAACTGGACCGGTTGTATGGCCAAATTTTCGCAGCCTACCCGGTGAGCGTGGTTTTCCAGGACATCCTGATGCCGCTCTGGCAGCAGTTATTGCGTCACCAGGGACTTTTTGGCCAGACCAGCGAATGGCTGTTTTTTGATGGGTTCCTGCGCAGCCGCACCTGGAAACGCCTGCAAACCGGCTGCGCCTCTGCGGCGCCGCGGGTGCTGCTGGCGGCCATCGCGGGAGAATGTCGGGAGCTGGAATTGCTCGTCGCAGGCCTGCTGATGAGCGGTGACGAATTAGCGGTCAAGGTCTTGGCCGTGGGCCAGCCGATGGATGAATTGACACTCGTCTGTGAAAAAACCAAGCCCCAAGCCCTTGTGGTGTTCTCCAATCACTCGCCCACCAGTGAGTTGCCCCGGCGCCTCGAGCGGCTTGCCCTGACCATCGACTGCCCGCTTTTGTTAGCCGGTGATGCGGCGGAATTGGCTCAGGAGCAACTGAAGGGGTCGCCGGTCGGATGCTTGGGCAATGAAGGGCGATTGATGCAGCGCCGCCTGCAGCAGTTTCTGCGCGGCGGCCTGGATACCTGAATTCAGGCGTGGACTTCGGGGTGGAACAAGCGATGTTGCTGCAGGATAAACTGGCGCAGGCGCTCGGTTTCATCCGCATCACTCTGGCTTAGGCGATAGGCGAACAACCCTCGGGCATTTTCCCGCTCCAGCGTGCCGCGTACCGAGATACGCTCATACCCGGACGGGCTGAACCACAGGGAAAAGGTTTTAGGCGCCTTGACCCGCCCGCGAATTTCCACCAGCAACCCTTTGAACGACACCTCATGCACCCACAGCGCACTCGGCTGCCCCTTGATATTTTCCAGCGGTACCGGCTCTTCAAGTGCCAGGCGCCACGGGCGAATCATCGGGCCGTCTTCGAAAATACTCGGCACACCCAGGCGCAAATGCACGGCATGAAACTCGTCTTCCACTAATTGCAGCGGAAAGGTCATTTGCTGGTTATCGAATTGTGCCTGGAGGGTGACATGGTCGTGAGCCGCCAAGCGGGTGAGCAAATCACGAATCTGCGCACCGCCATTGACCGTCAGGCTCGACGACGCATCCCGCACGTTCAGTTGCGGGTTGTGGTGCATGGTCTGAATAAAATCCAGCTCGTCCTGCGTCAAAAGCGCGTCGCGTTGCATTGATCTTGCTCAAGGAAAAGGTATTAAAACGCCATTATCTCTTTAAAGACCGCGTTTTCTAGTTTTTGTTAGATCCGCTCGTCGCCTTGAGTGCCTCAAGCTCCGCCCTGAGGTCCGCCAACTGGGCTTCCAATTGCGCGACACGCTGCTGGGCCTTGACCTGAGCGGTCACATCTTTCTGCACGCCGACAACGTAGGTCTGCTTGTCGGCCGGGTTGTAAACCGTCGATAACGACAGCTCATTCCAGAAGTGGGTGCCATCCTTACGGTAATTGCGCAGGATTTCCCGGCAGGGCTCACCGCTCTCCAAAGCTTCGCGAATCGCCATAAGCCCTGGCTGGTCACGGTCTCCCGATTGCATGAAGCGGCAATCCTGATAGAGGATTTCGTCGAGGGTGTAGCCGGTCATGCGCTCGAACGCCGGGTTTACGTAAATCAGTGGCATATCCTTGCCTTCGCGCTCGGCAATTACGATGCCGTCGTTGGAGGCGTTGATCACCAGTTGCATCAGCTTGGCGTTAATCATTGAGCGGTCCATGGCTTGTCTTCGGAATTCGCAGTTTAAGACATGCTGGCAGCCTTTCCACTGGCCCCAGCTGTTAATATCCCAGGCTTTTAGTCAGTTACAGGATCAGATTGATGAAAGTCGCCATCCTTTCCGGCTCGGTGTACGGCACGGCTGAAGAAGTCGCCCGTCACGCTGCAAGCATTCTCAACGCTGCCGGTTTCGACGCCTGGCACAACCCGCGTGCCACCTTGGCTGACGTGCAGGGCTTCGCGCCCGAGGCTTTTTTGGCGGTGACTTCCACCACCGGCATGGGCGAGTTGCCCGACAACCTGCAGCCGCTGTACTCGACCATCCGCGACCAATTGCCCGCTGCCTGGCGTGGCCTGCCGGGCGCGGTGATCGGCCTGGGCGACGCCAGCTATGGCGACACCTTCTGCGGCGGTGGCGAGCAAATGCGCGAGCTGTTTGCAGAGTTGGGCGTGCATGAAGTACTGCCGATGCTGCGCCTGGACGCCAGCGAAAGCGTGACCCCGGAAGCCGACGCCGAGCCATGGCTGGCGGAACTGGTCACTGCACTGCGCGGTTGACCGGGAATTCTCGCAACAATGCCAGCCAGGCCTGGGCGGCTTTCGACAGATAGGCGCCCTCACGCCAGATAAAGGCAATGTCCCAGCGCAGGTATTCCGGCGCCTTGAGCGTCAGACGTACCACCCCGGGCCGCACCAGGCCCCGGGCTACCACGCTGGGCAACAACACCACGCCTTGGCCGGCGGCCACCAATGCGGCGAGAAAATCCGCCTGGCCACTGCGCCCGCTTTCCTTCGGGGTAAAGCCCAGTTGCTGACAGGCCTGCAACAGGCGGTCGTTCAATACAAAACTACGTTGGTACATCAGGAAAGGCGTGTCAGCCAATTCCTCCAGGCGGATTTGCGCGTTATCGGCCAGCGGGTGATCCATGGGCAGCAGGGCGTCCAGCGGCTCATCACAAAATGCCTGCCAGGCGAACGCCGGGTCGCTGGGCATCAAGCTACCGCCCACCTCCAGTTCTCCACTCAAGATTGCCTGCTCGATATTGCGGCTGCCGCCTTCCAGCAGTTGAATCGTGACGTTCGGATAGCGCCGGCGGTATTCGGCAAACAACCCGGCAAACAGCGTGTCGCCACCCAACTGCGGCAAGCCCATACGCAGTTCGCCACGGGTCAGTTGATTCAAGTCATCCAGCTCGCTGAGCAACTCGGCTTGCTGGCGCAGCATCGCCTCTGCCCGCTGTAACACCACTTGCCCGGCCGCCGTCAGGCGAATCTGCGAACCCAGGCGATCCAGCAGCGGTGTGCCCAGGCTTTGCTCCAATTGCGCGACCTGCTTGCTGACAGCGGACTGGCTGATGTGCAGGGTTTTGCCGGCTTGGGTAAAACCGCCGCGGTGGATCACTTCGACAAAGCTGCGCAGCTGTTTAAATTCCATCGACCTGATTCCAGTTTGGAATAGATTGCAGTCTAACAATTCGCTGTGGGGATGACAGGCGCCTCTTTAAAATAGAAGCCCTGCGAGGACCCAAAGCTCATGAAACGTTTAACTTTCAAACTCGTCGGTCGGTTGCTGGTTGAACTGATCGTCCTGCTGGCCATTTACTTTCTGGGCTGCGAATTGGCCGCCTGGCTCAACTGGCCCATTCCTGGCGGTGTGGTCGGCCTGGGCCTGTTGCTGCTGACCTTCGCCACCGGCCTGGTAAAACCGGCGGCCCTGCAATTGGGTGCCGGTGTGCTGATGGCGGAGATGCTGCTGTTCTTTATTCCTGCGTTGATGAGCCTTCTGGACTACGGCGGCCTGGTAAAGCACGACGGCTGGCGGATCATGCTGGTGATCGGCTTCAGCACCTTGTCAGTGATGTTGGTGACCGCGTTTACCGTGGAATTCGTTTGCCGTTGGAAGTTGCGCCATGAAGCTTGAGCTGATGCCGATGTTCTGGCTGGCGCTAACCCTCGGCGCCTACGCCTTCAGCCGCTGGATCTACCTGCGCACCGGGCGTTACCTGCTGTCGCCGCTGATCCTGGTGCCCGCGCTGTTGTTGGCGGTGGCCGTGCCGATGAAGACTGCCTATGCCGAATACTCCACCGACACCCACTGGCTGATGCTGGTGCTGGGCCCGGTCACCGTGGCATTCGCCATTCCGATCTGGCAGCAGCGCCAGTTGCTGATGCGCCACTGGTCAGCGTTGTTGCTGGGGATGGTGGCGGGCAGCGCGGCGTCCATCGCCACTTCGTATGGCCTGGCCAAAGCCTTGGCGCTCGACAGCTCGGTGACGATGTCGTTGGTGCCCCGTTCGATCACCACGCCGTTCGCCATGCCGGTGTCTTCCGACCTGGGCGGAGTGCCGGAACTGACGGCCGTATTCGTGATGTTCACCGGTGTGTTTGGCGCCATGCTCGGCGGCGTGTTGCTCAAGTGGCTGCCGCTGCGCACACCGTTGGCTCGTGGCGCATTGTTTGGCGTGGGCGCTCACGGCGCAGGTGTCAGCCGGGCCCATGAAGTGGGTGGCGAGGAAGGCTCGGTGGCGGGTCTGGTGATGGTGCTGACCGGATTGCTCAACCTGTTTGCCGCGCCTTTATTGGCGTCGCTTCTCTGACGCAATTTGAGCGAGTTGCAACTATCCTCATGACTGACCCGCTCGGTCATCAAGGTGGCTGCCAATGCAACTACGGCAGCCTCGGCGTCTGACTAGACTGGCCCTTCTGCCTGGATTGCCCCTTCACTCAAAAAAATAATAAAGCGCGCCAAGGAGGTCATTGCCGTGAGCCTAGCCACTGTTCAATCGACACACAGCGTAAAAGATCAGGTCAGCGCTGCCGAATGGCAGACCCGCGTTGACCTCGCCGCGTGCTATCGCCTGGTAGCGATGCACGGTTGGGACGACCTGATTTTCACCCATATCTCAGCCAAGGTGCCGGGCACCGAAGACTTCCTGATCAACCCTTATGGGCTGATGTTCCACGAGATCACCGCATCGAGCCTGGTGAAGGTCGACCAGGCCGGCAACAAGCTGATGGACAGTCCCTACGAGGTCAACCCGGCGGGCTACACCATCCACAGCGCGGTTCACGAAGTTCGCCACGACGTGGTCTGCGTGCTGCACACCCACACCGCTTCCGGCATTGCTGTTTCCGCGCAGAAGCAGGGCGTATTGCCCATCAGCCAGCAGTCCTTGTTTGTGCTGTCCAGCCTGGCCTATCACGCCTACGAAGGGGTGGCGCTGAACCACGAAGAAAAGGCCCGCTTGCAGGCCGACCTTGGCGAAAATAATTTCCTGATGCTGCACAACCACGGCTTGCTGACTTGCGGTGGCAGCATCGCCGATACCTTCCTGATGATGTTCATCTTTCAGCGCACCTGCGATATCCAGGTGATGGCGCAGAACGGTGGTGCGGAATTGATCACGATTGCACCACCGATATTGGCCGGTGCCCGGGCGATGATCGCCGGGGTTACCAAAAGCGCCCAAGGCATGGGCGGCGCGCTGGCATGGCCGGCGCTGCTGCGCAAACTCGACGCACTCGACCCCGGGTATAAAAGCTGATGCCACTCGCCGAGATTCCGCTGCGTATCTGGCGCCAGCGCGCCCAGAGCTTCGAGTTTCGCGGCCGCACCATTCGTTATTGGGTGGCGGGGCAGGGCGAGCCTTTGCTGCTGATCCATGGGTTCCCCACGGCCAGTTGGGATTGGCATTACCTCTGGCAGCCGTTGGCCCATCGCTATCAAGTGATTGCGTGCGACATGCTGGGGTTTGGCGATTCGGCCAAGCCGTTGGATCACACCTATTGCCTGCTGGAGCAGGCGGATTTGCAGCAGGCGTTGCTGGAGCATCTTTGGGTGCAGCAGCCGGTGCATGTGTTGGCCCATGATTACGGTGACAGTGTGGCGCAGGAGCTGTTGGCGCGGCATTACGAAGGGCGGTTTCAGATGGCCAGTGGTGTGTTTCTCAACGGTGGGTTGTTTCCGGAGACGCATCGTCCGGCGTTGGTTCAGAAGCTGTTGCTGAGCCCGTTGGGGTGGATGATCGGGCGGGCGTTTGGGCGTAACGCGCTGGCCAACAGTTTCGGGCAGATTTTTGGGCCTTCGACCCGGCCCAGTGAAAGTGCGTTGGATGATTTCTGGAGCTTGATCGAGAGCCAGGATGGGCCGCGGATTTTGCACAAGTTGATTGCGTATATTCCTCAGCGTAGGCAGCAGCGGGATCGATGGGTGGAAGCGATGCAGCGGGGGGAGGTGCCGTTGCGGGTGATTGATGGGGAGGTTGATCCGATTTCTGGGGGGCATATGGTTCAGCGCTATCGTGAACTGGTGCCGCATGCGGATGCGGTGTTGCTGGCGAATATTGGGCACTATCCGCAGATTGAGGCGCCGGTGCAGGTGTTGAAGCATTATCTGGCGTTTCGGGAGGGGCTTGGGGTGGGGGCTTCTCGGGTGGCTTATTCTTGAGGTTTTGATGGGGGGCATATCCGTTATTTAGGTAACGGCCTCCTATGGTTCCGCTCTTACAGCGGGTCACTTTTGAAAAGCGCAAAAGTAACCAAAACGCTCTGCCCCGCCTGTCGGCGCCTCGCTGTGGCTCGGCGTTCCCTCACTCCGGCATTGCTCCGCGGGCCGCCGCGACGGGCCATCCATGGCCCGGCGCGGCTAAACCGGCGTCCTGCCGGTTTACCCGCTCCTCAATGCCTGCGTTCGGCCTCGGGCTGAATGGGGCAGTCAGATCAAGATCAAAAGCAAAAGCACAGCGGCCTACCGGCCGGCTTGAGTGTTAAAAGCAAAGGCAAGATCCAGAGCGAAAGCAGAGCTGCTTTTCTGTGGGAGCGGGCTTGCTCGCGAAAAACCTGAGACCGCCGCGTTCATTCAGAATGCCCGCGTCATCGTTAACGACCTTCGCGAGCAAGCCCGCTCCCACATTTGGACCGTGCCCGCTTTAGCTTCTGATTTTGCTGTTGCTGTTGCTTCACCACACTCAAGCCGGCCGGTAGGCCGCTGTGCCCTTGATCTGCTTTTGATCTTGATCTTAGGCGCCCCGTTAAACCACGCTGGCCGAACGCAGGCTTTGGAGCGTGGGTAACCCGGCAGGACGCCGGGTTAGCCGCGCTGGGCCAAGGATGGCCCATCGCGGCGGCCCACGCTCCAAAGCCGGAGTGCGGGCACACCGAGCCTAGGCGAGGTGCCGAGTGGTGGGGCAAGAGCGTTTTGCTTACTTTTGCGCTGTTCAAAAGTGAGCCGCTGTAAGAGCGGAACCAATATCAGCCATCACCCAAATAACGGATATTCACCCCCAAAGCCTACCGCTCAATCGACCGACTCCACCGCGCATTCCACTCGGGCCGCGCCTGGTTCACCTGATCCCAATCAATCGAAATCGCCGTCTGCAAATAGCTGTTCATCGCCTCCACCCGAGCCCGAGTCTTATCCGTGGTCGGCGTAGTAGGATTCGAAGGAATCTGATCCCCCAACTCCAAAGCCGGCGCCTGCGCCTCTGCAGTCAACAAAAACTGCGCCAGTTTCTGCGCCAACTCCGGCTGGTCATTACGCGCAATCACACACTCCGCTACGTTCAACACCACCGCCCCTTCCTTGGGCTGCGCATACTCCATCGGCACACCCAACAACTGCTGCGTGGTCACCTGCGTCGGCGTCAGCGGAAAGATCGCCGCCTCATCCGTCTGCACCATCTCGGAAATCTTCGCCGAGCTGGCGATGTACTCCAGCACATTCGGCCCAACCGTCTTCGGCCACGCCTTGAACCCCGGCTCCACGTTGGTCTCGCTACCCCCCTGAATCCGGTTGAACATCAGGAAACCATGCAACCCAAATGTGGAGGAGGCCAGGGACTGAAACACCACCTTGTCCTTGAACCGTGGATCCGCCAGGTCCATCCACGACGTCGGCGCCGCCCAGCCCTTTTCCTTGAACATCTTGGCGTTGTAACCCAACCCGGTCACCCCGAGCGTCACCGCAACCGCTTCTTCCTTGATCTTCGCCTTGGCCGGAATCTGATCCAGGGTCGGGTTGGGCGTGAGCTTCTCGCACAACCCCATGGAGATGGCGCGGTACATGATGCCGTCGTCGAGGAACATCACGTGCATCTGCGGGTTGTCTTTGTTGGCCTGCACCTTGGCCAGGATGTCCGACGAGGTGCCTGGCACGATCACCACCTTGACGTTGTTGGCTTTCTCGAATGCAGGCAGCACCTTGTCGGCGTAGACCCGTTCCATGGTCCCGCCGTTCATGCCCAGGTACAGCGTCGGTGCGGCATGGGCCGCCGTGCTCAACAGGGCGAGGGACAGGCAAGACAGCGCAGTACGTTTGATCATGTGCATAAATCTTCCTCTCAGGCTTGGAAACGACGGATGGAAAATGCTTCGATGGGCTGCCGGCTGGCCCCCGTGCAGACGATTTCTGCCAGGGCTTCACCGACCGCAGGGCCGAGCTGGAACCCGGCGCCGGCGAAGCCGAAACCGTGAAGCAGGCCGGGTTGGGTGCTGCTGTCGCCGATCACCGGTTCGTGGTCGGGTAGATAACCTTCGGTGCCGCTCCAGGTGCGAATTGCCTGGGCACCTTTAAGGAACGGGTACAACTCGCCGGCGTTGCGCAGAATCTCCAGCACCGCCGCTTGCCCCGGCCGGGCTTGTTGCGGGCCCAGCGCAAAGCCGCGACCGCCACCGAGGATGCAATTGCCCCGGGCAACTTGCCGCGCATAGATTCCGCCGCCTTCGACGCCGGTGCTCACGTCCATCACCACCGGCAACGGCTCGGTCACCAGCATCGCCGGGTGCGCCGAGGTCATCGGCACCGGTTCGCCAAATTGCGCGGCCACGGTACTGGCCCAGGCGCCGGCGCAGTTCAACAGCCAGCGGGCTTGCAGCTGCACACCATTGGCACAGCGCACCTGAAACAGCAGGCCGTCATGTTCAACCTGGGTGACTTCGGTTTGCTCCATCACCCTCGCACCGTGGCGTTGCGCGGCGCGGGCAAAGGCGGGGGAGACCAGGCGCGGATTGGCGTGGCCGTCTTCGGGGCATAACGAAGCGCCGACCGCCACATCACCCACCCACGGAAAACGCGCCCGCAATTGAGCGTGATCCAGCATTTGCAATCCCAGCCCAAAGCCCCGAGTGGCGTCGGCGTAAACCTGCAAGGCGGCCAGGTCCTCGTGACTGCGGGCCAGTTTCAAATGCCCGGAGCGCACGTATTCGCCATCGATCCCAATCAGCCCCGGCAAGTCGGACCACAGCTCATGGGCACGTTGCGATAACGGCAACTGATGCAATGGCCGCCCCTGGCGTCGCACGCCGCCATAGTTAACACCGCTGGAGTGCGAGCCACAAAAGTCCCGCTCCACCAGCACCACGCGTCGACCTTTCTGCGCCAGCATCAAGGCCGCTGAAGCGCCGACAATCCCACCGCCCAACACGATCACTTCGCTGTCGATCATGGCTGCACCTCCACGCCAAACGGCAAGGGTTTGATCGGTGCCTGGCCCCGTAGGCGGCCAACGTTTTGAATCTCGCGCCCACTGCGTTCGGCAATGATTTCTGCCGTTGCGAGCCCACACATCCGGCCCTGGCAACGGCCCATGCCAATCCGGCAATGGGCCTTGACCCGGTTCACTTCCCAGTGGCCTTCATCCACCACCGCGCGTACTTCGCCGACACTGACTTCTTCGCAGCGGCACAGGATCAATTCATCCGGGGCTCCAGCGGCCCATTTTTCAGGGAACGGGAAGGCGGTTTCCAGGCCATGGCGAAAGCGCTGGATCCTCGCCAATTGTTGTTCAAGCACCGGCGGCCGACGAGAGTCGATGGCAACGCCGGTGTCTTCCAGCAAGGCCAACGCCGCTCGCTCGCCCGCCATTTGCGCCGCATCGGCGCCCATGATTCCTGCACCGTCGCCAGCCAGATACACGCCCGCGACACTGCTACGCCCGGCCGCATCTCGCTGGGGCAACCAGGCGCGGTTCAATGCATTCCAGGCAAATTCACAGCCGAGTAAATCCGCCAGTTGGGTCTCGCTACGCAGGGCATGGGCGAAGGCCACGGCATCACAGGCGATTTCCTGTTGATCCCAGTGGATGCCCGTCACTCGTTGCTCGCCGCCGATGTGCGACAGCGTTGCCCCTTGATGCACCGGGATGCCATGGGCCGTGAGCCAGGCGCGGTAGTACAAACCCTTGGCCAGGGTCGCCGGCTGGCCGAGCAATGCCGGCAAGGCGCGGCATTGGGCGCTGAATGGCGCACTGTCGAGTACCGCCACCACCTTGGCCCCGGCCTTGGCGTACTGATACGCCACCAGGTACAGCAACGGCCCGCTGCCGCAAAACGCCACGCGCTCGCCGATGGCGCAGCCTTGATACTTCAGTGCGATTTGCGCAGCGCCCAGGCTGTACACGCCGGGCAAGGTCCAGCCCGGCACCGGCAGGATGCGGTCGGTGGCGCCCGTGGCGACGATGATTTGCGCGTACTCGATGCTCTCGGCGTGGCCGTTATTGAGCATGTCCAGACGGCCATTTTCCGCATTCCACACCAGGGTTTCAGGCCGGTAGTCAACAAGCGTGGCTAGCTCATCCATGGTGCGATGCAGCGCCGTCGCCTTGCCCGCTTCAAACCCATACAACTGCTTGGCCGAGCGCTGGAAGTTCGCCGGTTGGCGCCGATAGATCTGGCCGCCGCCGCGCAGGCTTTCGTCCACCAACACCGGGGTTACGCCATGGTCCAGCAAGGTCCGGGCTGCGGTAATGCCCGCCGGGCCTGCGCCTACTATCACCACTGTCTTCATGCCTGGCGCCCCGGATCACGGCGAATCGCCTGGCCGTCTTCGAGCAAGGTCGAACACGCGCGCACCCGGCGACCGTCCTCAAGCCGTACCCAGCAATCCTGGCAGGCGCCCATCAGGCAGAAACCGGCGCGGCGTTCGGCGCTGAAATCACTGCCCCGCAGGTGCTCGGCGCAGGTCAGTACGGCGGTCAGCAAGGTGTCCCCAAGCAAGCCCGTGGCAGGCTGCCCGTCGAGGGTGAAGGTGAGGGTGGGCCGCTCGGTCTCGGCCAGTCGTTTGAACAGCGCCATCAATGCTTCCCTACCAAAACGCGATCCAGGCCGTAGACCCGGTCCAGCAGAATCATCGCCGCCGCTGTCAACCCGATCACCAGTGCCGACACGGCCGCCATCATCGGGTCGATGGATTCGGTGGCGTACACGTACATGCGCACCGGCAAGGTTTGGGTGGCCGGCGAGCTGACAAAGATCGACAGGGTCACTTCATCGAAACTGTTGATGAACGCCAGCAACCAGCCGCCGGCCACGCCGGGCAAAATCATCGGCAAGGTGATCTGGCGAAACAGGGTGAAGCGGCTGGCGCCGAGGGATTCGGCGGCCTGCTCGGCGCTGCGATCGATGCCGATGGCGGCGGCCAATACCAGGCGCAATACGTAAGGGGTGATGATCACCACGTGGGCCAGCATCAACCAGGTGAAGCTGCCGTTGACGCCCATCATTGCGAACAGCCGCAGCATCGCCACCCCCAGCACCAGGTGCGGGATGATGATCGGCGAGAGGAATAGCGCACTGAAGAAGTTGCGGCCGGGGAACTGGTAGCGACTGATTGCCAGGGCCGCCGGTACCGCAATCAAGGTCGCCAAGGTGGCGGCCACGAACGCCAGCACCAGGCTGTTATAGAACGCCTGGATAAAGTCGGCGCGTTCGAACACCGCATGAAACCAGCGCAGGGAGAAGCCCGACGTCGGCAGGCTCAAGGTGTTTTCCGGGGTGAAGGCCACCAGGCACACCACCACCAGCGGCGCCATCATGAACAGCACCACCAGGCCGTGAAAGCCCAGGGCCAAAGGACCGTTTCTGGACATCGTCTTATACTCCCAGGGACTTTTTGTAGCGGCCTTCGACCATGCGGTTCCAGCTCAGCATGATCAGCAAGTTGACTAACAGCAGCACCACCGCGATGGTCGCGCCCATGGGCCAGTTGAGTTCCGAGAGGTATTGGTCGTAGACCACCGTGGCGACCATCTTCAGCCGGCGTCCGCCCAACAGGCCGGGGATCGCGAAGGAGCTGGCGGCCAGGCCGAACACGATCAGGGTGCCGGAGAGCACGCCGGGCATCACCTGTGGCAACACGATCTTGCGCATCACCGTGGCCTGGCTGGCACCCAGGGACAGCGCCGCCTGTTCCGCCGACGGGTCGAGCTTTTGCAGGGAGGTCCACACCGGGATGATCATGAACGGCAGCATCACGTGCACCAGTGCGATGATCACCGCGAATGAGGTGTAGAGCAGCTTCACCGGTTTGCCTCCGAGGGCCTGGATCACCTGGTTCACCAGACCATCGGCACCCAGCAGCAGGCTCCAGCCAAACGCCCGCACCACCACCGAAATCAGCAGCGGGGTGAGGATCAGGATCAGGAAGATCGAGCGCCACGGCGTGCCCATGCGGCTGAGGATGTAGGCCTCGGGCACCCCGATCACCACGCACAGCAAGGTCACCAGGGCACTGATCCAGAAGGTGCGCCAGAAGATCTCGTAGAAGTAAGAATCGCTGAACAGCGACAGGTAATGGGCGAAGGTCCACTCATCGGCCTTCACCCCCACCTGATAGTCGAACACGTTGAATGACAGCACCAGCGTCAGGCCCAGGGGCAGGATCAGCAGCCCGAAAAACAATACCAGCGCCGGCAACGACAACAGGTAGCCACGGCTCATGCGCGCACCTCATCGGCGGCCAGTATCCGCAGCAGGCTCGACTCCCAGTCCAGGCCTACCGCTGCGCCGCAACCCAACGGCGCACTGCCGTCGTTGCGGCGGACCACGGTCAGCTCGCCGATCTGGGTCTTGATGCGGTATAGCCATTGGCTGCCGAAGAAATAGCTGTCGAGGATCTTGCCTTGCAGGCGCCCTGAGCCGGCGGCCACCAGGTCGATTTTTTCCGGGCGCAGGCTCAGGGTCAGTTCACCGCTGCCTGGTTCGAAGCGCACTTGCGGCGCGCCGAGTTGATCGAAGTCGCCCGTCAGCAGATTGGCCTTGCCGACAAAGTCCGAGATAAAGCGCGTGCGCGGGTGTTCATAGAGTTTGTACGGTGCGTCGATCTGGGTGACGCGCCCGGCCTGCATCACCACCACGCGGTCGCTGATGGACAGCGCTTCGGCCTGGTCGTGGGTGACCATCAAGGTGGTGATCCCGACTTCGCACTGGATGCGGCGGATTTCGAACTGCATCTCTTCCCGCAGGTTGGCGTCGAGGTTCGACAGCGGCTCGTCCAGCAGCAACACCGGCGGTTCGATCACCAGGGCACGGGCCAGGGCCACGCGCTGGCGCTGGCCGCCGGAGAGTTCCCGCGGGTAGCGCTCGGCGTGAGGGGCCAGGCGCACCAGTTCCAGCACGGTCTTGACTCTGCTTGCGATCTCGCCGGCGGGCACCTTGCGCATCTTAAGGCCGAATGCGACGTTGTCGCGCACGCTCATATGGGGGAACAGCGCGTAGCTCTGGAATACCACGCCGAGGCCACGGCTGGCGGGTTTGGCGTGGGTGATGTCGCGACCATCGAGGAGGATCTGCCCACCGGTGACGTCGACGAAGCCGGCGATCATTTGCAAGGTGGTGGTCTTGCCGCAGCCCGAGGGGCCGAGCAGGGACACGAATTCGCCTTTTTCCACCGCAAGATCAGTGGCGACCACCGCGTCGACGGCGCCGTAGCGTTTGCTCAAGGCGTTGAGTTGGAGAAAAGCCATGTCTGCGTTCCACCTTTTTGAGTCGCGTCGAAACGCGCTTTTTTGTTTTGGGCAGATGCGAAAAGGGTGTTGCGGGTGCGTTGGCGCTCGATCTTGAGTCGGCTGCCGTTAGTTGTTCATTTCGCCCCTGTGGACGCAGATTAGGGCGAAAGACTAGGATGGCGGAAGATGGAATTTCACTGTATAGAGTACTTTTTTCAGTTTCATTCACTGATCAGAATTTAGTGTGAGATATCGGCTTATGGATTCCACTGAGCGGAACGAAAGTGTCAAGGAAGTCGGCGCCGGTGGCGTCTCCCGATTGTTTGCATTGCTGCGCATCCTCGGCGCGGCACCGGACGGTGGTGAACGGGTGACGCAACTGGCGCAGCAGGTGGGGTTGTCGCAACCTACCACCCACCGACTGCTGCGCAGCCTGCTGGACGAGGGCATGGTGGAGCAGGATGCGCGCAGCAAGCGCTACCGGCTGAGCCTGGAGTTCTTCGCGCTGGCAGCGAACGCGGGCAACACCGGCAACCTGCGGGACCTGGTGCGGCCGAGCATGTTGCGCCTCAGTGCTTCGCTGGGGGATTCATTGTTCCTGCTGGCGCGCAGCGGGTTTGATGCGATCTGCCTGGACCGCAGTGAAGGGCCGTACCCGATCCGTACCTTTACCGGTGACATCGGCGGGCGCGTGGCGTTGGGCGTGGGGCAGGGCAGCCTGGCGATCCTGGCGTTCCTGCCGGAGGAAGAGCGTGAGACGGTGATCCGCTACAACTTGCCACGGCTCAAGGATTTTCATCTGTACGACGAAGTGTTTTTGCGCTCGGAGGTGGAGAGTGTGCGGCGGTTGGGGTATGCGGCGCGCAATACCGGAGTGCTGGAAGGCATGGCCGGGTTGGCGGTGCCGATCCTGGACCGCAATGGGCATGCGGTGGCGGCGTTGAGTGTGGCGACCATCAGTGACCGGCTGGGGCCGGGGAGGTTGCCGACGGTGGTGGAGTTGTTAAAGCGCGAAGCGGCGGCGATCGGGCCGAGGATCAACCCGTTTGATCCGACGTTGAGGCGGCCTTCACAGATCTTCGGTGGGTAGGTAATACCAGTAACGACACAGATCAACTGTGGGAGCGGGCTTGCTCGCGAATGCGGCGTATCAGTAAAAAATTTGGTGACTGATACACCGCATTCGCGAGCAAGCCCGCTCCCACATTTTAGACCGTGGCCATCTGTGGGATCCGGGTTGGACTCATCGCTGCCATCGCCACCGAAGTCGCCGCCGTCCTGGTCTCCACCCCCAACTTCACATACACATGCTCCAGATGCTTGTTCACCGTCCTCGGGCTCAACCCGAGAATGTCGCCAATATCCCGATTGGTCTTGCCACACGCCACCCAGCGCAACACCTCGACTTCCCGCTCCGTCAGCTGAAACCGCGCCGACAACAGCTTATGCGCCGGCTCATCCTCCAGGGTGATCACGCTCGGCTGCGTCGCCGCCCGCGCCGACAATAGAATCCGCGAGGTACGCAAATGCGCCGCCACCCGCGCCAGCACTTCATCCGTCTGGATCGGCTTGGTCACGTAGTCACTCCCGCCCACCTCAAACCCCTGCACCACATGCTTGCTGTCGGTGAGCCCGGTCATGAACACCACCGGAATGTCCGCGCTGGCCGGTTGCGCCTTGAGCCGGCGGCAGGTTTCAAAGCCGTCCAGGCCGGGCATCACCGCGTCCAGCAGGATCAAATCCGGGCGCCGGCGTTGCACGCGGTTCAGGGCGCTGAGGCCGTCCAGCGCCACCAGCACCATGTAGCCGGCGTCGTCCAGGGCGTCGGAGAGCATGGCCAGGTTGTCCGGGGTGTCGTCGACAATCAGCACCACGCCGGGCTCAGCGCTGTGGGTCAAGGCATTCATCTTCGGCCTCCTTCAGGATTCGGTTGAGTTCTTCCAGGCGAAAGCTTTTCAGCAGCGCCCGGAGCTTGTTGATGAACGGTGCGGTGCCTGGGCTTTCCAGCACGATGGCGTCGAGCTTTTCATGCAAACCACGCACATAGCCGATGGCGTTCAATTCGGCGAGCACGGCGAGTTCTTCAGCGCTGGGTAGCGCACCCTCTGTAGCGACCGGCGCGGCAATCGGTGTCCGGCGGCGCAGCCATTGCAAATCCAGGTGCAGTTGCACGCGCCCGAGCAATTCCGAAGTGCGCACCGGCTTGGCCAGGTAGTCGTTGCAGGCGCCGGCGATACTGCGTTCGCGGTCGTCGGTGAAGGCGTTGGCGGAGATGATGATAATGGGCGCGGTGGACAGCGCGTTACGCCGGATCAGCCTGCTGGTTTCCCAACCGTCCATGGTCGGCATCGACAGGTCCATCAGGATCAGGTCCGGCGACAGCAGCGCCACCTGGCGGATCGCCTCCTGGCCGTTACTCGCCTGGGCGACTTCGAAGCCCAGGGGCGTGAGCATGCCGCTGAGCACCTTGCGATGGTCCACGTGGTCGTCCACCACCAGGATGCGCCGCCGTTCGCCGTGGTAGCCGATGATGTCGTGTTCAACATGCACCACGGCCTGCGGCACCCGGACCTGGGACAGGAACAGCCGCACCTGGAAGCAGGTGCCCTTGTCCAGTTCGCTGACCACCCGTAATTCGCCGCCCATCAACGAGGTCAGCATGCGCGTGATGGTCAAGCCGAGACCTACGCCTTTGTCCTGGCGCATCAGGTCGCCACGTTCAAACGGCTGGAAAATCCGCTCGATCTGCTCCGGGTCAATGCCGATGCCGGTGTCGATGATCTCGAAGTTGGCGGTCTCGCGCATGTAGCTGACCCGCAGGCGCACCTCGCCGCTGTCGGTGAAGTTGATCGCATTGCCCAGCAGGTTGATCAGGATCTGCCGCACACGTTTTTCATCGCCACGCACCACGGCGGGAATCTTGCCCACGCAGTCCAGGCGAAAGCGCAGGCCCTTGTCTTCGGCCTGGGGGGTGAACATTTGTTCCAGGTCGTGGATCAGTTCCGGGAAGGGGATTTCGGTGAGTTCCAGGCGCAACTTGCCGGCCTCGATCTTCGCCACGTCCAGCAGGCCGTCGATCAGCGACAGCAGGTGCGAGCCGCTGCGCAGGATGGTCGCCAGGGCATCCTGGTGCTGCTCGGGCATGGCGCTGTCACGCTGCAGAATCTGGGTGAAACCGAGGATGCTGTTGAGGGGCGTGCGCAGTTCGTGGGACAGCCCGGTAACGTAGCGACTCTTGGCAGCGTTCGCGGCTTCCGAGGCTTCCTTGGCTTGTTGCAGGGCCTGGTCGGTGAGGCTGTGGGCAGCGATCTCCTGCATCAGCAGCGAGGTTTGCCGGTCGGATTCTTCCTGGGCGACCCGCCGGCTTTCGCGGGTGAGTACCACCCACCAGGCGAGTACGGCGGCCAATACCGAGAGCGTCAGGAAGGCCTTGAAAAACGCCTGGTACAAGGTCTGCGAATGGGGCAAACCCTGGGCGGCCTGCATATAGATCAGCGCCAGTGCTCCGGCGAGCATCAGTACCAGCGCCATCAACAATCCGAGGTAATGCGCCAGTCGGGTATGCAGGCGCGGCACCAACGTTGTCGGCAGCAACCAGCGCAACACGCCTTCGAACTGACTGGCCAGCCGCGCATGGGGTTTGCAGCGGTCGCCACAACGCGCATCCAGTGAGCAGCAGAGCGAGCAGATCGGTGTGCTGTAGGCCGGACAGAACGCCATGTCGGCAGTTTCAAACGGGTTGCTGCACAGCCCGCAGATCACCAGGCCGCTGCCGGGTTGCGGATGAATCAACTGCGCTTCGCTGCTGCGGGCAATGTAGTAGCGGCCTTTGGTCAGCCATGCCAGCAGCGGCGCCATGACCAGCGCCGTGCCCAGTGCGACAAACGGTGGCGCTGCCTGGGCCAGGGCGCCGAACAGGCCGAAGTGGGCGAGGATCGACAGCAGCGAGGCAATCAGCATTGAGCCGACGCCCACCGGGTTGATGTCGTAGAGGTGCGCGCGCTTGAACTCGATGTGCTTGGGCGACAGGCCCAGGGGCTTGTTGATCACCAGGTCGGCCACCAGGGTGCCGATCCACGCGATGGCGATGTTGGCGTAGAGCCCCAGCACCTGCTCGATCACGTCGAACACCCCCAGCTCCATCAGCATCAAGGCGATTGCCACGTTGAACACCAGCCACACCACGCGGCCGGGGTGGCTGTGGGTCACGCGGGCGAAGAAGTTCGACCAGGCCAGGGAGCCGGCATAGGCGTTGGTCAGGTTGATCTTCATCTGCGAGATGAACACGAACAGCACCATCGCCCCCAGCGCCCATTCGGGAGAGGAGAACACATAGCCGAACGCGACGAGGTACATCTGGGTCGGCTCGGCGGCGCGCTCCATGGGGATTTCATGTTGCAGGGCAAGAAAGGCCAGGAACGCCCCGGCGAACATCTTCAACGCGCCCGGCACGATCCAGCCGGGCCCGGCGCACAACAGCGCGGCCCACCAGCGCTTGCGATTGGCGGCGGTTTTTTCCGGGAGGAAGCGCAGGTAGTCCACCTGTTCGCCGATTTGCGTAACCAGGGACAGCGCCACGGTGCAGGCGGCGCAGAACGACAACAGGTTGAAGTCACCGCCGTCGCTGCTGCGGCCGACGAAGCTGGTCCAGTCGCTGAAGGCTTCGGGGTTTTTCCACAATACAAAGCCGTAAGGCAGCACCAACAGCACCAGCCACAGCGGTTGGGTCCAGAGTTGCAGGCGGCTGATCAGGGTTACGCCATAGGCCACCAGCGGGATCACCAGCACCGAGCAGATGACATAGGCGATGGCCAGCGGGATATGGAAATACAACTCCAGGGCCAGGGCCATGATCGCCGCTTCGAGGGCGAAGAACAGGAAGGTGAAGCTGGCGTAGATCAGCGAGGTGATGGTCGAACCGATGTAACCGAAGCCTGCGCCACGGGTCAGCAGGTCCATGTCCACGCCATAGCGGGCGGCGTAGTAGCTGATGGGCAGGCCGGTGAGAAAGATCACCAGGCTGATGGCGAGGATCGCCCAGAAGGTGTTGGTGAACCCGTAGCTTAAGGCCAACACCCCGCCGATGGCCTCCAGCGCGAGGAACGACACCGCGCCCAAGGCGGTGTTGGCGATGCGCAGTTCCGACCATTTGCGGAAGGACTTCGGGGTGTAGCGCAGGGCGTAGTCTTCCATGGTCTCGTCGGCGACCCAGGAGTTGTAGTCGCGGCGAATCTTGACGATGCGCTGGGTGCCGGGGAGGGGATGCAAGGTGGGTGGCTCCAGGAAGTGGGCAAGGTTGGATGAGCAAGTTCCATGCCCTGGAGGCGCCGCGGGTCCAAATGTGGGAGCGGGCTTGCTCGCGAATGCGGTGGATCAGTGAATACATTCGTTGCTGACCCACCGCATTCGCGAGCAAGCCCGCTCCCACATGGGATCTCCACAGTTTGTGAAGGGCGCGATCCTGCTCGAAAATGGTGCGCAACGGCATACGTCAAATGACGTACGCCGTTACGTCAGGCTGCGTATACCCGCCGTGGCCACCTGCCGCCATGCTGAACCCCTCATTGCAGAGGAGTCGCCCCATGGAATCACGATTGATCCGCTCCAAACCGTTGTTGGCGTTATCACTGCTGGCGGCCAGTCTGTTCAGCCATGGCGTCATGGCCGACAACGAAGGCCTGGCGGTGACGCCTACCGAAGTCACCGTGGGCCAGCTGCACTCGGCCACCGGCACCATGGCGATTTCCGAAACCGGTTCGATCCAGGCCGAACGCCTGGCCATCGAGCAGATCAACGCCTCGGGCGGGATCCTCGGGCGGCAGATCAAGGTGATCCAGGAAGACGGCGCGTCCGACTGGCCGACCTTCGCCGAAAAGGCCAAGAAACTGCTGGTCAACGACAAGGTGGCGGCGGTGTTCGGCTGCTGGACCTCAGCCTCACGTAAAGCCGTACTGCCGATCTTTGAAAAAGAGAACGGCCTGCTCTACTACCCGACCTTCTATGAAGGCCTGGAACAGTCGAAAAACGTGATCTACACCGGGCAGGAAGCGACTCAGCAAATCCTCGCCAGCCTCGACTGGATCGCCAAGACCAAGGGCGCCAAAACCTTCTACCTGGTGGGCTCGGACTACATCTGGCCGCGCACCTCGATGAAGATCGCGCGCAAGCACATTGAAAACGTCCTGCACGGCACCGTGGTCGGCGAAGACTACTACCCGCTGGGCAACACCCAGTTCGGTTCGCTGATCAACAAGGTCAAGCTGAAAAAGCCTGACGTGGTGTTCGCGGCGGTGGTGGGCGGCTCCAACGTGGCCTTCTACAAACAACTCAACGCGGCGGGCGTGAATTCATCCAAGCAAACCCTGCTGACCCTGTCGGTGACCGAAGACGAACTGCTGGGCATCGGCGGCGAAAATATGGCCGGCTTCTACGCCTCGATGAAGTACTTCCAGAGCCTCGACAACCCGAACAACAAAGCCTTCGTGGAAGCGTTCAAGGCCAAGTACGGCAAGGACGCGGTGATCGGTGACGTGACCCAGGCGGCCTACCTCGGCCCATGGTTGTGGAAAGCGGCGGTGGAGAAGGCGGGCAGTTTCGACGTGGATAAAGTCGTCGCCGCCTCCCCGGGCATCGAGCTGAAAAACGCGCCGGAAGGCTACGTGAAGATCCACGAGAACCATCACCTGTGGAGCAAGTCGCGCATCGGTGAAGTGCAGCCAAACGGGCAGTTCAAGGTGATCTACGAGTCGGATCTGATCGAGCCGAATCCGTTCCCGAAAGGCTACCAATAAGCCTGGATCTGGCGCTGATCTAAAGGTGGGAGCGGGCTTGCTCGCGAAAGCGGAGTGTCATTCACAGATGTATTGACTGATGCACTGCATTCGCGAGCAAGCCCGCTCCCACATAAATCAAAAGCAGACCTTGGTTTTCATCATTACCTCCCGCTCAGGAGACCATCATCATGGAATGGCTATCGGAATTTGGAGCCATCGCGGCGATGCAGGGGTTCAACGGCTTGTCCGTGTTCTGCGTGCTGTTGCTGATGGCATTGGGACTGGCAATCATCTTCGGCCAGATGGGCGTGATCAACATGGCCCACGGTGAGTTCCTGACCATTGGCGCCTACACCACTTACGTCTGTTCCAGCCTCACCGCGCACTTCGCGCCGAGCTTTCAGCCGTATTACTTTTTCATTGCCATTGCCCTGTCTTTCCTCGTCGCCGGTGCCGTCGGCTGGCTGGTGGAATGGGCGATGATCAGCCGTTTGTACAAGCGCCCACTGGACACCTTGCTCGCCACCTGGGGTTTGTCCCTGGTCATGCAGCAAACCTTCCGCTCGGTGTTCGGCGCCCGTGAAGTCAGCGCCGAACCGCCGGCCTGGCTGATGGGTTCGGTGAACCTCACCGACGCCATCGAAATCCCGCGCAACGGCCTGTTCATGATGGGCCTGACCCTGCTGCTGACCGGCGCGATTTTCGTCATGCTCTACCGCTCGCGCTGGGGCCTGCAAGTGCGCGCCACCGTGCAAAACCGCTTGATGAGCCGCGCCGTGGGTATCAATACACGCAAGGTCGACCGCATGACCTTCGCCCTCGGTTGCGGTGTGGCGGGCGTGGCCGGTGCGGCCTTCACCACCATCGGTTCCACCGGGCCGACAGCCGGTTCGCAGTACATCGTTGACACCTTCCTGGTCGTCGTATTCGGCGGCGCGCAAAGCCTGTTCGGCACCATTGCCTCGGCATTCGTGATTGCCCAGACCCAATCGCTGTCGGAGTTTTTCCTCAGTGGCTCGATGGCCAAGGTGCTGACGTTGTCGTCGGTGATCCTGATCCTGATGCTGCGCCCGCAAGGGTTGTTCTCCATCAAAGTGCGCAAGTAGAGGCGAACCGATGAAGGCTCTAGACAAACTGCTGGGCGGCCAGCAAAACCTGATCGGCATCGTGCTGCTGGCGGTGTTGATCCTCGTGGTGTTTCCGCTGACCCTGGATGCGTTTCGCCTGAACATGGTCGGCAAGTACCTGACCTACGCGTTCGTCGCCGTGGGCCTGGTGCTGTGCTGGGGCTATGGCGGGATTCTCAGCCTCGGGCAGGGTGTGTTTTTCGGCGTCGGCGGCTACTGCATGGCGATGTTCCTGAAGCTGGAAGCGTCCGATCCCGAAAGCACCAGGATCCAGTCGACGCCGGGCATTCCGGACTTTATGGACTGGAACCAGATCACCGAACTGCCGTGGCTGTGGCAGCCATTCCACAGCTTCACCTTCACCCTGTTCGCGGTGATTGCGGTGCCGGTGTTGCTGGCATTCATCATCGGCATGGCGCTGTTCAAGCGGCGGGTGGGCGATGTGTATTTCTCCATCGTCACCCAGGCGATTGCGCTGATTCTCACGGTGCTGATCGTCGGCCAGCAAGGCCTCACCGGTGGCGTCAACGGCATCACCGACCTCAAGACCCTGCTGGGCTGGGACCTGCGCGGTGACGGCGCGAAGATGATCCTGTATTTCATCAACGCCGGGCTGCTGTTTGGCTGCATCTTCATCGGCCGTTTCATCCTCGCTTCAAAGCTGGGCCGGCTGTTGATGGCCATGCGTGACAAGGAAGAGCGGGTACGGTTTTCCGGGTATGACGTGGCCAGTTTCAAGATCTTCGTATTCTGCGTGGCGGCCGCGTTCTCGGCGATTGGCGGGGCAATGTTTGCCTTGCAGGTGGGCTTTATGTCGCCGTCGTTCGTGGGGATCGTGCCTTCCATCGAAATGGTGATCTTCGCGGCGGTGGGCGGGCGCATGTCGCTGCTGGGCGCGGTATATGGGGCGTTGCTGGTGAACTACGGCAAGACCTACTTTTCCGAATCCTTCCCCGAGCTGTGGCTGTACCTGATGGGCGGGTTGTTTATTGCGGTGGTCATGTACTTCCCCAACGGCTTGGCCGGGTTGTGGGACAGCCATGGTCGCCAGGCCCTGGCCCGACTGTTGCGGCGCAAGCCGGTGGTCAAGGCCGAACCCGCGAAGATCAAGCCCAAGGCTGAAGCCAAGATCCTGGAGACACAACCATGACCGCCGTCGGTTTTGAAATGAAAAAGCCCGTGTTGGCCATTGAAGGGCTGACCGTGTCATTCGACGGCTTCAAGGCGGTCGACAACCTCAACCTGTACATCGACCGCAATGAAGTGCGGGTGGTGATCGGCCCCAACGGTGCCGGCAAAACCACGGTGCTGGATCTGATCTGCGGCAAGACCCGCGCCACCAGCGGCAGCATCCAGTTCGACGGCCAGGAACTGACCAAAATGCGTGAATACAACATCGTGCGGGCCGGGGTAGGGCGCAAGTTCCAGAACCCGTCGATCTACGAAAATCTTACGGTGTTTGAAAACCTTGAAATGTCGTATCCGGCCGGACGCAAGGTCTGGGGCGCGCTGTTTTTCAAGCGCAATGCCCAGGTGGTCGCGCGGGTCGAGGAAGTGGCGCGGGAGATCTTCCTCGGTGATTTGTTGCAGCAGCAGGCGGACCTGCTGTCCCACGGGCAAAAGCAGTGGCTGGAGATTGGCATGCTGCTGATGCAAGACCCTGAATTGTTGATGCTCGATGAGCCGGTGGCCGGGATGAGCGTCAACGAGCGGGCGCAAACTGCCGAGTTGCTCAAGCGCATCAGCCAGGGCCGTTCGGTGCTGGTGATCGAGCATGACATGGAGTTCGTCAAGAGCATTGCCCACAAGGTCACGGTTTTGCATCAGGGCAAGGTGCTGGCCGAGGGCAGCATGGAGTCGGTGCAGAGCAATCCGAAAGTCATTGAAGTGTATTTGGGCCACTGAGGAGTCGGGCATGTTCAAGATCGACAAACTGTCGTGTGGGTACGGGCAGAGCCAGATTCTTCACGACCTGGAACTGGATGTGGCGAAGCGTGAGATCGTCGCGGTGATGGGGCGTAACGGGATGGGCAAGACCACGCTGTTCAAGAGCCTGATGGGGATTCTGCCGCAGTGGCAGGGGCAGGTGAGTGTGGATGGGCATGATGTGTCTGGGCTTGAAACCCATGAGCGGGTGGCGCGGGGGATTGCCTATGTGCCGCAGGGGCGGATGATTTTTCCCAGCATGAGTGTGTTGGAGAATATTCAGACCGGGTTGCCGGCGGCGGCACGGGGCAGGGTGCCTGAAGATTTGTATGCGCTGTTTCCGGTGTTGTATGACATGCGTTCGCGCAAGGGTGGGAATTTGTCTGGGGGGCAGCAACAGCAATTGGCGATTGCTCGGGCGTTGGCGACGAATCCTAAGGTGTTGTTGTTGGATGAGCCGACTGAGGGGATTCAGCCTTCGATCATCAAGGACATTGCTCGTACGCTTAAGGAGATTCGCAATTTGCGGGATTTGACTATTGTTGTTTCTGAGCAGGTGTTGTCGTTTACGCTGGAGATTGCTGATCGGTTTTTGGTGATTGAGAAGGGGAGGTTTGTGATTGAGGAGACTCGGGATCGGGTGGATGAGGCGACCATTAGTCGGTATTTGTCGGTGTGACTTGGTTGAGTACATATCCGTTATTTAGGTAACGGCGGCTTATGGTTCCGCTCTTACAGCGGGTCACTTTTGGCAAACGCCCGGAATGCCGGCCCAGCCAAAAGTAACCAAAAGGTCTTTGCCCCACCACTCGGTGCCTCGCCTGGGCTCGGCATGCCCGCACTCCGGCCCGGTTCCGCGGGCCGCCGCGACGGGCCATCCATGGCCCGGCGCGGCTAAATCGGCTTCCCTGCCGATTTACCCGCTCCACCGTGCCTACTTGCGGCCATCGTGGTTAACGGGGCCCGCAGATCAAGATCAAAAGCAGATCAAAAGCAGAGCACAGCGGCCTACCGGCCGGCTTGAGTGTGGTGAAGCAAAGGCAACAGCAAAATCAGAAGCTAAAGCGGGCACGGTCCAAATGTGGGAGCGGGCTTGCTCGCGAAGGTCGTTAACGATGACGCTGGCATTCTGGATGAACGCGGCGGTCTCAGGTTTTTCGCGAGCAAGCTCGCTCCTACATAAAACAGAAAAGCAGCTTTGCTTTCGCTCTTAACACTCAAGCCGGCCGGTAGGCCGCTGTGCCCTTGATCTGCTTTTGATCTTGATCTTAGGCGCCCCGTTAAACCACGCTCCAAAGCCGGAGTGCGGGCACACCGAGCCCAAGCGAGGTGGCGAGTGGTGGGGCAAGAGCGTTTTGCTTACTTTTGCGCTGTTCAAAAGTGAGCCGCTGTAAGAGCGGAACCCATAGTCGCCGTTACCTTAATAACGGATATACACGCAACCCAGCTCAGCCCATGCCCAGTCACAGCACCAGCCGAACCTCGGCACACAATCCACCCCCATCCCGATTGCTCAAGGTCAACTCCCCACCAATCGCCACCGCCAGTTGCTGGGCAATCGCCAGCCCCAGCCCTGTACCACCGGTGCCGCGATTACGCGAACTCTCCACCCGATAAAACGGCTGCATCACCTGCACCAGCTCATCCGCCGCAATCCCCGGTCCCCGGTCCAGCACCTTGATCGAAAGCTCACCCGCCGCCGTCGACCCCACCTGCAACTGCGCCGCCCCGGCGAACTTCAGCGCATTGTCCACCAGGTTTACCAGCACCCGACGCAACGCATGGGGCCGCGTATCCAAAACCACCGCGCTTTTACCGGTCAGGCTCACCTGCTTGTTCATGTCCTGGTAATCAAACACCAGGCTGTCGAGAAACGCATCCAGGTCGATCCGGCAACTGGCCTCGGTGGACCCATGCACACTGCGGGCATAAGCCACACCCTCGCGTACCAGATGCTCCATTTCCCCCAGATCACTCCAGAGCTTTTCCCGGTCCACCGAGTCCTCCATGAACTCGGCGCGCAATTTCATGCGGGTGATCGGCGTCTGCAAATCATGGGAAATCGCCGCCAGAATCTGCATGCGCTCCTTGAGGTACTCGGCAATCCGCTTCTGCATCTCGTTGAACGCCGCCGCCGCATGCGCCACCTCGGTGGGGCCGGTTTCGTCCAGCGGTGTCGGGCGCGCATTCGGGTCGAGGGTTTCCACCGCCCGTGCCAGGCGTGTCAGCGGGCGGATGGCGATGCGTACGGCGACCCAGGTGCATATCAGCAACACCAACAACTGCAGCACCAGCACCACCGGCAGCCAGAAGGCAAACGGGATGGGCTTGGGGTGTACATCAATGGTGATCGGGCTGCCATCGGCCAGGGTCAGGTGCGCCTGGAAGTGTTTTTGCAGGCCCGGGATGTCGCGAAAGGTCAGCGGGTAATGCTCGCCCAAGGCATCGGCAATCGAGGTGGCGGCCATGGGCACGTCGTCGCTGGCCATCGGCTCGCCGGGTTCACCGGCATTCAGCAGGTAGCGGTAGGCGTTGCGGTCGAGGCGCGGCAGCCAGCTGGCGCGCTCGGCGGCGGGCAGGCGGTCGAGGATCGCGATCGACGTCGACACGTCGTTCTCCAGGTTACCCAGCATCACGCTCCGGGCACTCACGTAGCGCTCATAGAACTGCGCGCTGAACGACAGGGCGTTCGCGCACAGCAGGCTGACGATGAAAATCACCGACAGTTGC
Organism: Pseudomonas sp. AN3A02; assembly: GCF_011765255.1. Taxonomy (NCBI): domain Bacteria; kingdom Pseudomonadati; phylum Pseudomonadota; class Gammaproteobacteria; order Pseudomonadales; family Pseudomonadaceae; genus Pseudomonas; species Pseudomonas sp. AN3A02. Next base: position 146,385 of record NZ_JAARNI010000012.1, read on the forward strand.
GCCGCCAGTGTGCGCGGCCAGCGGAACGTTAGGGTCATGCCGAGTCCCCAAGGATTTCCACCGCCAGGGAGAACACATAGCCTTCGCTGCGCACGGTCTTGATGTAGGCCGGCTCGCGGGCGTCGTCCAGCAGGCGCTGGCGCAGGCGGCTGACCAGCAGGTCGATGGAGCGGTCGAACAGGTCCGCGTCCCGGCCCTGGGTCAGGTTCAGCAATTGGTCGCGATTGAGCACGCGCTGCGGATGGTCGAGGAAGACGCGTAACAGGCGGTATTCAGCGCCGCTCAGGGCCACCAGGGTGTTGTCTTCGTCCAGCAGATGGCGGGCGGTGGTGTCCAGGCGCCAGCGGCCAAAGCGGATCAGCCGGCCGCTTTCGGTCACCACCAGGTTTGGCGGCAGCATCCGCGTGCGGCGCAGCACGGCGTTGATGCGGGCCAGTAGTTCACGGGCGGCGAAGGGCTTGACCAGGTAATCATCGGCGCCCATTTCCAGGCCGATGATGCGGTCGGTTTCATCGTTGCGCGCGGTGAGCATCAGGATCGGCGTGGCCTTGTGCTTGCCCACCCGCAGTTCGCGGCACAGCTGCAAGCCGTCGTCGCCGGGCATCATGATGTCCAGCACGATCAGGTCCACGGGCGTGGTGTCGAGGAAGCTGCGCATCTGCCGGCCGTCAGCCACCACGGTGGTGCGCAGGCCATTCTTTTTCAGGTAGTTGCCCACCAGTTCGCGGATCTCCCGATCGTCATCGACAATCAGAATGTGATCGACGTGATCCATGCTGCCTTCCTCGTTGAATAGTCATTGATGCGCAGTCTAGCCACTGCCGGTGGGCTTGCCTTGTGCCCTTTGTATTGCAGTGTATCTGGCAGTGACCAGATACACATCGACGCAAAAATCCGGGCTTGGCCGACACAATCGAGATACCTCGCAAAGTTCAAATGAGCTCATCGAGGTAATCCGCCTCGGCCCACTTGAAACCCCGGAGAACCGCACATGAATCTCAAAGCTACCTCTGCCGCCTGCCTGTTTGCTGCACTCACGGGTTTGAGCATTACCGGCCATGCCGAAACCACCGCCAGCCAGCCGGATATACACCAGGTGGTGTCCATCACCGAAGAAGCCGGCAGCAGCGCCCTGTGCGGCATCGTCAATTCGCACCTGACCTACCTCGATTCCCAAGGCCAGCGCCACGTCCTCGACTACCGCAAATTTTCCAGCAACTGCCTTGAAGGCAGCTGAAGAGACTGCCATGACCCGACTCAACAGCTTTCTCAGCGCCTTGGCATTTTCCATGGCGGGCGTGGCGGCGGATGTGAACGCCGCTACCGCGAAAAAACTCACCGGCAGTGAAACCTGCTTCCAGAACACGCCGGTGGCGCAAAACGGCGCGGGTCGCAAACGCGCCGAAACACCCCCGGCCACGAGGTGACACCCATGAATTTCATCCAATACCTGCGCCGCTCAAAAAGCCTGATGCTGTTGGCACTGGTGGTTGCCTTGGTCGGCGTGCCCAAGGCGGTGAACTACCTGATCAATAACGTCGATGCCGAAAGTTTCAACCAGTCCGATGAGCGCATGCCGTCCCTCGACGGCGCGGTGGCCTGGCTCAACTCGCCGCCGCTGACGGCCGAGGGCCTGAAGGGCAAGGTGGTACTGGTGGATTTCTGGACCTACGACTGCGTCAACTGCCAGCGCAGCCTGCCGTACGTCAATCAGTGGGCGAAGAAGTACGCCAAGGACGGGTTGGTGGTGATCGGAGTGCACACGCCGGAAAACGGCTACGAGAAAGTCCTGGATAACGTACGCAGCCAGGTCAAGAAGCTGGACATCCATTACCCGGTGGCCATCGACAATGACTATCGGATCTGGCGCGCCTTCGATAACCAGTACTGGCCGGCCCATTACTTCTTCGATGCCACCGGTAAAGTGCGCTACAGCCATTTTGGCGAGGGCCGCTACGACAATCAGGAAAAAGTCATCCAGGCCTTGCTGGAAGAAGCCCGGGCGGCTAACGCGCCAACCTAAGCTAATGCCAAAAAGGTATTTATTGCGAGATTTTTAGATCGTTTAGCTTCACCACTCCACGTACCTGTTCATGGAGTGAGCACCCAATGTCGCACCCGCTGGCAATCAACACCTTGCCCCTGCTGGACCTGGCGCTGCTCGACGGCAGCCCGGCCCAGCGTGGGCAGTTTCTCGATGACCTGCGCCACGCTGCGCGGCATATCGGTTTTTTCTACCTCACCGGCCACGGCATCGACGCCGGGTTGCTCACCCAGGTGCAGCAGCAGGCGCGCCAGTTTTTCGCCTTGCCGGAGGCCGACAAACTTGCTGTCGGCATGATCAACTCCCCGCATTTTCGCGGCTACAACCGCACCGCGTCGGAGATCACCCGGGGGCAGCCGGACCTGCGTGAACAGTTCGACCTCGGCGCCGAGCGCGAGCCGTTGCAGCAAGGCCCGGATTCACCGGCCTGGTCGCGCCTGCAAGGTCCCAACCAGTGGCCTGCCGCGTTGCCTGAACTCAAGCCCTTGTTACTGGCCTGGCAGCAGGCGATGACTCAGATGTCCCTGCGCTTGTTGCGCGCCTTTGCCCGGGCCTTGTCGCTGCCGGAAAACGCTTTCGACCCGCTGTATGGCGACAAGCCCAACGAACACATCAAGCTGATCCGCTACCCCGGCCGCCACGCCCAGCAGAGTCGCCAGGGCGTCGGTGCCCACAAGGATTCCGGCTTTCTCAGCTTCCTCCTGCAAGACCAGCAGGCCGGCCTGCAAGTGGAAGTGGAGGAGGGCCGCTGGATCGACGCCTCGCCGCGCCCGGACACCCTGGTGGTGAACATCGGCGAGTTGCTGGAGCTGGCAACCAACGGCTACCTGCGTGCCACGGTGCACCGGGTCGAATCGCCGCCCCTGGGCAGCGAACGTTTGTCCCTGGCGTTTTTCCTCGGTGCGCAACTGGACGCGGTGGTGCCGGTGTATCAGTTGCCGCCCGAGTTGCTGCGCGATGCCCACGGCCCCACCAGTGACCCGCGTAACCCGCTGCTGCGGGACGTCGGCTGGAACTACCTCAAGGGTCGCCTGCGTTCCCATCCGGATGTCGCTCAACGCTTTTACGCCGACGCCACGATTCCCCAAGCCCTGTCCGCCTGATAAGGAACATCACCATGCTCAAGAAAACAGCCCTGGCCCTGGCCGTCCTGATTGCCTCCTTCGACGCCCAGGCCGCCGAGGCCCTGCGTGTGGCGGCGGACCCGATTCCCCACGCGCAAATCCTCGAATACGTGCAGAAGCTCGACCCGCAGCTGCAGCTGAAAATCATCGAAATTCCCAACGGCGTGAACTCCAATGAACTGCTGGCCCACGGTGATGTGGACGCCAACTACTTCCAGCACTTGCCGTACCTGCACTCCCAGGAACAGGCTCTCGGCCAGAAATTCACAGTGGCAGCCACAGTACATATCGAGCCGCTGGGTATCTATTCCCATCGCCACACCAGCTTTGCCCAGGTGCCGGATAAAGGCACCGTTGCCGTGCCCAACAACGTCACCAACCTGAGCCGTGCGCTGTACCTGCTGCAAGCCAACGGCCTGATCACGCTCAAGCCCGGTTTCAACGATCCGGCCAAGGACCAGGCAACGCCCAAGGACATTGCCGAGAACCCCAGGCACCTGAAGATCCTCGAGATCGAATCACCACAGATTCCTCGCGCCCTGGATGACGTCGACCTCGCTGTGATCAACGGCAACTACGCCCTCGAGGCCGGCCTGTCACCGGCCAAGGACGCCCTTGGGCTGGAAAAAGCCCAGGGCAATCCCTACGCGAATATCCTCGTGACCACCCCGAAATTGCAGGACGACCCACGGATCAAACAGCTGGCCAAGGACCTGAATTCGCCGGAGGTGGCCAAGTTCATCACCGAGAAATACTCAGGCTCGGTGATCCCGGTAGCTGTCGAATGATCGTCGTTGAGCAGGTCAGCAAAACCTACGCCGATGGCCAGCCGCCGGCGCTGGATAACGTGTCGTTGCAGATTGCAGACGGTTCGATCTTCGGGATCGTGGGGCGGAGCGGGGCGGGCAAGAGTACTTTGCTGCGTTGCCTGAACCTGCTGGAACGCCCGACTTCCGGGCGCATCCTCATGGACGGCCAGGACCTGACACTGCTCAGTGACAAGCAACTGCGCCAGCAACGCCAGCGCATCGGCATGATCTTCCAGGGTTTCAACCTGCTGCATTCACGCAACGTCGCCGACAATGTGGCGGTGCCCCTGGAAATCGCCGGCCAGCCGAAGGCCGAACGCGTTGCCCGGGTCGAGGAATTGCTGGAGCTGGTCGGCCTGAGTGACAAGGCACTGGCGTTTCCGTCGCAACTGTCCGGCGGCCAGAAGCAGCGCGTCGGCATCGCCCGGGCACTGGCGGCGCGCCCGGATTATTTGCTGTCGGACGAAGCCACCAGCGCCCTCGACCCGGAAACCACCGCGTCGATCCTGGAACTGCTGCGCAGTATCAATCGGCAACTGGGGGTGACCATCGTGTTGATCACCCACGAGCTGGATGTGGTCAAGGCTATCTGCGACAGCGCGGTGTCCCTGGCCAATGGGCGCGTGGTGGAAAGCGGCAGCCTGATTCAATTGCAGGCGGACCCCGCCTCAAGCCTGGGTCGGTCACTGGCACCCAACCTGTCAGCGGTGAGGGCGGTATGAAAACGGACTGGAACGACGTCCTGCAACTGCTGCTCACGGCCACCGGCGAAACTCTGTACATGGTGCTGCTGGCGGCGGTCTTTACCTTGCTGATCGGCCTACCCCTGGGGGTGCTGCTGTTTGTCAGCCGCCGCGGCGGGCTGTTCCCGCTGCCAAGGGTGAACCGTGTGCTGGGTGCGGTGATCAACCTGGGCCGCTCATTGCCCTTTGTGGTGATGCTGATTGCCTTGATTCCACTGACCCGGCTGATCGTCGGTACCACATTGGGCAGCACTGCCGCCGTGGTGCCGATCACCATTGGCGCCTTTCCGTTTTTTGCGCGGATTGTCGAGAACGCGCTGGACGAAGTGGACAAGGGTCGCATCGAAGCCATCGTCGCCATGGGCGGGGATATTCGGCATGTGATCTTCAAGGTGCTGCTGCCGGAGGCGCTGCCTGCGTTGCTTGCGGGGTTGACCCTGACCCTGGTGATGCTGATCGGCTTTTCGTCCATGGCCGGGGTGATTGGTGGTGGCGGCCTGGGCGACCTGGCGATTCGTTATGGGTATCAACGTTTCAACAATCAGATCATGGTGGTGACGGTGATCGTGTTGGTGGTGCTGGTTCAGGGCGTGCAAAGCCTGGGGGATCGTTGCGTGAGGTCGCTGGCGCATCGTCGATAAACAGTTATGTACTAATGAATTTTTAATATTTCTAGTTATATACATGACTGAGTAAAGTTCTCCTTCGTACCTCCACCTCGTCGCCGGGAAATACTCTTCATGAACCGTCCCCACGGGCATCCCACGCCGATCCTGACTTTACCCCAGGGCGAAAAAGACCCGTTGTCGATTCGCGCCAAGGCACTGGTCTTTGCCGACCCGCGTTCCCTGCAACTGCTCGAATATTTGCAGCGTGTCGGCCCCAGTGAAGCGCCAGTGTTGATCAATGGCGAGACCGGCACCGGCAAGGAGCTGGTGGCGCGCTATATCCACAGCGCCAGCGGCCGCACCGGTGCGTTTGTGCCGGTGAACTGTGGGGCCATCAGCGAGAACCTTGCGGAAAGCGAATTTTTTGGGCATGAGGCCGGCTCGTTTTCCGGGGCCTCGGGGCGGCGGATCGGCTGGTTTGAAGAGGCCGATGGCGGGACCCTGTTCCTCGATGAGATCGGTGATTTGCCGCTGCCGTTGCAGGTGAAGCTGCTGCGGGTATTGCAAGAGCAGGAAGTGGTGCGGGTGGGGTCTCGCAAGCCGATCAAGATCAATATCCGGCTGGTGACGGCCACCAACATCGACCTGGAGCAGGCGGTGGAGGCGGGCAACTTTCGGCTTGACCTGTTCTATCGCATCAACGTGGCGCAGGTGCAGGTGTTGCCGTTGCGTGAGCGGCCGCTGGATATCCTGCCGCTGGTTGAGCATTTTCGGCGGCTCTACAGTGCCAGGCTGAAAATCGCCGAGCCGATGTTGTCGGAGTCGGCGACCCAGGCGTTGCTGGATTATCCGTGGCCGGGGAATATTCGTGAGCTGGAGAATGTGGTGCACCTGGCGCTTTTGGTGGCTGGGGACAGGCCGATCATGCCGTCGCATTTGAAGTTTTCTGCGGGGCTGAGTGCGATGCATGCCAGCGTTAACAGCGGGGCGCCGAGGATTCCGCAGGAAGTGGTGCGGGAGCAGTTGCTGCGGTTGTTCGAGGTGCCGGGGGATTCGTTGTTGCACGATATCGAGGATTTGATCGTGCGGGAGGCGTTTGGGTTTTGTGGGTTTAATCAGTTGCGTACGGCGGAGTTGTTGGGGGTTACGCGCAATGCCATGCGGACGCTTTTGGTGAATCATGGGATGCTCAAGGGGCGGGTGAAACCCTGATTTTTTGATGATGTACATATCCGTTATTCAGGTAACGGCGGCTTATGATTCCGCTTCTTACAGGGTCACTTTGCAAAAGCGTGCAAAGTAAGCAAAACGCTCTTGCCCCACCACTCGGCTCCTCGCCTAGGCTCGGAGTGCCCTCACTCCGGCTTTGGACCGTGGGCCGCCGCGATGGGCCATCCTTGGCCCAGCGCGGCTAACCTGGCGTCCTGCCGGGTTACCCACGCTCCAAAGCCTGCGTTCGGCCAGCGTGGTTTAACGGGGCGCCTAAGATCAAGATCAAAAGCAGATCAAGAGCACAGCGGCCTACCGGCCGGCTTGAGTGTTAAAAGCAGAAGCAAAGACCAGAGCGAAAACAGATCTGCTGTTATGTGGGAGCGGGCTTGCTCGCGAAAAACCTGAGGTCGCCGCGTTCATCCAGAATGCCAACGTCATCGTTAACGACCTTCGCGAGCAAGCCCGCTCCCACATTTTTTGGACCGTGCCCGCTTTAGCTTTTGATTTTGCTTTTCAACACTCAAGCCGGCCGGTAGGCCGGAGGTGCCGAGTGGTGGGGCAAGAGCGTTTTGCTTACTTTTGCGCTTTTCAAAAGTGAGCCGCTGTAAGAGCGGAACCAATATCAGCCATAACCGAAGAAACGGATATGTACTCAATCAACCCCGACCCACCTCAACAACCCTCCCCGAAGCCCCAATCCTGCGCAACAAAGGCAACACCTCCGCCCCCACATGAATCGACTCTTCCAGATGCGGAAACCCCGAGAGAATAAAGCTGTCCACCCCGAGCTGGTGATACTCCTCGATCCGCTCCGCCACCCGCTCATAACTCCCCACCAACGCCGTCCCGGCCCCGCCCCGTACCAGGCCCACACCGGCCCAGAGGTTGGCCGAGACCTCCAGCTCCCGCGCCCCACGCCCACGGCCTTTCATCAACTCGGTCTGGCGACTCTGACCCACCGATTCATACTTGGCCATCTGCCGCTGCGCCCGGTCAATGGCGTCCTTGGGTATCTCCTCCAACAGCCGCTCCACATGCGCCCAGGCCGCCTCGTCAGTGCGATCGGCAAAGATGTGCAAGCGCAACCCAAAGCGCAACGTCCGGCCCTGCATCGCCGCCAACTCACGCATCCGCACCACCCGCTCGGCAATCATTGCCGGCGGCTCACACCACATCAGGTACGTCTGCCCATGGGCAGCCCCCACCTGCTCGGCAGCCTCGGAGGCACCCCCAAAATAGATCGCCGGCACCTCGGCCCCAGGCGCCACCGGCGTGCTGATCCCACTGCGGTAGTAGCGTCCCGGATGCGCCGGCTGCTTGCCAGCCCACACCGCCTGGAACACCTGCAAAAACTCCGCAGTACGCGCATAACGCTCATCGTGTTCGAGAAAATCCCCCAACGAACGCTGCTCAAAACGGCTGGACCCCGTCACCACATGCAACGCCAGGCGATTCTCGCTCAGCAACTGCAAGGTCGCCGCACGGTGGGCGGTATAGGCTGGCAGCTCCATGCCTGGTCGCAACGTCAGGAGGAATTTAAGCCGTCGCACTTCCTGGGCCAGCACCGCGGTAATCAGCCACGGATCCTCGAAACCGCTGGCGGTGGGCACCATGATCCCGTCGAATCCGGCCTGTTCGGTAGCCCGCACAATCTGGCGCAGGTAATCGAGGGTGGGGGCACGTTCGCCTTGCTGGAACAGCCCGACCTTGGGCAGGCCACTGCTGGTGAGGTGGCGACCGTCGCCATTGGTGGGCAGGAACCAGTCGAGCTGGATCGGGGGGCGAACCTCAGTGTTCATGGTGCAGTCGCTCCTTGCGCAGGCCGTGTTGAAAAAGCAGCGGCAGGATCTGTTCACCAAAGCGCAGCACTTCGCCGACCGCCGGGCCGCCTTGCAGGATGATGTGGCCAAGGCCCAGGCCGTGCAGTTCCTGCAGGCGCGTGGCGATTTGGCGGGGCGTGCCCACCAGGATCAGCGGTTGGCCAGGGTGCAGTTGCAGCAGGTTCGGGTGGATCTCCCACTGGCGCAACGGGTGTCGGTCGCGGGGCACGGTGGCGATGCGGTGGTTGGGCAGGTCCTGGGTCGGCAGCAGGGCGGCGGCGGTTTCCCAGGCCAGGTCCTCGCTGTCGCCGATGACCAGGCCGAAGGTGCAGGCAAAGGCCAGGCCCGGCTGAAGCTGGCGCCAGCGTTGTATCTCCTGGGCCAGCCACTGCGGATGCCCAGGCCGCAACAGGCACACCTGGGCGTGGCCGGCCACCAGCGCGTGGCTTTGGCTGTCGTCCAGCACCAGTGGCGGCGCGGGCAGTTCGCGGCGGGCGACGCCGGCGTTTTCCAGTTGGAAATAGCGGCCTTGATAATCCAGGCCGCCGTCATTCGGTGCCAGCAGTTGTTGGAGAATCTCCAGGTATTCGCCGATGCGTTCGCTGCGCTGGTCGCGGTTCAGCCATTCGCCAAACGCACTGCGCAGGCTGCCTTGTTCGCCGTCGGGCAAGTGCAGGCGCACCCGGTGGCTGCTGATCGATTGCAGGCTTTGCAGGGTGGTGGCCAGGGCCGCCGGCAGCATGACTTCCGGCGGTACGCTCACCGACAATTGCATTCGTCGGGTGTGGGCGCACAACGCCGCCGCCACCCCGAGGCTGTCGGCACACAGCGCGCCGCCGGGGATCCACAGGCCGTCGATGCCGGCGTATTCCACCGCCTGGGCCAGCTGGATCCATTGCCCCGGCCGCGCCGCCCAGTCGGGGGTACAGAGGGGCATCAACCAACTGAATTCAAGGGGCATACACGGGCTCCATAGTTTGGCATCAGCATCACGCGTCGTCGTAGCAGCTGTCGAGCCCCGGCGAGGCTGCGTTCGCGGTGTATCTGACACACCGCTACGCAGCCTCGTTTCACTCGACAGCTGCTACGGGAGCTGACGCTTTCAGGGCGTTTGATCATCCTACTCTCGTCCTCGCCATCCGAGGGCCGGGGCGATGTCCCGGGCGATGATTTCCAGGCGCTTGAGGATCTGCGCCTGGGTCGAGCTTTCAGCCTGGACCACGGCGATCACGTAGTCAGCATAGGGCAGCAGGGATGGGTCCTGTTGCAGGCTGGCGATCACTTCGTCGGGATGGCCGTGGTGCACGTTCATCAGGCGCAGGTGCTCCTGCAGGTCCACGGCTTGATCAATCAGGCCCTCGCGTTGCAGGCGCGGGATGTGGCGCTCGATATCCACCGCCAGTTCCGCTTGGGCACTGGCGCGATCCGCTGCCGGGAAAATTGCGCGCACCACGCCGATTCTCGGTGGGCGATCGGTGCGGGTCCAGGCGTTCAAGTAAGCATCGGCCAGGGGTTTCTGCACCGTCAGCGGATCGTGGGTGGCGGTGCCTAGCAGCAGGCCGTTGCCCTGGCTGGCGGTGTATGCCGCGCCTTCGAGGCTGCCGTGGGAGTGCCACAAGCGGCTGCTCAAGCCGGTTGCTGGCGGTTGCAGGGTCAGCGGGCTGTGGGGCGTCAACGGCTCGCCGTCGAGTAACTGCTGGGCCTGCTGCTGGTGGTCGCTGAAGTCGACCTGGCGTAGCACGGCATCACGGCCAAACGCGCTGAAATTGTCGAGGTTGGCGCCGCCGCTGCCCAGGCCCAGTTGCACCCGGCCGCCGCTCAGGGCATCGAGCACACTGGCGTCTTCCGCCAGGCGGATCGGGTCTTCGAAAGGCAGCACGATCACTCCGGTGCCCAGTTCGATATGCCGGGTTCGCTCGGCCACCGCCGCCAGCAATACCAGCGGCGACGGCAGCCGGCCAAAGCCATTGCTCAGGTGGTGCTGGGCAATCCAGCCACCGTCGAAACCCAGGGCCTCGGCGACTTCGAATTGTTCGATCAGGTCGCGGTAGACCTGCTGTGGATCGTCACCAAAGGCGTGGCTGAGAAAGCCCAGTTTGAAGCTCATGTCAGGGTTCCTTGGGGCAGCGTCGGTTGCCAGCCGAGGGCCGGGGCGATCTGTTCGCGGATGATTTCCAGGGCGCGGATCGCATCCCGCAGCGGGGTGCTGGCGGTCTGTACTTGCAGCACCAGGTGGTCGTTGGCCGTCAGGCTCGGGCCTTGCTGCAACTGCTCGATGATCTGCTCGACCGGGCCGTGCAGGATGCCGAGGCGCCTGAGGGTGGTGTCGAAATCATCATCCACCGGCGCCTTGTACACGCCGATGCTCTGTTGGCGTTGCACGTAGGCCTGGATATCGTTGCGCGTGGCGGCGTCCGGGTTCGGGATCAGCGCCTGTACCCGGGTGACGCGGGGCGGGGTGCCGTTGTCACCGGTCCAGGCGTTGCGATAGCGGTTGACCAGTTCTACCCCGGCTTCAGGCGGCAGGTGCGGGTTGGGCGCCATGATCAGGCCGTGGCCGCGCTCGGCCACCAGTTCCACCCGTGAGGTGGCTTCCCAGATTCGCTGCCCAAGGCCGGCTGCCCGTGGCAACAGGCGCGAGCCGCTGTCGGTCAGTGGTGCGTTGCCCAAGGCATGGATTAACTGTTGCAGGTGCTGCTCATAGTCGCGGTGGCGCGCCTCAGGCTCACGACCGAACGCCGTGAACGTGTCGGGATCAAAACCCGCACCCAGGCCCAGCTCCAGCCGGCCATTGCTCAACAGGTCCAGCACCGAGGCGTCTTCCGCCAGGCGCAGCGGCGCTTCCTGGGGCAGCACGATTATCCCGGTGCCCAGGCTGATCCTGCGGGTGCGCTGGGCGATGGCGGCGAGCAATACCAGGGGCGAGGGCAGGCGGCCGTTCTCGCTGGCGAAGTGGTGCTGCGCCACCCAGCCACTGTCAAAGCCCAGCTCTTCGGCGACCTTGAACAACTCCACGGTGTCGCGGTAGACCTTGGGCTCGAAGCCGGGGCTGTAGACCCGGCTGAGAAACCCCAGGGAAAAACTCGAACTCATGGCAGCACCTCGCGGGCCAGTTGTGTTTGCAGCGCGGGACCGGCATTGATCGACTCCGGCAGGCCGCTGAACGGGCTGATGGTCAGGTAACCCTTGTTGAGCCATACCGCCTCATCCTGCTTCTGCTGCTCGGCGGTGGCGGCGGGGCTGTACTGGAAGCCGATGCCCGGCTTGCCCGGCAGCTTGAATTGCTTGAGGTCGTCGGTGTACACCGCTTCAAAACCCACATAGCTGCCGATGCGGGTGAGTTTCACGCCCTTGATCTGTGGGGCTTTTGGCAGGTTGATATTCAGGCCCAGGCCCTTGGGCAAGAGCGCGCCGTCGGGCTGGCGATGCTGGTCCAGGGCATTGACCAGCTTCGCCACCAGCAGTGCCGCGCGTTGTGGGTCTGTCTCTTTCAAATCGGTGCTGACCGCCAGCGCCGGAATGCCCGCCTGCACCGCGACACTGGCGACGTTGAAGGTGCCGGAAGCGCTGTTGATCGCCCCCAGGTTATTCCCGGGGTTAGGGCCGACGATCACCAGGTCGGGGTGGGGCATGACTTTTTTCAGGCCCATCAGCAAGGCCATCACCGGCGTGCCGCTGATTTCGATCTGCACGTCTTTGCCGGCGCATTCGGGGCTTTGGCACACGCCGTTTTCAGTGGTGCTGATGTAGTAACTGTCGGGGTAGGCCGGGTCGTCGTCATGGCCAACGGTGACTTCGCGACCAAAGAAAAACGCACCGCCCCGTGCGCTCTGGTCGGCCTGCGGTGCGGCAATCCGCACTGTATGCCCCTGGGCCTTGAGCTCGGTGTACAGGGCGCGAATATTGGGGTGCTGATAACCGTCGTCGTTGCTCAGCAAAATGTTCAGGGCAAAGGCCTTCGAGACGAACAGGCTGCCGACGGCCAGCATCCATGCGCTGTGCTTCATGGTGTGACTCCCTGGGTAAAGCGATTGGCCGGGCGCGGCAGGCCGAGGTTTTCCCGCAGGGTGGTGCCTTCGTATTCGGTGCGGAACAGCCCGCGTTGCTGCAGCAGTGGGATCACCTGCTCGACGAACAGGTCGATACCGCCCGGGAAGTACGGGAAGAACACATTAAACCCGTCACAGGCACGGGCTTCGAACCACTGCTCGAAGAAGTCGGCGATGTCTTCGGCGGTGCCGATCACCGGGTTGCCGGCGGTCAGGTGCAGGTACAACTGGCGGATGCTCAGGTTCTGGCTGCGGGCCAGTTCCAGTAGTTTGTCGCGACGGCTGCCGCGCTGGCCTACCGGGGTTTCCGGCAGCGGGCCGTCGAGGTCGTGGCCCGACAGGTCGATGTCATCGCCCAGGGTGTCGGCCAGGAAACGCAGGCCCAGCACCGGGTCCACCAGGGCCTGGAATTCTTCGAACAGCGCCTGGGCCTGTTCGCGGGTTTCGCCAATAAACGGGGTGACACCGGGCAGGATCTTGATGTGGTCGGGGTCACGGCCAAAGGCGGCGGCGCGTTGCTTGATGTCTTGATAGAAAGCCTGGGCGCCCGTGAGGTCATGGTTGACCGCAAAAATCAGCTCGGCGACGCGGGCGGCGAGGGCCTTGCCGGGTTCCGACGCACCGGCCTGTACCAACACCGGATGGCCCTGTGGAGGGCGCGCGACGTTGAGTGGGCCACGTACGGAAAAATGTTCGCCGCGATGATTCAGGGTGTGCAGTTTGGCCGGGTCGAAATACTCCCCGCTGGCCTTGTCGCGGGTGAAGGCGTCGTCGTCCCAACTGTCCCAGAGGCCCTTGACCACGTCGTGGAATTCTTCGGCGCGCTGGTAGCGGTCGCCATGGTCGATATGGGTTTCGCGGCCGAAGTTCCAGGCCTCATCCGAGACCACCGAGGTCACCAGGTTCCAGGCGGCGCGCCCCTTGGACAGGTGATCGAGGGAGGCGAACTTGCGGGCGATATGGTACGGCTCGTTGTAGCTGGTGGTGGCGGTGGCGATCAGGCCGATGTTGCTCGTGACGGCTGCCAAAGCGGCCATCAGGGTCAAGGGTTCGAAGTGTTCGGCACGGGCAGTGCGGCTGAGGGCGTCGTGATGATGGCCCCATAAGGCGACCACGTCGGCGACGAACAAGGCGTCGAATTTGCCGCGTTCGGCGGTTTGCGCGATGTGTTTGAAGTGCTCGAAATCCAGGCTGGCATCCGCCTGGGCCAGGGGGTGGCGCCAGGCCGATACATGGTGGCCGCTGTTGGCCAGGAAGGCCCCCAGCTTGAGTTGATCGGTACGTCGGGTCATGGACAGGCTCCCGCAAAAGGTCAGGCGCAGGGCCGGCGAACCGGCCCCGCGGGCTGGGTCAAAAGGCGTACGTCACGCCGGTGTACCAATAGCCACCGGTGGTGCCGTAAGGCGAAAAGGTACCGTACGGGAAGCCGCCGGAGCTGCTTACCAGGTCGGTGCGTTTCGGGTATTTGTTGAACAGATTGTTGGCCCCCGCATTCAGGGTCACGGCTTTGGTCAGGTGGTAGTCGATGTTCAGGTCGGTGATCCAGGTCGGCGCGAAGTTGCGGTCGTAGATCTCGGCGGTGCCGTACTCGGTGTACGAGCCGTAGCGGGTCAGGTTGAGGCTGGTTTCGACTTTGTCGTAGGTCCAGGTGGTGCCCAGCAGCAGCTTGGATTGCGGCAAGCCGTACTTGAGGTTGCCCTGGCGCTGGCGGCCATAACCACCGTCCGGGCCGAGGGCCTGTGTGGCCACGGTCGAGGCGTGGATCGAGTCAATCTGGGTGGTGTTCCAGTTGAAGCCGGCGCTATATTTCAGGCTGCCATAGGCACCGATGTCCTGGCGGTAGTCACCCACCAGGTCGACGCCACGGGTCGTGGTGTCGAGGGCGTTGGTGAAGTAGGTCACCGCCTGGTTCGGGTTGAGCCCGGCTGCGGCGAGGATCGCGCTGATCTGCGGCGTACCGCCCAGGTAACCGGTCTGGGCGATGCGGTCCTTGATCACGATCTGGTAGGCATCCAGGGTGATGTTGGTGTTGTCAGTGGGTTGCAGGGTCAGACCGATGCTGTAGTTGGTCGACTTTTCAGGCTTGAGGGTGGTCGCGCCCAAGGCCTTGGCCACATCGGAGTTCACCGCCACGTTGCGGTAGTCGAACAGTTGCCCGTTGACGCTGGTTTGCGAGGTGGAGCTGTAGATCTGCTGGGCCAGGGACGGTGCGCGGAAGCCGGTGCTGACGGTGCCGCGCAAGGCCAGGATCGGGGTCAACTGGTAGCGGGTGGAGAACTTGCCGTTGGTGGTGGTGCCCGAGCCGTCGTTGTAGTGCTCGTAGCGCCCGGCCAGGTCCACATGCCATTTGTCGGTGAGGTCCTGGCCGATCTCGCCGTAGCCCGCGAGGCTGATGCGGCTTTTTTCGGCGGCGTCGGCCGGGGTGGTACCGGCACCGGAAATGGTCCCGGGTGGAATGATCGCGCCGTTGGCACCGGTGTCGAACGGCCCGCTGGCGTAGGAGGCGAGGTCTCCCTTGCCGATCTTGTAGTCTTCGTAGCGCTGTTCCAGGCCCCAGGAAATCTGCGTCGGCTTGTACAGGCCGAGGTCGAAGGCGCGAGTCAGGTCGAGGTTGTTGGTCCACTGGCTGAAAGTTTTTACGCCGGTGTCGACCGAGGTCGGTGAGTTCGGGCCGTAGCTCAGGTTGTAGGTGTCGGTGAGGGTGGCCCGGGCATGGTCCTGGCCGTAGGTGCTCGACAGGTCATAGTCCCAGCCGGCGGCCTGGCCCTTGCCGCCGAACGCCACCTGGAAGTCGTCTTCGATGAAGCGCAGGTTGTCTTCGATACCTTCCGGGTACGGGGTCTGGATGCCGTTGAACGACGGCGGCTGGTGGAACGCCAGGGGCTTTTCCGAGTTGCGGTGGGTGTAGGTCGAGAACGAGTACAGGGTCAGCGCGTCGGCGACCGGCAGCTCGGCGTTGTAGCCCAGGCTGAAGTTCTTCGCCTCGGGCAAGCCGGTGCCGTAGTAGGTGTGGCGTTGGCTGGTGTTGCCGGCACTATCGGTATATGGCGCCGCATCGGAACGGTCCGAGACGTCCTGTTTCTTCACGTCCAGGGCGAGGTTGATGAAACCGTCGTTGGGCAGGGCCAGGCCGACATTGCCGGTTTGACGCACGGTTTCGCCGTCGCCGTTTTCATAGTTCTGGCCGTAGGTGGTGGACAAGCTGCCGCCGTGGTCGGTTTGCTTGAGCACGATGTTGATCACGCCGCCGATGGCGTCCGACCCGTATTGCGCCGAGGCGCCGTCACGCAGGACTTCGATGTGATCCACCAGGGCGGTGGGGATCATGTCCAGGTCCACCGGTTGCGAGCCGGAGTTGAGGGAGGTGGCGTTGTTCAGCAGCGCACTGTTGTGGCGGCGCTTGCCGTTGACCAACACCAGCACCTGGTCGCCGTTCAAGCCGCGCAGGCTGATGGGGCGCACGATCGAGGTCGAACCGAAGCCCGACGAGGCCGGCTGGTTGAGGGACGGCAGCACCTTGCTCAAGGCACGGGTCAGGTCGCCCTGGCCGGTGGCGAGCAATTGCTTGGAAGAAATCACGTCCACCGGCGCCGGGCTGTCGGCCAGGGTGCGGGCCTGGCCACGGTTGCCAATTACCACGACGGTGTCCAGGGGGTTATCACTGGCCGGGGCGTCGGCGGCGAGGGTCAGGCTGCTGTAGCTGACGGCCTCGCACAGGGCGAGGAACAAAAGGGTATGGGCGAAGGCCTTGCCGGGTTGGCGGCGGCCTGCGGCGCGGGATGGATTCATGATGTGCAACACTCCAGTGTGGTTAGGCAACGGGCCTTGTTCGAGGGTGGCTTGTTAAGTTCAAGCTCTGGTGGAGGCAGGAGAGCAAAGGCTGTGCCATCGCTGAAAAGTCTTGGATAACAAGGAGTTGTTGGAGGGTTTGCGGGGCGGGTGGTGTTTTTCTAACAGGCGGGAGGGCAGGGTGTTGGTTTTTGTGCAGGGGATTTTTTCGCGAAGCTGCTAGCGTACGCTGGGCCGGGGGAGCGCCTCCTTGGCACACCCCTTGCTCTCCCCACGCCATACCTAAACCCAAGGAAGCTTTTCTGTATGCCTAGACCTGGCCCGCGCAACGCCCTCACTGATATTCCCGGCCTGGAGGTTGGCCACGCCACAGACCTGTACGCCGACACCGGCGTCACGGTGATCCGCCCGGATGGTTTCTGGACTGCCAGTATCGACATTCGCGGTGGAGGCCCAGGTGGTCGCGAAACCGCGGCGCTGGAGCCGGAGAACATGGTGGGTCAGCTGCACGCCTTGGTGTTTGCCGGTGGCTCGGTGTTTGGCCTGGGGGCGGCGGATGCGGTGGCGGCGAAGTTGTCCCAGGACCAGGTGGGGTTGCATTTGAAGCCGGGTGCGCCAGCGATTCCTATCGTGCCGGCGGCGGTGTTGCATGATTTGGCGAATGGCGGGGACAAGGATTGGGGCCTGGAGCCACCTTACCGACGGCTGGGGTTTGAGGCGCTGGCCAATGCCGGTCCGGAGTTTGAGCTGGGCTCTGTCGGGGCCGGGCGTGGGGCGATGGCCGGGGTGTTGAAAGGTGGGCTGGGGACGGCGTCCCTGGATTTGGGGGATGGGTTGGTGGTTGCCGCTTTGGTGGTGGCTAACCCGATTGGTTCGGTCTACATGCCGGATGGGGAGACGTTCTGGGCGTGGCCCTGGGAGGTGGCGGGGGAGTTTGGTGGGGGGCGGCCGGTGACGGAGATGGATTGCAGTGATCCGATGCCGGAGTTGTCGCGGCTGGATTCCATGGGGCGCCTGCAAGCGGGGGCCAATACCACGCTGGTAGTGGTCGCGAGTACGGCGCGGTTGACGGTGGCGGAGTGCAAGCGGGTGGCGATCATGGCGCAGGACGGGATTGCCCGGGCGGTGCGGCCGGCGCATTTGCCGTTTGATGGGGATACGGTGTTTGCTCTGGCCTCTGGGGCGGTGGAGGTGGCGGATGGGCCTCGGCGGCAGGTGGATATTGGGCGGATTGGGTCGGCGGCGGCTGATTGTGTGGCTCGGTCGATTGCTCGCGGGGTGTTTGCTGCGCGGGCTTGAGGGCTGAGTACATATCCGTTATTTAGGTAACGGCCGCCTAGGGTTCCGCTCTTACAGCGGGTCACTTTTGAAAAGCGCAAAAGTAACCAAAACGCTCTGCCCCGCCTGTCGGCACCTCGCCTAGGCTCGGTGTTCCCTCACTCCGGTATTGCTCCGCGGGCCGCCGCGACGGGCCATCCATGGCCCGGCGCGGCTAAACCGGCGTCCTGCCGGTTTACCCGCTCCGCAATACCTGCGTTCGGCCTCGGGCTGAATGGGGCAGTCAGATCAAGATCAACAGCAAGAGCACAGCGGCCTCCCGGCCGGCTTGAGTGTTAGAAGCAGAGGCAAGATCCAGAGCGAAAGCAGAGCTGCTTTTCTGTGGGAGCGGGCTTGCTCGCGAAAAACCTGAGAGCGCCGCGTTCATTCAGGATGCCCGCGTCATCGTTAACGACCTTCGCGAGCAAGCCCGCTTGTATGGTTAGACTTGTAGGGGTGGTGGGACTAAAAGCCAGCATCTGACTCTAGCC
>NZ_JAARNI010000013.1:0-144192 GCF_011765255.1 Pseudomonas sp. AN3A02
CCGCTGTAAGAGCGGAACCCATAGTCGCCATTACAAAAATAACGGATATGCCCCCAGGCCCAGCAGCCCACCACATTGGCGTATCCTTACCCACCACCCCCAAGGCCCGATCAAAAAATGCTGGTGATTTCCAACAACGTGCACCTCCCCGACGCCGAGATCGAGCTGACAGCCATCCGCGCCCAAGGCGCCGGCGGTCAAAACGTCAACAAAGTCTCCAGCGCCGTGCACCTGCGTTTCGACATCCCGGCCTCGTCCCTGCCTGACTTCTACAAGGAACGCCTGCTCGCCCTGCGCGACAGCCGCATCACCAGCGAAGGCGTGCTGATCCTCAAGGCCCAGCAATACCGTACCCAGGAACAAAACCGCGCCGACGCCCTCGAGCGCCTGGTCGAGCTGATCCTCAGCGCCACCAAGGTCGAAAAGAAACGCCGCCCCACCAAACCCACTCTGGGCTCAAAAAAGCGCCGCCTCGAATCCAAAACCAAACGCGGCAGTATCAAGGCCGGCCGCGGCAAGGTTGATTTCTAAGCCGCGTCCCGCTCCTCGCGGTACTTAGGCGCCTGCCGATACAAATACAGACTCAACAGCAACCCGCCAAACGCCGCGATCGCCGCAAACAGGAAAATCGAGGCAAACCCGAACCCCGCCGCAATCGCCCCGGCCAACGGCCCGGTGATCCCCAGCGACAAATCGATAAACAGCGAATACGCCCCCACCGCCGCGCCCCGGCTTGAGGCGGGCACCAGGTTGACCGCCTCCACACCCAAGGCCGGAAACACCAGGGAAAATCCAAACCCGCTCAACGCCGCGCCCGCCAGTGCCAAATGGGGATCCGGCGCCAGCCACAGCAGCAGCAGGCCCAGGGTCTCCACCGACAGGCAGGCAATCGCCACGCGAAACCCGCCAATGCGGTTGATCAAATTCCCGAACAACAACCGCGCCCCGATAAAGCTGGCACCGAACAGGCTCAGGCACAGCACCGCGTTATCCCAGTGCTGGGTCGCGTAATACAGGGTGATGAAGGTCGCAATGGTGCCAAAGCCGATCGAGCCCAGCGCCAGCCCGCAACCGTGGGGCAGCACGCGCCCGAGCACATGCATGAACGGCAGACGCTCGCCCACCACGATCGGCGCGGCGACTTTCGGCCAGGCCAGCAGCAGCCCCAACACCGCCAGCAGGATGATGCTGACGCCCATGCTCCACAGCCCGAAATGACTGACCAGCAACACCCCCAGCGGCGCGCCGATGGCCAGGGCGCCGTAGCTGGCGATGCCGTTCCAGGAGATGACCTTGGCGGTATTCGCCGCGCCCACCCGGCCGATGCCCCAGCCAATGGAGCCCGAGCCCACCAGGCTTTCAGCGCTGCCCAGTACCAGGCGGCCGATCAACAGACTGGTGAGGCTCAATGCCGGAAGGTGCGAAAACCACGCCGAGAGCAACATGAACACGCCGCTCAACCCGCAACCTGCCAGGCCGTACATGACGGCGCGCTTGCTGCCGCGGTTATCGATGATGCGTCCGGCATAGGGCCGGCTCAGCAGGGTGGCCAGGTATTGCACGCTGATCACCAGGCCCGCGATCACGGCGCCAAAGCCCAGGTCGCTGTGCACGTAGCCCGGCAACACGGCCAGGGGAATGCCGATATTCAGGTAGCCAATGAAGGTGAACAGAACGATGGAAACGACTTGCAGCGTGACCGCCATGGGGCGCTGGGTATCTGGCATGGGAGAGGTCCACTGTCGCAGCAGGAAAAGATAGGCTGCTTATGATACCGATGCTGGGCGCGCGCGGGGGCGGGAAACCAAACTTTTAGCGATCGGCGGGGTTGAGCAGTTGCGTGGTCACCAAGGCGGCGAGGGCGTTTTCCTGGGTGCCGAAGCGCTTGAGCAGGAGTGCCTGTTTTTCCGGGGTGAGGCGGTTCCATACGTCGACCATCTGCAGGGCAGTGTCGAGCAGGGCGGTATCGGGGGTGGTGTCGGTCATGGCGGGGCTCACGGTGTTCAGGCGGTGTGGAAAGCGCGCAATGTCACGCTTTCCACACGGTCTGGGTACGGCTCTCAGTCTTCGCGCTTGCGGTCGACCGGTTTTGCCTCTTTGGGCTCGGGCTTGGTGGCGCCGGCCTGTTGCGGGGTTGGCTGCTCAGTTTCGTGCAGGCTTGGGAAGGGGAGATTAGGGATTTCGTGCATCGTCGTCGCTCCTCGCAAGATCTGTTTTATCAATCGCAGGTGATTCCGCGCGTTCAAAAAGCTTGTGCAGGATACAGCACTGTAAATGACAGAAAGATTTTATCTCGAAAAATGAACACCTCTTCATCCCGCCGCGCAAGTGACGTGGCGCCACAGGCGGATCGATTGTCATCGTACAACATCACCCTTAACGGATTGACATCGTGTTGCGGACTGAATATAACGCTAACAGTTGTATGACGACATATGACGTTACAGTTTTATAGCGCCCGTAATATGGGCGCGCTCGGTCGCAGAACGTAAGCCTCAAATCTAAAAATAATTAAGGTGAAGCGATGAAAATCAAAGGCATCCGTTGGTGGATGGTCGGGCTGATGACGGTCGGCCTGATTATTAACTACCTGGCCCGCAACACGCTGTCCGTCGCAGCCCCCACGCTGATGACCGACCTGAGCATCTCCACTGAGCAGTACTCCCATATCGTTGTTGCCTGGCAGGTGTGCTATGCCCTGATGCAGCCGATCGCCGGTTATGTGATTGATGCAATTGGCACCAAGATGGGCTTCGCGATCTTCGCCATTTCCTGGTCGGTAGTGTGCGCGCTGGCGGCGTTCGCCACTGGCTGGCAGAGCCTGGCCGTGGCCCGTGGCGCGCTGGGACTGACGGAATCGGCGGGCTTCCCCGGCGGCGTCAAGGCGATTACCGAGTGGTTCCCGGCCAAGGAGCGCTCCGTCGCCATCGGCTGGTTCAACTTTGGTTCGTCGTTTGGCGCGTTGCTGGCGCCGCCATTGGTGGTCTGGGCGATTCTGCACAGCGGCTGGCAGTTGGCGTTCCTGATCGTCGGTGGCATCGGCCTGGTGTGGAGCGGGCTGTGGCTGCTGCTGTACAAGCACCCGCGTGACCAGCGCCTGCTGGCTCAGGCCGAACGTGAGTACATCGAAGCCGGCCAGGAAACCCACCTCAAGGAAGGCGTGCAGAAGAAAGCCAGCTGGAAGCGCATCCTCAAAAGCCGCAACTTTTTCGCCATCGCCTCGGCGCGCATGCTCTCGGAGCCGGCCTGGCAGACCTTCAACGCCTGGATTCCGTTGTACCTGATGACCGAGCGGCACATGAACATCAAGGAAATGGCGCTGTTTGCCTGGCTGCCATTCCTCGCCGCCGACATCGGCTGCGTGCTGGGTGGCTACCTGAGCCCGCTGTTTCACCGCTACTTCAAGGTCTCGCTGTTCACCTCGCGCAAGCTGGTGATGTTGCTCGGCTGCCTGTGCATGATCGGCCCGGCGTGTATCGGCCTGGTGGACAGTGCCTACACCGCGATTGCCCTGCTGTGCGTGGGCGGTTTCGCGCACCAGACCTTGTCGGGCGCGCTGTTTTCCATCGCCTCGGACTCATTCGGCAAGAACGACGTGGCCACCGCGACCGGTGGCGGGCAGATGTGCGGCTTTATTGGTGCCGCGGCGTTTACCGCGGTGTTCGGTGTGCTGGTGACCAAGGTCGGCTACAGCCCGCTGTTTGTGGTGCTGGCGATTTTCGACATCATCGCGGCCATCGTGATCCTGACGGTCGCCCGGGAGATTGTTAAAGACCCGGAGCCGGCCACTCAAACCGGTCACGGCGGCACCTTGTTGCCGGTTTAACCCTGGCGCTCCATCGCCGCCTTGTAGAGCGAGTTCTTCGGCTGGGCAAACACCCGCGCCAGCATCGGTTCGAAGAAGCTCAACGGTAGGGTGTCGTAGGACGGATCGAACGCTGCCGCGTCGTATTGCGCGCAGAACTCGATGGTTTGCCGGTACTGCGGATGGTCGCCAAATTGCTCACGCAGGTGGCGGTCCATCCCCAGGTGATGGAAGAAGTAGTAGCCCTGGAAAATCCCGTGCTTCTCCACCATCCACAGATTTTCGGGGCTCACAAATGGCTTGAGGATCGCGGCGGCGATGTCCGGGTGGTTGTAGGAACCCAGGGTGTCGCCGATGTCGTGGAGCAGGGCGCACACCACGTACTCTTCATCTCGCCCGTCGTGCCAGGCGCGGCTGGCGGTTTGCAGCGAGTGGGTCAGGCGGTCCACCGGGAAGCCGCCGAAGTCGCCCTCCAGCAGTCGCAGATGCGCCACGATCCGGGTTGGTAGTTGCCGGGCATAGGCGCTGAAATCCTTGGCGATGATCGCCCAGTCTTCCTGGGTGCCGTCCTGCATATGGGTAAAGCGGGCCTGCTGGTTCATCAAAGGCGCTCTTATTGTTTTTGAAGGGCAGGCTAGAACGGCACTTTGCCCAGAATCATGTCGCGGTACATCACAAAATCCCCCAACAGGCTGTAAAGCGGATGCTGGAAGGTTGCCGGGCGATTCTTTTCATAGAAGAAGTGGCCGATCCAGGCAAAGCTGTAGCCTGCCACCGGCACCGCCAGCAGCAGCCACCAGGCGCCTTTGCCGATCGCGAACGCAAGAATGAAGATCACGAGACTGGTGCCGATAAAGTGCAGGCGACGGCAGGTGCTGTTGCTGTGTTCGCTCAGGTAATACGGGTAGAAATCGGCGAAGCTGTTGAATTGTCTGACATTTTCCACAGTGTTCGGCCCTCTGGTTATTGTTCTGCCCGACAGATGTTCGGCGGGGAGCATATTTGAGTCTAGAGTCATCAGTGGTAACAGCCAGTGACAATAGATGCCACTTTAGTATCCTTCAGATTCCTGGCTGTCGTTTCAGCCTTCCTTGTTAAGAAAACGCCATGAGCGAACGAACGACTTCTGCAAGCTGGGCGATGGGGATAGTCAAGGCGCTGGAGATGGACGGCCTGGATTGCCGTGCCTTGTTCAAGCAGCTTGGCCTGGATTACGCCGCGCTGAATGACCCGGATGCACGCTTCCCCCAGGACTCCATGACGCGCCTTTGGCAGCGCGCGGTCGAGCTGTCGGGCAACCCGGCGATCGGCTTGAACATGGGCAAGGTGGTGCGTCCGGCGTCGTTTCATGTGGCCGGCTACGCCTTGATGTCCAGTAATACCCTGGCCGAAGGTTTCATGCGGCTGGTGCGTTATCAGCGAATCATCGCTGAAAGTGCCGACCTGAGTTTTCGACTGTTACCCGAAGGTTATGCGCTGATTCTTACCGTGCACGGCGATCACCTGCCGCCCACCCGGCAAAGCGCCGAAGCGTCCTTGGCGAGTGCCCTGGCGTTATGCGGCTGGCTCACCGGACGTACCCTGCAACCGCGCAAAGTGCTGGTGCAGGGCGATCAACCGGCGGACCTGGCGCCCTACAAGCAGGCCTTCCATGCACCGCTGGTGTTCAACGCGCCGTATGACGCGCTGATCTTCGAGCGGGCGGATATGGAGGCGCCGTTGCCCACGGCGAACGAGGCGATGGCGTTGTTGCATGATCGTTTTGCCGGGGAGTATCTGGCGCGGTTTTCCGAGAGCCGGGTGACCCACAAGGCGCGGCAGGTATTGTGCCGATTGCTGCCGCAAGGCGAGCCCAAGCGCGAGGTGGTTGCGCAGACCTTGCACCTGTCCCAGCGCACCTTGCAGCGCCGCTTGCAGGAGGAGGGCACCAGTTTCCAGACCTTGCTCGACGACACCCGCCGCGAACTGGCCGAGCAATACCTGGCACAGCCGAGCATGACCCTGCTGGAAATTGCCTACCTGTTGGGGTTTGCCGACCCGAGCAACTTCTTTCGCGCGTTCCGCCGCTGGTTCGATGCCACGCCCGGCGAGTACCGGGCGCGGTTGCAGGAAACTCCGGTCAGTGACGCCAAAACGCCGGAATGCACAGCACAAACACCGTAATGATCTCCAGCCGGCCCAGCAGCATGCCGAGGGACAGGATCCACTTGGCGGCGTCCGGCAGGGTGGAGAAATTCCCGGCCGGGCCGATGGTTTCCCCCAGGCCCGGGCCCACGCCGGACACCGTGCTGGCGGCGCCGGTCAACGCGGTCATCCAGTCCAGGCCCAGCAGTGACAGGGCCAGGGCGATGGCGCAGATGGTGATGGCGAAGAAAAACGAGAAGGTCAGGATCGAGCGCACGATTTCTTCATCGAGGCGATGGCCGTTGTACTTCTGCTTGATCACCGCCCGTGGGTGAATCAGCTGGTTCAAGTTGGCCTTGAGCAGGATATAGGCGACCTGGAAACGGAAAATCTTGATCCCGCCAGCCGTGGAACCGGAGCAACCGCCCACAAAGCCCAGGTAAAAGAACAGCATCAGCGAGAAATTGCCCCAGATGCTGTAGTCCCCCAGCGCAAAACCGGTGGTGGTCACGACCGACGTGACGTTCACCGCTACGTGGCGCAGCGCCTCCAGCCAATGCAGATTGGTGGTCCACCAATACCAGGTGCCGAGCACCAGCCAGGTCACCACCAGCAAACCGAGCATGCCCTGCACCTGCTGGTCCTTGATCAGCGCCCGGCGGTTGCCGCGCATCGTGGCCACATACAGGGTGAACGGCAGGCTGCCGAGAATCATCACTACTACCGCCACCCAGTGCACGGCTGGTTGTTTCCAGTGAGCCAGGGATTCATCGGAGGTGGAGAAACCGCCGGTGGAAATCGCCGACATCGCATGGTTGATCGCATCGAACAGGCCCATGCCCGCCCACCAGAACGCCAGGCTGCCGAGGATGGTGATGCCCACGTACGCCGCCACGATCAGGCGCGCCACCATGTGCGAGCGGGGCATGACCTTTTCCGAGCGGTCGGAGGACTCGGTCTGGAACAGGCGCATGCCACCGATGCGCAGCAGCGGCAGGATCGCCACCGCCATGCCGATAAAGCCGATGCCGCCGAGCCAGTGCAGCAGCGAGCGCCAGATGAGGATGCCCGGGGACATGGTGTCCAGGCCGCTGAGCACCGTGGAGCCGGTGGCGGTGATGCCGGACATGCTTTCGAAGAACGAGTCGGTGTAGCTGATGTGCTGGGTCAGCAGGAACGGCAGTGCGGCGAAGATGCACACTACTAGCCAGCTGGAGACGGTCAGCAGGTACATGTCCCGCGGGCGCAGGTGCACGTGTTCCGGGCGGCCGGGGATGACCAGCGCCAGGCCGGCAATGAAGGTGATCATGCTGGCCCAGAGGAACGATGGCAGGTCGCTGGTGCGTTCGAAAAACACCAGGGTCGCCATGGGGATGACCATGGCGATCGCCAGGGTGATCAGGAAGATGCCGATAATGAAACCGATTATCCGTAAGGTCGGCAACGCCATGAGGTCCGCTCGGTGTGACAGGAAAGGCGCCATTCTACCTGCGGTGCAGGGCAAGTAAACCGGGGGCTGGAAGGCGACGCCGGGCAAATGTGGGAGCGGGCTTGCTCGCGAAGGCGGTGTTCCAGTCAACGGATGCATTGGCCGACCCACCGCTTTCGCGAGCAAGCCCGCTCCCACAGGGGTTTTTCGGTGGTTAATGGACCTTGAAGGGCAGGCACAAAAAAGGCGACCCGAAGGTCGCCTCATTCAACGCGGCACTGATCAGAAATCGTGATCAGCGTTATCCGGGTTCAAGTCACTGATGCCCAGCTTGCCAGCGGCCTGTTCGATCGAACCGGTCTGCTTGACCAAGGCTGCGATCGCATCACGCACGATCTGGTTGCCTTTATCGTTACCGGCAGCGATCAACTGGTCGTAATGCTCGCCGTTGTTGGCGTGGTCGACCATCACCTGGATCTTCGCTTCGGTCGACGCCAGGTCGGCTTTCAGCGTTGCGTCGGCAGTTGGGTCAGCCTTGGCCACCAAGGACGACAGGCTGGCGCCGGTCATCTTGGTACCGTCGGTGCGGGTGTACTCACCCAGGTAAACGTTACGAATACCCTTGGCGTCATAGAAGTGCGAGTTGTGGGTGTTGTCGCTGAAGCAATCCTGTTCGTCTTCCGGCGAGTTGGCTTCCAGGGAAACCTTCATGCGCTCACCGGCCAGTTCGCCCAGGGACAGGCTACCCATGCCGAACAGCATTTTGCGCAGGCCATCGGTCGGCGCCTCGGCCTCCAGGGTGGCGCGGTAGTTGTCTTCGACGTTGGGTTTCCAGTTGCCGACCATTTCTTCCAGGTCGCTGACCAACAGTTGAGTCACGGCGCGCAGGTAGGTGCGGCGACGCTCGTTGTGGCCGCCAGTAGCACCATCACCGGTCATGTAGTCCGATGCTGGACGGTTGCCGGCGCCCGGGCCGGTGCCGTTCAGGTCCTGGCCCCAGAGCAGGAATTCAATCGCGTGGTAACCGGTGGCCACGTTGGCCTCGGAACCGCCCAGCTCGTTCAGGCTGGCGAGTTTTTCCGGGGTGATGTCTTTCACATCGACCTTGTCTTCGCCGACCTGGATTTCGTTGTTGGCGATGATGTTGGCCGTTGCGCCAGGGTTGCCCAGGGCGTGTTCGTAGGTCTTGTCGACGTAATCGATCAGGCCTTCGTCCAGGGGCCAGGCGTTCACTTGGCCTTCCCAGTCGTCAATGATGATGTTGCCGAAGCGGAACACTTCACTCTGCAGATACGGCACGCGAGCGGCGATCCAGGCGGTACGGGCCGCTTTCAGGGTGTCGTCGTTCGGGTTGGCGAGGAAGGTGTCGATCGCGGTTTGCAGGGTTTTCGCGGTGGACTCGGCATCGCTGTATACGGCGAAGACCATGTCAGCGTAATGCGCGACCACGGCCTTGGCAGCGGCCTCGTCGACCTGGCCTGCCGGTGCAGCCGCGGGGGCTGGAGTGCTGGCGGCGGCCGGGGCTTGAGGCGCGGCGGCCTTGTCTTTGCCTTCACCGCAACCGGCAAGAGAAATGGCAATGGCGAGAAGGCTGGCGGTGGCCAGGGGCATACGAATCATGGCGAACATCCTGCTTCGGTTGAGGGTGGGTCACGCGGGGGGGACGCGCAAAACTGCGACATAATGCGAAAGATTTGCATTTTGTGTAAAGGGATATAAGCAGGAAATATTTTGTATCGGTGTGCCGGCCGCCGGCGCGGGTGTTCGCGGTGGCCAGCATTGTTTCAGAGAATGGCGGCGTTATTGCGTTGGGCTTGTTTCAAGTAGGCCACCAACTCCCGTGCCGGCAGCGGTTTGCTGTAGTAGTAACCCTGACCTTCGTGGCAACCCTCGGAGATGATGTACGCCTCCTGTTCGGCGGTCTCCACACCTTCGGCGATCACCTGCATGCCGAGGCTTTTGCCGAGCTGGATGATCGCCCGCACGATGGTCGCGTCGTCGTCGTCATCCAGCAGGTCCTGGACGAAGCTCTTGTCGATCTTGATCTTGTCCAGCGGCAGGCTTTTCAGATAGCTCAGGGACGAATAGCCCGTGCCGAAGTCATCAATCGCAATCAGCGCCCCGGAGCGGCGCAGGCTCAGCAGGTGCTGGGCGGCGGTGCTGATGTCTTCCATCAGGCCGGTCTCGGTGACTTCCAGCTCCAGGCTGCGGGGCGGCAGGCGGTAGATTTGCAGCAGGTTGTTGACCACCCGTGGCAACTCGGCGTGGTGCAACTGTACGGTCGACAGGTTGACCGCCATGCGCAGTTCGGTGAAGCCCAGGTCGTGCCACTCCCGAAGTTGCCGGCAGGCCTGGTCCAGCACCCATTCGCCGATGGCAATGATGGTGCCGTTCTGTTCCGCCAGGGGGATAAACAGGTCGGGCGGCACCAGACCGTGTTCCGGGTGCTGCCAGCGAATCAAGGCTTCGACACCCACCACGCGATGGTCGAGATAGCTGATCTGTGGCTGGTACACCAAGTGGAACTGCTCGCGGCTCAGGGCGTCGCGCAAATCCTTTTCCAGCTCGCGGCGGCGGCGCATTTCGCTGTCGACGCTGGCGATATAGAACTGGTACCGGTTGCGAGAACGGCTCTTGGCCAGGGTCATGGTCTGTTCGGCTTTTTGCAGCAGCTTCTCGGTACTGTCACCGTCTTCCGGGAACAGGGTGATGCCGATGGTGGCGCGCAGGCGGATCTGCTCGTGCCCATCGTCGAGGGCGAATTCCGCCTCCAGGTCATCAAGAATGCTTTGTGCCAGCTCGGCGGCTTCGTAGGGTTGCTCGATATCGGCCTGCACCAGGGCGAATTGGTCGCCACCCAGGCGGGCGAGGGCGCCGAGGCGGCCGCTGTGGGCCCGCAGACGGTCGGCCAGAGCCAGCAGCAATTGGTCGCCGGCCTGGTAGGTGAACTGCTCGTTGACGCTTTTGAAGTCATCCAGCCCCACGCACAGCACTGCGACGCTACGTTGGCGTCGGCCGGCGTCGATCAGGATCTTGTCCAACTGCTCCTGCAGCTTCTGGCGGTTCGGCAGGCCAGTGAGAAAGTCGTACTGAGCCATGCGCAGCAGGCTGTTTTCCGCCTCATGGCGCAAGTGCGTGTTGCGCTCGATGGATTCGAGCAACTGGTTGGCGGTGTTGATCCAAAGACCCAGTTCGTTTTTCTCGTGGCCCCTGAGCTGCGGGATCTTGTGCTCGCTGGGGCGGTCGGGGTTGATCGAACTCAGGTGCTCGATGATGCGCGACAGCGGCTTGGTCAACAGCCAGTGATAGACCAGGTACAACACCAGGCCCATGGCCAGGGCCCGCAGTACGCCGGAGATGAAAATGATCACCGAGCTGACGAGAAACCCTTTGCCATAGGTGGCGGTGTCGAGGGTGATGCTCAGGTCGCCGTAGTACTCGCTATAAGGCCCGCGCCCCACCAGCGGTGTGGTGAAGGTGCGTTCCTGGCCCAGGATCAGGTCGGTCAGCCAGCGGGTCGGGGATTGTTGCAGGTCGCGGGTTTTTTCCGCGAGCATGGTTTCGTTGGGGTGGCCGATGGAGGCCATGCGCACGGCATCGTCCTGGAACAGACCTTCGATGACCTGCATGCCCATTTCCCGATCCAGGCTGTAGACGGCCTGGGTGGACGGGTCGCGAAACATGTCGAGGATACGCTGGGCATCGCCAGCCACGGCCTGACGCGTCTTGTAGGCGTCAAAGACGATCTGCGCCGCGCTTAGTACCACGCCCACCGCCAATGCCGAAAGCAGCACCACCCGTAGCAACTTCACCGACAAGCTGTTTTTGAGTTCCAGCTTCAAAGGGGTATTCCTTGTTTCATGCGGGTAGCCTCAATATGCCATGAGTATTGGCAATCCGGTGAGGGCAGTCAAAGGAACATTGGGCCCGCAGAGCCTGAATATTAACAAGTGAAGGTCGGGAAGGAGGAGGGCGGACCCAGTCCGCCGTCCTCTGGTACTGCGCGGGGAGCGTAGGCGAATGCCTTTTTTATAGCTCGCGAGAGGTTGCCGAGGGTTTTGTTAGCCGAAAGTAATCTGCGCGGAGGATTTCTGGTGGGCATCTTCGCCGATTTTGCCCGGCTCCTCACCAGCTCCCTGACTTTTTGAATCCATGAGCTTGCTCAGCAGGTCCATGCCTTTTTCTGCCAGTGGCATGGCTGTTGAAGCGGCTGACATTCCCATCGATAAAGGATCCATTGCGGACTCTCCTAACTGAAATGAGAGAGTTATTTCTCTCACTTGTTGGGTGGCCAGTTCATCGCCTTGAGTTCCACGCGTCCTGCATTACGCTTTTGTAACCCCCACAAAAAAGCCCGGCAATCGCCGGGCTCTTTCTACTGCAAGTAGTACTTAAGCAGTGAAGGTTTTGCCTTCGAACTGCTCAGCCACGAACTTCCAGTTGACCAGGTTCCAGAACGCTTCCACATACTTTGGACGTACGTTGCGGTAGTCGATGTAGTAAGCGTGTTCCCAGACGTCGCAGGTCAGCAGCGGGGTGTCGCCGCTGGTCAGCGGGTTGCCGGCGCCGATGGTGCTGGCCAGGGCCAGGGAACCGTCAGCCTTTTTCACCAGCCAGCCCCAACCGGAACCGAAGGTGCCGACGGAAGTCTTGGTGAATTCTTCTTTGAACTTGTCGAACGAACCGAAGGCTGCGTTGATGGCTTCAGCCAGCGCGCCGGTAGGTTGACCGCCGGCGTTTGGCGCCAGGCAGTTCCAGTAGAACGTGTGGTTCCAGACCTGTGCGGCGTTGTTGAAGATGCCGCCCGAAGAAGACTTGACGATTTCTTCCAGGGTCTTGCCTTCGAACTCGGTGCCAGGCACCAGGTTGTTCAGGTTCACGACATAGGTGTTGTGGTGCTTGTCGTGGTGATACTCCAAGGTTTCCTTGGAAATGTGCGGCTGCAGGGCATCGTGTGCGTAGGGCAGCGGCGGCAATTCGAAAGCCATGATGATTCTCCTAATCAGGTCAGTTGCGGTGAGCGCAAGGCCGATCACGGGCGGCCAAACAAGCGCCGGGGAGTTTGTACTCTTTGCGGCGCAGGGGCTGGATCATAGCACCGGGGGTGCGGCAAAACCACGCAACAACTGTGTGGGATAGAGGTTCCAGAGGGTTTTGGCTTCTGTTGAAAAAAGTTTATGCGGCGCTGATTAATTGATAAGCCACGCTGAACATCATGGCGGCCACCAACAGGTCCAGAATTCGCCAGGTGGCAGGGCGCGCCAGCCACGGTGCCAGCCACGCGGCGCCCAGGGCCAGGGTCATGAACCACAGGAATGAAGCGCTTGCGGCACCGGCCACATACGCGCCCGGTTCGGTCTGCTGGGCGCCGAGGGAGCCGATCAACAGAACGGTGTCCAGATACACGTGGGGATTGAGCAAGGTCACCGCGAGGGCGCTGAGCATCACCGCCTTCAGGGAGCGCACCTTGAGGTTCTCGCCCTGGCCCAGGCTTTGCTTCGAGCAGGCCCGGCGCAGGGCAAGGGTGCCGTACCACAACAGGAACGCCGCGCCGCCCCAACGGGCAACCGCCAGCAATATCGGGTTATGCGCCAGCACGGTCGCCAGGCCGAACACGCCGGCGGCCACCAGGATTGCATCGCACACCACGCATAACGCCGCCACGGGCAGGTGATGTTCGCGCCGCAGGCTCTGCGCCAGGACAAAGGCGTTCTGGGTGCCGATGGCCATGATCAAACCAAAGGCCACCAACAGGCCGTTCGTATAGCTCTGCCACATACGATTTACTCCGCGCCCGCCGCCAATTGCTGCAACACGTTCATCGCGCGCTCAGCATCGGCGCGGCCAACGAACAAGTGATCGTGGTAGTAGCCGGCAATCACGTTGCAACTGATCCCGGCTTTGCCCAAGGCGGTGGCGAACGCCGCGGTCAGGCCGACGGCTTCCAGGGCCGAATGCACATTCAGGGTGATCCACGCCGCTACGTATTCGAAGGCCAGTCCGGCGCGTTCGGCCTGCTGGCGCTCGACGATCAGCGTCAGGCCTTCTTGCTCGCGGAAGCTGCCGATCACTTCGCAACCTTCGGGGATGCGGCTGTCGGCCAGGGTGCAGAACACGTAGTCGCCGTCGTTGAGCTGTGGGCTCATGCTGCGCAGCAGGGTTGCCAGGGCGGTTTCGCCAGCCATGTGGAAGGTCCTTGAATAAGAAGAAGCGATGCTGGCTATTCTCCCGTCCAAGGCTGTATAAGAAAAACCAATATTGCTGATCGCTCATTAGGAAAACTGATGTTCGACTATAAATTGCTTTCCGCCCTGGCAGCGGTGGTGGAACAGGCCGGTTTCGAACGGGGCGCCCAGGTGTTGGGAATCTCGCAATCGGCGATTTCCCAACGCATCAAGCTGCTGGAAGCGCGTATCGGCCAGCCCGTACTGGTGCGCGCCACGCCGCCGACGCCCACCGAGATTGGCCGCCGTTTGCTCAACCACGTGCAACAGGTGCGGCTGTTGGAGCGCGACCTGCAAAGCCAGGTGCCTGCGCTGGATGAAGAGGGCATGCCGGAGCGTCTGCGCATCGCCTTGAATGCCGACAGCCTCGCCACTTGGTGGGCCGAGGCCGTGAGTGACTTCTGCGCCGAGCAACACCTGCTGCTGGATTTAGTCGTAGAAGACCAGACCGTCGGCCTCAAACGCATGCGTGCCGGCGAAGTGGCGGCGTGTATCTGCGCCAGCGAACGCCCGGTGGCCGGTGCCCGCAGCCTGTTGCTCGGTGCCATGCGTTATCGGGCGCTGGCCAGCCCGGCGTTTGTCGCGCGGCACTTTCCCGATGGCGTACGCGCCGATCAACTGGCCCGCACCCCGGCGCTGGTGTTCGGCCCGGATGATTTTCTGCAGCATCGCTATCTGGCTTCCCTGGGTGTCGACGGTGGTTTCGAACACCATTTATGCCCGTCGTCCGAAGGTTTTATCCGTCTGACGGAAGCCGGATTGGGCTGGGGCCTGGTGCCCGAATTGCAGGTGCGCGACCAACTGGAAAGGGGCGTGCTGGTGGAGTTATTGCCAGATAAGCCGATCGATGTGCCGCTGTACTGGCATCATTGGCGCAGTGGTGGACAATTGCTGGGGTTGCTGACGGATCATCTGGCACACACAACGGGGCAATGGTTGGTGCCGTTGGCGTGATGGCCAGCGTCAAGGCAACAGCGATGAAAAACGAAAGAATGCGGAGTAAGTCATGAAAATTCTGGTCACCGGCGCAAGCGGCTTCATTGGCGGGCGTTTTGCGCGTTTCGCCCTGGAGCAGGGCCTGGACGTGCGGGTCAACGGGCGGCGGGCCGAAGGTGTGGAACACCTGGTACGGCGCGGCGCCGAGTTTATCCAGGGTGATTTGAATGATCCGGACCTGGTGCGCGAGCTGTGCCGCGACGTCGAGGCCGTGGTGCATTGCGCCGGGGCCGTGGGGCTGTGGGGGCGCTATCAGGACTTCCATCAGGGCAATGTGCTGGTCACCGAAAACGTGGTGGAGGCCTGCCTCAAGCAGCGGGTCGGGCGCCTGGTGCACCTGTCGTCGCCGTCGATCTACTTCGACGGCCGCGATCACTTGGGTTTGACCGAAGAGCAAGTGCCCAAGCGCTTCAAGCATCCCTATGCGGCCACCAAATACCTGGCGGAACAAAAGGTATTTGGCGCCCAGGAATTCGGCCTCGAAGTGCTGGCCCTGCGCCCGCGTTTTGTCACCGGTGCCGGTGACATGAGTATCTTCCCGCGCCTGTTGAAGATGCAGCGCAAGAACCGCCTGGCGATTGTCGGTGACGGCCTGAACAAGGTGGATTTCACCAGCGTGCACAACCTCAATGAAGCCCTGCTCAGCGGTTTGCTGGCGACGGGTTCGGCGTTGGGCAAGGCCTACAACATCAGCAACGGCACGCCGGTTCCGGTGTGGGATGTGGTGAACTACGTGATGCGTCAAATGGACCTGCCCCAGGTCACCCGTTACCGCTCCTACGGCGTGTCCTACAGCGTTGCGGCGCTTAACGAGGCCTTCTGTGCGATGTGGCCGGGGCGGCCGGAACCGTCTTTGTCACGGCTGGGCATGCAGGTCATGAACAAAGATTTCACCCTCGACATCACCCGCGCACGGCATTATCTCGACTACCAGCCCAAGGTCAGCCTGTGGGCGGCCCTCGACGAGTTCTGCAGTTGGTGGAAGGCCCAGGACGCAGCACTTAAATAACCGGCAACACACCGGGAACCGAATTTGCGACCCAGGGTCGATCAGTGCGGCGGGTCGGGGGTTTATACTCCGGCGCTTGGCTATTCATATGCCACCTCAAAGGTTTGAAGGTTGATTCATGCGTAACGATGCTAACGACGACTTTGACAACGTTCCCAGCCTGCGGGCTGACACCTCGGACGACGATGATTTCGAGCCTACGCCGGCCACGTCCGTGCGTTCCCGGCCAACGCCTGTGGTCAAGGTCAAGAGCGCCAGTACCGGGCCGTTGTGGGCACTAGTCGGCGCGCTGCTGTTTGCCTTTGCCGGCCTTGCCTGGTGGAGCTTCCAGCAGATCTCCCTGATGGGCCAGCAATTGGTGGCCACCCAGGAAAGCTTCGCGCGTATCAGCGAGGAAGCGGCCGGGCGCCTTCAGGACATTTCCGGCAAGGTGGTGGCCAGCGAGGCCAGCGTGAACAACGGCAGTGAAGCCCTGAAACTGCAGATCAAGCAGCTGGAAACCCAACTGCTGGAGCAGG
Source organism: Pseudomonas sp. AN3A02 (assembly GCF_011765255.1). Classification (NCBI taxonomy): domain Bacteria; kingdom Pseudomonadati; phylum Pseudomonadota; class Gammaproteobacteria; order Pseudomonadales; family Pseudomonadaceae; genus Pseudomonas; species Pseudomonas sp. AN3A02. Next base: position 16,106 of record NZ_JAARNI010000013.1, read on the forward strand.
GCAAGCAGCAGTTGGGCGTGGCCGGCCAGGCCACTGACCTGGACAAGCGCCTGGAGCAAATGACTGCCAGCACCACCCAGCTGTCCAGTGCCAATGCGCAACTGCAAGGCCAGGTACAGGCCTTGACGGAGGCGGTGGCAACCCTCAAGTCCCGGGACAACGAGTTCAAGGAGCTGTCCGCCGACGTCGCGGCCCTGAAAAAGCAGGGCAACCCCACGGCCGCCATCGCCCGTCTGGAGCAGGACCTTGTGGTCCTCAAGAGCGAACTGGACAGCCGCGCAGCAGCCTCCGACGGCCCGTCCACCAAGGAGTTCGACGTGTTCCGCATCCAGACCACACGCAACGTCACTGCCTTGCAAAGCCAGGTGCAGAACCTGCAGCAACAGATCAACCAGCCGGCACGGATCACCCCTCTCGGGCAGCAATGATCTTGGGGCCCTGTAGGCTTCATACACATAGCTCCTACAGGGCCTAGCACAATCAATGTCACCACTCGGTGACATTTCCTACCTCCTTCGTTACTTGCCCTCGTCTCGCCCTTGTTTAGACTCCCGTCATCCCGCACATAATAAAAAGGGCTAATCATGACCACGCAACCACTGCCTGCCAGTAGTTGGCTGAACGCTCCTGCCCATCACGCCTGGCTTGCCGCTGAAGGCCAGCGCCTGCTGTCATTCGCCAAGGCTTCCAAGCTGCCTGAAGGCTTCGGCAACCTCGACGATCACGGCGTTTTGCCGCCCGATGCCGTCGCTGAAACCATGAACACCGCCCGTATGACCCACAGCTTCGCCATGGCCCATAGCCTGGGCCTGCCAGGTTATGCCGACCTGGTGGAACACGGGGTTGCGGCCCTCAGCGGCCCGTTGCGCGATGCCCGGCACGGCGGCTGGTTTGCCACGCCTGATGCCCGCGATGGCAACACCGGCAAGGCTGCCTACCTGCACGCCTTTGTGGCCCTGGCTGCCAGCTCCGCAGTAGTGGCCGGCGCGCCCGGCGCACAAACCTTGCTCAACGACGCGACCCACATCATCGACCAGTATTTCTGGAGCGAAGAGGAGGGCGCGATGCTCGAGTCCTTTGCCCAGGACTGGAGTGGTGTAGAAGCCTATCGCGGCGCCAACAGCAACATGCACGCTACCGAAGCCTTCCTGGCACTGGCCGATGTCACCGGTGAAACCCGTTGGCTGGACCGCGCGCTGCGCATCGTCGAACGGATTATTCATACCCATGCGGCGGAAAACCGGGACATGGTGATCGAGCATTTCGACAGCCACTGGCAACCTCTGCGCGGTTACAACGAAGACAACCCGGCCGATGGTTTTCGTCCCTACGGCATCACCCCCGGCCACGGTTTCGAATGGGCACGGCTGGTGTTGCACCTTGAGGCTGCGCGCCTGGGCGCCGGGCTCGTTACCCCAGAGTGGCTCGTCACCGATGCCAAGGGCCTGTTCGCCAGCGCCTGCGAATACGCCTGGGCCGTCGACGGCGCCCCCGGCATTGTCTACACCCTCGACTGGAGCCAGCGCCCCGTGGTGCGCGAGCGCCTGCACTGGACTCATTGCGAAGCCAGCGCCGCTGCCCAGGCGCTGCTCAAACGCACGGGTGAGCTGCATTACGAAATCTGGTACCAGCGCTTCTGGGAGTTCTGTGAAAGCCATTTCATTGACCGCACCCATGGCAGCTGGCACCACGAACTGAGCCCGAAAAACCAGCCCGGCAGCAAGATCTGGGGCGGTAAACCGGACCTGTATCACGCCTGGCAGTCTGTCTTGCTGCCGGGTCTACCCTTGGCACCGAGCATGGCCAGTGCCGTGGCCGCCGGGCGTTATGTCACCAAGTGGTGACATTTTGGCGTCCCTTTGTTACCTGCACCTAAAAATCCCTGTTTAAACTCGTTTGCAGCGCAAGCACCGACTTGCATGCATAACAACAAGAAAAAAGGTACTCAGATGAAAGCGATCAGTCGCCTCGCCGTTGCTATTTCCGTTGCCTCGTTGTTTCCCCTCAGTGCTTTTGCCGCCGACTCGAAAGGGACGGTTGAAGTTGTGCATTGGTGGACCTCGGGTGGCGAGAAAGCGGCAGTAGATGTCCTGAAGGCTCAAGTTGAAAAAGACGGTTTCACCTGGAAAGACGGTGCCGTTGCCGGCGGTGGTGGTTCGACTGCCATGACCGTACTGAAAAGCCGCGCCGTTGCTGGCAACCCGCCAGGCATGGCCCAGATCAAAGGCCCCGACATCCAGGAATGGGCGTCCACCGGGCTGCTCGACACCGACGTCCTGAAGGCTCCTGCCAAAGAAGAGAAGTGGGACAGCCTGCTGGACAAGAAAGTCTCCGATACCGTGAAGTACGAAGGTGACTACGTCGCCGTGCCGGTGAACATCCACCGTGTCAACTGGCTGTGGATCAACCCGGAAGTCTTCAAGAAAGCCGGTATCACCAAGAACCCGACCACCCTCGAAGAATTCTACGCAGCGGGCGACAAGCTCAAGGCCGCGGGCTTCATTCCGCTCGCCCACGGTGGCCAGCCTTGGCAGGACAGCACTGTCTTCGAAGCGGTCGTGCTCTCCGTCATGGGGGCTGACGGTTACAAGAAAGCCCTGGTCGACCTGGACGAAAAAGCCCTGACCGGCCCTGAAATGATCAAGTCCCTGACCGAGCTGAAGAAAGTCGCGACCTACATGGACGCCGACGGCAAAGGCCAGGACTGGAACCTGGAAGCGGCCAAAGTCATCAACGGCAAGGCCGGCATGCAGATCATGGGTGACTGGGCCAAGAGTGAGTGGACCGCCGCCAAGAAAGTCGCCGGCAAAGACTACGAGTGCGTAGCCTTCCCGGGCACCGACAAGGCGTTCACCTACAACATCGACTCCCTGGCGGTGTTCAAGCAGAAAGACAAAGGCACTGCTGCCGGCCAGCAGGACATCGCCAAAGTCGTGTTGAGCGAAAACTTCCAGAAAGTCTTCAGCATCAACAAGGGCTCGATCCCGGTTCGTATCGACATGTTGAAAGACATGGGCAAATACGGCTTCGACTCCTGCGCCCAGACCGCTGCCAAGGACTTCCTGGCAGACGCCCAGACTGGCGGCCTGCAACCGAGCATGGCGCACAACATGGCGACCACGCTGGCCGTACAAGGCGCGTTCTTTGACGTCGTCACCAACTACATCAACAACCCGTCCGCTGATCCGGCAACCACCGCGAAGCAACTGTACAGCGCGGTCAAGTCGGCCAAGTAACGGTTAGTACTGAATGGCCTTGTGGGGGGACCCCTAACCCTCACAAGGCATGTTCCTGTAGTCCTTTTTCCCTGTACTGGATTTTCCCATGAGTTCTGTTGCTGTGTTCAGCAAAGCCTCGCCGTTCGATGCACTGCAGCGCTGGCTACCCAAACTGGTGCTGGCGCCGAGCATGTTCATCGTTCTGGTGGGCTTCTATGGCTATATCCTGTGGACGTTCGTTCTGTCGTTCACTAACTCGACATTCCTGCCGACCTACAAGTTCGTAGGCCTGGCTCAATATGCGCGCTTGTTCGACAACGACCGTTGGTGGGTGGCGAGCAAGAACCTTGCGGTGTTCGGTGGCATGTTCATCGGCATCACCTTGGTAATCGGCGTGACCCTGGCGATTTTTCTCGACCAGAAAATCCGTCGTGAAGGCTTCATTCGCACCATTTACCTGTACCCGATGGCGCTCTCTATGATCGTTACCGGTACTGCCTGGAAATGGCTGCTCAACCCGGGCATGGGCCTGGACAAATTGCTGCGAGACTGGGGCTGGGAAGGCTTTCGCCTGGACTGGCTGATCGACCCGGACCGTGTGGTGTACTGCCTGGTGATCGCCGCTGTATGGCAAGCCTCGGGCTTTATCATGGCGATGTTCCTCGCCGGCCTGCGCGGTGTTGATCAATCGATCATCCGTGCCGCACAGATCGACGGCGCGAGCATGCCGCGCATCTACTGGAAAGTGGTGCTGCCAAGCCTGCGTCCGGTGTTCTTCAGTGCGGTGATGATCCTGGCGCACATCGCGATCAAGAGTTTCGACCTGGTGGCGGCAATGACCGCGGGTGGTCCGGGTTATTCCTCCGACCTGCCGGCGATGTTCATGTACTCCTTCACCTTCAGCCGCGGCCAGATGGGCATGGGTTCGGCCAGTGCGATTCTGATGCTCGGTGCGATTCTCGCAATCATCGTGCCTTACCTGTACTCCGAGCTAAGGACCAAGCGTAATGACTAGTCTCGCCGGCAAACCTGCCATCAGCCTGAGCCGCGTCGCGATCTACGCGGTGCTGATCCTCGCTGTCCTGCTGTACCTGGTGCCGTTGGTGGTCATGTTGCTGACCAGCTTCAAGACCCCGGAAGACATCAGCACCGGCAACCTGCTGAGCTGGCCCACCGTGGTCACCGGCATTGGCTGGGTGAAAGCCTGGGCCACGGTTGACGGTTACTTCTGGAACTCGATCAAGATCACCGTTCCGGCGGTACTGATCTCTACCGGCATCGGCGCGTTGAACGGCTACGTGCTGTCGATGTGGCGGTTCCGCGGTTCGCAGTTGTTCTTCGGCCTGTTGCTGTTCGGCTGCTTCCTGCCGTTCCAGACCGTGCTGCTGCCAGCCTCGTTCACCCTCGGCAAGATGGGCCTGGCCAGCACCACCACGGGCCTGGTGTTCGTGCACATCGTCTACGGCCTGGCCTTTACGACACTGTTCTTCCGTAACTACTACGTCAGCATTCCCGATGCACTGGTGAAAGCGGCACGCCTGGATGGCGCGGGGTTCTTCACGATCTTCCGGCTGATCATCCTGCCGATGTCGACACCGATCATCATGGTGTGCCTGATCTGGCAGTTCACGCAGATCTGGAACGACTTCCTGTTCGGCGTGGTGTTCTCCAGCGGTGATTCGCAGCCCATCACGGTGGCGCTGAACAACCTGGTCAACACCAGCACCGGGGTCAAGGAATATAACGTTGATATGGCGGCGGCGATGATCGCCGGGCTGCCGACCCTGCTGGTCTATGTGGTCGCAGGCAAGTATTTCGTGCGCGGCCTGACGGCCGGCGCGGTCAAGGGGTAATCATGGCAACGCTTGAACTTCGTAACGTAAACAAGACCTACGGTACCGGCTTGCCGGACACCCTGAAGAACATCGAACTGTCGATCAAGGAAGGTGAGTTCCTGATCCTGGTCGGGCCTTCGGGTTGCGGTAAATCGACCTTGATGAACTGCATTGCCGGCCTGGAAAACATCACCGGTGGCGCGATCATGATCGGCGACCAGGACGTCAGCGGCATGAGCCCCAAGGATCGTGACATCGCCATGGTGTTCCAGTCCTACGCGCTGTACCCGACCATGAGCGTGCGCGAGAACATCGAGTTCGGCCTGAAGATTCGCAAGATGCCCCAGGCGGCGATCGACGAAGAAGTGGCGCGAGTGGCCAAGCTGCTGCAGATCGAGCACCTGCTCAATCGCAAGCCGGGTCAGCTCTCCGGCGGCCAGCAACAGCGTGTGGCCATGGGCCGTGCATTGGCGCGTCGACCGAAGATCTACCTGTTCGACGAACCACTGTCCAACCTCGACGCCAAGCTGCGGGTCGAGATGCGTACCGAAATGAAGCTGATGCACCAGCGTCTGAAAACCACCACCGTCTACGTCACCCACGATCAGATCGAAGCGATGACCCTGGGCGACAAAGTGGCGGTGATGAAGGACGGCATCATCCAGCAGTTCGGCACGCCGAAAGAAATCTATAACGACCCGGCCAACCTGTTTGTGGCAAGCTTTATCGGTTCACCACCGATGAACTTCATTCCGCTGCGCCTGCAACGCAAGGACGGCCGCCTGGTGGCGCTGCTGGACAGCGGCCAGGCACGCTGTGAATTGCCGTTAAGCATGAGCGATGCCGGCCTTGAAGACCGCGAAGTGATCCTTGGCCTGCGTCCGGAGCAGATCGTGCTGGCCGCCGCCGAAGCCACTGGCGCGCCGACCATTCGCGCCGAGGTGCAAGTTACCGAGCCGACTGGTCCGGACACCCTGGTGTTCGTGCAAATCAATGACACCAAGGTCTGCTGCCGCCTGGCGCCCGATGTGGCACCGCAAGTGGGCGAGACCCTGACCTTGCAGTTCGACCCGGCCAAGGTGTTGCTGTTCGACGCCAAGACCGGCGAGCGCCTGGGCACTGCCACTTCGTTGCCGGCACAGGACCGTGCGGACAACGTTGCTCAATTCAAGGGACGCTGAAGTTTCAAATGATGTGTAGGGGCTTTTGTGAGAGTCCTGCTCTCACAAAGAAGTAAACCGCGTTAGATAAAAACAGTTAATAACAATAAAGACGAGGATGTAGGGATGAAAAAGCACCACAACAACACCCGGCTGATCTGCCAACTGTCAGCAGCAGCCGCCCTGGTACTGTCCGCCAATGCGATGGCGGACGACGCGTTCAGCGCCGATTCCAAGTGGATGACCGGCGATTGGGGCGGCGAGCGTACCAAGCTGATCGAGCAAGGTATCGACATCAAGGCGGATTACGTCGGTGAAGTCGGTGGCAACCTCAGCGGTGGCTACAACAACGACAAAACTGCCCGTTACGCCGACCAGTTCGGTCTGGGCGTGGCACTGGACCTGCAAAAGCTGTGGGGCTGGGATAACACCCAGGCCAAGATCCAGCTGACCAATCGTAATGGCGCAAACATCTCCAACGACCGTATTGGTGACCCGCGTGCTGGCACCTTGAGTTCGTCTCAAGAAGTCGACGGCCGAGGCCACATGGTGCGTCTGACCCAGTTCTGGATTCAGCACCAGATGTTCGACAACAAGCTGGACGTGAAACTCGGTTACTTCGGTGAAGGCGAAGACTTCAACACCTTCCCGTGCGACTTCCAGAACCTGTCGTTCTGTGGCTCGCAGGTCGGTAACTATGTAAACACCTGGTACAACTGGCCCGTCAGCCAGGCGGCTATCCGCGTGAAGTACAACATCACGCCTGAGCTGTATGCGCAAATCGGTGCGTACAACCAGAACCCGTCGCAGCTGGAGCATGGCAACGGCTTCAAACTCAGCGGCAGCGGCACCAAGGGCACCGTATTGCCGGTTGAATTGGTCTGGTCGCCGAAGGTCAATGGCCTGCCGGGCGAATACCGTGTGGGTTACTACAAGAGCACCGCCGACGCTACCGACGTACGTGAAGACGTCAACGGTAACGATGCTGGCACCACGGGCGCAGCCTTCCGCGTTCGCAGCAGCAAAAGCGGTTACTGGGGCGTTCTGCAACAGCAACTCACCACCCACAATGGCGATGCTTCCCGCGGCTTGAACATCGCGGCCAACGTCACCTTCCACGACAAAGACACCAACCTGGTCGACAACTACCAGTCGCTGATGCTTGTGTATAAAGGTCCATTCGACGCACGTACAAAAGATGACGTGGGTATCGGTGTATCCCGTATCCATGCCAACAGTGACGTGAAGAAAAACGCTGAGTTGCTCAACGCAGCGGGCGGTTTCACGGATTACGACCAGTCGGGTTACGCGCCGCTGCGTAACACTGAGTACAACGTCGAACTCAACTACGGCTTCCACGTCACCAACTGGCTGACCGTGCGTCCTAACCTGCAATACATCGCCAACCCAGGTGGTGTTAAGCAAGTCGACAACGCGGTAGTAGCGGGCCTGAAAATTCAGTCTACGTTCTAACGCTGTTGCGATAAGCTCCTTCTCTCTGTGCGCATTTTGCGGATAGCCATGGCTATCCGCTTTTTTTTGGGCAGCATTGTGAAGATATTCAGGACCGTGGCACATGCATGAGCATCCGCTGCAACGCTTTTTCATATCCCTGCGCGAGCGGCCGGTATTCGCCTGGGAGCGCTTCCAGATGCGCGATGTGCTGGTGATCGATCACCCGCTCTGCCAGGCGGTGTTCAGTCGCCAGGGCGCGCAATTGCTGCATTTTCAGCCCACGGGTCAGAAACCCTGGCTGTGGTGCGCGGCCAAGTGGCCGCAGGTCGGCGCCATTCGTGGCGGCGTGCCGGTGTGTTGGCCGTGGTATGGCCGCCATCCCAGCGAAAACGCCTGGCCGTCCCATGGCTGGGCACGGCTGATCGACTGGAAACTGCTGGACAGCAGCACCGACGACGACGGCGTGCGTTTGCACTGGCAATTGCAGCTATGCGATTGGCAAGTGGACCTGCACGCGCACCTGGGGGAAACCCTGGAATTGCGCCTGGCCACCGAGCACCAGGATGAACTGCCGTGCCAACTGAGCCATGCGTTGCACGCCTATTGGCGGATTGGCAACGTGGGTGAGGTAGCGCTGTCTGGGCTTGATGGAGCGCAGGGCTACGACCAGCTCAATCGCCAGGCGTGCCAGCAGGAAGGTGAGTTGCGGGTGGATGGCGGCTGTCAGCGGGTGTTCCAGCACGAGGGCGAATTGCACCTCAAGGACCACGCCTGGCAGCGTGAGTTGTGCATCGACACCGGCGAGAGTGCCGACACGGTGGTGTGGCATCCGGGGACCCGGCCGTTGCTGGGGGTGAGCTTCAATGAGGCGTCGGGGTTTGTGTGTGTGGAGTCGGCGATGGCTGCTGCGAGCCTGGCGCCGGGGGAGCGGGCGCATTTGAGTTTGCAGGCCAGGGCGGGGGCCTGATCCGGATGTTGCGGTGTTGCTGATGCCGCTTTCGCGAGCAAGCCCGCTCCCACATTCGACTGCATTCCAAAAGTGGAACCCGGTCTAATGTGGGAGCGGGCTTGCTCGCGAAGAGGCCGGCACAGCCACAGTAGATTTGGGCCTAGTTGAATTCATCCCCAACCGGATACCGGCTGTCGTTCAAACTCTCTTTGATCTTGCGCAAATGAGGCTGGAAATCCACCCCGCGACGCAAGGTCATGCCTGTCGCCAACACATCCAGCACCGTCAACTGAATGATCCGCGAGGTCATCGGCATGTAGATGTCGGTGTCTTCCGGCAACGGAATGTTCAGGCTCACCGTACTGGCCTTGGCCAGCGGCGAATTCTCGGCGGTCACGCCCAGCACCGAGGCACCGTTCTCCCGGGCAATGCGCGCCACTTCCACCAGCTCGCGAGTACGCCCGGTGTAGGAAATGATCACGAACAATTCCCCGGTGTGAGCCACCGAGGCGATCATCCGTTGCATCAACACATCGGCATGGGCCGTGACCGACAGGTTGAAACGGAAAAACTTGTGCAGGGCATCCATGGCCACCGGCGCCGAAGCACCCAGGCCAAAGAAGTGGATCTGCCGGGCCTGGATCAGCAGGTCGACGGCCTTGCTGATCAGGTTCGGGTCCAGGGCCTGGCAGGCGCTGTCGAGGGACGCGATGGCACTGCCAAAGATCTTCTGGGTGTAGGCCTCGGGGTTATCATCGGCCTCCACCGCACGGCTGACATACGCCGCGCCACTGGCCAGACTTTGCGCCAGCTGCAATTTAAGTTCAGGGTAACCACTCACGCCGAACGAGCGGCAGAAGCGGTTCACTGTAGGTTCGCTGACCGAAGCGGCCTGGGCGAGGGCGGCGATAGAGAAGCGGGTCGCCTGCTGCGGGTTGAGCAGGATGACCTCGGCGACTTTACGTTCAGCCTTGTTCAGTTCTTCGAGGCGTTTCTGGATCTGTTCCAGTAGATTTCGCACGCGGTCCATTCATGTTTCCTTAGGGCGACGATGCAAATAAGGGTCGTCAACCAATCGACGAGCGGCCCTTTGCGGTGGCCTATCCTACTGAGGGTAGTTGAACACCACCACTCGGAATACGTTTTTCGGGAAAATGTTGTGGTTATTACTACATTTTTCCTTGAGTGATGCCTTAAAAAAAGGTATTTGTAGCTTAACTTGATAAAAGAACAAACATCATGCCTTCGATAACCGTAGAACCCTGCACCTTTGCCCTGTTTGGCGCCTTGGGTGATCTGGCGCTGCGCAAGTTATTTCCTGCCCTCTATCAACTTGATGGCGCGGGTCTCCTGCACGAAGACACGCGCATCCTGGCACTGGCCCGCGAGGCCGGTTCCGAGCAACAGCACCTGGCACACATCGAAAAAGAATTGCGCAGCTACGTCGGCAAGGAACTGGACGAAACCGTCGCCCAGCGTTTCCTGGCACGCCTGACGTACCTGCACGTCGATTTCCTCAAGGCTGACGACTACGTCGCCCTGGCCGAAAAAGCCGGCACCGAACAACGCCTGATTGCCTACTTCGCCACTCCGGCGGCGGTGTACGGCGCAATCTGCGAGAACCTGTCCAAGGTTGGCCTGGCGGAAAACACCCGCGTGGTCCTGGAAAAACCCATCGGTTCGGACCTGGATTCGTCGCGCAAGGTCAACGATGCCGTGGCGCAGTTTTTCCCGGAAAACCGCACCTACCGCATCGACCACTACCTGGGCAAAGAAACCGTCCAGAACCTGATCGCCTTGCGTTTTGCCAACAGCCTGTTTGAAACCCAGTGGAACCAGAACTACATCTCCCACGTAGAAATCACCGTGGCCGAGCAGGTAGGCATCGAAGGTCGCTGGGGCTATTTCGACAAGGCCGGGCAACTGCGGGACATGATCCAGAATCACCTGCTGCAGCTGCTGTGCCTGATCGCCATGGACCCGCCGGCCGACCTGTCTGCCGACAGTATTCGTGACGAGAAGGTCAAGGTGCTCAAGGCCCTGGCGCCCATCAGCCCGGACGGCCTGACCACCCAAGTGGTGCGCGGCCAATACATCGCCGGCTACAGCGCCGGCAAGCCGGTACCGGGTTACCTGGAAGAAGAGAATTCCAACACCCAGAGCGACACCGAAACCTTCGTCGCCCTGCGTGCCGATATTCGTAACTGGCGTTGGGCCGGGGTGCCGTTCTACCTGCGTACCGGCAAGCGCATGCCGCAAAAGCTGTCGCAGATCGTCATCCACTTCAAGGAACCGTCCCACTACATCTTCGCCCCCGAGCAGCGCTTGCAGATCAGCAACAAACTGATCATCCGCCTGCAACCGGACGAAGGTATTTCCTTGCGTGTGATGACCAAGGAGCAGGGCCTGGACAAGGGCATGCAACTGCGCAGCGGGCCGCTGCAACTGAATTTTTCCGACACCTATCGCAGCGCACGGATTCCCGATGCCTACGAGCGGTTGTTACTTGAAGTCATGCGTGGCAACCAGAACCTGTTTGTGCGCAAAGATGAAATCGAAGCCGCGTGGAAGTGGTGTGACCAGTTGATCGCCGGGTGGAAAAAATCCGGTGATGCGCCCAAGCCGTATGCGGCGGGGTCCTGGGGGCCGATGAGCTCGATTGCACTGATCACGCGGGACGGGAGGTCTTGGTATGGCGATATCTGATTTGAAACTGCCTCAGGGCGTGACGGCCCATGAGTACCGCAACCCGGTGCTGCTGGCCGACGGTTTGGCCAATGATGTGGCCGAGCAACTGCGCACGGCCATCAGTGCCCGTGGCGAAGCGACCCTGGTAGTGTCCGGTGGCCGCAGCCCGGTGGCGTTCTTCCAGAACCTTGCCAAGCAAGGCCTGGACTGGTCCAAGGTGACCATCACCCTGGCCGACGAGCGTTGGGTGCCGGTAGAGCATGCCGACAGCAATGCTGGCCTGTTGAAGAAGTATTTACTGCAAGGCCCGGCGGCCAAGGCGAAGTTCCTGAGCCTGTACAGCGTTGCCGCCACCCTTGATGACGCTGCCGAGCAGGCCGATCGTCTGCTGGCCGAGTTGCCGGTGATTGACGTGCTGGTACTGGGCATGGGCGACGACGGTCACACCGCGTCGCTGTTCCCCAACAGCCCGAACCTGGCTGAAGCACTGAAGCCCGATGGCAGCCGTCGTTGCTGGCCGATGCTGGCCCCGACCGTACCGCACCAGCGCCTGACCATGAGTCGCGCGTTGCTGGCTACCGCCCACTACACCGTGCTGTCGATTTCCGGCAGTTCGAAATTGACCACCTTGAGCGCCGCGCTGGCCAGTGACGACGTTGCTGCCATGCCGATACGCGCGTTTTTGCAACCTACTTTAGAGATTTACTGGTGCCCATGAGCCAAGGATCAGCCGCGATGAACAGCCCTCAACCTACCGTTTCCATGGCGGACAAAGTTGCCTTGATCGACAGCCTCTGCGCCAAGGCGCGGATCCTGCCGGTGATCACCATTGCCCGTGAACAGGACATTCTGCCTTTGGCCGATGCCCTGGCTGCCGGTGGTTTGACCGCACTGGAAGTGACCCTGCGTTCGCAGTTCGGCCTCAAGGCCATCCAGGTGTTGCGCGAGCAGCGTCCGGAGCTGTGCACCGGTGCCGGTACCGTGCTGGACCGCCAGATGCTCGAAGCCGCCGAAGTGGCCGGTTCGCAATTTATCGTCACCCCCGGGATTACCCGTGACCTGCTGGAAGCCTCGGTACACAGCTCGATTCCGCTGTTGCCAGGCATCAGCAATGCTTCCGGGATCATGGAAGGTTATGGCTTGGGTTATCGCCGCTTCAAACTGTTCCCGGCTGAGGTCAGCGGTGGCGTGGCGGCTATCAAGGCCTTGGGCGGCCCGTTTGGCGAAGTGAAATTCTGCCCGACTGGCGGTGTTGGCCCGGCCAACATCAAGAGCTACATGGCGTTGAAGAATGTGATGTGCGTGGGCGGTAGCTGGATGCTTGATCCTGAATGGGTCAAGAACGGCGACTGGGCACGCATCCAGGAAACCACCGCCGAGGCGCTGGCCCTGCTGGACTGATTGGATTTACCGAATCGTTGTTGCTGTGTTCTACGGCATTTTTGCGGCGCACTTGGTCGGTGTGCCGCTTTTTTTTGCCTGCGGAAAATGGCCCACTCCCACTGTAGGAGCGAGCTTGCTCGCGAAAAACCCGAGAGCACCGCTGGGTGTCAGGTTTCCCGTGTCATCGTTAACGACCTTCGCGAGCAAGCTCGCTCCTACAGTGAGATCGCGCTCAGTTCGGTGATGGCTTTGATCAGCACATGAATGTCTGCCGCTGACGTCAAAAAGCCGGGTGTCACCCGAATACAACTGCCGAACGACGCCCCGCTGCGGGTTGTGGTGAAGAGGTTGTATTCCTTGAGCAGTCGGTCCGCCATCACCTGCTGATCCGGCTTATCAGTGAACTTGAACGAGGTGATCGCGCAGTACAGCCGTGGATCATCCGGCGTCAGCACTTCAATCCCCGGCAACTGCCGCACCTCACTCACCCACAAATCTCGCAGGTAGTTGAGTCGGGCACCCTTGGCCTTTGAGCCGCCCAACAAGCGATGTTCTTCGAACACCAGTGGCAAGGTCATCAGCGCCGGGAAATTCGGCGTGCTGTACGGCGTACGTGCGCGCACGTCGGTGGCCGGGTAATGAAACTCCCCCATGTCCGGATCGATGTCCGCCAAGCGCTGTGGGTCGATGTAGATAAAGCCCAGGGTCAACGGCGCGCCAATCCACTTGTGCAGATTGAAGCCGGCAAACGCGATGCCCAGTTGCGCCAGGTTGAATTCGATCTGCCCCAACGCATGGGCGCCGTCCAGGATCACATCAATCCCGTGTTCCTTGGCCGCGCTGGCAATCGCTTCCACCGGCATCACCAGCCCGGTGCGGTGGGTGACGTAGGTCAGCGCGAGCAATTTCAGGCGCGGGTAGCGCACGAAGGCATCGCGATACGTCTGCACCAGGCTGTCGAAACTGGCCGGGTGCTCGTGGGCAATCTCGATCACCTCCACCCCGCGGTGATGCGCCAGCCAGCGCATGGCGCCCTTGACGGTGTCGTACTCCAGGTCGCTGATCAGCACCTGGTCGCCGGGCTGCAAGCGGTTGTAGTTGCGAATCAGCGACTGCAACGCATCCGAGGCGCAGCGGGTGAGGGCGATGGCTTCAGGATCTGCGTCCATTAATTGCGCCAACTGATTACGAATCTCGACGTTTTCACCCTGCTCGAAACGCTGGCGCACATGGATCGAATTGCTGCGATTGATGAACGCTACGTTGTCCTGATACTGCTCCAGTACCGCGCGGCTCATGCGCCCGAAGTAACCGTTTTCGAGGTTGATCGGGCCGGGTTCCAGGTCGTAGCGCCGGGCGATTTCGTGCCAGTGTTGTTCGTCGCGGGTACTGTCCATGTGCGTGCTCTATTAATGACGAGGGGCGGGCTTGCCGTGTTTGGCGCGTAGGGGTTCCAGCAATTCGGATAAGCCGTTGTGGTCGATTTCCTGCATCAGGGCCAGCAACCCACCCAACTCACCGTGGGGAAAACCTTCACGGGCAAACCAGTTGAGGTAGGGGCCGGGCAGGTCGGCAATGATCCGGCCCTTGTACTTGCCGAAGGGCATTTCGCGGGTGATCAGCAATTCAAGTTTTTCAGGATTCATTGGGGCTTCAGGTATTTGAGTCGATGCCTTGGAAAATACAGGCATTCTGCATGGAGGCCAAATGACAGATCATGCAAATAAAGCGGATACAGATTTTTGGTTAATATTTAAGTTATTGAAAAATAACAATTAATTTGTTTTTCAAAAGCTGGCACGGGCGCTGCAATTACTAATGCACGTTTCTTAACCCGCGAAGGAATTGAAAAATGACTGATATCAATAAAGAATCGATCTCCGTACTCAACGACCTGATCGAGACCAGCAAAGACGGCCAGGAAGGCTTCAAGACCTGCGCAGAAGACATCAAGCACCCAGAGCTCAAAGCCCTGTTTGCCAAACGTTCCGTTGATTGCGCCACCGCCGCTGCCGAACTGCAGACGGCTGTCAAAGCCTTGGGCGGCGATCCGGAAAAATCCGGCAGTGTTGCCGGTGCCTTGCACCGTGGCTGGGTCGACGTGAAGTCGATGGTTACCGGTAAAGATGAAGAAGCAGTGCTGAACGAAGCCGAGCGCGGTGAAGACCACGCACTGAAGGCTTATAAAGAAGCGATCGAGAAGATCAACAAGCACAACCTGCTGGGCATTCGTGACCTGGTGGAGCGTCAGTTCCACGGCGCACAACGCAACCACGACCAGGTGAAAGCCCTGCGTAACCAGGCGCGCGCTCAGTCTTGAGCCCCACCTGAATAAAAAAATCCCCGCAGATGCGGGGATTTTTTATGGGCGATGGTTCAGCCGATGCTGATGGCCGGCAGTTCGGTCAAGGTCACCGTCTGCTGCTTGCGCGGCGCGAGGATCTCGGCTTCACCGTCCACCACCAGCTCGTCGCGCTGGTTGAACACGCGAGTGGCGATGCGCACACGAAACTTCGGCAGCTTCTCCAGGATTTCCAGACGCACGGTCAGGGTGTCGCCGATTTTGACCGGCTTCTGGAAGGTCATTTGCTGGCCGATGTAGATCGTGCCGGGCCCAGGCAGTTCACACGCCACCGCCGCGCTGATCAGGGCGCCGCTGAACATGCCGTGGGCAATGCGCTCCTTGAACATGGTCGCCTTGGCGAATTCGGCGTCCAGGTGCACCGGGTTGTGGTCGCCGGACATCGCCGCGAACAGCTGGATATCGCGCTCCTCGACGGTCTTGCTGTAGCTGGCGGTCTGGCCGACTTCGAGGGCTTCGTAAGGCGTGTTGGTAACCTGGGTCATCAGATGGTGCATCCTGTGGCTAATCGATAATCTTAATGTATTGATTTTAAACGAAAAATCATTCGCAGCGAGTAGGGCGGCGCAGCACTGCAGCCTGGGCCAGCCACGTCAGCACATCGGCTGTGACCGCATCACGGTTGGTTTCGTTGAATAATTCGTGGCGCGCCTGCGGGTAAATGCTCAGCTCCAGGTTCTGGCAGCCGGCTTCGCGCAAAGCGTTGGCCAGACTTTTGAGACGCTTGCCTTCACTGACCGGATCACATTCGCCGCCCATTATCAGGATCGGCAGGCCCGGATCGATCTGAGCGAGATTGGACGCTTTGCTGATTTGCTGCAAGCCACCCAGCAGGTCGATCCATAGCTGGTTGGTGCAACGAAAGCCACAGAGCGGGTCGCTGACGTACTTGTCGACCTCGGCCGGGTCACGGCTGAGCCAGTCGAAAGCGGTCCGATTGGGTTTAAACGCTTTGTTGAACGATCCAAATGACAGGAAATCGATCAGCGCGCTGCGTCCCCGCAAACCCTGGCGCAAGCGTTCGCCATGAGCAATCACCTTGGCCGCGCCGTACAACGCCACCGGCTGGAAATTCGAGCCGCTGAGAATCGCCCCGTTGAGGCTGGCGCTGTGGTGCAGCAGATACGCCTGGGCGATGTAGCTGCCCATGCTGTGGCCCAGCAGGATGATCGGCACGCCCGGAGCCTGCTGGCCGATGTGCTGGTTGAGGCTCGCCAGGTCGCCCACCACTTTATTCCAGCCGTCTTTCTCGGCGAACAACCCCAGCGTGCCCTCGTCGGCGGTACGCCCGTGGCCGCGCTGGTCGGGGGCGTACAGGCCATAACCGGCATCACACAACGCCTGGGCCAGGCGCCCATAGCGGCCACTGTGCTCGGCCATGCCGTGGGCCAGCATGATCAGCGCCTTGGGCGGCCCGTCGGGTAGCCATTGGTTGACGTACACCCGACTGCGGTCATTCGCGGTCAGCCAGAAAGTGGTGTGGTTCATGGCGCTTCCTTTGCTCAGGGTCGTTGCAGTGTATCGCTCATCGGCTTCGGGCCGGTGGATCAGCGCTGGCCTTAGCGGGGAGATTCACACAATCAATGACGCATCTTGTTGTATTTGCCTGATTGACCATAGCTGCTAACGTCCCCAAAGCTCCGCTTTCATCGCAATCAAAAGCGGCCGGACCACTCAGGTAAGAGGACAAGAATAATGCAACCTGATTTCTGGAATGACAAACGCGCGGCCGGGGTTCCCAACGAGATCGACTTGAGCGCCTACAAGTCGGTGATCGAAGTCTTCGAGCGTTCCTGCAAGACCTTTGCCGACCGTCCGGCGTTCAGCAACATGGGAGTCACCCTGACCTACGCCGAGCTGGATCGGCGCAGCGCAGCGTTCGCCGGCTACCTGCAAGTGCACACCGACCTCAAGCCGGGTGACCGAATTGCGGTGCAGATGCCCAACGTCCTGCATTATCCGATTGCCGTGTTCGGCGCCTTGCGCGCCGGGCTGATCGTAGTCAACACCAATCCCCTGTACACCCCGCGGGAAATGCGCCATCAGTTCAAGGACGCCGGGATTCGTGCATTGGTGTACTTGAACCTTTTCGGTTCGCGGGTTGAAGAAGTCAGTAAAGACACCGAGATCGAGTACCTGATCGAAGCGAAGATGGGCGATTTCATGCCTGCGGCCAAGGGCTGGCTGATCAACACCGTGGTCGACAAGGTCAAGAAGATGGTCCCGGCCTACAACCTGCCCCAGGCCATCTCCTTCAAGCGTGCCCTGCACATGGGCGCCGGCCAGGCGCTCATCCGCCACCCGGTGACCCTCGACGACATCGCCGTGCTGCAATACACCGGCGGCACCACCGGCCTGGCCAAGGGCGCCATGCTCACCCACGGCAACCTGGTAGCCAACATGCAGCAAGTGCGGGCGTGCATGTCGCAACTGGGGGACGACGGGCATCCGCTGATCAAGGAAGGGCAGGAGGTGATGGTCGCGCCTTTGCCGCTGTACCATATCTATGCCTTCACCGCGAATTGCATGTGCATGATGGTGTCGGGCAACCACAACGTGCTGATCACCAATCCCCGGGACATCGGCGGCTTTATCAAGGAGCTGAAGAAGTGGCGCTTCACCGGGCTGCTGGGGCTCAACACGCTGTTTGTGGCGTTGATGGATCACCCGGACTTCAAGAGCCTGGATTTTTCCCACCTCAAACTCACCAACTCCGGCGGCACCGCGCTGGTCAAGGCCACGGCGGAGCGCTGGCAGCAACTGACCGGCTGCGCGATTGGCGAAGGGTATGGCCTTACTGAAACCTCGCCGGTGGCCAGCACCAACCCCTATGGCGGCAAATCGAAGCTGGGCACCGTAGGCATTCCGGTACCGGGCACGGCGATGAAGGTCATCGACGATAACGGCGTGGAGTTGCTGCTGGGCGAGCGGGGCGAGTTGTGCATCAAGGGCCCGCAAGTGATGAAGGGCTATTGGCAGCAACCGGTGGCGACCGCCGAGACGCTGGACGCTGAGGGCTGGCTCAAGACCGGCGATATCGCGGTGATCGACCCGGACGGCTTTGTGCGCATCGTTGATCGCAAGAAGGATTTGATCATCGTCTCGGGCTTCAACGTGTACCCCAACGAGATCGAAGACGTGGTGATGGCACACCCGGCAGTGGCTAGCTGCGCGGTGATCGGTGTCCCGGACGAGCGTACCGGCGAGGCGGTGAAGCTGTTTGTGGTGGCCCGTGCCCAGGGCGTGAGCCTTGAAGAACTGAAGACTTACTGCAAGGCCAACTTCACCGGCTACAAGGTGCCCAAGCACATTGTGTTGCGTGATTCGTTGCCGATGACGCCGGTGGGCAAGATCTTGCGGCGTGAGCTTCGCGACATCGCCTGATTTGAAATAAGGTCAAAAAATGTGGGAGCGGGCTTGCTCGCGAAAGCGCAGTGTCAGTCACACGATATGTCGACTGATACACCGCCTTCGCGAGCAAGCCCGCTCCCACATTTGGTTTTCATTCATTCAGTGGAATCGTGTGAACGCCCATTCCAGAGCCTTTTCCAGGCTTATAGAATCTTTGCTCTAAAAATGACCATTAGATATTCTTGAGTCATGTTTATGACCGTAGGGGCCTCTTTTGGCTCTAGGCGGCCTTTGGCAAAGCTGCTACTCTCGGCGCGCTTTGTGACCTCTTGGCCTGCTTTTAACCGCCAGACTCACCCAAAAACAAACAAATAATAATCGCATCAAATGCGATGAATGAATTCGCGTCGCTGAGGAGTGGGCTTCCATGATCGAAGACTTTTGGAAGGATAAGTACCCCGCCGGGATTGCTGCAGAAATCAATCCAGACGAGTATCCGAATATTCAGGCGGTACTGAAACAGTCCTGCCAACGCTTCGCCAACAAACCGGCTTTCAGCAACCTGGGCAAGACAATCACCTACGGTGAACTGTACGAACTGTCCGGCGCCTTTGCCGCCTACCTGCAACAGCATACCGACTTGCAGCCCGGTGATCGAATCGCCGTTCAACTGCCCAACGTCCTGCAATACCCCGTCGCCGTATTCGGTGCCATCCGTGCCGGCTTGATCGTGGTCAACACCAACCCGCTGTACACCGCGCGGGAAATGGAACACCAATTCAACGACTCGGGTGCCAAGGCCCTGGTCTGCCTGGCCAACATGGCGCACCTGGCTGAAAAAGTCGTGCCCAAGACTTCCGTCAAGCACGTGATCGTTACCGAAGTCGCCGACCTGTTGCCGCCGCTCAAGCGCCTGCTGATCAACAGCGTCATCAAATACGTGAAGAAGATGGTCCCGGCGTACCACTTGCCCAAGGCGATCAAGTTCAACGACGTATTGGCCAAGGGTCACGGCCAGCCGGTCAACGAAGTCAGCCCTGCCAGCGACGAAGTCGCGGTATTGCAGTACACCGGCGGCACCACCGGCGTGGCCAAAGGCGCGATGCTGACCCACCGCAACCTCGTCGCCAACATGCTGCAGTGCAAGGCGCTGATGGGCTCCAACCTCAATGAAGGCTGCGAGATCCTGATCACCCCGCTGCCGCTGTACCACATCTATGCCTTCACCTTTCATTGCATGGCGATGATGCTGATCGGCAACCACAACATCCTGATCAGCAACCCGCGCGACCTGTCGGCGATGGTCAAGGAACTGTCGAAGTGGAAGTTCAGCGGCTTTGTCGGCCTGAACACACTGTTTGTTGCGCTGTGCAACAACGACGCCTTCCGCAAGCTGGATTTCTCGGCGCTGAAAGTCACCCTGTCGGGCGGCATGGCCCTGCAATTGGCGGCAGCCGAGCGCTGGAAAGCGGTCACCGGCTGCTCCATCTGCGAAGGTTACGGCATGACCGAAACCAGCCCGGTGGCCACCGTGAACCCGATCCAGCACATCCAGATCGGTACCATCGGCATTCCGGTGCCGTCGACCCTGTGCAAAGTCATCACCGATGACGGCGTCGAACTGGCACTGGGTGAAGTGGGCGAGTTGTGCGTCAAGGGCCCGCAAGTGATGAAGGGCTACTGGCAGCGCGAAGACGCCACAGCCGAGATCCTCGACAGCGAAGGCTGGCTGAAGACCGGTGACATCGCGATCATCCAGCCGGATGGCTACATGCGCATTGTCGACCGCAAGAAGGACATGATCCTGGTCTCCGGTTTCAACGTGTACCCCAACGAGCTGGAAGACGTACTGGCGACCCTGCCGGGCGTGCTGCAATGTGCGGCCATTGGTGTGCCGGACGAGAAGTCCGGGGAACACATCAAGATCTTCATCGTGGTCAAGCCGGGTGCCACCCTGACCAAAGACCAGGTGATGGAGCACATGCGTGCCAACGTCACGGGCTACAAGGTGCCCAAGGCCGTGGAATTCCGCGATGCGCTGCCGACCACCAACGTCGGTAAGATCCTGCGCCGTGAATTGCGGGATGAAGAGCTGAAGAAGGCCGGGTTGAAGAAGTAACCGGCCTTAAAACAAAAAGCCCTGCAGATGCAGGGCTTTTTATTGAACGCGAATTTTCCCGCATTGAAATGCAATCCAAATGTGGGAGCGGGCTTGCTCGCGAAAGCGGTGTGCCAGTGATATACCGGTTACTGACACACCGCATTCGCGAGCAAGCCCGCTCCCACAGTTTTTACTGCATTCCTACAGTGCGAACTGCGCGAAGCTCACACCGGCGCCAGCCGGGCGTACGTCCTTGAGGAACGAGTCCTTGTCGGCACTCAGCTCCAGGGTGATCTCCGGCTTGCGCTTGCCGGCATTGCGCACCACCAGGCCTTCAAGCTTCTCGCGCAAAAACACTGTCGGCACCTTCAAGTGCAGCAACTGGTCGTTGTCCGCGTTGTGCATCAACAAGTGAATCCACTCGTACTGGCCCACGGCAATCCGGCCCACTGGCAGGTCGAACCACCAGATGTTGCGTTTGCGGTCCAGGTCGGTGAAATGGCAGTTGTTGACGCCGAGTACGGCACCGCCCAGTTCCTGGTTTCTGCGGGCGATGGCCTGTGCTTTATTGAGTTTCATAACCTTCCTACGGGATCTGTTATCCAGCGCTTGCGCCTGGATGTGCCCGGCATTCTCGTGGGTTGGCCGCAAAACATAAAGCCAAACCTGTATGCCGCGATGAAATGCAGGTCAAAAAATAATTGAAACTCTCTGGAAAGGCCAAGGGTCAACGATTACGTAGTGACCAAAATCCTTGATTGTTCCCAGGAGAAATACCATGAGTAGCACATCGGATAAGGCAAAAGGTTTAGCGAACGAGGCCGTGGGCAACGTGAAGCAAGGGGTCGGTAAAGTCACCGGCAACGACAAGCTACGGGCTGAAGGCGTGGTTCAGGAAAAGAAAGGCGAAGTGCAAAAAGCAGTCGGCGACACCAAGGACGCGGTCAAGAAAGCGACCAAATAGTCCCGACCTGGCTGACTGCATTCCAGCCGCCCGACGGCCATCCACGGATGGCCGTTTTTGTGTCACCCGCAGTGATTAAAGATTGGAAATTGTTTCAGGGTCGCCAAATGGGCTACCTTGATGTAGAAAACGGCCCCTGAGTCGCCCACGAACTCAAATTTTTTGCGGCGAAAGGAGACGCTATGATTTTTCCGGTATTACAAGGCTTGCCCCTGCACAAGGTGCTGGTGCGCACCGTCAAAGAGTTCGTCGATGACGAGATGCCTACGTACGCCTCGGCACTGGCCTACCAGATGCTGTTCTCGCTGTTTCCCTTCTTGCTGTTCCTGATTGCCCTGATCGGTTTCCTGCACCTGCCAGACTTCTTCACCTGGCTGCGCATGCAGTCGGAACTGGTGTTGCCGCCCCAGGCCCTGGAACAGGTCAACCCGGTGATCGACCAGTTGCAGCAATCCAAGGGTGGCCTGCTGTCGGTGGGTATCGTGATCGCGCTGTACACCGCCTCGGCGGGCGTGCGCCTGATGATGAGCGCGATGAACGCCGCCTACGACGTGGTGGAAGGCCGGCCGATCTGGAAGCGTTTCCCGCTGTCGGTGTTCTACACCATCGGCATCGCCGGCATGCTGTTGGCTGCCGCCGCGTTGATGGTGCTCGGGCCGCAGGTGATGGAATGGCTGGCGGGGCAGATCGGCATGCAGGAATTCGTGGTCACGTTGTGGACCATCCTGCGTTGGCCGCTGATCGTGATCCTGTTGATGTTCTCCGTGGCCTTGATGTACTACGTGATGCCTGACGTGAAGCAGAAATTTCGCTTTATCACCCCGGGATCGGTGCTGGCGGTGGTGGTCTGGATCATCGCTTCCCTGGGGTTTGGCTACTACGTCAAAACCTTTGCCGACTACAACGCCATGTATGGCAGTATCGGCGCGATCATCGTGTTGCTGCTGTACTTCTACATTTCGGCCGCTGTGCTGTTGCTGGGGGCGGAGATGAACGCGGTGATCGAACATATGTCGGCTGAAGGCAAGGATCCTGGTGAAAAGGACTTTGGCGAGCACGACGAAAAAAAGCATGTTTCCGGCCTCGGCCGAGACCCCTCACTCAAGCCCACTACCGACGAAGTCTGATCGATGATCCGTGAAATCCTGAAAATGGGCGATGAGCGCCTGCTGCGTGTTGCCCCGCCGGTTCCGCCGGAAATGTTCGACAGCCCTGAGCTGTGGCAGTTGATTGATGACATGTTCCAGACCATGGAGCACGTGGGCGGCGTTGGCCTGGCCGCGCCGCAGGTGGGTGTGGACCTGCAACTGGTGATCTTCGGTTTCGAGAGCAGCGAACGCTACCCGGACGCGCCCGCCGTGCCCCAGACCATCCTGATCAACCCGCTGATCACGCCACTCAGTCCTGTATTGGAAGAGGGTTATGAAGGCTGTCTGTCGGTGCCTGGTTTGCGTGGAGCAGTGGACCGCTACCAGCAGATTCGCTACGAAGGGTTTGACCCCAAGGGCGAGCCGATTGTACGGATTGCCGAAGGTTTCCACGCACGAGTGGTCCAGCACGAGTGCGATCACCTGATCGGCCGGCTGTACCCCTCGCGGATTACCGACTTCAGCAAGTTCGGGTTTATCGAAGTAATGTTCCCGGATATGGATCCGACGGCAGACGATTGACCGGCGATCCCTTTAGCGAGGCAGCTTGCTGTGGCGAGGGAGCTTGCTCCCGCTGGAGTGCGAAGCGCTCCCAAGATTTTGGGGCCGCTGCGCAGCCCAGCGGGAGCAAGCTCCCTCGCCACAGAATGTGTGGTTTATTTAGCGGGTTTAACAAACCGCAACGTCATCCGGTCCGACTCACCAATCGCTACATACTTCGCCTTATCCTTCTCCCCCAACGTCAACGCAGGCGGCAAGGTCCAGACCCCATCCGGGTAATCCTTGGTGTCTTTCGGGTTAGCATTGACCTCGCTCTGCCCCTCAAGCTTGAACCCCGCATCAGTCGCCAGTTTCACCACATACGCCGTGGTCAGGTAACCGCTGTGCTTGATGTCTTCCAGCGACGCCCCGTCCTTGGCTCGGTGATCCACCACACCCAGCACGCCACCCGGTTTCAACACCTTGAAGAATGCATCGAACATCGCCGGTGCCGTATCCGCCATCACCCAGTTGTGCACGTTGCGAAAGGTCAGCACCGTGTCGGCCGAGCCAGGCTGGCCTAGCACCGGTGCCTTGGGATCGAACTCGACGAAGCCGGCCTTGGCGTAATGCGCCGGATCTGCCGCAAATTTCTTCTTCAGGTTTTCCTCTGACGTACGCGCGTAAGCACTATTCCCGGGCGCCTGCACGGCGGCGATGTAATGGCCGCTGTCCTTGAGCAATGGCGCCAGCACTTCGCTGTACCAGCCGCCACCCGGGGTGATTTCGATCAGGGTCTGGTTGGCCCGCAGGCCAAAGAATTCCAGGGTCTGTTGCGGGTGACGATAGACATCGCGCGCGCTGTTCGCAGGCACGCGCCAACTGCCGGCGAGCACGCTTGCGTACTGCTCGGCGGAAACCGGGGCTTCGGCTGCCTGGCTCAAGGCCGGGGCGAGGAGGGCGGCAAGGGACAAAGCTGCAAGGGTCGCTTTCATGATCTTCCAGGGAGTGGGCCTATGTGTCGCCGAGGCTAGCATGGGGGCCACAAACGCTGTTTACACATTATCGATGGTCGACCTCACCAACGGTTCTAAGCCCATCGCAATCATTGGCTTGTTACGTTTGTAACGCACCAGCCGCTCGGACAAGGACTGCGGCAGCAGCGTGTCGTGGGTAAAGCCGAGGCGCTGGTAAAAGCCTTCAAGTTCCGGGTGGCACAGCAGCCACACCGTTCCTTCAACGCTGGCGACCGAGGCTCGAATCAGCCGCGCTGCCAGCCCTTGGCCACGCATGGCCGGGTCGACAAACAGCCCGGTCAGCCATTGCCCGCCCACCACTGGCGTCAGGCACAGGCCCGCGACAATCTCGCTGCCTTTGGCCACCCACAACTGGCCGCCCTTGAGGGCCTTCATCGGTGAGTTATGGCGGCGGTAGAACTTGTTCAGCAGCGGCCACAAAGGCTCTGCCAGTCGGTCGATGTGCAACTCGGGCATGGTTTTCAAACACGCGAATTCAGGGGGCGAAGATTATAAGTCGGGCAAAGCGCCTTCTGTTGGGCAATCGGTGTTATACCCAGTGTTACATCCCCTGTAAGTGGAGCACGCATCATGGCCAAAGGTCTGAATTCCAAGAAAGCTGACAAGAAGAAACCGGCAAAGACCGCCGATGAAAAACGCGCCGAGAAAAAGGCCAAGAAAACCGACAGCAATCTGTTCGGTCACTAAAGTTCTAAGCTAAGCACCAAACGATCTGCAAGATTTTCCCGCCTTATTGCACAGAGCAGGATGAAGCCGACTTTTTCGTCGGTCACGCCTGCCCTGAGCTGCCGATGTCCAACTACCTTGATGAAACCCACAGCTTCGAAATCGAGGCCCTGGCAAATACCTTTACCGCCCGCACCGAGTGGCCGACCTGGCTGCTGTTGATCGGTGTGTATGCCGGCTGGTTTACGGTGATGTTTGGCAGCCACTGGCTCGGCCGGTGGCTGAGTACCGCGCTGTTGATTCCGCTCGTGGCACTGTGGATGTCCCTGCAACACGAACTCCTGCACGGCCATCCCACCCGTTTCAATGCCCTGAACAAACTCCTCGGCTACGCGCCGTTTGCCGTCTGGTACCCCTACACCCTGTACCGCAACTGCCACCTGGTGCATCACAACGACGAAGACCTGACGGTGCCCGGTGTCGATCCGGAAAGCCGCTACTTGAATCAATTGCAGTGGTCAGCGAGTTCACCCTTTGAGCGCACCCTGCATTGGCTGACCAAGACCGTCCTCGGGCGCTTCCTGCTGGGCTCGCCGCTGGCGCTGTGGAAACTGGCCCGCAACGAATTCAGGCGCCTGTGCCAAGGCCAGCGCCAGGCCTGGTTGATGTGGCTGAGCCATGGCACCGTGACCGCACTGATGCTGACCTTTATCGCCCACTACAGCGTGCTGCCGGTGTGGCACTACGTGGCGCTGGTCAGCGTGCCGGCCTTGTCGGTGGCGGCGATCCGTTCCTACTATGAACACCGCCCGCACCCGCAACCGGAGCAACGCACGGTTCTCAATGAGGCCGCCTGGCCGTGGACCTGGCTGTTCCTCAACAACAACCTGCACCTGGTGCACCACGACTTGCCGAAGCTGCCGTGGTACTTGCTGCCCACCGTGTACCGCGCGCGCCGCGAACAATGGGTGGCGCGCAGCGGCGGGTTCCTGGTGCAGGGTTACGGCCAGTTGATCGGCCGTCACGGGCTCAAGGCTATCGACAGCCCACGGCACCCCTTTGCTTGAGAGACGACCATGAGTGACCGCTACGCCGAACTGCTGATGTACGTGGCGCCGCAAGAGGTGCAACAGGCCAACGAGCGCTGGCTTTCGCGCATCCTGGAGCACCTGGGCGTGACCCGCCGCAATGCCGAGCATCTCGACCTGCGAAGCCTGTGGCGCGCGCCCGAATTGCTGCTGACGCAAACCTGCGGCTACCCGCTGATGACCGAGCTGCGCGGGCAGGTCCATGTGATCGGCCGCCCGCGCTACGAGCTGCCCCACAGCAGCGGTGGCGCCCATTGCAGCCTGCTGCTGACCCGCGACGACAATCCACGTAGCGCCTTGGCCGACTTTTACAACAGCCGCGGCGTGATCAATGGCCACGACTCCAACAGCGGCATGAACCTGCTGCGTGAGCGCCTGGCGCCGCTGCAGCAGGGCGGTCGGTTCTTTGCCGACGTCGGCATCAGCGGCGCCCATCGTGAAAGCCTGCGCTGGCTGCGGGAAGACCGTGCTGACCTGGCCGCCATCGACAGCGTGACCTTCGACTACCTCGCGCGTTTTGCGCCGCAGGAAGTGGCCGGGCTGCGGATCGTCACCCGCAGTGCGCCCAGCCCGACGTTGCCGTACATCACCGCGCCGGGTTCAAGTGAACACCTGCGGGAAGCCATGAACCTGGCCTTGCAGGACCTGCCCGACGTGGTGCAAACCCTCGGCGTACACGAAGTGCTGCCCGCCAGCGAAGCGGATTACCAGGTGCTGCTGGATTACCGGCAGCAGGCCGAAGCCCTGGGTTATCCCGACCTCCAATGATCGTTCCCACGCTCCGCGTGGGAACGCACCTTGTGACGCTCTGCGTCACGATTTCAAGCAGACGCGGAGCGTCCAAGGCGGCATTCCCACGCAGAGTGTGGGAACGATCGGTTATATAAAAATACCTTTTAAATATTATTAAAGAATAAGCAGCCTTGCTAGGATCGCTCCACCGGAACACCGGACATAACGCGCAACCTACTCAGATGGAGCCACTATGTCCGGCGCCGACACTTCTCACAGCGATTACGTGGGCGGATTATTCCGCAGTCATTACGACTGGCTGTGCGGCCGTTTGCACCGCCATCTCGATTCCCGTGCCCACGCCGAAGACATCGCTGCCGACACCTTCGTCCAACTGTTGAGTGCCCCGGGCGTGGCGCCGATCCGCCAACCCCGCGCCTTGCTCACCACCATTGCTCAACGCCTGATGTATCAACTGTGGCGCCGTCGAGACCTGGAGCGCGCTTACCTCGACGCCCTCGATCAGGACGAAACGTCGCTCGCACCCTCTCCCGAACACCTGGCGCAAATGCTCGAAGCCCTGCAGGCCATCGACCAGTTGCTCGACGGCTTGCCGGCCAAGGTCAAGGCGACCTTCCTGTTGTCGCAGCTCAATGGCCTGACCTACCCGGAAATCGCGGCCGAGCTGGGCATTTCCCCGCGTTCGGTCAGCAACTACATGAGCCGTTTGCGCCAGACCCCGGGCCAGCAATACAGGCACCTGCCGCCGACGGCGCCGGGAGGGGCGTTTTACTACACGCGGCTCAGTTATGACTTTTAAACCCTGATCTTGAAGGGTGTGGAGATCAAATGTGGGAGCGGGCTTGCTCGCGAAAGCGGTGTATCAGTTAGCACATGTATCGACTGACACGACGCCTTCGCGAGCAAGCCCGCTCCCACACTGACTGTGCTTACTTCGGATTGTTTGTAGATTGAAAATTGAATCTCCAAGAGGCTACTCATGAGAACACTCAAAAACCTGCTCGGTGGCTCGCTCCTGGCACTCACCGTCCTGGCACAGTCCGCCACAGCCGCCGAACCAGCCAAACCGATTCACTTCGGTGACATCACCTGGGAAAGCGGCAGCCTCATCACCGAAGTGCTGCGCCTGATCGTCGAGAAAGGCTACGGCCTGCCCACCGACACCTTGCCCGGCAGCACCGTGAGCCTGGAGGCCGCCTTGGCCAAGGACGATATCCAGGTGATCGGCGAAGAATGGGCCGGGCGCAGTCCGGCGTGGGTCAAGGCTGAAAGCGAAGGCAAAGTATTCGGCCTGGGCGACACCGTCAAAGGCGCCACCGAAGGTTGGTGGGTACCCGAGTATGTGATCAAGGGCGACGCCGAGCGCGGTATCAAGCCCTTGGCACCGGAGCTTAAATCCGTCGCCGACCTGGCCCGTTACAAAGACGTGTTCCGCGACCCCGAAGACCCCACCCGCGGTCGCTTCCTCAACAGCCCCACCGGCTGGACCTCGGAGATCGTCAACAGCCAGAAACTCAAGGCTTACGGGCTGACCGACACCTTCGTCAACTTCCGCACCGGCTCCGGCGCGGCGCTGGATGCCGAGGTCGCTTCGTCGATCCGTCGCGGCAAGCCGGTGCTGTTCTACTACTGGTCGCCGACGCCACTGTTGGGGCGCTTCAAGTTGATCAAACTGGAAGAGCCGCCGTTCAACGCCGAAGCCTGGAAGACCCTGGCCGACGCCAACAACCCGCACCCCATCGGTACCCGCTCGATGCAGGCGCGGTTGGCGATTGGCGTGTCGGCGCCGTTCAAGACGCAGTACCCGCAACTGGTGACGTTCTTTGAAAAGGTCGACCTGCCGATTGACCTGCTCAACGGCATCCTCGCGCAAATGGCCGAGAAACGTACCGCGCCGCGCCAAGTGGCTGAAGCGTTCCTGAAAGAACAACCGCAGGTCTGGCAGCAATGGGTGCCGGCGGACGTCGCGGCCAAGGTCAAGGAGAGTCTCTGATGCGCAAGCTCATCGCAGCCACACTGTTGGCGCTGTGCGCCGGGCCGCTGCTGGCGGCAGAACCGGCCACCCTGCGGGTCGGCTACCAGAAAAGCTCGGTGAGCATGGTGCTCGCCCGTGAGCATCACCTGTTCGAAGAAGGGCTGCCGGGCACCAAGGTCGAGTGGATCGAATTTCTTGGCGGCCCGCCGCTGATCGAAGCATTGAACGGCGGCAGCATCGACATCGGCAATATCGGTGACATCCCGCCGATCTTCGCCCAGGCCGCCGGGATCGACATTCGCTATATAGCCGTCGAACCCAACGACGGCCGCACCGAAGCCATCCTGCTGCCCAAAGACAGCACCGTGCAAAGCGTGGCCGAACTCAAGGGCAAACGCGTGGCGCTGCTCAAGGGCTCCAGCGCCCACAACCTGTTCCTCAAAAGCCTGCTGCGTGCGGGCTTGCAGTGGAAGGATGTGAACGTGGTGTACCTGTCGCCCTCCGACGGCCGTGCCGCGTTTGAACAAGGCAAGGTCGACGCCTGGGTCGTGTGGGACCCTTACTACTCGGCGGCGGTGGTGGACGGTTCGGCGAAGGTGCTGGGGGATGGCCAGGGGCTGAACCCGGCGGGCAGTTTCTTCATCGCCAGCGGCGCGTTTGCCAAGCAGCACCCCCAGGCGATTGCCACGATTCTCAAGGTGTTTGCCCAGGCGCAGCGATTGTCCCTGGACCATCACGACGAAAGCGTCGCGCTGATGGCCAAGACCCTGGGCTTGCAGCCGGCGGTAGTGGAAAGCTACTTCAAGCACCGCTCGCCGACGCCGAGCCGGCCACTGAACGCGACGGACATCGCCACCCAACAAGGCACGGCCGACGCGTTTTTTGCCAACGGCCTGATCCCGAAAAAGGTCGATGTGCAGCAAGTCGTGTTCAAGGCCCCATAACTTTATCCCTGTGGTGAGGGGGTTGCTGTGGGGGGGCTTGCTGTGGCGAGGGAGCTTGCTCCCGCTGGGCTGCGTAGCGGCCCCAAAAAAGCGGGAGCGCTTCGCACTCCAGCGGGAGCAAGCTCCCTCGCCACATAAAAGCCTCTTCAGCGTCGACTTTCGTAACCCATCAGTGAGCAGGCCATGCAACCGATCTGCATCGACTTCCTCAACGCCATCGAATCCAGCGTTGCCATCCGGGTCGGTGGATGGGTTGGGCCTACCTGTAAAGCAATGGAAATCAAATGTGGGAGCGGGCTTGCTCGCGAAAGCGGTGGATCAGTCAATGCATCTGGTGACTGTCACACCGCATTCGCGAGCAAGCCCGCTCCCACATTTTGACCATATTTCAGGTCATGGATTTTCAGCGGCCAACGCAGCAATCACCGCCGGCCGTTCACCAACCCGCTGCTGAAACTTCGCCAGCGCCGGCCACTGCTGCAAGTCGATATCAAAGAACCCCGCCCAACGCAGCACCACAAACAGATACGCATCTGCCACGGAGAATTGCGCGCCCAACAGGTAGTCCTGACGCTCCAGGGTCTGTACCAGAATCGCAAACCGCTTGAACAGCGTGGCCTTGAACAGCGCCTTCACCTCATCCGGAATCGCGTCCTTGAACAACACCCCCAGCCCGCCGTGAATCTCGCTGGAGACAAAGTTCAGCCATTCCTGCAAACGCACCCGCTCCCAACTGCCATTGACCGGCGCCAGGCCAGCTTCGGGGACCAAGTCGGCCAGGTATTGCAGGATGGCGGCACCTTCGGTCAGCACCTCGCCGTTGTCCAGTTGCAACGCCGCCACGTAACCCTTGGGGTTGATCTGCAAGAAGTCATCACCGTCAGCCGTGAGCTTTTTCTGGTTGTCGACGCGAATCAATTCAAACGGCAGGGCCAATTCCCGCAGCACGATATGGGAGGCGAGGGAACAGGCATTCGGGGAAAAATACAGCTTCATCGGGGCAACTCCGCAGGACAGTTGCCTTCAGTCTCGTGGGCATGGCACCTTGCGTAAAATTAATCTTTCAGAACCCTGCCATAAGGACAGCTACTGCCATGATGAACCTGATGCACTGGCGCCTGCTGGTGGCCGTGGCGGACAACGGCAGTATCACCGCAGCCTCCGAGCGGGTGGGCATGACCCAATCCGCCGCCAGCCAGGCCATGGCGGCCATGGAGGCCAACCTCGGTGCGCAGTTGTTTGTACGTGAAGCGCGCCAGACCTTGCCCACTGCCTTGGGCCTGCAAGTGATCGAGCAGGCGCGGGTGATGCTGGGGGCCTTGCAGGCGATTCGTACCACGGTGGACGAAGCGCGGCCCATGCTGCGTGGGACGATCCGCATCGCGAGTTTCCCCATGGTGCTCGCGGTGTTTCTGCCGCCGCTGTTGCGGCGGTTCAACCAGCTTTACCCAGGCATTGAGGTCACGGGGCTGGAAGTCACGGACGATGAAGTGAACACCTTGCTTGACGCGAATCTGATCGACTTGGGGGTGGTACTCAACCCGCCATCCGAGCGCAATGCTGCGGTGCTGGGGCGCGATAACTGGGTTGCCGTGTTGCCGATGGCGCACGCGTTTTCCCGGCGCCCGGCGCAGGCAACGGTGACGCTGGAAGAGTTGGTGGAGCAGCCGTTTGTGCTTGCCACCGGCGGCTGCACCGTCAACGCCCGCAGCCTGGCGCAGGAAGCCGGTTTGATATTGCGCGAGGTACGGGTGGAAGTGCGGGAGTGGAACAGCGCCTTTAGCCTGGTGCGCGAAGGTGTCGGCGTCACCCTGGTACCCGAGATGACCCTGCCGGCCCAGCGCCACGGCTTGCGCATCATGCCGCTGGCGGAGCCGGTGCACCGCGAGTTCGCCTTGGTGACTTCACGCCACCAACCGCCTTCTGCAGCGGTTAATGCCTTGTTGCAAATGCTGGCTGACTAGTGGCCTTGCATAGCGCCAACGCCTGTCTATGCTCACCCAGAACCGTTGATGACGCATGGCATATAAAGCGTTTCGGATGGTTTTCCCCATAAAAGGCTGTGATCAAGATTCAAACCGTGAATGGAATGCGCCCGCGTGGGCGTCGGGAAAATAAAGGGTGATCCGCCATGTTCAACCGTCAACACAAATCCGACCAGCTGGAAATCGAACGTTTCTCCTGTGCCCTCACCGAAGCCAAAGCCAAATTGGCCGCCATCAGCCGTTCCATGGCAATGATCGAGTTTGACCGCAACGGCATCGTGCTGGATGCCAATGAAAACTTCTGCAAGACCATGGGCTACAGCGCCGACGAAATTCGCGGCAAGCATCACCGGATTTTCTGCGAAGAGGCCTACACCCACACCGATGCCTACGCCAAACTCTGGCGCGACCTGGCGCGGGGTGAACCTCTCAGTGGCACGTTCATGCGGCTGAATAAACATGGCCAGGAGGTGTGGCTGGAAGCCAGTTACATGCCGGTGCTCGGTGCCGATAACCAGGTACAGAGCGTGATCAAGGTCGCCTCGGATATCTCGGCGCGAATCCACCACGAGCATGAAAACCAGAGCCTGATCGATGCCATCGGCCGCTCCATGGCGGTGATTGAATTCACTCCGCAAGGCCAGATTCTGAATGCCAACGACAACTTCCTGAAGACAGTGAAGTATTCCCTCGGTGAAATCGTTGGCCAGCACCACAGTATGTTCTGCCATCGCGGTGAGACCGAGTCGCCGGCCTACAAAGCCTTCTGGGCCTCGCTCAATCGCGGCGAATATCACTC
Organism: Pseudomonas sp. AN3A02; assembly: GCF_011765255.1. NCBI lineage: Bacteria > Pseudomonadati > Pseudomonadota > Gammaproteobacteria > Pseudomonadales > Pseudomonadaceae > Pseudomonas > Pseudomonas sp. AN3A02. The sequence continues at coordinate 48,447 of NZ_JAARNI010000013.1, forward strand.
CCATCGGTTTGAGCGCAAAGACAAATTCGGACAAACGCTGTTCCTGGAAGCCTCCTACAACCCGATCTTCGATGCCAGCGGGCGCCTGTACAAAGTGGTGAAATTCGCCAGTGACATCACCGACCAGGTCACCACCTTGCGCACCGCTGCCGACTCGGCCCACGCCACCTCGGTGCAGAACGACGCCTGCGCCCGCAAGGGTTCGGAAGTGGTGCAGCAGACCGTGCAGATCATCGAAGAAATCTCTCGCGACCTTAACGAAGCCGCCGTGAGTATCGACGCGGTGAGCAAACAGTCGGACATCATCGGCAGCATCGTCCAGACCATCCGCGGCATCGCCGACCAGACCAACCTGCTGGCGCTCAACGCCGCGATCGAAGCGGCCCGGGCGGGTGAACACGGGCGCGGGTTTGCGGTGGTGGCGGATGAAGTTCGCAGCCTTGCAGCACGTACCAGCCAGGCGACGATCGAGATTGTGGATGTGGTGCGCAAGAACCACGACCTGTCGATCAGCGCGGTGTCGAGCATGCAGTCGAGCTTGAGCCGCACGGGGCTTGGGGTGGAGTTGGCGAACGAGGCGGGGCAGGTGATCCTGGAGATTCAGGAAGGGTCACGGCATGTGGTGGATGCGATCAGTCAGTTCAACTCGACACTGCAACTGCAGTAACACAACGTTATGGCTGACAAATAACCTGTGGCGAGGGAGCTTGCTCCCGCTGGGCTGCGTAGCGGCCCCAAAATCTTGGGAGCGCTGCGCACTCCAGCGGGAGCAAGCTCCCTCGCCACAGCAAGCCCCCCTGACCACAGGGTTTGTATTGTCAGGGCTTAGATCGCAGCCAGGGTTTCTTTCACGGTCTGCGCCTGCGGGTCAGCGGTTTTCGCCGCTACTTGCTGCGCCTGCTGGTCCTTCAGGCGTGCGGCAACTTCCTTGGAAATCGCGTCCTGCTTTTCCTGCGGCATGTTCTTCACATCTTCTTCGGTCAAACCCTGTTCCTTGAGCAGTTGCTCGCGGATGCGCTCGGCCGGGCTTTTCTTCATGTAGTCGGTGAAGTCACTGCGGGCCGATGAGGTGGAGTCGGTCTTGGGCACATCGGTGGTCGACGTGGTCGCGGTGGTGGCCTGCAACTGCACGCGGGTCTTGGCGAAGGCCGCATCGATGTTGTCAGCCGTGGCGTCGGCGGCGGCCTGGGTGGTGGACACGCCGGCGACGCCCTGCGCGTTTTGCGCGGCACCGCTGTACAGCGCGCTGGCAGCGGCGTTGGCCGGGTCCATGTCTGCGCGCTTGATGCGTTGGATCGTCGACTGAGCCTGGGGATTGTTGTTGATCAGCATGATCAGGACACCTGTGGATGTGGGCGGTGCCACAGGAGGAGCAATTAGCGTGCCCAGTGGCAAGGCCCCGTGTTTACCAGGCTTTGGGCCGCCACCGTCGGCAAGCGTTGGCGTGCCGACGGCCAGTGTTTGCCGCTAGTGGGCAATGTTCTCCAGCGCCAGGTTGCGGGTGCGCGGGCCGAACCAGCTGATGGTGATCATCACGATCAACATGCTGCTGGCGATAAACGCCAACACGCCCGGCGTGCCGAGGTGTTCGAGAATCACGCCGATCAACAAGCTGCTGAACACCGTCGACAACCGGCTGAACGAATAGCAGAAACCCACCGCCCGGGCGCGGATATTGGTGGGGAACAGTTCGCTCTGGTAGGAGTGATAGCTGAAACTCAGCCAGGCGTTGCAGAAGGTGATCATCACTCCGCAGATCACCAGCCCCACGGCGGTGGTTTGCAGCGCGAACAAACTGCCGAAGATCACCGCACCCAGGGCCGAGCCGACAATCTGCCATTTGTTCTCAAAACGGTTCGCCACCTTCACAAACAGCAGCGGCCCCAGCGGGTAGGCGAGGGTGATGATGAAGGCATAACCCAAGCTGTGAGTGACGCTCACGCCCTGGCCCGAGAGCAGCGCTGGCAGCCAGTTGCCGAAGCCGAAAAAACCGATGGCCTGGAACACATGAAACACAATCAGCATCAACGCCCGGCGCCGGTACGGCGGTTGCCAGATATCGGAAAAGCGTCCTTGGCCCTGCACGCTCACGGCTTCAGGTTCCGGTTCATCCAGTGGCCTGCCGTGGTCCTTCTGACAGCGTGCTTCGAGGCTGTCCATGATCTGCCCGGCCTCGTCGAAGCGGCCTTTTTGCGCGAGCCAGCGCGGTGACTCCGGCAGGCGCTTGCGCAGTTGCCAGATAAACAGCGCAAACACCGCACTGCTCAGCACCACCCAGCGCCAGCCGGAAATCCCGAACGGCGCCTGGGGCACCAGCCACCACGACATCAAGGCCACCGCCGGCACCGACAGGAACTGGATGAAAAACGCGAAGGCAAACGCCGAACTGCGCATGCGCTTGGGCACCAGTTCCGAGAGGTAGGCATCGATGGTAACCAGCTCGATCCCCAGGCCGATGCCCACCAGAAAACGCATGCAGATGATCCCCAGGGCTGAGGTCTGGATGCCCATCAGCACGGTGGCGACGGTGTACCAGATCAACGCAAAGGTGAAGATCGCCCGGCGCCCGTAGCGGTCGGCAATCGGGCTGAGCAGGCTGGCGCCGAGGAACAGACCGAGGAAGGTCGCCGAGGCAAAGGCCGCTTGATCGGAGAAGCCGAATACGCCCTGGCTGCCGGTGTGGAAAATCCCGTCGCTGATCAACCCGGGGCTGATGTAGGCGGTCTGGAACAGGTCGTATAGCTCGAAAAAACCGCCAATCGACAGCAACGCCACCAGGCGCCAGACGGTAGCGACGGCGGGCAGGCGATCAATGCGCGCGCTGATATGCGCGGCGCGGATCGGGTCGATGCCGTCTGCGGTAGAAAGGAAAGACATGGGCAGAAGACTCAGTAAGTGATCGGGATCTCGAATTCCTGGAACGCATCATCCACCGGTTGATAACCCAGTACACGGGTTGTTTCGCTGAGGTCCAGGCGTTTGAAGCGGTTGTTGGAGATGCCGTGGGCGATCAGGTGTTTCACACCTTCGGTTTCTACCGAGCGTTGCAGCAACTGCACGGCGTCTCGCGGGCTGAGCCAGGCGCTGAGGTCGCGGGCGTTGTTCAGGTCGTGGGTTTCGGGGAATTCGAACGCACCAATACGCAGGGCGATGGTGGAGAGCGGGGTTTTTGCGGCGTAAAAGCCGCAGAGGGCTTCGCCGTAGCATTTGCTCACGCCGTACAGGTTGGCGGGCAATACAGGCATGCCCGGCGTGATCTGCCGGTCTACCGGGTAGCCTTCGATGGTCTGGGCACTGCTGGCGAACACCAGGCGCTTCACACCTGCGGCCACGGCGGCTTCGAACAGGTAAGTGGTGGCCAGGATGTTGTTGGGCAGCAGCTCCTCGAAGGTGGCGCTGGCGTGGGGGATGCCCGACAGGTGCACGATCACGTCAATCCCGTCGAGCAGGGCGGCGAGGGCGGTTTTATCGCTCAGGTCGGCGTGTATGAAACGGTGTTCGCCGAGGGCGAAATCCGGCTCGATGCGATCGGTGAGGGTGAAGCGGTAGCGGTCTTTCGACGCTTCGAAAAACGTCTTGCCAATGCGGCCGCAGGCGCCGGTGAGTAGTACGTTGAGTCCGTTCATTGTGGAGTCCTTGTTTTTAGTTGTGACCGGCGAGGGCGAAGATCTGGAAGCCAGGGCGTTGGCTGAGTGTTTCGTAGTAAGCGCTGACAGCTGGGTAGGACGGACGCTGCATGGGCGTAATCCACCAGCGGTGCACCGACAGGCCGATGAGGATGTCGGCGAGTGTGAACTCATTACCGGCTACGTAGGCGTTGGTTTTTGCCAACTGTTGTTCCAGCAGGCCCATCTTGTCGTTCCATGCCTTTACCGCGACGGCGATGGCTTGTGCGTCCAGGTTATCGGGGTTGTTGCGTACCAGCGCGGTGAAAGCATCACCCCAGGAACGGTTGAGTTCGATGGCTTGCCAGTCTATCCATTGCTCGACTCTGGCACGGGCTGCCGGCTCGACGGGCAGCAGGTCGTGACGTTGGTGCAGGCCCACGAGGTAGCGGCAGATGGTGTTGGATTCCCAGAGCACGCCGTTGTCGTCGATGAGTACCGGGACTTGGGCGTTGGGGTTCAGGGCCAGGAATTCGGGGGACTGGGTGGAGGCGAAGCCGATGCCCCAGTCTTCGCGGTCGTAGGGGATGCCGAGTTCCTGGCAGGTCCACAGGACTTTTCGCACGTTGATGGAAGAGGTGCGACCCAGGATTTTCAGCGAATGGCCCATGGTGCTTTCCTTGCGAGGGTGAGAAGGCAGGGGAGCAATTTAGCAGGGGCGTCAGCCGACGACGAGTCAGTTAAGCGAGCACGGTTAAAAATGTGGGAGCGGGCTTGCTCGCGAATGCGGTGTATCAGTGATGGACAGGTCGGCTGACACACCGCATTCGCGAGCAAGCCCGCTCCCACAGTTCGACCGCGTGTGTTCTGTTAGATAAGCGGTGATTCTTGATCTAGCAGCTTGCCCATCAGCAATACCCCCAACTCACTCCTAACTGGGCCACCACCGAATCGCTACTAAACGAAAGGGTGGCGGCTGCACGCAGGTTAGTAGACCGGTAACCCCACACAAAACCCGGCGCGCCACAAGGGCGCCCTGCGCGCAGCCACCATCAAGCACAGACAGGTAAGTCCGACAGATGAAGCTTATGCCCATTGTGTAGGGAAGCTCGGGCTACTAAACCCGATTACTGAGAAATTCAGCGACCGGGCAACCTTAGAAAGCCCTACCCAGGCGCCCAAGCCGGCGGATTCTGACGTACCTGTAGGCAACGGAGCAAGGCGCTGCCATCAACACCAGCCACTTCCTACAGCTACCGCCTAGGTACTCTCGCGCACCTTCAACTCAAACCCCATGTCCACCACCGGCCGAGCGATCTTGTTGCCCGCCATCACCGTCAACAAATGCTCCGCCGCGCGCCGGCCAATGGCCTCGCGGGGCGTACTGATACTGCTCAAACGCGGCACCATGAACGAGGAAGACGGCAGGTCGTTAAAGCCCAGCACCGAGATCTGCTCCGGTACCTTGATGCCATGGCGCAATGCTTCCAACAACGCGCCCTGAGCCAGGTCGTCGTTGCCAAAGAAGATCGCGTCCACGTCCGGATGGCTGGCCAGCAGCTGCAGGAACAACTCACCGCCCAGGCCCAGCGACGATGGCCGTGGCGTCAGCACTTCCAGCGCCGGGTCATACAACCCCGCTTGCTGCAACGCCCGGCGAAATCCTTCGCCCCGCAACAACGTGCGCTGGTCCAGTTGCGCGCCAATGTAGGCCAACCGCTTGCGACCTCGTGAGATCAAATGCGCCGCCGCCGTTTCCCCGGCGTTCAACTGTGAGAATCCTACGCAGTTCAGGCCGGCGCCCGGGTCCAGGTCCATCATGTACACACACGGCACGTTGCTCGATTCCACCATGCGCCGGGCACTTTCCGTACGGTCAAACCCGGTCAGCAGCAAACCCCGTGGCTGGTAGGCCATGTAGTTGCGCAGCAGGTCTTCTTCTTCATCGCGGGAATAGTGGGTGTTGCCGATCAGTACTTCAAAGCCCTTGGGCCGCAGCACCTGGTGGATGGCTTCGAGGGTTTCGATAAACAGCAGGTTGGACAGCGACGGCACCAACACCACCACCGACTGGCTCTGGGCCGAAGCCAGGGCGCGGGCGGCCGGGTTGACCACGTAGCTCAGTTCGGCAGCGGCTTTTTGCACTTTTTCCACCAGTTCGGTGGCCACGGTGCTGATGCCGCGCAAGGCCCGGGAGGCGGTAATCGGGCTGACGCCAGCCAGGCGGGCTACTTCATTCAGGGTAGGGCGGCCCGTGGTGCGGGTATTTTTATCGTTCTTGGGAGTCATCAGGCGGCTTGCCAAACAAAAATCGAGGCACTAAGGTAGCGCTGTCTCCAAGACCCTGCAAATCCTTGAACGTTGGGATGCCTGTTCCGACTCAAGCCTTTGGAGAGGATGCACGCGTCACTCCATAAAAATGACAAGACGGCGCGGGAAAAGCCTGTTTTTGCACTAGCCTTACAGCGTGCAAAGGTAGCGCTATCTGCGTCCTGAGGTGTTTCATGAGTCAACCTGTTACTGCCCTCGTGATCATGGGTGTTTCCGGCTGTGGCAAGTCCAGCGTCAGCGAGGCCCTGTGCCTGCTGAACGGCGCCACCGCCATCGAAGGCGACAGCTTTCACCCCGCCGCGAACATCGAAAAGATGAGCGCCGGCCATCCCCTTAACGACGACGACCGCGCCGGCTGGCTCGACATCCTGTGCGATGAACTGCGCCGCTCCCTCAAAGCCGGCGAGCATCCCGTGCTCACCTGTTCGGCCCTGAAGAAGAAATACCGCGACCACCTGCGCGAAGCCGCGCCGGGCCTGGGGTTTGTGTTTCTGGAGTTGACCCGCGAAGTCGCCGCCGACCGTGTGTCTCACCGCCCCGGCCATTTCATGCCGGCCAGCCTGATCGATAGCCAGTTCGCCACCCTTGAATCCCCGGTGGGCGAGCCGTTGACCCTGGCCCTCAACGCCAGTGAAGACAGCGTTGAAGACCTGGCCGAGCAAACCAACGCCTGGTGGCTGAAACACGGCTTTGAACCAACCTAATAATTTTTTGCCGGACAAGATAGCGCTGTCCGCCTGCACTGAATTTTTTACCGGCTTTAATAACAACAACAAACAGGAGAGACCCCCATGTTTGGCTTGTCCCACGATACCTACCTGCTGCTAGATGCAGTGGTGACCATCATCGGCCTGATCGTGTTGATCACCCGGTTCAAAGTCCACCCGTTCATTGCGCTGATCATCGCGGCAGGCTTTCTCGGCCTGACCTCGGGCATGCCCGTGGACAAGATCATCAAGGCCTTCCAGGACGGCTTCGGCGGGGTGCTCGGCTTTGTCGGGATTATCCTTGCGCTGGGTACGATGCTCGGCAAGATGATGGCCGACTCCGGCGGTGCCGATCAGATCGCGCAAACCCTGGTGCGGGCCTTCGGCAAGGAGAAAGTGCAGTGGGCAATGATGTTCGCCGCGTTCCTGGTGGGCATTCCGCTGTTCTTCGAGATCGGCTTTGTATTGCTGATCCCGCTGGTGTTTATCGTCGCGCGCCGAACTGGCGTGTCGCTGATCAAGATCGGCATCCCGCTGTTGGCCGGCCTGTCGGCGGTGCACGGTCTGGTGCCTCCGCACCCGGGCCCGTTGCTGGCAATTGGCGTGTTTGGGGCTGACATCGGCAAGACCATTCTCTACGGCCTGATTGTCGCGCTGCCTACGGCGATCATCGCCGGTCCGCTCTACGGTTCGTTTATCGCCAAGTACATCCCGGGCAATCCGTCCCAGGAACTGGTGGACCAACTGGCCAGTGAGCAACCGGAATCCAAGACCCTGCCGAGCTTCAGCATCACCCTGATTACCGTGCTGCTGCCGGTGTTCCTGATGCTGCTGAAGACCTTCGCCGACGTCGCCCTGCCGGACGGGCACGTAATCCGCAACTGGATGGACATGATCGGTCACCCGATCACCGCCTTGCTGCTGGCCTTGCTGCTGTCGCTGTACACCTTTGGCCGTCGCCAGGGCATCGGTTCCCAGAAAATCCTCAAGCTGCTCGACGCCAGCCTGGCGCCAACCGCAGCGATCATCCTGATCATCGGCGCCGGTGGTGGCTTCAAGCAGATGCTGGTGACCAGCGGCGTGGGTGATGTGATCGGCCATATGGCGGTGACTGCGCAGATCAACCCGATCCTGCTGGCCTGGCTGGTGGCGGCGGTGATTCGTGTCGCTACCGGTTCTGCGACGGTGGCGACCATTACCGGCGCGGGCATTGTGGTGCCGGTGGTGGGGATGATTCCGGGGGTGAACCGCGAGTTGCTGGTATTGGCGACGGGGGCGGGCTCGTTGGTGCTGTCTCACGTCAACGATGCGGGGTTCTGGCTGGTGAAGCAGTACTTCAATATGACCGTGGCCGAGACGTTCAAGACCTGGACGGCGATGGAGACCATCCTGTCGGTGGTGGCGTTGGGCTTTATCATGTTGCTGTCGTTGGTGGTCTAACAGGAACACCGCAAAACAAAATGTGGGAGCGGGCTTGCTCGCGAAGGCGGTGAATCAGTCGACATATGAGTTGACTGAACCACCGCCTTCGCGAGCAAGCCCGCTCCCACATTGATTAGGTTCCTGCAGTTGGATCGGGTCAGGCGTCAGCTTTCTTGACCAGCCCATCCGCCCGGAACATCGCCCGGATGCCCCGCACCGCCTGGCGAATCCGGTCCTGGTTTTCGATCAGCGCAAAGCGCACATGATCGTCCCCATACTCACCAAAACCAATCCCCGGCGACACACACACCTTCGCCTCAAGCAGCAGCTTCTTGGCAAACTCCAGCGACCCCATCGCGGCATACGCTTCGGGAATTTTTGCCCAGACGTACATCGATGCCTTCGGATTCTCGACCATCCAGCCCAGCTCATGCAGGCCCTTCACCAGCACGTTACGGCGCTGGCGATATTGCTCGGCAATGTCTTTCACGCACTGCTGATCGCCTTCCAGCGCAGCAATCGCCGCCACTTGCAGCGGGGTGAAGGTGCCGTAGTCGTGGTAGCTCTTGATCCGCGCCAGGGCATTGACCAATTCCGGGTTGCCCACCATGAAACCAATGCGCCAGCCGGCCATGTTGTAGCTCTTGGACAGGGTGAAAAACTCCACCGCAATGTCCTTGGCGCCCGGCACTTGCATGATCGAAGGGGCTTTCCAGCCGTCGTAGACGATGTCGGCGTAGGCCAGGTCATGCACCACCAGCACGTCGTACTGCTTGGCCAGGGCGATTACCCGTTCGAAGAAGTCCAGCTCCACGCACTGCGCGGTCGGGTTGGACGGGAAGCCGAGGATCATCATCTTCGGCTTGGGAATCGAGCCGCGAATCGCACGTTCCAGTTCCGCGAAAAAATCCACGCCCGGAATCAGCGGCACCGAACGCACCTGGGCGCCGGCAATCACGGCACCGTAGATGTGAATCGGGTAGCTGGGGTTGGGCACCAGCACCGTGTCGCCCTGGTCCAGGGTGGCCAGCATCAAGTGCGCCAGGCCTTCCTTGGAACCGATGGTCACGATGGCTTCGGTTTCCGGGTCGATGTCCACTTCATAGCGATCTTTGTACCAGCGCGAAATCGCCCGGCGCAGCCGTGGAATGCCTTTGGAAGTGGAGTAACCGTGGGTGTCTTCGCGCTGGGCGACGGTGACCATTTTTTCCACGATGTGCGGTGGAGTGGCGCCGTCAGGGTTACCCATGCTCAAGTCGATGATGTCTTCGCCGCGCCGACGCGCAGCCATCTTCAGCTCGGCAGTGATATTGAACACGTAAGGGGGGAGTCGATCTATGCGCGCAAAGCGGCGCGGCGAACCTTGGTCGGCCATTGTTGCCTCGAAATACGTAAGCGCCCGGAACCGTCCGAGCGACGTCGGCCACTGCGGTGGCCTGCGGGGCAGACAATACGGTCGATGATGGCCAATTGTCCAGATGCTGTGGGAAAAATTTCTGCTTGGAGTGCGACGGGGATATGCCCCTATACTCGACGCGGGTTTGTTCCCTCATAAGAAGGAGACTGTTCAGATGGATCAACAGACAAAACTGCCGTTACAGCCGCGCATGGAAGAGGGCAAGGCCCTGGTGATCGCGGGTGTGCACGGGCGTTATTCGAAAGCCACGCTGGGGGACATTCCCAAGTTGTGGGAGCTGTTCGACAGCTGCTTCAAAGAGATTAAAAAGCGCGTTGGCGGCGTGACCTATGGCGTTTGCTACAACGCCAAACACGATGAATTCGACTACCTGGCCGGCGTTGAAGTACCGGCCAAGGGCGATGTACCGAGCAATTTCCAGTCGATTGAAATCCCGGCCCATCGTTATGCCGTATTCCCGCACTATGGTCCGGTGCAGGCGCTGGCGCAGACCTACGAACGCATCATGTTCGAATGGCTGCCGGGCTCCGGGTACAAGGTGGTCGGGGCCGATTTCGAGCGCTACAGCGCCGACTTCAATGTGGAGAAAGGCACGGGGTCAGTAGAAATCTGGATACCGATCAACGCCGAATCCGCATAACCGCACCACTGGCAGGAGCGAGCACGTTCGCTCCTGCAAAAGCCTCTCAATACAACGTGGCCTTGACCCGCTCCGGCATCTCGCGGTCATAGGCTTCGGCGTCGAACGCCCCTTCATTCAAGCGCTTGTGAAACGCCCCGGCGCTGGGCAGTGCCGAGCGGTCCAGATGCTTTTCCGGGTTCCAGCAATCGGAACGCACAAAGGCTTTGGAGCAATGAAAATACGCTGACTCCACCTGCACCAGAATCACCGACCGGGCCGCTTTGCCATTCACCGCAAAGCTCTCCAGCAACTCGGGCTCGATGGAAATCTGCGCCCGGCCGTTGACCCGCAACGTCTCGCCAATGCCCGGGATGATGAACAGCAACGCTATACGCGGGTCCATCACCAGATTGCGCAGGGTGTCGAGCCGGTTATTCCCTGGCCGATCCGGAATCGCCAACGTGCGCTCGTCGATGATTCGCACAAACCCCGGCACATCGCCACGGGGCGAACCATCGATGCCGTCCGGGCCGGACGAACTCACCACCACCAGGGGCGACGCGCGGACCATGGCCTGGTAATCCTCGTTGAGAAACGGGATTTCCTTGCGCACGGCCCGTTCGTGGGGGAGGCCGTAGACGGTTTCGAGTTGTTCCAGCGTGGTGAGCATTGGGACTCCTTATCGATCGGTCAGGTGATGTGTCAGCCACCGAAGCTGCGCTGATAGCCTTGCGCCGATTGCCGTATAGCTTGTGCAACATTAGGGGCTTGTCGGCAGTAATCGTCTTCACGCTTGAGAACAACCTCAAGGGTTTGGAGCAGTGCCCGGATTCGCTCCTCGGGTCTCTCCACCTCACAGATTCCAGCAAACTCCAGGATACCCAGACGTGAGGCAAAGAAAGATTTATTGCCGGCCAGGTCGAGAGCCAGAGCGTCCTCGGGAATGTAGGCGGTGGTATTGGCAATGTCGTAAGCCGGTGCAAGCCTGGCATCGCTCTTGATCGGGTCGCTATACAGCAGGCCGAAATTCTTCAGATGGGCATCGCCATTGCCCACTATGCAACTCAAGGCCACGCTGTCGAACAGTTGGTCGAGAGAACTGCGTTCATGCTCAATCGAACAGTAAACGCGTACGGCTTTGGCGATCATGTTGTAGCTCTTGCCGTATTTCTGTTCTGCAGACAGGCCCATCAGCGTGGTCATGTCTTCGAAGCCCAAGGGGTTGGCCTGCTCATCCCGATCAAAGCGCCGCATGATGAAAAGCTTATGATTCTGCGACAGGTAAAACGGCGGCACGGGTATGCCTGCATCTCTGGCAATGGACATGCACAGGTATTCGTTGATGGCCAATCCCGGAAATTCGTCGCGCCCACTTTTGATGATCAGATCATTGGTTTTTGAAGTGAATTTCTGCTCTGGGGTTTGTGGCTTTTCCGGCACCAGCACCTTGGGCTGAACACCGGAAATTCCTGCTCGCAGGATGTAGCGATCTACCAGGTCAGCAAAAAGATCTTCCGCCCCGTCCCAGGCGAGAATTTCGTCCAGGTTTTCTCCCGTCGACGGAGCCCCGTTGCGCTGAATCAGCTCATTGACTTGGTCCGAGGAAACGAAGACGCGACCGATAGGCGCACTGCTACCAGACAATGCCAGCAGCAACATCGGGTCTACCTTCACTGTCTTGGCAAGGCGATTGCGAAGCTGCTCCAGCACAAACCCTTCTGGCAGGTTCATCTGGAATATCGGATGTAGCTCTCGTCGGCGGTATTCATCTGCGCGAACGGGCATTACCAGGCTGAGTGCGCTGGGTGGTAGTGCGTTATCGCCGTAGCGGAAAAGATAGTCGCCTGCACTGGTGAATACGCTGCCGCTGGCGCCTTGAGGGGTATGAACTTGAAGCTTCGGGCTATTCATTGAACAAGTCCTCCACTTCTTCCAGCGTTGGCATGGTGGCAGGTACCAATTTTACTTCACTGCCCAAGGCGGCAATCACTCGAGCGTAGGCATTCATGGAGACCGTTGGGCTGCCTTGCTCGATTTCAATCAGTTTTTGCCGAGTTACGCCCGCCAAACGCGCCAATTCCGCTTGTTTATAGCCTCGGTTGAGCCGCATGGTGCGCACTTGGCTGCCGATTCTCTGGGTGATGACAGAAGAGTCCATGTCTCGTAACCATTACATTTACATTGATAAGTTATGTATACGTTACATTTCGGCACTGTCAAGGTGCCTCGGCACAAAACACCCACGCCAACCGGCGCTCATACCCAACCCGCCCCTTATACGCCTCCCCACTGTCCACCCAGCCCTGCTGCAAATACAGCCCCATCGCCGCCACATTGTCCGTGTCCACCGACAGTTCCAGCGCTTTAATCTGCGGCCAAACCAGGCGCGCGGCGGCGGGCAGGGCTTGCAGGCAGGCTTTGCCAAACCCTTGGCCCTGTTGATGGCGGTCAACTTGCAACGCATGCAGCGTCGCGCTGTGCTCATCCGCCCAGTGGGGCAGGCACGGCGGGCGTTTGAGCAGCAGGAACGCGACGGGAATCTCGTCGGCGAGTAACGCAAAGCCTGCAACGCCGGGATTCGGATTGACCAGCAGGGTGTTCAGCGCACAGTAGATATCGCCGGAAAAACCCAGTTGTTCGGGGTGCACTTCAAGGGTGTTGAGTTGCTGTTGTTGCAGAGCAGTCAACGTCTGATAGGCGACGAGGCGGGTTTCCATCGGCGTAGCATCCGAATCCTACAAAGAAGCGCGGATTCTAGCGGGTTTGCGGTCATCGCAATTATTTTTTGCGGGACTGTCGATTGGCTGATATCCCAGTCGACTAAGGGTGTCTTCAGTGATTTTTCCCGCAAGGAGTATCGCCATGAGCACCGCAATCAGCAGCTTGATCGAACAATGGAAACAGGCCGTCACCGCCAAGGATGTCGAGAAGATTGTCAGCTTTTACGCCGACGATATCGTCGCGTTCGACGCCGTTAGCGCACTACAGTTCAAGGGCAAGGCCGCCTATCAGGCGCACTGGAAAGCGTGCATGGAGTTCTGCCCGGGCCCCGGGGTTTTTGACTTCCATGAGATGCATATCGTCGCCGCCGATAACAGCGCCTTTGCCCACTGGCTCGCGCACTGTGGTGGCACCGGGCCCGACGGCGTACTCAAGACCTGCTGGATGCGCGTCAGCGCCGGCTACCAGCGCATTGGCGGCGAGTGGAAAGTGGTGCATGAGCATTGGTCGACACCGTTCGACATGGAAACCGGCGCCGGTCTGTTCGACCTGAAACCTTGATCGCCGCGAACTATAGTCAGTTGTCCGAAAACGGAGAATCCCATGAAATACCTCTGCCTGATCTATAGCAACGAACAGGTGCTGCACGATTCGCCCGACAGTCCCAAGGACCCGGAGTGCTTTGCCTATGCCGAGTCTGTGCAGGCCAGCGGGCGGATGCTCGCCGCCGAGCCGCTGGAGTCGGTGACCACCGCCACCACCGTGCGCATGCGCAACGGCAAGCTATCGATCACCGATGGGCCGTTTGCCGAAACCAAGGAGCAGCTCGCCGGGTTTTACCTGATCGAGGCCAAGGACCTGAATGAAGCGATCCAGGTGGCCGGTGGCATTCCGGCCGCCCGGGTCGGCAGTGTGGAAGTACGCCCTGTGCGTGAATTGAATCTCTGATCACAACAATAAAATCCAGGAGGTTGACCCATGAGCAATCAACCCAAGCCCGCCGAATTTGAACTGTCCATCAGTCGCTTGATCGACGCACCTCGCAGTCGCGTATTCCGTGCCTGGACCGAGCCTGCCTTGTTGCAGCAATGGTGGGGCCCACACGGCATGACCACCCCCGAGTGCGAAATGGACCTGTGGGTCGGTGGGCAATTTCGCACCCTGATGCGCGCGCCCGACGGCAGCGAGTACCCGACCCAGGGCGTTTTTCTCGAAATCACCGCGCCCAGTCGGCTGGTGTTTACCGATGCGTTCACCCCCGGCTGGATTCCTTCGGGCCAGCCATTCATGACCGCCGAAGTCACCTTTGAAGACGTCGACGGCAAGACCCTCTACACCGCCCGTGCCATGCACTGGAGCGCCGAAACCAAGCAGGCCCACGAAGCCATGGGCTTTCACGAGGGCTGGGGCCAAAGCCTCGATCGGCTGGTGACGCTGGTGACCGAAGGCTTGCGCGATTGACGGTGCAGGCCCGGGTCGAAGCGGTTTATCGCAGCGAATCGCGGCGCATCCTGGCGACCCTGATTCGCTTGCTCGGCGATTTCGACCTTGCTGAAGAAGCCTTGCACGAGGCGTTTTTCGTCGCGGTGCAACGTTGGGAGCAAGACGGTGTGCCCGACAATCCCCGGGCCTGGCTGGTCTCCACCGGGCGCTTCAAGGCCATCGACCGTTTGCGCCGCCAGGCCCGGTTTGCCGCGCACCAGAACCAGTTGCTGGCTCAGGCTGATGAATTGGAAGAAGCCGACTGGAGCGCTGAAGACGTGGAAGACGACCGCCTGCGCCTGATTTTCACCTGTTGCCACCCGGCACTGGCGGCGGATGCCCAGGCGGCGCTGACCTTGCGTGAGATCTGCGACCTCACCACCGAGGAAATCGCCCGGGCGTTCCTCGCCACACCGGCCACCATCGCCCAGCGTATCGTGCGGGCCAAGGGCAAGATCCGCGAAGCAAAAATCCCCTATCAAGTGCCGTCCCTGGCAGAGTTGCCCGAGCGCCTGGACAGTGTGCTACGGGTGATTTACCTGGTGTTCAACGAAGGCTATTCGGCGTCTACGGGGGCCGACTTGACCCGTGACGACCTGACCCGTGAAGCGATTCGCCTGGGGCGATTGCTGATGGAGTTGTTGCCGGAGCCAGAAGTGATGGGCCTGCTGGCGCTGATGTTGCTCCACGAATCCCGGCGCCCGGCACGCACCTCGGCCGGCGGTGAATTGGTGTTGCTGGATGAGCAGGACCGTTCACTGTGGGACGCTTCGCTGATCGCTGAAGGATGTGCCCTGGTGGAGAAATCCCTGACCACACGCCGCTTCGGGCCCTACAGCCTGCAGGCAGCGATTGCGGCGGTGCATGCCGAGGCGGCGAGCGCTGACGAGACCGACTGGCCGCAGATCGTTGGGCTGTATGACGTGTTGCTCGGGGCGGTGCCATCGCCCGTGATCGAGCTCAATCGCGCGGTGGCCGTTGCGATGCGCGATGGCGCGTTGGCGGGGTTGCAGTTAGTGGATGGGATTCTGGCGCGGGGGGAGTTGGTCGACTATCACCTGGCGCACTCGGCACGGGGCGAATTTTGTCGGCGGCTGGGACGGGTGGAGGAGGCACGGCTGGCGTTTGAGCGGGCGCTGGCATTGACCCGGCAAGAACCGGAAAAGCGCTTTATGGAGCGGCGCTTGGCTGAACTCAGATAGCGGCAGGCGCTGGAGATCTAAATGTGGGCGCGGGGTTACTCGCTCCCACATTTGCTTTGTGTATGCTGGGTTATCGCATTCCAGATTGATGACGTACTTTGCTATGAAGCCCACCTTAATCGCCAAACTCCTGCAAACCCTTGCCCCTTGGCGCAACGCCCCGGCCTGGCATATTGCCTTTTCTGGCGGCCTCGACTCCACCGTCCTGCTGCACCTTTTGGTCACTCTGGCCAAAACCGACAAACTCCCGCCACTCAGCGTTATCCATGTTCACCATGGTCTGCAAGCTGCGGCTGACGCGTGGCCGGCGCATTGCCAGTCCATCTGCGACGCCTTTGGCGTTCCCCTGCAAGTGATCCGCGTGCAGGTGCAGCCTGGCGCAAGCCTGGAGCGCGCGGCCCGTGAGGCACGGTATCAGGCGTTTGCCGAGGTCACCGGGGCAGAGGAGTTGCTAATCACAGGCCAGCACCGCGACGACCAGGCCGAAACCTTGCTGTTTCGCTTGTTGCGTGGCGCTGGCGTGCGCGGACTGGCGGCGATGCCTGCACAGCGCCCACTCGCAGAAGGCTACCTGGTGCGGCCCTTGCTGGATGTTTCCCGCGCCGACTTGGAAGCCTACGCCCGCGAGCACCAATTGGACTGCATCGACGACCCGTCCAACGCCGACCCGCGTTTCTCCCGCAATTACCTGCGCCACCATGTTTTCCCGCACCTGACTGAACGTTGGCCCCAAGCCGTCAGCACCATGGCCCGCAGCGCCGAACATTTGAGCGAAGCCCAGGGCTTGCTCGACGAACTGGCGCAAATGGACCTGCTGGCCGCCAGTCAGCCTCCGGCATTTCCCTGGCTGGCATTGCCGTCGCTGACCCTTGAGCCACTAGCCACGCTCTCCGAGGCCCGCCAGCGCAACGCACTTAGGCACTGGCTGACACCGCTGACGCGCTTGCCCGACAGCGAGCACTGGGCCGGCTGGGCGACCTTGCGCGACGCCAAACACGATGCACAGCCGCTGTGGCGTCTGGCCGACGGTGAATTGCACCGTTGCGGTGCGCATATCTGGTGGTTACCCGCCAGTTGGTCGGAATTTTCTGACGCATCGGTGAGCTGGCCACAGCCGCAAAACCCACTACAGTTACCCGGTAACGGCCAACTGCATTTCAGTGGCAGCGCGCCCGAAGGCCCTTTGTGCATCCGCTATCGCCAAGGTGGCGAAATCATGGAATTGCCAGGCCGGGGCCGGCGCGACCTGAAGCGGTTGCTTAATGAACGAGCGGTGCCAGGCTTCATCCGTGGCAGATTGCCGCTGCTGTATCAGGGCCAACAATTGCTGGCTGTGGCCAACCTGCCGGGGCTTGAGGCAGTTGGCGGTACCGGCTGGCAATTACATTGGATGCCACCAACCTGCGATCAAGGTTTGAGCTGATAGAGCCTTTCCGGTAGACTACGCTCCCTTCTTGATACAACTTCTGTGGATTCGCCTGAATCGCAGCAGTTGCCGATTACCAAGCAGTCTTTGCTGGGCGATTCCAAAAAATGTGTAGCGATCAACGTACCGGTGTTTCATTGCTGGTCTGTCACAACGCGGCGGTTTTTTTGAAAGGTGCACTGTGATTAATGCAGGTGATCGGGGGCTTCGGCCTTCCTTCGCTTTCCCCGGCGGCTCGGACCGCTTTAACGCAGACTTCTAGGGTTTTTCATGACGCGCTACATATTCGTCACGGGCGGTGTTGTTTCTTCATTGGGGAAAGGCATTGCCTCCGCTTCATTGGCGGCCATCCTGGAGGCGCGGGGACTTAAGGTCACCATGCTCAAGCTGGACCCGTACATCAACGTTGACCCGGGCACCATGAGCCCGTTCCAGCACGGTGAAGTGTTCGTCACTCACGACGGCGCCGAGACCGACCTGGACCTGGGCCACTACGAGCGGTTCATCCGCACGACCATGACCCAGAACAACAACTTCACCACCGGCCGTGTCTACGAGCACGTGCTGCGCAAGGAGCGCCGTGGTGACTACCTGGGTGCAACCATCCAGGTGATCCCGCACATCACCGACGAAATCAAGCGCCGCATCATCAAGGGTGCAGGCGATGCCGACGTGGCAATGGTCGAGATCGGTGGCACCGTAGGTGACATCGAGTCCCAACCGTTCCTCGAAGCCATCCGCCAGTTGCGTTTCGAAGTCGGCGCCAAGCGCGCGATGCTGATGCACCTGACACTGGTGCCGTACATCGCCACCGCCGGCGAAACCAAAACCAAGCCTACCCAGCACTCGGTCAAGGAACTGCGTTCCATCGGCCTGCAGCCGGACGTGCTGGTGTGCCGCTCCGACCACGCGATCGACATCGCGTCCCGTCGCAAGATCGCCCAGTTCACCAACGTTGAAGAACGTGCGGTGATTGCCCTGGAAGACGCCGACACCATCTACAAGATTCCGGGCATCCTGCATTCCCAGGGCCTGGATGATTTTGTCGTCGAGCGTTTCGGCCTGCAGTGTGGTGGCGCCGATCTGTCCGAGTGGGAAGCCGTGGTCGACGCCAAGCTCAACCCTGAGCATGAAGTCACCATCGCCATGGTCGGCAAGTACATGGAACTGCTGGACGCCTACAAGTCGCTGATCGAAGCGATGAGCCATGCGGGCATCAGCAACCGTACCAAGGTCAACCTGCGCTACATCGACTCCGAAGACATCGAGAACCAGGGCACTGCGCTGCTGGAAGGCGTCGACGCCATCCTGGTTCCGGGCGGCTTCGGTCTGCGTGGCGTGGAAGGCAAGATCACCGCTGTCCAGTACGCTCGTGAGAACAAGGTGCCGTACCTGGGTATCTGCCTGGGCATGCAAGTGGCGGTCATCGAGTTCGCCCGTAACGTGATGGGCTGGAAAGACGCCAACTCCACCGAGTTCGATCGCACCAGCGGCCACCCGGTCGTGGGCCTGATCACCGAGTGGGAAGATGCCACCGGCGCCGTCGAAACCCGTACTGAAACCTCCGACCTGGGCGGCACCATGCGTCTCGGCGCGCAGGATTGCCTGCTGGAGCCGGGGTCCTTGGTTCACGATTGCTACGGCAAGGACGTGATCGTCGAGCGTCACCGTCACCGCTACGAAGTGAACAACAACCTGCTGCCGAAAATTATGGAAGCCGGCCTGAAAATCTCCGGTCGTTCCGGTGATGGCGCACTGGTTGAAGTGGTTGAAGCACCGGATCATCCATGGTTCGTGGCTTGCCAGTTCCACCCGGAGTTCACATCGACCCCGCGCGACGGCCACCCGTTGTTCAGCGGCTTCGTTAAAGCAGCACTGACGCAACATCAGAAGAAGGCGTAAACCTGATGGCCCAGAAGATCATTCGCGTAGGCGATATCGAGATTGCCAACGACAAGCCCATGGTGCTGTTCGGCGGCATGAACGTGCTGGAAAGCCGCGACATGGCGATGCAGGTCTGTGAAGAGTACGTGAAGGTGACCGAGAAACTCGGTATCCCTTACGTGTTCAAGGCCAGCTTCGACAAGGCCAACCGTTCGTCCGTGACCTCCTATCGCGGCCCGGGCCTTGAAGAAGGCATGCGGATCTTCCAGGACATCAAGCAAGCCTTCGGCGTGCCGATCATCACCGACGTCCACGAGCCTGAGCAGGCTGCCGTGGTCGCCGAGGTGTGCGACATCATCCAGTTGCCGGCCTTCCTGTCGCGCCAGACCGACCTCGTGGTCGCCATGGCCAAGACCGGCGCTGTGATCAATATCAAGAAAGCCCAGTTCCTCGCACCCCAGGAAATGAAACACATCCTGAACAAGTGCGTGGAAGCGGGTAACGACCAGTTGATCCTCTGCGAGCGTGGTTCTAGCTTCGGCTACAACAACCTCGTGGTGGACATGCTCGGTTTTGGCATCATGAAACAGTTCGAATACCCGGTGTTCTTCGACGTGACCCACGCGCTGCAAATGCCCGGTGGTCGTGCCGATTCCGCTGGCGGGCGCCGTGCCCAGGTATTGGACCTGGCCAAGGCCGGCATCAGCCAGTCCCTGGCAGGCCTGTTTCTGGAAGCTCACCCAGACCCGGATAACGCCAAGTGCGACGGTCCATGCGCCCTGCGCCTGGACAAGCTGGAGCCATTCCTGGCCCAGTTGAAGCAGTTGGATGACCTGGTCAAGAGTTTTCCGACGGTAGAGACCGCGTAAGCGTCGTTTCTCCGGTAGACTTTCCCTCGTTTTACGCTCAGGCCTGCGGGCCTGAGCCTTGTCGCCTGCAAGCCTGCCCTGTTGTTCCACCCTTGCGGTCGGTCAAAAGATTTCCTTCAGCTGCGTCGTTTTCGTCAACTTTGGAGTGTTTACAACAATGGCAAAAATCGTCGACATCAAAGGTCGTGAAGTTCTCGACTCCCGTGGCAACCCTACCGTCGAAGCCGACGTGCTTCTCGATAACGGCATCATCGGTAGCGCCTGCGCGCCGTCCGGTGCTTCCACAGGTTCCCGCGAAGCACTGGAACTGCGTGATGGCGACAAGAGCCGTTACCTGGGCAAGGGCGTACTCAAGGCAGTCGCCAACATCAATGGCCCGATTCGTGACCTGCTGCTGGGCAAGGATCCTCTGGACCAGAAAGCCCTCGATCACGCGATGATCAAGCTCGACGGTACCGAAAACAAAGGCAGCCTCGGCGCCAACGCCATCCTCGCCGTGTCCCTGGCCGCCGCCAAGGCTGCTGCGCAGGACCAGGACCTGCCGCTGTACGCCCACATCGCCAACCTGAACGGCACCCCGGGTGTTTACTCGATGCCGGTTCCGATGATGAACATCATCAACGGTGGCGAGCACGCTGATAACAACGTCGACATCCAGGAATTCATGGTGCAGCCGGTTGGCGCCAAGACCTTCTCCGAAGGCCTGCGCATGGGCACCGAGATTTTCCACCACCTCAAGGCTGTACTGAAGGCCCGTGGCCTGAGCACTGCAGTGGGTGACGAAGGTGGTTTCGCACCGAACCTGGCGTCCAACGAAGATGCACTGAAAGTGATCTCCGAAGCCGTGGCCAACGCTGGCTACAAGCTGGGCACCGACGTGACCCTGGCCCTGGACTGCGCGGCCAGCGAATTCTACGAAGACGGCAAGTACAACCTGTCCGGTGAAGGCCACGTATTCACCTCCGAAGGTTTTGCCGACTACCTGAAGGGCCTGACCGAACGCTACCCGATCATCTCCGTTGAAGATGGCCTGGACGAGTCCGATTGGGCTGGCTGGAAAATCCTCACCGACAAGATCGGCGAGAAGATCCAACTGGTAGGCGACGACCTGTTCGTGACCAACACCAAGATCCTGAAAGAAGGCATCGACAAGAAGATCGCCAACTCGATCCTGATCAAGTTCAACCAGATCGGCACCCTGACCGAAACCCTGGAAGCCATCCAGATGGCCAAGGCTGCGGGCTACACCGCCGTGATCTCCCACCGCTCCGGCGAAACCGAAGACTCGACCATTGCCGACCTGGCTGTGGGCACCTCGGCAGGGCAGATCAAGACCGGTTCCCTGTGCCGCTCCGACCGCGTTTCCAAGTACAACCAATTGCTGCGTATCGAAGAGCAACTGGGCAGCAAAGCCAAGTACAACGGTCGCAGCGAGTTTCGCGGCTGATTGTTAAATGGTAAAAGGTCAGCGGATTACGTCGGAAAAATCACGGCAGCGTGAATTTCGGCGCTAATCTCATGGCTATCAAGCACAAGCCTGGTTATTCCAGGCTTCGTGCTATCAGTTGCTTCAAAAGTTTTTGCATGGCTGTCTTTTTTCACTGGATACCCGATATTCGATGCGCAGTCCCAATTGGTTGTTCCTCGTCTTGCTCTTGCTGCTGGCTGGCCTGCAGTACCGCCTATGGGTGGGGAATGGCAGCTTGGCGCAGGTCACCGAACTGACCCAGCAAATTGCCGCACAGCACGCCGAAAACGAGGTGTTGCTGGAGCGCAATCGCGTGCTCGATGCCGAAGTGCTTGAATTGAAAAAAGGCATGGAGACCGTTGAAGAGCGGGCTCGCCATGAGTTGGGCATGGTCAAGGAGGGCGAGACCCTCTACCAGTTGGCCCAATGAGCCTTTCGTCACCGGCCTTCTGGGCCGTGATTCCTGCCGCGGGCGTGGGTGCCCGTATGGCCGCGGACCGTCCCAAGCAATACTTGCAACTGGGCGGGCGCACTATTCTAGAACACAGCCTTGGCTGTTTCCTCGATCATCCGGGGCTCAAGGGGCTGGTGGTCAGTCTTGCGGTCGATGACCCTTACTGGCCGAACCTGGCTTGCGCCACCGACCCACGCATTGCGCGGGTGGACGGCGGCGAAGAGCGCTCGGGCTCGGTCCTCAATGCCTTGTTGTACCTGCATGGCCAGGGCGCCAGCGATGACGACTGGGTACTGGTGCACGATGCAGCCCGGCCCAATCTCAGTCGCGACGACCTCGACAAATTGCTCCGTGAGCTGGCCAGCGATCCCGTCGGCGGGCTGCTGGCGGTGCCGGCCCGCGACACCCTCAAGCGTGTCGACAAGCAGGGCCGCGTGCTGGAAACCGTTGATCGCAGCCAGATCTGGCAAGCCTACACCCCGCAGATGTTCAGGCTCGGCGCCTTGCATCGGGCCCTGGCTGACAGCTTGGTGTCGGATGTTGTGATTACCGACGAAGCTTCCGCCATGGAGTGGGCCGGGCACGCACCACGCCTGATCGAAGGCCGATCTGACAACCTCAAGGTCACCCGCCCGGAAGACCTTGAATGGCTGCGCCAACGGCGGGCTTTTCAGTCCTGATTGCGGGGCTCAGTCGCTGACCTCTACAAATCCGGGCTGCGCCTTCAGCCCCTCCACCAGTGCCCTGACGCTGTTGAATGGCTGATTGTCGAGGGCCCAGCCCCGAGCAGCGATGGAAAACGTCTCTCCTTGCTGGTTGACCGTGAAGGTCTGGATGTCGCCGCGCCGTGCCCGATACTGGATCTGCGCCGGCATGTCTTCGCGGGCTGCCGACAGCAGGAATTGCCCCGGTCGGATCAGTTGAGTTTGTGGGGTCTTTGCCACTTGACTGTGTGAAGGCCCGGGTTGCCCCAACGGAGTTCGGTGCAGCGTATTGGGGTCTACCCGCAAAACTAAATCGGCCTTGACCGTCGCATCACCCCTACCGATGCCGAGGCTTAACGAGGATCCCGCATCAACCTCAATCCCCAGCCGTACCCCATCCGTTGTGTCTTTGACGCGCAGGCCAATACTTCCGGTCAACTCGGCAAGTCCCGGGACGCCTCGGAAGGTATTGGTATGACTGTTACCCACCAGTGCAATCCATTTTCCCGGGCGACGTTTGGTCGTCTGGACCCATTGAATTACCTCGGCGGCATAAAAATTCATCAACTGCTGGCGCAGGGTGCCATCGGCGTTGGGCATGCCCTTGATCATGTAACTGGCCGTGCAATCGATGGGCTGGATTTTGATCCCGGCGTCTCGGGCCTTGATGATGACGTTTTGAAACGAGTAATAAGTGTCTCTGAGCGGCGGGTAGATTGCCTTTAGGTAGTCTTTGAGTTCATCGGACATTGGCGTGCCCTTGGCCCTGTAGAACGCTTTCAATAACGGCAGATGCACGTCCGTCAGTAGATGCTCGAAGTACAGGCGCTTGACGCCTTGGCGAGCGAGTGTGTGCATGTTGTCGATCAGGAATGCCTTGCTCGCCAGGTCACCGTGGCTCTCGCCCACGACCACGCCATCACTGACGTCGAAGAGCTTTTCGATGATGCCTGGTTGCGACTCGCTCAATGCAAAGCTCGGCAGCGGCGGTCTCAGGAGCGAAAAGGGGCGCGAATCGAAAAACGTCGTGGCGTCTTGCGCGAGTTTTTTTCTCTTTTCGAAGAACAGGTTGCGAGTGGCTTTGAGCGATTGCAGGCCTGCGCCAAGCGGTTCGTACTCTTCGGTAAATTTACTGCTGTCATGCAACATCCCGGCAAGGGTGTCGCGCATTGACGTGGGCATTTCGTAAGCGCTGTAAAAGGTCACATCGGCGGCGCCACCAAACAGCCGGTAGATTTTTTGCCAGGCATTACGAAAAGGTGCGCCACCACTCAATCCTGCCCGGCGCCATTGAAGGTCAGGGCTTTGGATGGCATACAGCCCGGTCGACTGGATACGTCGCGGGTCTGCCGGGTCACTGATGAAAAGCTCGAAAAGGCCCCAGTCATTTGGCGTTTTAAAGGTCATGAACGAGTCACCGTTGATCTTTACGACCTGCAGCCCGCTGGGGTGATGAGCCGGTGCCAGCGTGTGCCCGACAGATTCGGCAATGACGTTGGCGGCTGGTAGCGTACTCACACTGATCTGGCCGTCGGCTTCTCGAACGGCTTTGCCCAGCCTGGCGCGGATTTTGTTCAGTGAAGTGACGGCTTTGCCGATACCGTGGACCACCAACGGCAATGCATTCAAGGCACCAAACGCAATGCGTTCGGTGCCACGTGGTTTACCTTTGATCGCGTCGTCCGCACCTATCGCCATTTCAACGGAGCCGGAGGTTATAAAGCAAAACTCCGCCAGCAAGGCGGTGCCCATCGCCAATGAAATGGGAATCGCCAACAAGCAAGCTTTTTCCAGGGCGTCGATGGTCTCGGCTTTGCGAATATCCAGGGGCGAGGTGACGGTAGTTGCCGCCCTCTTTGTAATGCTTGCCCGTACCTGGCGGGCCATGAAGTCGAAAGGGTCGCCGCCCAGTGCCGGGTAAGTCGGGTTGTTGATGTATTGCTCAGGGTCCCAATAGTCGTTGTGCAGCAGGCGGTTGAACAAACCGGAAGCCGGGGCGGGTTCAGGAAACAGGCTCATACCTATCAACGCTTCCTCCACGCCGCTGTAGATATATCCGGAGTCGACGGTGTCCGGGTCAAAATAGGCCACCAAGGCTTTGCGTAACGTAGCGTTCTTGGCTGCGCCCACCAGCCACTTCCTCAGGGATGCGGGATTGTTGAACCCGTGGAACGGCGAAGAATTACCCGGGATGTACAGCAATGTGACCTGGCTTTGCTTATCCGTGATAGTGAGGATGGCGGTCGCTTCGGCGTTATGGATGCGCAGTAGCCGCATATCAAGGGTGTTGTCAGGACGGTAGGGTGCCTGCAATTCCTCAAGCGTCAGGTTGCTCAGGTCCTTGTCGGCCGGCATGCCTGCCGCCCTGGCCGCCAACTGCGCCTCGCCCAGGGTCAGTGTCAGTTCTGCGGCCTGGTTCAGGTATGCCTCGATAAACGCAGTACGCATCAGCGTCTTGTAGTTTTTCAGGTGCTTGCCCCAGAAGGTCTGTAAAGCCTCGTCGTAGGCCGTATCGAAGTGGCTGGCGCGCACGAAGTCTCTGAAGGCCTTGGGCACGATGTCTGATTGGGTACGGCGGTCGTACACCTGGGGATGGCTCTTGTGGTAGATCGCCTCATAACGCATCGGCGGGATCCAGCCTGCGGCAATGAACTCTTCGTTGAACATGGCCGGGATACGGTTATCCATCAGGCGCGGTAGCTCGCTGACAACCTTGAAGTACGGTGCGATGGTGGAAAAACCGGTGGTATTGACCATCCCGCCGGGGGCGACCGGTGCGCTGCAAATCATCGCCTCGGTCAGTGTCATGGATTGGACGATCGCGGCGGTAAAGGGCGCGTGTGGATCATCGGTGTTGTACTCGAGGGTGGTCAGCAGCAGCGCGTCAGGTTCCAGGGTTTCCTGGCTGAGAGGCTGAGCACCCTCGCGAATTAACCGGGCGGCGACTTCGGCGGGTACCGGGAAGTCATTCAGAACCTTGCGGATGAATTGATTGATGCGTTGGAGCTGCGTAGCTTTGGGGTTCATTGGTATGCCTTTTGGCGCTGTGGGGCAGCGCATATTTGCAGGCAATACCGTATCGAGCGGGCGTTACTTATATGCGGCCGACACCTAGAGATAGACCGGGTTATTGCCCAGGCCTTCTTTAAGGAAGTCCACCAGCTTGCGTACTTTCGGTGACAGATGGCGTTGCTGCGGATACAGCGCCCACACCGCGGTGTTCGGCGGCTGGTGAGCTTCAAGCAGCGAAACCAGGGTGCCACTTTGCAAGGATTCCAGTACGTAATAGTCTGGCAACTGGCAGAGCCCGGTGCCTTGCAATGCTGCGTCCAGCACCGCTTGCCCACTGTTGCAGCGCCAGTTTCCCTGGACCCTTTGGGAAAACTCCCGCCCATCCTGTGCCAGTTGCCAGATATCCGAACTGCCGATCAGGCAGTTGTGCCGGCTCAATTCCGACAAGCTGTGGGGGCGGCCATAGCGCTCAAGATAGGCGGGCGAGGCGCACAGGTACATGCGTCTGGGCGCCAGGCGGCTGGCGACCATCCGCGAGTCGGCTAGACGCCCCAGGCGAATGGCCAAGTCCAGGCCTTCGTGGACCAGGTCGAGTTGGCGGTTGGTCAGCTCGATGTCCACGCGGAGTTGTGGATACAACCCCATGAACCGCGTCACCAGAGGCGCGATAAACCGCTCGCCGTAAGCCACCGCGCAGGTCATGCGCAACATGCCTTTAGGCTCGCTGGCCAGGTCGCCTACGGCGCGCAAGGCTTCTTCGCGACCGTCCTGCAAACGCTGGCAATGTTGCAGGAAGGTCTGGCCGGCTTCGGTCAGCGTCACCTTGCGCGTGCTGCGATAGAGCAACCGCGTTTGCAGCCGCTCTTCCAGCCGCGCGACTTGGCGGCTGATATGGGACGACGACACACCCAAGCGCTCGGCGGCCGCGGTGAATTGGCTGCACTCGGCCACGGCGACGAACTCGTCAATGCCTTCCCAACGGTTTTCCAGCATGCTGATTATCCCTGTACGGCAATAATGTTTTGCTTTTGTCTGGATTATTCATCAGATGAGCATGTTTTACACTGTCGGTCTTACGTTTTTAACCCGATGGAGAAACCGGATGATCAAGTCCCGCGCGGCCGTAGCCTTCGAAGCCAAGAAACCCCTCGAGATCGTTGAAGTGGATGTGGCCATGCCCAAGGCCGGCGAGGTGCTGTTGCGGGTGGTTGCTTCCGGTGTGTGCCATACCGATGCCTACACATTGTCGGGTGCGGACCCGGAAGGCATCTTCCCGTCGATCCTCGGCCACGAAGGCGGCGCCGTGGTTGAAGCCATCGGCGAAGGCGTGACCTCGGTGGCGGTGGGCGACCACGTGATCCCGCTGTACACCCCGGAGTGCGGCAAGTGCAAATTCTGCCTGTCGGGCAAGACCAACCTCTGCCAGGCGATTCGCGCCACTCAGGGCAAAGGCCTGATGCCCGACGGTACTTCGCGCTTTTCCTACAAGGGCCAGCCGATTTTCCACTACATGGGCACCTCGACCTTCTCCGAATACACCGTGCTGCCGGAAATCTCCGTGGCCAAGATTCCTAAAGAAGCGCCGCTGGAAAAAGTCTGCCTGCTGGGCTGTGGCGTCACCACCGGTATCGGTGCAGTGATCAACACCGCCAAGGTCAAGCCGGGCGACACCGTGGCCATCTTCGGCCTGGGCGGCATCGGCCTGTCGGCGGTGATCGGTGCGGTGAAAGCCAAGGCCGGTCGCATCATTGCCGTCGACATCAACCCGGCCAAGTTTGAAATCGCCAAGCAACTGGGCGCCACCGACTGCATCAACCCGAAAGACTACGACCGCCCGATCCAGGACGTGATCGTCGATTTGACCGATGGCGGCGTCGACTTTTCCTTCGAGTGCATCGGCAATGTCCAACTGATGCGTGCGGCCCTTGAGTGCTGCCACAAAGGTTGGGGCGAGTCGGTGATCATCGGCGTCGCCGGTGCCGGCCAGGAAATTGCTACCCGTCCGTTCCAACTGGTCACCGGCCGCGTCTGGCGCGGTTCGGCATTTGGTGGGGTGCGGGGTCGCAGCGAATTGCCAAGCTACGTGGAAATGGCCCAGACCGGCGAAATCCCGCTGGATACCTTCATCACCCACACCATGGGCCTGGAAGATATCAACAAGGCGTTTGACCTGATGCATGAAGGCAAGAGCATCCGCACCGTCATTCACTTCTGAGGTCGGCCATGAGTCTGGAAAACCTGTCGTGCCAGAAAAGCTTCGGCGGCTGGCATAAACGCTACAAGCATCATTCCGACGTGCTGGGTTGCGACATGACCTTCGCCGTGTACCTGCCGCCGCAAGCGGAGCTGGGCGGCAAGTTGCCGGTGCTTTACTGGCTGTCGGGGCTGACCTGCACCGATGAGAACTTCATGCAGAAGGCCGGCGCCCAGCGCATGGCGGCCGAGCTGGGGTTGATCATCGTTGCGCCGGACACCAGCCCGCGCGGCCCCGGTGTGCCGGGTGATCCGGACAACGCCTGGGACTTCGGCCTGGGCGCCGGCTTCTACCTGAACGCTACGCAGGAACCCTGGGCCCAGCACTATCGGATGCATGACTACGTGGTGCAGGAATTGCCGGCATTGGTCGAGGCGCATTTCCCGGCGTCGACCAAGCGCGGGATCAGCGGCCACTCCATGGGCGGTCACGGCGCACTGGTGTGTGCCTTGCGCAACCCGGGGCGTTATCAGTCGGTGTCGGCGTTCTCGCCGATCAACAACCCGATGGATTGCCCATGGGGCCAGAAGGCGTTCTCCCGCTACCTCGGGGAAGAGCGCTCGAAGTGGCGCGAATGGGATGCTTGCGTGTTGATCAGCGAAGCCTCGGAAAAGCTGCCGCTGCTGGTGGACCAGGGCGATCGCGATGATTTCCTGGCCGTGCAGCTCAAGCCTGAAGCCTTGCAGCAGGCGGCCAGGGCGGCCAGCCATCCATTGGAGCTGCGCCTGCAACCGGGCTATGACCACAGCTACTTCTTTATCGCCAGCTTCATCGAAGACCATTTACGCCATCACGCGAGCGCTTTGCTCGGTTAATGTGAGGCAAAAGTAGGTAGAATCACGCCCTGAATTAAATCGGGGCGTTTTTTTATGCGTATTGGCCACGGCTATGATGTGCACCGTTTCGCCGAAGGCGATTTCATCACCCTGGGCGGCGTGCGGATCGCGCACCACCATGGGTTGCTGGCTCACTCTGACGGCGACGTTGTGCTGCATGCCTTGAGCGATGCCTTGCTCGGCGCCGCGGCATTGGGCGACATCGGCAAGCACTTTCCGGACACCGACCCTACCTTCAAGGGCGCGGACAGCCGCGTGCTGTTGCGTCACGTGGTCGGTTTGATCCACGCCAAGGGCTGGAAGGTCGGCAACGTCGACAACACCATCGTCGCCCAGGCGCCAAAGATGGCCCCGCATATCGAATCGATGCGCGCGCTGATTGCCGCGGATCTTCAAGTTGAGTTGGATCAAGTGAACGTAAAAGCCACCACCACCGAAAAACTCGGGTTTACCGGTCGCGAAGAGGGCATTGCGGTGCACTCCGTTGCCTTGTTGTTGCGCGCATGAATGATCTGCAACTGCTGGGCCCGCGTGCCTATGGCGAAGCCTTGGGCAGCGCTGTTCTGAAGGCCACCGCTGAAGATTTCCAGGTGGATGAAGTGCTGGATATCCCGCTGACCGGCGAGGGTGAACACCTGTGGTTGTGGGTGGAAAAGCGTGGCCTGAATACCGAAGAAGCGGCACGGCGGATTGCCAAGGCGGCGGGCGTGCCGTTGCGCACTGTCAGCTACGCCGGGCTCAAGGATCGCCAGGCGCTGACCCGGCAGTGGTTCAGTGTGCAATTGCCGGGCAAGGCTGATCCGGACTTGAGCGGGGCGGAAAACGAGACCCTGAAGATCCTCAAGATCGCCCGTCACAAGCGCAAGCTGCAGCGCGGCGCGCATTCGGCCAATGGCTTTACCTTGCGCCTGACCCAGTTTGCCGGCGATGCCGCGGCCATCGACGCGCGCCTGCAACTGATCGCCAAGCAAGGCATCCCCAACTATTTCGGCGCCCAGCGTTTCGGTCATAACGGTGGCAACGTCGTCGATGCCCGCGACTGGGCCGCGCGCAAGGCCTTGCCGGAGCAGCGCAATGTGCGTTCGCGGCTGCTCTCCACCGCGCGCAGCTTCTTGTTCAATAAAGTGCTGGCGGCGCGAGTGGCCGACGGTTCCTGGCAGCGTGCCCAGGTCGGCGATTTGTTGGCGTTTACCGACAGTCGCAGTTTTTTTCCGGCGGGGGAGGCTGAATGCAGCGACCCGCGCCTGGCGATTCTCGACGTGCATCCCACCGGTCCACAGTGGGGCGAAGGTGATTCGCCGGCGTCGGGGGCAACTTTCGCTCTGGAACAGGCGATCGCCGAGGGTGAACCCGACCTGCGGGATTGGCTGGTGAATGCCGGCATGAGCCAGGAACGTCGCATTCTTCGACTGCCCATTGGCGGGTTGACGTGGCATTATCCCGAACCTGACATTCTGCAATTGGAATTCGTCCTGCCGGCTGGATGCTTCGCCACTGTCTTGGTGCGCGAGCTTGTAGATCTGGTGCCGGTGGGGCAGACGGACAGCCCATGCGTATTCTGATATCTAACGACGACGGGGTCACCGCACCCGGCCTTGCCGCGCTTCATGCTGCGCTGGCAGATTACGCCGAGTGCGTGGTGGTTGCCCCGGACCAGGACAAAAGCGGCGCCAGCAGTTCGCTGACGCTCGACCGTCCGTTGCACACACAGACGTTGCCCAACGGCTTTATCAGCGTGAACGGCACGCCGACTGACTGCGTGCACCTGGCGATCAACAGCTTGCTTGTCGAGGAGCCGGACCTGGTGGTTTCCGGGATCAACCTGGGAGCCAACCTGGGCGATGACGTGTTGTATTCCGGTACGGTGGCGGCGGCCCTTGAGGGGCGCTTCCTGGGCCGGACCTCGTTCGCGTTTTCGCTGGCGTCGCGTCAGTTGGACAACCTGGAGACAGCGGCCTATTTCGCCCGCAAGCTGGTGGAGGCCCATCACAGCCTGGATTTGCCGCCGCGTACGGTGCTTAACGTCAACTTCCCGAACCTGCCTTTTGAGCATATTCGCGGCTTCAAGCTGACCCGCCTGGGCCACCGTTCCCGCGCCGCGTCACCGCTGAAGGTGGTGGACCCGCGTGGCAAGGAAGGTTACTGGATTGCCGCTGCCGGCGATGCCGAAGACGGCGGCGAAGGCACGGACTTTCATGCGGTGATGCAAGGTTATATTTCGATTACTCCGTTGCAGCTTGATCGCACCTTCAGTGATGCCTTCAGTAGTCTCGATGGCTGGCTGGAGGGTGTGCTCTGATGGCGCGCGAACAAGACGACCTGCTGCGCCGGGGCATCGGGATGACCTCCCAGCGCACCCGCGAGCGATTGATCCAGCGGCTGTATGAAGAAGGGCTATCCAACGCCCAGGTGCTGGAAGTCATCCGGCGTACCCCGCGGCATCTGTTTGTCGATGAGGCCCTGGCGCACCGTGCCTATGAAGACACAGCACTGCCCATCGGCCACAACCAGACCATCTCCCAGCCTTATATGGTGGCGCGGATGAGTGAGTTGTTGCTGGCGGCGGGCCCGTTGGACAAGGTGCTGGAAATCGGCACCGGCTCCGGCTACCAGACGGCCGTGTTGTCGCAGCTGGTTGAGCGGGTGTTTTCCGTGGAGCGCATCAAGGTGTTGCAAGACCGGGCCAAGGAACGCCTGGTGGAGTTGAATCTGCGCAACGTGGTGTTCCGCTGGGGCGATGGTTGGGAAGGTTGGCCGGCGCTGGCGCCGTACAACGGCATTATCGTCACGGCGGTGGCGACCGACGTGCCCCAGGCGTTGCTCGATCAACTGGCTCCGGGCGGGCGCCTGGTGATCCCGGTGGGCTCCGGCGAAGTGCAACAATTGATGTTGATCATTCGCGAGGAAGAAGGCTTTTCCCGGCATGTGCTCGGCGCCGTGCGTTTTGTCCCGTTGCTTAACGGCCCGCTGGCCTGATCAATTATTCCTGGGTACTGAATTCTATTGCCGGGTATGTGTCTTACAGCGGGGTCTATTGAGTCAACGTGACCCGCCGTGGGAATTAAACATGATGAAAATTTCTTTAGAATCGTGTTTCCAGTAAAAAACCAACGGCCAGTTATACTTGCATCATATTTCAAGCCTGATACAGGCGTTCATAGTCAGCCACCACAAAGGGAGCGGCGGGTGAGTCTCACGGTCATTGCACAGCGTATGAGTCAAACAAGCTTTCAGCGACTGGTGATTGGCCTTGTCTTGAGTTCCTTGCTGGCGGCTTGTTCAAGCACGCCATCCGGTGGTGCACGGGTGGTCGACCGCAATAATGCGGTGCCGCAAAAACCTACCGTTACTACCGGGCAATATGTCGTTCGCAAGGGCGATACGATGTTCTCGATCGCTTTCCGTTATGGATGGGATTACAAGGCGCTTGCTGCTCGTAACAATATTCCTGTGCCCTATACGATACATCCAGGTCAGACCATTCGTTTCGATGGGCGTACCGGTTCAACACCGACCGCTGTCGTCACAAATACGGCTTCTTCGCCATCGTCGTCGAGCAGAACCACAATCATCACCCGGCCTGCAGGCACCGCCGCGCCTGGCGTTGCGAGCAAGCCGGCCCCTGCGCCGATGCCGCCTGCAGGGCCTGCGCCTACCGGTTGGGGATGGCCTTCAAATGGCATTCTTATTGGAAAATTCTCTTCAAACGGTAGTTTGAATAAAGGCATTGATATCGCCGGAGATTTGGGACAGCCTGTTTTAGCTGCGTCTGATGGGACAGTGGTGTACGCCGGGAGTGGTTTACGGGGCTACGGCGAGCTGGTCATCATCAAACACAGCGATACCTACGTCAGTGCTTACGGTCACAACCGCAGGCTGTTGGTTCGGGAGGGGCAGCAGGTCAAGGTCGGACAGACAATTGCCGAGATGGGGTCAACTGGTACAGACCGGGTGAAACTGCACTTTGAGATTCGCCGCCAAGGGAAGCCTGTTGATCCGCTGCAATTCCTTCCCCGTCGTTGATGTGTTGCACAGCCTGTTCCCTCGCGTAGAAGGAACAGGCTCCAGCGTTGCCAAGGATAAAGGCGCCGCTTGAGCTTGAGGTCGAACTCACCAAAGGACTATAACAATGGCTCTCAGTAAAGAAGCGCCGGAGTTTGACATCGACGATGAGGTTCTCCTTATGGAGACCGGCATTGCTACGGAATCGATGTCGAATGAGGGACCTGCTGTACCTTCAGTTCGCACCAAATCCAAGAACTCCACCGCGTTAAAGCAACACAAGTACATTGATTACACACGGGCGCTCGACGCGACCCAGCTGTACCTCAATGAAATCGGCTTTTCCCCTCTGCTCACACCCGAAGAAGAAGTCTTTTTTGCGCGCTTGTCGCAAAAGGGCGATCCGGCTGGGCGCAAGCGCATGATTGAAAGCAACCTGCGGCTGGTGGTGAAAATCGCCCGACGCTACGTCAATCGTGGGCTGTCCCTGTTGGACTTGATCGAGGAAGGCAATCTCGGCTTGATCCGGGCGGTGGAGAAGTTTGACCCTGAGCGGGGTTTTCGTTTTTCAACCTACGCCACCTGGTGGATTCGTCAGACCATCGAACGGGCGATCATGAATCAAACCCGCACGATCAGGTTGCCGATCCATGTGGTCAAAGAGCTCAACGTCTACCTTCGGGCGGCGCGTGAGCTGACACAAAAACTCGATCATGAACCTTCGCCTGAAGAAATCGCCAACCTGCTGGAAAAACCGGTGGGAGAGGTCAAGCGCATGCTCGGTCTCAATGAGCGGGTGTCTTCAGTCGATGTCTCGCTGGGTCCGGATTCGGATAAAACCCTGCTGGACACCCTGACTGATGATCGTCCTACGGACCCTTGTGAGCTGCTGCAGGACGACGATCTGTCGCAAAGCATCGACCAGTGGCTTTCGGAGCTAACGGACAAACAGCGTGAGGTGGTGATTCGCCGCTTCGGGCTGCGCGGCCACGAAAGCAGCACCCTGGAGGATGTTGGCCTGGAGATCGGCTTGACCCGTGAGCGGGTGCGGCAGATCCAGGTAGAAGGTCTCAAGCGCTTGCGCGAGATCCTGGAGAAGAATGGCTTGTCGAGTGAGTCGTTGTTTCAATAACGGCCTGTAAGGCAGCTATAAAAACGCCCGGTGCATGTGAATGCACCGGGCGTTTTGCTGTGCGGCGATCGTTCCTGCGCTTCGCGTGGGAATGCAGCCCAGGACGCTCTGCGTCCCAAAGCGTGACGCAGAGCGTCACAATAGGCATTCCCACACGGAGCGTGGGAACGAGCAGGCACAAAAAAGCCCCGCTTTTAAGGGCGGGGCTTTTCGACTAAATCAGTACAAGTTAGATAACTTGAACTTCTTCAGCTTGCATGCCTTTCTGACCGCGGGTAGCGATGAAAGAGACCTGTTGGCCTTCTTTCAGGCTTTTGAAGCCGTCGGATTGGATAGCTTTGAAGTGAACGAACAGGTCGTCACCGGATTGTGGAGTGATGAAGCCGAAGCCTTTTTCATCGTTGAACCACTTAACGGTACCAGTTTGGCGATTAGACATGGTGTATCTCCTTGGACAAAGTTAACTGCGACTCAGGAAAAGCCCTGGCCGAGACTGAGTGCAAAGAGCAGGAAAAATTCTTGGAGATGGTTGGATCGAAATTCAACATATCGTGTAGAGATTCTCAGTGACACAAGCAGCACAGTGGCGCCACCTTAACCCTTTTTCAGGAACGTGCCAATGGTATTTCCGAAGGTTTCTCTATTTTCGTGACTGGCGGCAGCCTGATACCGCACCAATACCCCGCAATTGAAGGTGCGTCCCGCCCAGCAGGGACGGCGCGGCAGCAAGAAAAACAGCCGGCCCTTTGAACCACGGAGCCAGCCCCGGTAAGATGCCCAACAGAATTTTTTCACCTCGCTATTCAGGACACCCGCCATGAGCATCAAATCGGACAAGTGGATTCGCCGCATGGCGCAAGAGCACGGCATGATCGAGCCCTTCGTGGAGCGCCAGATGCGTGGCGAAGGTGCTGAGCGGCTGATTTCGTTCGGGGTTTCCAGCTACGGCTACGATGTACGCTGCGCCGATGAGTTCAAGGTGTTCACCAACATCAACTCGGCGACCGTCGATCCAAAAAACTTCGACGAAAAAAGCTTCGTCGACGTCAAGAGCGACGTCTGCATCATCCCGCCAAACTCCTTTGCCCTGGCGCGCACTGTCGAGTTCTTCCGTATCCCGCGTAACGTCCTGACTATCTGCCTGGGCAAAAGCACCTACGCGCGTTGCGGCATCATCGTCAACGTGACGCCGCTGGAGCCGGAATGGGAAGGGCACGTTACCCTGGAGTTCTCCAACACCACCACTTTGCCGGCAAAAATCTATGCCAATGAAGGGGTGGCACAGATGCTGTTCTTTGAATCCGACGAAGAGTGCGAAGTGTCCTATAAGGACCGTGGCGGCAAGTATCAGGGCCAGCGCGGCGTCACTCTTCCACGCACCTGATCGAATCGTCTTACAGGCTTAGGGAATTTGTAAGCGGGCATGCACTCTATTGAGTGTACTGCCCCGACGCGTGCACAACGCGCCGGGCCACGCTTGAGGAGTCCCCTATGAAGCTCGATCCGCGAATCAGCGCAGAACTCGCCCGGCTTGAACCCAACCAGATTGGTGTCATGGCCTGGTCTTTGATGGCCGATCCCGCCGCAGGCGGCATTCCAGGCCAGCCCGGCCCGGATGATCCCTGGCCCAACCAGCCTGAAGAGCCTGGTGAACCCACTCTCCCTGACGAACCGCCTCCCGCCCCTGTGGCCTGATTTCCCGCATTTGTCGCCAATGGTCAGTTGCTCAGCGCACTGGCCATACTTCATGGTCTCCGATCACAAAGATCCGGCTCTCTTCATCCTGCGTCACTGGATACCCACCGGTAAACGCGCCGAAGGCAGGTAACAGGCTGACTTGAGTGCCGAGGCGAAAGCACGGCAGGCGCAAGCTTTGCCGGCCTTTGCCCCGCAGGCGATACACTGGATGCACGTGCCCCGCTAAAACATGGTGGCTGGCATGGGCGTCGGGCTCGTGCTGCAACGCAAACGGGCCCATCAGCAGGGGTTCGGTCACCACCTCAATGTTCAGATCAACCGGTGGGTCGCCAGCGCGCTTGTCGTGGTTGCCGCGAATCAGTGTGAGCGCTAGAGCTGGATGGCGCTCGCGCCAGGCTCTCAGAGCGTTCAGGGTGCCGCTGGCGTGGGAGCCGGGCCCGTGGAGAAAGTCGCCGAGAAAGATCACCTGCGAGCATGGGAAAGCCGCCAGCAGCCGGTCCAGGCGCTGAAGGTTGTCCGTCGTCGTGCCCTGGGGCACCGGCTGGCCCAGGCTGCGATAGGCCGACGCCTTGCCAAAATGTGCATCGGCGATCAGCAGGCAGCGCTTGACTGGCCAGTACACGGCCTTATCCGCCAGCAACCACAGCTCCTCTTCTGCCAGATGTATCGGGTAATGAGCGGGCATCACGGCTTCCCGTTATCGGCGACTTTTTCCAGATCCTTGACCATCCGTGCAATCCGTTCCGAGAGTTTTTCCGAGCTCAGGCTTTCCCGAAAGCGCTCCACCAGCAGCGGAAAGGCCAGTGGCGTAGGTCGTTTGATTCGATGCAGGTCCAGTTTCAATTCCGACAAGTGACGCAATGTCTCTTCCAGCCGACGAATATCCAACTCTTCCCGCAGGACTTCTTCCCCGGCCTGGGTCAGCAGCAGGTTCTGCGGGTCATATTGCTTGAACACTTCAAAGAACAAACCGCTGGAAGCCTGAACCTGACGCGTGCTTTTCGGCGCACCGGGATAGCCGGCAAACACCAGCCCGGCGATCCGCGCGATTTCGCGAAAGCGCCGCAGGGCCAGCTCACCGGCGTTCAGGCTCGCTATCACGTCATCCAGCAGATGATCCGCACTCAGCAACTCCTCGCTTAATAACTCAGGCCAATCCACCTCGGTCGCGCTCAGCAGTTCCAGCCCGTAGTCATTCACCGCAATCGAGAATGTCACCGCCTGCTGCCGGCTAACCCGCCAGGCCAGTAGGCTCGCCAGCCCCAGATGCACTTGGCGCCCGGCGAACGGATACAGAAACAGGTGCCAGCCTTCCCGTGACTTGAGGGCCTCGGCCAGCAAATACTCGCGGGTCGGCAGCCCGGACCAGCGCAACTGGGTGTTCAGCAACGGTTGCACTGCCTGCATCTCCGGCCCGAGGAATTGACCGTGGGCGGCGGCATCAAAGCGCTCGACCACCGCTTGGGCCAGCTCGTTGGAAAGCGGCATGCGCCCGCCGTTCCAGCGCGGCACGGCAGCCTTTTTCGCGGTACTACGCCGTACATAAGCGGTCATGTTTTCCACCCGCACCAACTCCAGCAAGCGCCCGGCGAACAGAAAACCATCCCCCGGTTTGAGCCGTGCAATAAAGCCTTCCTCGACACTGCCGAGAGTCCTGCCACCGCCGCCCTTGCTCCAGAATTTCAGCTGGATGCTGGCGTCGCTGACGATCGTCCCCACGCTCATGCGATGGCGCCGCGCCAGCCGTGCATCGGGCACGCGCCAGACGCCATGCTCGTCCGGCTCGACCCGGCGGTAATCCGGGTAGGCCGTCAGCGACAGACCGCCATGGCGCACAAAACCCAGGGCCCAGGCCCAATCTGCGTCGCTCAGGTCACGGTAGGCCCAGGCGCTACGAACTTCCTCCAGCAACTCATCAGGCACAAAGCCGCCGCCCAGCGCCATGCTCACCAGATGCTGCACCAGCACATCCAATGGCTTGTGGGGCGACTGCCGGGCCTCGAAACGCCGTTCAGCGATGGCGTCTTGTGCGGCAGCGGCTTCCACCAGCTCCAGGCTGTGGGTCGGCACCAGCGTGACCCGCGACGGCCTGCCCGGCGCATGGCCGGAACGCCCGGCGCGCTGCATCAGACGCGCCACGCCCTTGGCCGAGCCAATCTGCAGCACCCTTTCCACCGGCAGGAAGTCCACCCCCAAGTCGAGGCTCGACGTACACACCACGGCCTTCAGTTGCCCCTCCTTCAGGGCGCGTTCCACCCAATCCCGGGTTTCCCGGGACAGCGAGCCGTGGTGCAAGGCAATCAACCCGGCCCAGTCGGGACGAGCATCGAGCAAGGCCTGGTACCAGATTTCCGATTGTGCTCGTGTATTGGTAAACACCAGGCAACTGCTGCTGGCATCCACCTCGGCCACCACCTGCGGGAGCATTTTCAGGCCGATATGGCCGGCCCATGGGAAACGCTCGATAACCGGGGGCAACAGGGTGTCCACCAGTAATTTCTTGGTCGTTTGACCCTGCACGTTGATCCCGCCACCCTGTGGGATCAACACCTCCAGCGCGTGGGCCTGATTACCCAGGGTTGCGGAAATGCCCCACACAATCAGCTCTGGATGCCATTGTCGCAGGCGGGCGAGGGCCAGTTGCAGTTGTACGCCGCGTTTGTTGCCGATCAGTTCGTGCCATTCATCCACGACCACCATGCGCAGCTTTGACAGGCTGGTTTGGCTGTCGGCACGGGCCAGCATCAGCGTGAGGCTTTCCGGGGTGGTGATCAGGGTGGTGGGCAGGCGGCGGCTCTGGCGGGCGCGCTCGCTGCTGCTGGTGTCGCCGGTGCGCAGGCCGACGGTCCAGTGGATGTTCAGGGGTTCCAGCGGGGCTTCAAGGGCGCGGGCGGTGTCTGCGGCCAGGGCACGCATTGGGGTGATCCACAGGACTGTCAGCGGTTCGGCTGGGGCTTTGCGTTTGCGGGGAGTGTCTTCGGTGATGGCGAAGCGGTTGAGGGCGGCGAACCACAGTGCGTAGGTTTTCCCGGCGCCGGTGCTGGCGTGGAGCAGTCCTGATTGGCCTTCCTTGACGGCCTTCCATACCTGTTTCTGAAAGGCGAATGGGTTCCAGTTTTTGGCGGTGAACCAGTCTTTGGCGAAATTGCGGGATTTGGCCATGCTAGGGGCTCTGGGGGTGTATCTCAGAGACCTGTGGGGTGGGGGAAAGGTTTAACTGCGATTGCTGCGCCGCGGGATAAAAACACGGATATGTGTACCCGGTTCAACCCGCCTTATAAAAGCGCATCAAGCCCGATAAGCCCGCATAAACAATCCCACAACCTCCTGCACATGCTCCTCGGCCGCCTCAGCGCTCAATTGCCCCCCGCACCCATACAGCAAACAAAAATTCGCCGTGCCCTTGAGCAAGCAAAAAAAGTGCTCCGCAGCGGTGAAAGGCTTGGCAATACGCAGTGCGCCACTCTGGTCGATCTTACCGAGGAGCCGCTCCATCCCCTGCAACATACGCATCGGCCCAGCCTCGAAAAAGATCTGCGACAACTTCGGATCCTGACTCCCGGAAGTCATCATCAACCGATGCAAGTTCACCGACTCCTCGCTATTGATCAACACATGAAACCCGCGAGCGATAGTGAGCAGCACCTTCTCCACCGGCATACCTTCGGGCAACTCGAAATACATCACCGGTAGCTGCTCTTCGCACTTGGCGACCACCGCCGCCGAGAACAGGGTCTCCTTGTCGGTGAAATGGCTGTACACCGTCAGCTTCGACACCCCGGCCTCCACTGCCACGGCATCCATGCTGGTACTGGCATACCCATTACTCAAAAACAGAATCTTCGCCGCATCAAGGATCGCCTGGCGTTTTGCCATGTCCTTGGGGCGCCCGGGGCTATTGGTGTTTACAGGATTGTCAGACATTTTCACTTTATTACTGGACTGGTGAGTTTGGTATTAATAACATACTGGCCAGTATAATTATTCCTAGCTCCATTAGCGAAAGGTCCTTCAGCATGCGCAGCTATTTCCTGCCACTCGCGTTGCCTGCCAGCTTGTTATTCCTGTTGGCTGCCTGTGGCCATGAAGAAGCCGCGCAAACCACCATCCGCCCGGCCATGGTGGTTCAGCCAGAGCCTTCGGCGCAGGCTTCTGACAGCTACCCGGGCGAAGTGCGCGCCCGTTATGAACCCGACCTGGCCTTTCGCATCGGCGGTAAAGTCAGCCGACGACTGGTGGAGGAGGGCGAGCGCGTCAAGGCCAATCAGCCCCTGGCAGAACTCGATCCCCAGGACGTACGCCTGCAACTCGAAGCCACCCGCGCCCAGGTCGCCGCCGCCGAGGCCAACCTGAGCCTGGTGCGCGCCGAGCGTGATCGTTACAAGACCCTGATGGACCGTCAGATGGTCAGCCGTTCCCAGTACGACAATTCCGAAAATCTCTACCGCTCAGGTGAAGCCCGCCTCAAGCAGATCAAGGCCGAATTCGACGTGGCCAATAACCAGGCCGGTTACGCCGTACTGCGCGCGCCCCAGGATGGCGTGGTCGCCAAGCGTGCGGTGGAAGTCGGCCAGGTGGTGTCTGCCGGCCAGACCGTGTTTACCCTGGCCACCGATGGCGAGCGAGAGGTGCTGATCAGCCTGCCGGAGCAAAGCTTCGGGCGCTTCAAGATTGGCCAGCCGGTGTCCGTGGAGTTATGGAGCCAGCCCGACCAGCGCTTCAACGGTCGCATCCGCGAACTGTCGCCCGCCGCCGACCCAAAGTCGCGAACCTTCGCTGCCCGTGTCGCGTTTACCGGCGGCAAGGTGCCTGCTGAACTGGGGCAGAGCGCTCGCGTATTCATACAGGCCGACGGCGTGATTCCTTTGGCGGTGCCACTGTCTGCCCTCAGCGCGGAGAACGGGGCGTCCTACGTCTGGGTGGTACAGCCCGACAACACCCTCAAGCGCACACCGGTGCGCATCGGTGCCTTTGGCGAGAAGACCGTGCCGGTGCTGGAAGGCTTGAGCGCAACAGACTGGGTGATCGCAGCCGGTGTGCATGTACTCCATGAGGGCCAGCAAGTGCGCCCGGTGGATCGCTCCAACCGAGTGGTAAGTCTGGCGGCCAAGGAGTAGTCCCCGATGGGTTTCAATCTTTCCGAATGGGCGTTGCGTAATCGCCAGATCGTACTGTTTCTGATGATCCTGCTGGCGGTGGTTGGCACTCTTTCCTACACCAAGCTGGGACAAAGCGAAGACCCGCCGTTTACCTTCAAGGCCATGGTGATCAAGACCAATTGGCCCGGGGCGACCGCCCAGGAAGTGTCACGCCAGGTCACCGAGCGTATTGAAAAGAAACTGATGGAGACCGGCGACTACGAGCGCATCGTTTCCTTCTCGCGCCCCGGTGAATCCCAAGTCACTTTCATGGCCCGGGACTCGATGCATTCCGCGCAGATCCCGGACCTCTGGTACCAGGTGCGCAAGAAGATCAGCGATATTCGCCAGACCTTGCCGCCGGATATCCAGGGCCCGTTTTTCAACGATGAATTCGGCACGACCTTCGGCAATATCTACGCCCTGACCGGCGACGGCTTCGACTATGCCGTGCTCAAGGACTACGCCGACCGGATTCAGATTCAACTGCAGCGGGTGCCGGATGTCGGTAAGGTCGAACTGTTGGGTTTGCAGGACGAGAAGATCTGGATCGAGCTGTCCAACCTCAAGCTCGCCACCCTCGGCTTGCCGCTGGCCGCCGTTCAGCAGGCGCTGCAAGAGCAGAACGCAGTGTCGACCGCCGGCTTCTTTGAAACCCCGAGCGAGCGTGTGCAGCTAAGGGTTTCCGGCAACTTCAAGACCGTTAAAGAGATTCGCGACTTCCCGATCCGCGTCGGTGATCGCACGTTCCGTATCGGCGACGTGGCCGAGATTCATCGCGGCTTCAACGACCCACCGGCACCGCGCATGCGTTATATGGGCGCCGATGCCATCGGCCTGGCCGTGGCCATGCGCGACGGTGGCGACATCCTGGTACTGGGCAAGGCCCTGGAAAGCGAATTCGCACGCTTGCAGAAGAACCTTCCTGCGGGCATGGAACTGCGCAAGGTGTCGGACCAGCCGGCAGCGGTAAAAACCAGTGTCGGCGAATTCGTCCAAGTGCTGGCGGAAGCCCTGGCGATTGTGTTGTTGGTGAGCTTCTTCTCCTTGGGGGTGCGCACCGGCATGGTGGTCGCCCTGGCGATTCCGCTGGTGTTGGCCATGACCTTTGCCACCATGTATTACCTCGGCATCGGCCTGCACAAAATCTCCCTCGGCGCGTTGGTGCTCGCACTGGGTTTGCTGGTGGACGACGCGATCATCGCCGTGGAAATGATGGCGATCAAAATGGAGCAAGGGTACGACCGCCTTAAGGCCGCGAGTTTCGCCTGGACCAGTACCGCCTTCCCGATGCTCACCGGCACGCTGATCACCGCGGCGGGTTTCCTGCCGATTGCCACCGCACAGTCGAGCACCGGTGAATACACCCGTTCGATCTTCCAGGTAGTGACCATCGCACTGCTGGCCTCGTGGGTCGCCGCCGTGGTGTTCGTGCCGTACCTGGGGGAAAAACTCCTGCCGGACCTGGCGAAGATTCATGCGGCCAAGCATGGCACCGACGGGCCGGATCCCTACGGCACGCCGTTCTATCAGCGCGTAAGGCGCCTGGTGGAGTGGTGCGTGCGTCGCCGCAAGACGGTGATCGTCCTGACCTTGCTGTTGTTTATCGGTTCGGTGGCGCTGTTTCGCTTTGTGCCCCAGCAGTTCTTCCCGGCTTCCGGGCGACTGGAGTTGATGGTCGACCTGAAACTGGCTGAAGGCGCTTCGCTGAGCAATACGGCTGACCAGGTCAAACGCCTTGAAGCGTTGCTCAAGGAACATGCAGGTATAGAAAATTACGTGGCCTATGTCGGTACAGGTTCGCCACGTTTCTACCTGCCGCTGGACCAGCAACTGCCGGCCGCCAGCTTCGCCCAATTTGTGGTATTGGCCAAAACCATCGAGGAGCGCGAAAGCCTGCGCACCTGGCTGATCGAGACCCTCAACGAACAGTTCCCGGACCTGCGCTCGCGGGTCACGCGTCTTGAAAACGGCCCACCCGTTGGTTACCCCGTACAGTTTCGGGTGACGGGCGAGCACATCGAAGAAGTCCGGGCCCTGGCGCGGAAAGTGGCGGCCAAGGTTCGCGAAAATACCCACGTGGTCAACGTCCACCTGGACTGGGAAGAACCGAGCAAGATCGTCTACCTCAACGTCGACCAGGACCGCGCCCGCGCCCTCGGCGTGAGCACCGCCAACCTGTCGAAATTCCTCCAGAGTTCCCTTACAGGTTCCAGCGTCAGCCAGTACCGCGAAGATAACGAGTTGATCGAAATCCTGCTGCGCGGCACCGTTCACGAGCGTACTGAACTGTCGCTGCTGCCAAGCCTGGCGGTGCCGACCGACAACGGCAAGAGCGTTGCGCTGTCGCAGATCGCGACCCTGGAATACGGCTTTGAAGAAGGCATCATCTGGCACCGCAACCGTCTGCCGACGGTGACCATCCGCGCCGATATCTACGGCAAGGAGCAACCGGCAACCCTGGTGCAGCAGATCCTGCCAACCCTGGAGGGCGTACGCGCTGAACTGCCGGACGGTTACCTGCTGGAAGTTGGCGGCACGGTGGAGGATTCCGCCCGTGGGCAGAACTCGGTCAAGGCTGGCGTGCCGCTGTTTATCGTGGTGGTGTTGACCTTGCTGATGCTGCAACTGCGCAGCTTCTCACGCACGGCGATGGTGTTTCTCACAGCGCCGTTGGGGTTGATCGGGGTGACGCTGTTCCTGCTGGTGTTCCGCCAACCCTTTGGGTTCGTGGCGATGCTGGGGACCATCGCGCTGTCGGGGATGATCATGCGCAACTCGGTGATCCTGGTGGACCAGATTGAACAGGACATCAAGGCCGGCCTGGCTCCCTGGCAGGCAATTATCGAGGCGACGGTGCGACGCTTCCGGCCGATCGTATTGACCGCCCTGGCCGCCGTATTGGCGATGATCCCGCTGTCTCGCAGCGTGTTCTTCGGGCCAATGGCCGTGGCGATCATGGGCGGCTTGATCGTGGCGACGGCGTTGACGCTGTTGTTCCTGCCGGCCCTGTACGCGGCCTGGTTCAGGGTCAGGAA
The DNA here is from genome assembly GCF_011765255.1 of Pseudomonas sp. AN3A02. Classification (NCBI taxonomy): domain Bacteria; kingdom Pseudomonadati; phylum Pseudomonadota; class Gammaproteobacteria; order Pseudomonadales; family Pseudomonadaceae; genus Pseudomonas; species Pseudomonas sp. AN3A02. Next base: position 91,871 of record NZ_JAARNI010000013.1, read on the forward strand.
GGATGTGGCGTAAGGCGGGCAGCCTTCATATTCCAACGCGGAGCAGGGAACGTTTTCGGACGTTCCTTCCACTTAGGGACTACCTGATCGCAGGTATTGATTTACCGGTTACGGCGATTGCTGCAGCCGGTAAGTGAAGACGTCTAAATGGATTGAAGGATTGCCCTATGTGTATTAGTTCCATCATGCGTATGTTTGCCCGCCCTCCTAAACCGGAGCCAGAGCCCGAGTGCTCGAAGCCAAAGCCGTGCGAGACAAAGCCGGCAGAGCCCGAATGCCCGCCACCATGGGCTTGCCCTCCGAAAACCTGTTCAACAAGTTCTGAAAACCAGACAGGAACAATTACGTTTGGGATGGTTTCGATGCAGTCGTTTTCCCCCGCAGGCAACGCATAACCACAGAAAAAGGGATCGCCCCGGGCAGAGGAGCGATCCTGTTGGCTTACAAGCTGCCAAACACTTTTTTCGCCAAACTGGTCGCCGCGGCCGCCGGGTTCTTGCGAATGGTCTCTTCCTGCTGCGCAATCATCTTGAACAGCCCGTCCAGCGCCTGCTCGGTCACGTAGCTTTCGACGTTGGCACTCTTGGCATCAATCGCGCCAAAGGTCGCCGCCTTGCCCGCTAGGGCGTTGTACTGCTGGGCCACGCCGACCTTGTCGGTGGCCGCTTTAACGATCGGCAGGAACTTGGCCCGGATCTCGTCACGGCTGCTTTTGTTCAGGTACTGGGTGGCGGAGTCCTGGCCACCGCTGAGGATGCCCTTGGCATCGGTCACGCTCATGTTCTTCACTGCGTTTACCAGGATCGGCTGAGCCTGGGTCACGGCAGATTCGGCCGCCTTGTTCATGCTGGCTTCCAGTTGGTTGACCTGGTCACCCATGCCAAACATCTTCAACTTGTCGGCGACTTTGCCCAGCTTGCCCGGCAGGCCGATTTTCACTTCGGGGTTGTTGCTGAAACCGCCGGGCACGCCCAGTTGTTTGACGGCAATCTGCGCGCCTTGGGTCAGTGCATCCTTGAGGCCGCCGGCAGCGTCCCCTTGGGACAGGCTGCCGAGGGACAAGGCCATGGCGTTGGCGCCGAGCAGCAGGCCGGCGCACAGGGCAGTGAGGCGAAGGGAGTTACGGAGCATGGGCGCTTCCTTATGTTCGATTTTTTAATCAGTGTGCAACCGCATCCACGCGTACGCGCAGCGGTTGTGGATCCTGGCCGTTCAACTGCACGGAGTGCCGTTCGGTGGTAATGAACAGTAGCTTGCCATCCAGTTCGATGCGAGCGCTGACCGAGTAGCTGTGGCCAGGCTTGACTTGGGCGGGGTCGTAGCTCAGGTGGAAGGGCAGTGGCACCTGGCCTTTCACCGGGCCTTTCTGCTCGGCCAGGGTCACGGCCGGGGCGTCCATCAAGGACACGTCTTGCAGGGTCACACTCAAGGTGGCGGCGGGCGGCAGGGCGCTGCGTTGCAGGTAGAACACTTCGCCGTCGAGGCTGGCTTTGGTGGGCGTGGGGCTCATGGCCTGGCAGGCTCCCAGCAGTGCGGTCAGGCCCAGGAGGATGATTTTTTTCATGGTACAGCTCCTTGTCAGCGGCCCCAGAAACACCCTGGCGCCTCGGTCACTCTAGTGTGTTTCTTCGGGTACGACGGGCTTGTCCGCTGCGTCTTCACTGCGATGCAGGGCCACCTGGCGAATTGACAGGCGAATATCCGCCGGCAACACGCGCTTGGCCGCGCCTTCGGCCAGTTCACCCAGCAGCGGGTGATAGCTCAACTTGCCGGCCTCGTCGCGGCGCAGTACATCTTGCTCCAGCAACGTCTGGATGAAATGTCGGAAAAGGCTCTTGTCGAAGAACTCCGGGGCATTCAGCCCGTGAAGGATCGACAGGCGCTGGGCCATGACGGTGCACAGGTCTTCCAGCTCTTCGGCGCTGATGCTGTTCTGGCCGCTGTTGAGCAGCAGCGAGATAGCCATGTAGAAGCGTTGCAGGGTCTGGGCGATGCTCTTGGACAGCAGCGTCAGCAGTACAAAGTGCCGCGAACTCGGGGCCGGGCGCAGGTACACCTCGTTTTCGAAACGCAGCAGGCCTTGTTCGACGAAGGCTTCCAGCCATTGGTCGACCACCGCGTCCAGCTCGTCCAGGGTCCAACGGATAAACAACTCCGATTGCAGATACGGGTAGAGCGCGCGGGTGTAGCGCAGGATCTGTTCGCGGCTCATGCGCGAGCTGCTCTGGAAGAAACTCGCCAGCAGCGCCGGCAGGGCGAAGATGTGCAGCACGTTGTTGCGGTAGTACGTCATCAGGACGGCATTTTGCTCGTCCAGATAAAGGATTTTGCCCAGGGCATCGCTCTGTTCCGACAGCAGTTTCATGTCCTTTACATGCTTGATCAGCGCCAGGCCATCCCCCTCGGGCAAGGTGGTGTGGGGCGAGTAGGGCACCTTGCGCAGTAGCGCCAGATACAGATCAAGCTGGCGCGCCATGGCTTGTTCGTCCAGGGCCAGGCGGGTAGTGGACAGCAGCGCCAGCGCCACCAGGTTCACCGGGTTGATCGCCGCCGCTTCGTTCAGGTGTTGCGCCACCCGCTCGCCGAGGCGGTTGGTGGTTTCGTTGAGCCATGCCGGCTTGTAGTTCGGGCCCAGTTCCTGGGAACGCCAGTCGGGCTGCTCGCTGTCGAGGAATTCAGCCAGCTTGATCGGTTCGCCGAAGTTCACCGCGACCTGGCCAAAGCGCTGCTTGAGGGCGCCGACCACTTTGAAAATATCGAAAATCGACTCTTTCTTCTTGCTCGCACCGCGCAGTTCGCCGAGGTAAGTCCGGCCTTCCAATACGCGCTCATAGCCGATGTACACCGGCACAAACACGATGGGCATGCGCGAGGAGCGCAAGAAGCTGCGCAGGGTGATCGCCAGCATCCCGGTCTTCGGTTGCAGCATGCGCCCGGTGCGCGAGCGTCCGCCTTCGACGAAGTATTCCACCGGGAAACCCTTGGTGAACAAGGTGTGCAAGTATTCGTTGAACACCGAGGTGTACAGCGGGTTGCCCTTGAAGGTGCGGCGCATGAAAAACGCCCCGCCACGGCGCAACAGGCTGCCGATCACCGGCATGTTCAGGTTGATCCCGGCGGCAATGTGCGGCGGGGTCAGGCCATTCTTGAACAGCAGGTACGACAGCAGGAGGTAATCGATATGGCTGCGATGGCACGGCACATAGATCACCTCGTAGCCCTGGGCGACCTTTTGCACGCCCTCGACGTTGTTGACCTTGATGCCGTCGTAGATCTTGTTCCAGAACCAGCTCAGCACCACTTCCAGGAAGCGGATGGCGGTGTAGGTGTAGTCCGAGGCAATTTCGTTGCCGTAGCGCAGGGCCTGGGCCTTGGCTTTCTCGGGGGTGATGTTCTCGCGTTCGGCTTCGTCGAGGATCGCCTGGCGCACCAGCGGCATGTTGACCAGGCCTTTCACCAGGTTGCGCCGGTGGGACAGGTCGGGGCCGATCACCGCGGTTTTCAGGTTGCGAAAGTGCACCCGCAGGATGCGTTGGGCCATGCGCACGGTGCGTTCGTGGCCTTTATTGTGCTCGATCAATTCACGCAGGTTGATGGGCGCGGAGAATTGCACCCGGGTCTTGCGGCCCAGGATCAGGATGCTCAGCAGGCGGCGCAGGCGGCCGGTCACGGCCCAGCTGTCGGCGAACAGCAGCTTCCAGGGGCTGGACTCGCTGTCGGGCGACTGGCCCCAGAACACGCTGACTGGAATGATCTGTGCATTCTCTTCGGCGTGTTCGGTGAGCACATCCACCAGGCGGGTCAGGGTCGGCGGTGCGCCACGCTTGTCCTGGCGGCCGAGCCAGTCGGGGTCGGGCGTCAGGTAGAAGAAGGCTGCCGGTTCCATCAACGGGCCGACCGATACCGGCAGCACCGGGCGCGGCAGGCCGGCCTTGGTACATTCGGTATCAACCACCGCCAACTCGGTGAGGGATGGGGATTGCAGGACGTAAAACACCGGACGACTGCGGTCGAGGTTCAGGGTAAGGGACGACTGGTTGATCGTCTCTGAGCGAACCCAGAGGTACAACAGCCGACGCAAGGTGCCAAATACCAGACGGCGAAAGGGAGAGCGGGTCATACGGCTTCTGCTTTGAGTGGGAAAAACCGAGCGGTTGCTCGGTGCGCCAGTGTGCAGTATTAGCCGAAAATCGGCAAAAAAGCGGCGAAGTAATCTTGAGTTGAAGCTTTTTGAGCCTGTCTTATACTCGGCAGTTCAACTGCGACGACTCAACAATAAACGTACTTATAAAAAGCATGTGGGAGCAAAACAGATGGCAACGCGCGAGACCGGCAATGTGAAGTGGTTCAATGACGCCAAGGGTTACGGCTTTATACAGCGGGAAGATGGCAAGGATGTGTTTGTGCACTACCGCGCCATTCGCGGTGACGGGCACCGTTCGTTGTCTGAAGGCCAGCAGGTGGAATACGCCGTCGTGACGGGCGAGAAGGGCTTGCAGGCTGAGGATGTGGTGGGCTTGTAACCCTTCCATGATCGTTCCCACGCTCTGCGTGGGAATGCTTCTTTGGACGCTCCGCGTCTGCTTTTAATCGTGACGCGGAGCGTCACAGGCTGCATTCCCACGCAGAGCGTGGGAACGATCCCTCAGGCTGTTTTCCAGGTGATCTGCTCTTCACCGTCTTCGCTGATACGAATCCAGGTATCCGCGCTTTCTTCACCTTCTTCCTCAACCCAGCTGCCCGGCGCGCAACGCACTTCGACGTTTAGCGCGGCAAAGGCCGCACGGGCGCAGGCGATGTCGTCTTCCCACGGGGTCTGGTCGCTTTCCAGGTACAGGCTGTTCCATTTTCCTACGGCTTTCGGCAGCCAGGTGACCGGCACGCTGCCGGCTGTGCACTTGTAGGTCTGGCCGCGCTGGACCCAATCGGTGCACGGGCCCAGGGCGACGCCCAGCCAGGCGGCGATGGCCTTGTAGTCGACGTCGGCGTCCTTGAGGTAAATCTCGATATCAGGTTGGCGCATGGATGTTCCTCATTGCGGGATTCTGAAAATCCATTCGCGGATTCAGCGCAGGCCTCGAGAGGCCCGCAAAATAATGGGTTATTGAAGCACGAAATAGTCGTAGCGCATCGACACGGTGACCAGCAGCGGTTCGGCGGCCTCGATCACCTGCGCTCGGCGCTCGGCACTGGCGCGCCAGCCGTGGGGTGTCATCGCCAGCAGGTTGGCGCGGTCCTTGGGGTCGGCCAGGCTGAGTTTGAACTCCAGGGTTTCACTGTGCTGCAGGCTCATGCCGTCCGGTACCAGCGCCAGGTGCTTGTCGTCGGTGTACTCGCGCACTTCGTCGTACAAGCGCTCGCGCAGCTCCATCAGGTGGCCGCTGGTGGGGCCGACCTTCATCAAGCCGCCGCCCGGGCTGAGCAGGCGCTTGGCCTCCAGCCAGTCCAGCGGGCTGAAGACACTGGCAAGGAACTGGCAGCTGGCATCCGCCAACGGCACCCGGGCCATACTGGCGATCAACCAGGTCACCGTGGGGTTGCGCTTGCAGGCGCGCTTGACCGCTTCCTTGGAAATATCCAGGGCGTAGCCGTCAGCGCGCAGCAGGGCGTCTGCGATTTGCGCGGTGTAGTAACCCTCGCCACAACCGATATCCAGCCAGCGCTGGGGTTTGCGTTCCGCGGCCAGTTCGGCAAGGCGCTTGGCCACCGGGGCGTAGTGTCCGGCATTGAGGAAGTCGCGGCGCGCTTCCACCATCGCCAGGTTATCGCCCGGGTCGCGGCTGTTCTTGTGCTGCACCGGCAACAGGTTCAGGTAACCTTGGCGCGCGCGGTCGAAGCGGTGCCCGACCGGGCAGGCCACGCCATTGTCCACCTCGTGTAACGGTGCGCTGCAAATGGGGCAAGCGAGCATCAGGCGAGCAACTTGATCAGGGTCTGGTAGTAGATTTCGGTCAGCACATCGAGGTCGCTGGCGAGGATGCGCTCGTTGACCTGATGGATGGTCGCGTTGACCGGGCCCAGTTCCACCACCTGAGTGCCGAGTGTCGCAATGAAGCGACCGTCGGAAGTGCCGCCACTGGTGGACGCCTTGGTCTCGCGGCCGGTGACGGCCTTGATGCTGGCGGAGACGGCATCGAGCAATGCGCCCGGCTCGGTGAGGAACGGCAGGCCCGACAGCGCCCACTCCACATGCCAGTCCAGGCCATGCTTGTCGAGAATCGCCGCGACCCGCTGTTGCAGGCCTTCGACGGTGGACTCGGTGGAGAAACGGAAGTTGAACACCGCCGTCAGGTCGCCCGGGATCACGTTGGTGGCGCCGGTGCCCGAATTAAGGTTGGAAATCTGGAAGCTGGTGGGCGGGAAGAAGCTGTTGCCATCGTCCCAATGCTCGGCGGCCAGTTCGGCCAGGGCCGGAGCGGCCAGGTGGATCGGGTTCTTCGCCAGGTGCGGGTAGGCCACGTGGCCTTGCACGCCGCGCACGGTCAGGGTGGCGCCGAGGGAGCCGCGACGACCATTCTTGACCACGTCACCCACCAGGGTGGTGCTCGATGGTTCGCCGACGATGCACCAGTCCAGGCGCTCCTTGCGGGCCGCGAGGCGTTCGATCACAGCCTTGGTGCCGTGGTGCGCCGGGCCCTCTTCGTCACTGGTGATCAGGAAAGCAACCGAACCCTTGTGGTCCGGGTAGTCGGTCACGAAGCGTTCGGACGCGACCAGCATCGCGGCCAGGCTGCCTTTCATGTCGGCCGCGCCACGGCCGCAGAGCATGCCGTTTTCGTCGATCAACGCGTCGAACGGATCGTTCTGCCAGGCCTTGACCGGACCGGTCGGCACCACGTCGGTGTGGCCGGCGAAGCACAATACCGGGCCTTCGTGTTTGCCATGGGTGGCCCAGAAGTTATCCACATCCTCGATGCGCATCGGCTCAAGCGCAAAACCGGCGTCGCCCAGGCGCTGCATCATCAGCTTCTGGCAATCGGCATCGATCGGCGTCACCGACGGGCGACGGATCAGGTCGATAGCGAGTTGGAGGGTCGGCGAAAGGTCGGCATGGGCCGTCATGTAAAAACTCCGGAAATCGAGGCGGCGACGTTCTAATTGTAGGAGCGAGCTTGCTCGCGAAGGTCGTTAACGATAACGCGGCCTGTCTGGATGGACGCGTCGATCTCAAGTGCTTCGCGAGCAAGCTCGCTCCTACAGTCATGTGCAAGGCAAAAGGGCCGTTATCTTATAGCAAAACGGCGGCCAGAGGCCGCCGTTTAGTGCATTGCGCAGGATTTTAAGCGGCCGTCACAGGCTCTTCCTTCGGCGCCGGTTTCGGCAGCGACGACAGGAACGCCATGATCAGCGCCGCCACATACGGCAGCGACTGCACCAGCAACATCACCACCCAGAAGCGTATGTCATTGCTCGGCAGGCCCTGCACCAGGTAAATGCCCAGTGCCGCGCCCCACAACAGCAGCATGATGAACATCTCTTCCCGGGCTTCGGAAATCGCGACCCAGAAACCGTGGTTATCGGCATTCTTCGGTGTACGAAAGAACGGAATGCTGGTGGTGAAGAAGCCGTACAGCACCGCCTTGGCGATGGTGTGGGACAACGCCAACCCGGCCAGTGCCGCGCAGAACGCATCTTTCAGGTTCACACCCACCGCACGACGGTAGAGGAAGATAATCTTGCCGACCTTGAACACGAACAACGCCAACGGCGGGATCGCGAAAATCAGCAGCGGCGGGTCAACCCGCGTCGGCACGATAATCATCGCCGCCGACCACAGCAGGGCGCCCACGGTGAAGAAGATGTTCATGCCGTCTGCCACCCACGGCAACCAGCCCGCGAGAAAGTGGTAGCGCTGGCCACGGGTCAGCTCGGTGTCCTTGCCGCGCAGGAGGCTCGCGGTGTGACGCTTGATGATCTGAATCGCTCCGTAGGCCCAGCGGAAACGCTGTTTCTTGAAGTCGATAAAGGTATCGGGCATCAGCCCCTTGCCGTAGCTGTCGTGGTAGTACGCCGCCGACAGGCCTTTCTCGAATACCCGCAGGCCCAGCTCGGCATCTTCGCAGATGCACCAGTCGGCCCAGCCCAGTTCTTCAAGCACCGAACGCCGGGTCATGGTCATGGTGCCGTGCTGGATGATCGCGTCACGGTCGTTGCGGGTGACCATGCCGATATGGAAGAAGCCCTTGTATTCCGCGTAGCAGAGCTTCTTGAAGGTGCTTTCGTTCTGGTCGCGATAATCCTGTGGCGACTGCACCACGGCGATTTTCGGGTCGGCGAAGTGCGGCACCATGTGCTTGAGCCAGTTTGGCGACACGCAGTAATCGGAGTCGATCACCGCGATCACTTCGGCATCCTTGGCGGTATGCGGGATCAGGTAGTTCAGCGCGCCGCCCTTGAAACCGGCCAGGGGCGAGACGTGGAAGAACTTGAAGCGCGGGCCCAGGGTTTCGCAGTAGTCGCGCACTGGCTCCCACACGGCCGGGTCCTTGGTGTTGTTGTCGATGATCAGGACTTCGTAGTCCGGATAGTCGAGGGCGGCCAGGGCGTCGAGGGTCTGTTTGACCATCTCCGGCGGCTCGTTGTAGCACGGCACGTGGATCGAGACTTTCGGGCGGTAGTCCGAATCCCCTTCAACCGGCAGGAATTCACGCCGGCGTTTGTGGGTCCAGACCGCTTCCGCCAGTTCATGGGCCTCGGTCAGCAGCACGATGAATACGCCCAGGGCGCCGAGGGCCAGGAGGATGCCCACGGTAACGCTGAACCAGGTGCTGTATTGCTGGCTGTAGTCGTAACCGATCCACACCAGCACCGAACCGCACAGGAACGCGATGAAGGTCAGGAAGGTCCGGCCTCGCTGGCGCAGTGCCGAGCCGTCGATCATCAGCAGCGTCAGGGACAGCAGCGCAAGCACCACCGAACCGATGGCCAGCACCCGCCATTGCGGGATCGCTACCACCGGCCCTTCAAAGTTGAATTTCTGCTGGCGTGCGGCGTTGAACACGCCCCAGTAGGCGCCCGCCGAGCCTTCATCGCTGACTTTCCACGGCTGGTCGAACGCCTCGATCACGAAGTAGTTGTAGCCCTGGCGATTGAGCTTGTTCACCAGTGTGCGCAGGTAAATTGCCTGGTCGGCCGGGGACGTTTCATTGCCACCACGCATGCGGCCGTTACTCGGCCAGCCAACCTCCGACAGCAGCAGCGGCTTTTTCGGGAACAATTTCTTCAGGTCCCGGGCGCGGTCGAGTACGTACTGGCCGGCCTTGTCCATCGGAATGAATTCCCAGAACGGCAGGATGTGCGCGGCGATCAGGTCGACGTGCTTGGCCAGTTGCGGGTTCTTTTCCCAGATGTGCCATTGCTCGGAAGTCGTCACCGGTACTTTCACGGCGGCGCGCACCCGGTCCAGCAGCACGATCAGCGCCTCCGGGGTGATTTCTTCACGGAACAGCGCTTCGTTACCCACCACCACCCGCACGACGCTGCGGGAGTTGTTGGCGATTTCGATGGCACGCTGGATCTCGCGCTCGTTGCGCTCGAGGTCCGGGCTGATCCAGATACCCAGGGTCACCCGCAGGCCGAACTCTTCCGCCAGCTTGGGGATATCCCCCAGGGTGCCGTCGACCGAGTAGGTACGGATGTTGTCCGTCAGCTTGCTCATGATCGCCAGGTCCTGACGCATTTGATCGTCAGTCGGATACTGGTCTTTCTGTGGGAACTGGCCTTGCTGGAACGGCGAGTAGGAAAAACCGGAGATCTGTTCAGGCCAGTTAGGGGCAGTGACCGGGCGGTTGATCAGCGCCCAGAAGCCGGTGAACAGCGCGGCAATTGCCAGCACTACCACCAGGTTGAGTCCAAATTTACGCGATGACATGGCTATTTCGGGTTCCAAAGGGTGTGGAACGAAAAGAGGTGTCGGCCTGCGCCGAACGGCGCGCATCCTACACCGGCCTTTCACTGACCGTACAGCAAGCCGAGAAAAACCGAACATTGGGCAGCGAAAGTTCACCTAAGTTCTTTACTTGTAGCTGGATGCGTCGAACTTGTCGCGGCAACGCCCTATAATGCGCGCCGGTTTTTGGGGTAATGGTCATGAGTACAGAAGATCCGCGGTTTGCCGGCGTCGCCCGCTTGTATGGCATTGAAGGCCTGGAACGCTTGAAGGCGGCCCACGTGGCCATCGTCGGCGTGGGCGGTGTGGGCTCGTGGGCGGCGGAAGCGATCGCTCGTTGCGGGGTGGGCGAAATTTCGCTGTTTGACCTGGATGATGTGTGCGTCAGCAACAGCAACCGTCAGTTGCATGCGCTGGACAGCACGGTGGGCAAGGCCAAGGTCGAGGTCATGGCTGAGCGCCTGAAGGGCATCAACCCGGACTGCACCGTGCATGCGGTGGCGGATTTTGTCACCCGCGAGACCATGGCCGAGTACATCACGCCCAATATCGATTGCGTGATCGACTGCATCGACAGCGTCAATGCCAAGGCCGCGCTGATCGCCTGGTGCAAGCGGCGCAAGATCCAGATCATCACCACTGGCGGCGCGGGTGGGCAGATTGATCCGACGCTGATTCAGGTGTGTGATTTGAACCGTACGTTCAATGACCCGCTGGCGTCGAAAGTGCGTTCCACCCTGCGCCGCGACTATGGCTTCTCACGCACCGTGACCCGCCATTACAGTGTGCCCTGCGTGTTTTCCACCGAACAACTGCGTTATCCAAAGCCGGACGGCAGCATCTGTTTGCAGAAGAGTTTTGTCGGAGATGGCGTGAAACTGGACTGCGCCGGCGGGTTTGGCGCGGTGATGATGGTCACCGCGACTTTCGGCATGGTGGCGGCGACCAAGGCGGTGGACAAGATTGTGGCCGGGGTGCGCAGGCCTGCTGACAGAGTTCAGGCAACACCGATCTCTGCACCCTGAAAAGATCAAAATGTGGGAGCGGGCTTGCTCGCGAAGGCGGTGTATCAGTCGACCTATCTGGTGACTGACACTCCGCCTTCGCGAGCAAGCCCGCTCCCACATTTAGTTTTGTGTGAGGCTCAACTTCCGCATGCGCTGAAGCACTGCATTCAGACCATTGCTGCGTGACGGTGATAGCTGCCGCGACAGACCCAGTTGTTCAAACCAGTCGGGCAAGTCGACCGCCTGCAACTCAGCGGCAGACAAACCGTTAACCCGTGCCAGCAACAACGCCACCAGCCCGCGTATCAGCCGTGCATCGCTGCTGGCGGCAAACTGCCAATGGTCATCTTGCAAGCGCCCCACCAGCCACACCAGGCTTTCACAGCCCTGCACCAGGTTGGCGTCGACCTTGTCTTCATCCGGCAAGGCGGGAAGACGCTCGCCCCATTGCATCAGCAGGCGGGCCCGTTGTTCCCAACTGCCGACGGCCTGGAATGCTTCCAGCGCGATAACGGCCTCCGGCGGCAAACTCATCGCAGCATATCCAGGGCTTGATCCAGCGCTTCAAAAAAGCGTTCCAGGTCATCGGAATCGTTGTACAGCGCCAGCGACACCCGAATCGCCCCCGACAATCCCATCTGCTTGAGCAGCGGCATCGCACAATGATGGCCGGCGCGTACGGCAATCCCTTGTTCAGTCAGCAAGTGGGCGAGGTCGGCGTTGTGTACGCCTTCCACCACAAAACTGGCCAGGGCCACTTGCGGCGAACCCAGCAGGCGCACGCCGTTGCGGGCTTGCAGGCCGCGCAACAGGTAGTCGTGCAAAGCGGCTTCGTGGGCCGTCACGGCTTGTTGATCCAGGGAACTCAGGTAATCCAGGGTTGCGCCCAGGCCGATCACGCTGGCGATCGGCGGTGTTCCGGCTTCGAAACCAAGGGGCGCGGGGCGGAAGCTGGCGCTTTGATAGTCGGCCAGTTGCACCATCTCGCCTCCAAACTGCCAATGGCGCAGGTGATGCAGGGCTTCGGTGCGACCGTAAAGCACGCCGACGCCATCCGGACCGTAGAGCTTGTGGCTGGAAAACACGTAGAAGTCGCAGCCCAGGGCCTGCATGTCATGGCGACCATGAACGACGCCCTGGGCGCCATCGCCCACCGTCAGTGCGTCGTGGGCCTTGGCCAGGGCCAGCAATTGCGGCAACGGCTGCCAGGCGCCAAGCACGTTGGACAGTTGGCTCACCGCCAGCAGGCGGGTGCGCGGGCCGATCATTCGGGCGGCGGCTTGCAGGTCGATCAAGCCGTCATCGTTAAGCGGCAGTACCACCAACTCCAGCCCGCGACGTTTGGCCAATTGTTGCCACGGCAGCAGGTTGGCGTGGTGCTCCAAGGCGCTGATGACAATCTCGTCGCCCGGGTTGAATAGGTGCTCAAGGCCATAAGCCAGGAGGTTCAGCGCCGACGTCGCGCCGTGGGTGAAGATGATTTGCCCGTTGTCACCGACGTTCAGCCACTGCGCCACTTTACTGCGACTGTCCTCGAACGCCTGGGTCGCATGGGCGCCCGGCAAATGCTGGGCACGGTGCACATTGGCTGCGCCATTGGCGTAGTAATGGCTGATGGCGTCCAACAAGGCTTGAGGTTTTTGCGTGGTGGCGGCGTTGTCCAGATAGGTCTGGTCTTGCCGTAGCAGGGTGGCGATGGCCGGGAAATCGGCGCGCCAGGGAGAGGGCACAAGCATGGTGATCAAGGCTCGTATAAACGGCCCGCACCGGTCAGGTGTGGGCCGTCAGTGGCATCGAGTCGCTGCTTAGTTGTGAGCGTGCAGCGCTGCGTTCAGTTCGATGGCCGATTTGTGGGTTTTGCACTCCACGGCACCGGTCTCGGAGTTGCGGCGGAACAACAGGTCCGGCTGGCCGGCCAGCTCACGGGCCTTGACCACTTTGACCAGTTGGTTTGCTTCATCCAGCAGTGCAACCTTGGTACCGGCGGTGACGTACAGGCCCGATTCCACGGTGTTGCGGTCGCCCAACGGGATACCGATACCGGCGTTGGCGCCGATCAGGCAGCCTTCGCCGACCTTGATCACAATGTTGCCGCCGCCCGACAGGGTGCCCATGGTGGAGCAACCGCCGCCCAGGTCCGAACCCTTGCCGACGAATACGCCAGCCGACACACGGCCTTCGATCATGCCCGGGCCTTCGGTACCGGCGTTGAAGTTGACGAAACCTTCGTGCATCACGGTAGTGCCTTCGCCCACGTAGGCGCCCAGGCGGATGCGCGCGGCATCAGCAATGCGCACGCCGCTCGGCACTACGTAGTCGGTCATTTTCGGGAACTTGTCCACCGAGAACACTTCCAGCAGGTCGCCACGCAGGCGCGCTTCCAGTTGACGCTCGGCCAGCTCGGCGATGTCGATCGCGCCCTGGCTGGTCCAGGCCACGTTCGGCAGTTGCGGGAACACACCGGCCAGGCTCAGGCCGTGTGGCTTGACCAAGCGATGGGACAGCAGGTGCAGCTTGAGGTAAGCCTCAGGGGTGGACGTCAGTGCGGCGTCTTCGGCCAGCAGGGTGGCGACCAGTGGCGTGTGGCTTTCAGCCAGGCGGCTTAACAGAGCGGCTTGGGCAGCGTCGACGCCTTTGAGCGCGTCAGCCAGTTGCAGGGCCTGGGTGACGGTGAAAGTGATCGCCTGGTTGCCTTCGGTGTAACCGAGGATCGGCGCGATGGCAGCGATGATTTCAGCCGATGGATTGAGCAGCGGTTGTGCGTAAAACACTTCCAGCCAAGCACCTTGGCGGTTCTGAGTGCCGACGCCGAAGCCCAGGCTGAACAGGGAATTGGACATGCTGTTACCTCTACAAAAATGGAGTGGGCAGGCCTACTTGAGGGCCGCCGAATAGCTATCTGGCTTGAAGCCAATCAGGGTTTTGTCACCGAGATCAAGCACTGGTCGCTTGATCATCGAGGGTTGCGCGAGCATCAATTCAATGGCTTTCGCTTGGTCGAGATCGGCTTTGCGTTCGTCTTCGAGTTTGCGAAAGGTGGTGCCCGCACGGTTCAAAACCACCTGCCAACCGTGCTCATTGCACCATTGGGTCAAGTGTTCGCGGTCGATACCGGCCGTTTTGTAGTCATGAAACTCATACTTGATAGCGTGTTCATCGAGCCAGGTGCGCGCCTTTTTCATGGTGTCGCAGGCTTTGATGCCGAAAAGGTGCAGCGTTTTGCTTGAATCGGTCAAGGAATTGCCCCCCTTTGGGCTGACGCAAATGAAAGGTCACGGATTATGCCATGGCCAGCGGCTTTCGGCGCCGCTCGTCAACATTACGTTTTGCTCGCGTGCGACTTTTGTGCAAAGGCCATCGCGCAGCATAGGCGGCTAATATGGCACTTCAACGGCGAGTTGTTGCCTGATGTGTGTTGTTGCAAGTTGATTGTCTGGGAATCCCGCGTTATGCAAACCGCCTACACCGTACTTATCCTGCTGATGCTGGTCAGCGTTTCGCGCCTTGTCGGGCGCATCATCCCACTGCCGTTGCCACTGGTGCAGATCGCCGCCGGTGCCTTGCTGGCCTGGCCGACCCTGGGGCTGCATGTGGCCCTGGACCCTGAGTTGTTTCTGTTTCTGTTTCTGCCGCCGCTGCTGTTCTCGGACGGCTGGCGCATGCCCAAGCGAGAATTGTGGCGCCTGCGCGGGCCGATCCTGACGCTGGCGGTGGGCCTGGTGCTGTTCACGGTGGTGGGTGCCGGGTACTTCATTCATTGGCTGTTGCCGAGTATTCCACTGCCGGTGGCCTTCGCCCTGGCGGCCGTGCTGTCGCCGACGGATGCCGTGGCGGTGTCAGCCATTTCCCAGAATCGTTTGCCAACGCCTTTGATGCATATGCTTCAGGGCGAGGCGCTGATGAATGATGCTTCAGGCCTGGTGACCTTCAAGTTTGCCCTGGTGGCGGCAGTTACCGGGGTGTTCTCCCTGGCCAATGCCAGCCTGACATTTGTGCTGGTAGCCGTCGGTGGCCTGGCCATCGGCGTAGCGTTGAGCTGGCTGGTGGGCCGCCTGCGGTCCTGGATGATTGCCCGGGGCTGGGACGACCCGGCGACGCACGTGGTGTTCATGTTGCTGCTGCCGTTCGCTGCCTACGTACTGGCTGAACGCCTTGGCGCATCGGGGATCTTGTCGGCGGTGGCCGCAGGGATGATGCAAAGCTGGCTCGACCTGCTGCCGCGCCAGACCAGCACCCGCTTGCTTAATCGCAGTGTCTGGTCGCTGCTGGAGTTTGCCTTCAACGGTCTGATCTTCCTGCTGTTGGGCCTGCAATTGCCGGACATTATCAAGGCGGTGGTCAGCCATGAGCCGACGCTGTGGCCGACGTTGCTGTATCGCTGCCTGGACGTTATCGCGATTTTCCTGGTGCTGGTGGTGTTGCGGTTTATCTGGGTGCAAAGCATCTGGCGCCTGTCGGGATTGCTGCGCCGCCTGCGTGGGAAAAGTGAGCTGACGCTGGTACCAACGGCCCGTTCCTGCTGGCTGTTGACCGTGGGTGGGGTGCGTGGTGCGGTGACCCTGGCGGGTGTGATGTCGGTGCCGTTGCTGCTGGCTCCCGGTGAAGCGTTTCCGGAGCGCGACCTGCTGATCTTCATCGCCGCCGGTGTGATCCTGCTGTCGCTCGTCGCGGCCTGCATCGCTTTGCCGCTGCTGTTGCGCGGCATCGAGAAGAGCCCGGATGAGAAACGCCACAATGAAGTGCGCGAGGCCTGGAAGAAGACCGCCGTGGCGGCTATCCATGCACTCGAAACTGAAGAACCCGCTGAAGCTGCACCTCTGGATGCCGCTCAGGCAGCCTTGGCCACCGAGCTCAAGGCGCGGTTGATGTCGGAGTATCGTCATCAATTGGAGGTGTTCAATGATTCGGCCGAAGCCCAGGCGCTGGCGTTTCAGATGGACCAACTGGAGCGCAAGTTGCGGCTCAAGGCCCTGCGGGCGCAGCGCCTGGAGCTGTATAGCCTGAGTCGTCACCACCAGATTGGTGATGACGTGCTACGGGAGGTGTTGGCGGATCTGGATATGAGCGAGGCGAATCTGGGTCACGTCAAATAACACCGCGGTGCTTACTTGTGGCGAGGGAGCTTGCTCCCGCTGGGTGACGAAGTCGCCCCAACGCTGGCGACTTCATTCATGCAGGGAAACAGCGTCAGCCGGTTTACGACTGCTGCGCAGCCGAGCGGGAGCAAGCTCCCTCGCCACATTCAGCGCAATTATTTATTGCGAGTGATGAAGTCGCGAATCCGCTCGGCTGCTTCCACACACTCGGCCAGCGGCGCAACCAGTGCCAGGCGCACACGCCCGGCGCCTGGGTTGACCCCGTCCACTTCCCGCGACAGGTACGAACCCGGTACCACGGTCACGTGTTCTTCCACGAACAAGTCCCGGCAGAACGCCGCATCGTCGCCACTCACGTTCGGCCACAGGTAGAACCCGCCGTCCGGGTTTTGCACGTCCAGCACCGGCTTCAGGATCGCCAGCACGGCATCAAACTTCTGCCGGTACAGATCACGGTTGGCCTGCACGTGGGCTTCGTCCTGCCAGGCGGCGATGCTCGCCAGTTGGGTTTGCACCGGCATCGCGCAGCCGTGGTAGGTGCGGTACAGCAGGAAACCCTTGAGGATTTCGGCATCGCCGGCCACAAAGCCCGAACGCAGGCCCGGCAGGTTGGAGCGCTTGGACAGGCTGTGGAACACCACACAACGCTTGAAGTCCTGGCGACCCAGTTCGACGCAGGCACTGAGCAGGCCCGGCGGCGGGGTTTGTTCGTCGAAGTACAACTCGCTGTAGCACTCGTCGGCGGCGATTACGAAGTCGTATTCGTCAGCCAGGGCGATCAGTTTTTTCAGGGTGTCGACGGGAATCAGTGCGCCGGTCGGGTTGCCTGGCGAGCACAGGAACAGGATCTGGCAGCGTTTCCAGATGTCCGGCGACACGGCGTCGAAATCCGGGTTGAAGCCGTTTTCATCCAGGCACGGCAGGTAATGCGGCTTGGCCCCGGCGAGGAACGCAGCGCCTTCGTAGATCTGATAGAACGGGTTTGGGCTGACCACCAGCGCGTCGTCGCCACGGTTGACCACGGTCTGGGTGAAGGCGAACAGCGCTTCACGGGTGCCGTTCACCGGCAGGATATTGCGCGCCGGGTCGAGCCAGCCCTTGGGCACGCTGAAACGACGTTCGCACCAGGCGCCAATGGCTTCGCGCAGGGCGGGAATGCCCAGGGTGGTCGGGTACACCGCCATCTGGTCGAGGTTGTTGGCCAGCGCGTCGGCGACGAACTGCGGAGATTTATGCTTCGGCTCACCGATGGAGAGGGCGATCGGGCGTTTGTCCGGGTTCGGCGTGACGCTGCCCAGCAGGACGCGCAATTTCTCGAACGGGTAGGGCTGCAACTGGTTCAGGGCATTGTTCATCGATAAATCTCGTTCAATTCACTGGAAGCTGAAAATGGCGGCCGGTCAGATGCTCAAGCGTGACATCTCGACGCCGGTCTCCTGGTTGACGCTCAACTGCTGGACGATGGCTTCCTGCAAGCGTCGGCACAGTTCAGGGTCGGAAAGCGGCTGGTTGTCGGCATCGGTAATAAAGAACACGTCTTCCACCCGTTCGCCCAGGGTCGCAATCTTGGCGTTCTGCAACGACAGGTCGAACTCCAGGAAGATCGTGCCGATCCGCGCCAACAGGCCCGGGCGGTCCGGTGCGCTGAGTTCCAGCACCGTTACCGGGCGCTGGGCGTCGTTGTGGATAGTGACTTCGGGGGCGAACGCAAAGTGCTTGAGCTGGCGCGGTACCCGGCGTTGGATGATGGTCGGGTAGTCGTCAGGGTTGCGCAGCGCGTCGGTGAGGCCTTTGCGGATCTTTTTCACCCGCTCCGGGTTGTCGCCGATGGACTCGCCTTCCGTGTCGAGCACGATGTAGGTGTCGAGGGTGAACTGGCTGCTGGAGGTGATCACCCGGGCGTCGTGAATGTTCAGGTTGAGCTGGTCCATCGCGGCCACGGTCACGGCGAAGAAGTCGTGTTGGTCGGGTGCGTAGATGAAGATCTGCGTGCCGCCCTCGAACTCGCGCTGGGTGGTTTCCTTGATCAGCACCAGCGGCCCGCCATCGGCCGGCTGCTGCAGGATCGCGTCGCTGTGCCAGGCCACGTCGCCGGCGGTGTGGCGCAGGAAGTAGTCGTCTCCCAGCTGCGACCAGAGTTGCTCGACGTCGTCCGGGTCGTTGCCGCCACGCACCAAAATATCCAGGGCCGCGCTTTGGGTGCGGCGGATCTGCTCTTCGCGGTCTACCGGGTTCTCCAGGCCGCGACGCAGCGCGCGCTTGGTCTCGGTGTAGAGCTGGCGCAACAGGCTGGCGCGCCAGGAATTCCACAGCGTCGGGTTGGTGGCATTAATGTCGGAGACGGTGAGCACGTAGAGGTAGTCGAGGCGGATTTCGTCGCCGACGGCCAGGGCGAAGTCATGGATCACCTGCGGGTCGGACAAGTCCTTGCGCTGGGCGGTGGTGGACATCACCAGGTGGTTTTGCACCAGCCATACAATCAGGCGGCTGTCCCACAGCGGCAACTGGTGGCGCTGGCAGAACGCCTCGGCGTCCACGGCACCAATTTCCGAGTGGTCGCCGTGACGGCCCTTACCGATGTCGTGGTACAGGCCGGCAAGGTAGATCAACTCAGGCTTGGGCAGCCGCGCCATGAGCTTGCTGGCCAGCGGAAATTTCTCTGACACCTGGGTGTACTGCAACTTACGCAGGTGCTTGATCAGGTTCAGGGTGTGGGCGTCCACCGTATAGATGTGGAACAGGTCGTGCTGCATCTGCCCGACGATAAAGCCGAACTCCGGCAGGTAACGCCCGAGGATCCCGTAGCGGTTCATGCGCCGCAGGTTGCGGTGGATGCCGATCTTGCACTTGAACAGCTCGATAAACAGGCTGGTGTTGCGAATGTCGTTACGGAAGTCGTCGTCGATCAGGTGACGGTTTTCCCGCAGCAAGCGAATGGTGTCGGCGCGTACGCCTTTGATTTCCGGCTGCTGGGCCATCAACACAAAGATTTCCAGCATGGCGAACGGCGTACGTTTGAACACGTTGTCGTTGCGAGCCTCGATGTAGCCATCGTGCAACTGGAAGCGCGAGTTGATCGGCTGCGGCGGTGCTTCGTCTTCCGGGGCCAGGATCACTTCTTCGAAATGCTGGATGATCAGGTCGCTGAGCTGGGCAATGCTCATCACCACCCGGTAGTACTGCTGCATGAAGCTTTCGATGCTGGTCTTTGCGTCTTCGCCTTCAAACCCCAGCAAGGTGGCGATAGAGCGTTGGTGATCGAACAGCAGGCGGTCTTCGGAGCGGCCGGCCAGCATGTGCAACGCGTAGCGCACTTTCCAGAGAAATTCCTGGGAGGAGGCCAGCAGGGCGTTTTCGCTCTCCACCAGGAAGCCTTCCCCGGCCAGGGCACGCAGGTTCAGGGTGCCGTACTGGCGCCTCGCGACCCACAAAATCGTCTGGATATCCCGCAGCCCGCCCGGGGAGCCTTTGACGTTGGGTTCCAGGTTGTATTCGGTGTCGTTGTATTTGTGGTGCCGGGCTTTCTGTTCAGCACGCTTGGCCAGGAAGAAATCCTTGCTCGGCCACATGCGCGCGGTGCTGGTGACTTCCAGCATGCGCTGGCGCAGGCGCTCGGGGCCGGCGATGGTGCGGCTTTCCATCAGGTTGGTGATCACCGTCAGGTCGGCGCGGGCTTCCTGGGCGCATTCGTCCACTGACCGTACGCTTTGGCCGACCTCGAGGCCGATGTCCCACAACAGGGTCAGAAAACGCTCGATGGAATCGCGAAAAATCTCGTGATCGGCGCTGTCCAGCAAAATCAGCAGGTCGATATCGGAGTAGGGGTGCAGTTCGCCACGGCCGTAGCCGCCGACTGCCACCAGGGCGATATCGGCGTCTTCACTCCAGCTGAACTGTTCCCAGGCCTTTTGCAGGATATTGTCGACGAACCAGGCGCGGTCCTCGATCAACCGGCGGATGTCCCGGCCCGTGCGGAAGCGCTCGTCGAGTACCTCGCGGGCCTGACGAATGGCCTTCTTGAAGGCGGCGATGGGGCTGGCCTTCAGCGCCAGTTCCGCCTGGAACTGGCCACGGTCGAAGAGTTCGGGATCCACCTGGGGCATCGATCGGTTTTCCTTTCTATCTATGGGTCACAGCGTTGCTATTAGAAAACCGGTGCAAACATTACGCCGAAACGCGGGGAATCGTGTCGTCGGCACGCAGGGTGAAGATCTCGTAGCCAGTGTCGGTGACCAGCAGGGTGTGTTCCCACTGCGCCGAGAGCTTGCGGTCCTTGGTGATGGCGGTCCAGCCGTCGCCCAGTACCTTGGTGTCGGCCTTGCCCTGGTTGATCATCGGCTCGATGGTGAAGGTCATGCCTGCCTTCAGCTCCATGCCGGTGCCGGCACGGCCGTAGTGCAGGATCTGCGGCTCTTCGTGGAACACTTTGCCGATGCCGTGGCCGCAGAATTCACGCACCACCGAGAAGCCGTTCTTTTCAGCGTGCTTCTGGATGATTTCACCGATGTCGCCCAGGCGGCAGCCAGGCTTGACGATCTCGATGGCCTTGTACATGCATTCCTGGGTCACTTGCGACAGGCGCTCGGCCCAGACCGGCACGGAGCCGACGTGGAACATGCGGCTGGTGTCGCCGTGGTAGCCGTCCTTGATGACGGTGACGTCGATGTTCAGGGTGTCACCGTCTTTCAGCGGCTTGTCGCCGGGAATCCCGTGGCACACCACGTGGTTGATCGAGGTGCAGATCGACTTGGGGAAACCCTTGTAGTTCAGCGGCGCAGGGATGGCCTTTTGCACGTCGACGATATAGTCGTGGCAAATGCGGTCCAGCGCTTCGGTAGTGACGCCGGGCTTGACGTGTTCGGCAATCATTTCCAGCACGTCGGCAGCCAGTTTGCCGGCAACGCGCATGCCAGCGATGTCTTCGGCGGTTTTGAGGGTGACGGTCATACAGGCTCTCTCTAGCGCGACGCGCTGAAATCAATACGGTTTACGGGTGTGCGACAAAAGGTTGCAGAATTCGCACAAGCCCAAAAAAACGCGATTCTAGCAGACGCAGGGGTGAAACCATGAGCGTCTGGCGATCGCTTCTGTCTATAAGGATGGGGGCATTCTGGCTCTATTCAAAGGCTTAGGCAAAAGCGACTGACGGCAAATGTGATTGCGGGTTTCGTTTTTGCAAGCTCTGTGGTATAAAATGCGCCGCTTTCCGGGGATACCCCGCAAAGCTTAAATCCACACACGTGTCGACACGATGACCTGGGTGCCGGAGGCGAATGCCGCTGGTTGGTCATTGGGATACGTGGAGGCCAAACCCGACTTATTAAGGAACTATCATGTCCCAAGTCAACATGCGCGATATGCTGAAGGCCGGTGTGCACTTCGGTCACCAGACCCGTTACTGGAACCCGAAAATGGGTAAATACATTTTCGGCGCGCGTAACAAGATCCACATTATCAACCTTGAAAAAACCCTGCCAATGTTCAACGAAGCTCTGACTTTCGTAGAGCGCCTGGCCCAGGGCAAAAACAAGATTCTGTTCGTCGGCACCAAGCGTTCCGCTGGCAAGATCGTTGCTGAAGAAGCAGCACGTTGCGGTTCGCCGTACGTCGATCACCGCTGGTTGGGCGGCATGCTGACCAACTTCAAAACCATCCGTGCTTCCATCAAGCGTCTGCGTGACCTTGAAGTGCAAGCCGAGGACGGTACTTTCGCCAAGCTGACCAAGAAAGAGGCGCTGATGCGTACTCGCGACCTGGAAAAGCTCGATCGTTCCCTGGGTGGTATCAAGGACATGGGCGGTCTGCCTGACGCACTGTTCGTTATCGACGTTGATCACGAGCGCATCGCGATCACCGAAGCCAACAAGCTGGGCATCCCGGTTATCGGCGTAGTCGATACCAACAGCAGCCCGGATGGCGTTGACTACATCATCCCAGGCAACGATGACGCAATCCGCGCTATCCAGCTGTACATGGGTTCGATGGCTGACGCTGTAATCCGTGGCCGCAACCACGTTGCTGGCGGCACCGAGCAGTTCGTTGAAGAAGCTCCGGTAGCAGCAGCTGAGTAACTGACGCCTTGGCGTTGACTCAGTAAGCAAAAAGGGGGCTTGGCCCCCTTTTTGCCACCTCGAAAACCATTTGTCGGCAGCGCAGCTACAACATCTGTAACGTGCAGCGGCCTACAAGGGTGATTCGGGAAGAATTGATCGCCCGTTCAATCGGGTGGAATGGTTGAAAACCTATCCAAGAGGATTTTGAAAATGGCAGAGATTACTGCAGCGTTGGTTAAAGAACTGCGTGAGCGTACCGGCGAAGGCATGATGGATTGCAAAAAGGCCTTGACCAAGGCCGGCGGCGACATCGAAAAAGCCATTGATGACATGCGTGCTTCGGGCGCCATCAAGGCAGCCAAGAAAGCAGGCAACGTAGCTGCTGAAGGCGCTATCGCTCTTAAAGAAGACGGTAAAACCGCCGT
Organism: Pseudomonas sp. AN3A02; assembly: GCF_011765255.1. Classification (NCBI taxonomy): domain Bacteria; kingdom Pseudomonadati; phylum Pseudomonadota; class Gammaproteobacteria; order Pseudomonadales; family Pseudomonadaceae; genus Pseudomonas; species Pseudomonas sp. AN3A02. The sequence goes on from NZ_JAARNI010000013.1 coordinate 114,341, forward strand.
TCTGCTGGAAGTGAACTCGCAGACCGACTTCCTGGCTCTGCAGGACGACTTCAAGGCATTTGTTGCTGCAAGCGTTGAAAAAGCGTTCGCTGACAAGCTGACTGACGTCGCTCCGCTGATCGAGGCTCAAGAAGCTGCTCGCCTGGTACTGGTCGGCAAAGTTGGCGAAAACGTCAACATCCGTCGCCTGACTCGCGTTGAAGGTGATGTTGTCGGTGGTTACCTGCACGGTAACAAGATCGGCGTTGTGGTTGCCCTTAAAGGCGGCAACGTTGAGCTGGCCAAAGACATCGCTATGCACGTAGCGGCCAGCAACCCTGAATTCCTGCTGCCATCGGAAGTGTCCGCTGAAGCAATCGAACGCGAAAAAGCCGTGTTCCTGAGCCTCAACGCTGACAAAATCGCCGGCAAGCCGGAAAACATCGTTGAAAACATGATCAAAGGCCGCATCAGCAAGTTCCTGGCTGAGGCTTCCCTGGTTGAGCAGGCGTTCGTCAAGAACCCTGAAATCAAGGTTGGCGAACTGGCCAAGAAAGCCGGTGCTGAAATCGTTTCCTTCACTTACTACAAAGTAGGCGACGGTATCGAGAAGCCGGTCGACAACTTCGCTGAAGAAGTTGCTGCCCAGCTGGCTGCCGCCAAGCAGTAAGACAGTTTTCAACTGTCGCCCAAAAGAGGCTGCCCGCTTACGCGCGCAGCCTCTTTTCAAATGGGGTGATCGATTTTTATTGGTTTCCCTTTGGAACTGGCTTACAAAGCCGTGTTCCGATGGCGCTGTGACAGCGTCAAGCTAGAGTGAACGCAGGCCGTAAACGGCTTGCCAAGAATTTTCAAAAAATACGCCGCAGGAGAGATTCGCAATGGCTCAGCAGGGCAGTGGTCATCAGGCTCGCTATAAACGCATTCTACTCAAGCTTAGCGGCGAGGCCCTGATGGGCTCGGAAGAGTTTGGGATCGATCCCAAAGTGCTCGATCGCATGGCGCTGGAAGTCGGCCAACTGGTCGGTATCGGTGTTCAGGTTGGTCTGGTGATCGGCGGCGGCAACCTGTTCCGCGGTGCGGCACTGAGCGCTGCTGGCATGGATCGGGTGACAGGCGACCACATGGGCATGCTGGCCACTGTGATGAACGCCCTGGCGATGCGTGACGCCCTCGAGCGCGCCAACATCACCGCCATCGTCATGTCGGCTATTTCCATGGTTGGCGTAACGGATCACTATGATCGTCGCAAAGCCATGCGTCACCTGGATGCCAAAGAGGTAGTGATTTTTGCTGCCGGTACCGGCAACCCGTTCTTTACCACCGATTCGGCAGCTTGCCTGCGTGGTATCGAGATCAACGCGGACGTGGTGCTCAAAGCCACCAAGGTTGACGGTGTTTACACTGCAGACCCATTCAAAGACCCGCATGCCGAGAAGTTCGATCATCTGACTTATGATGAAGTGCTGGATCGCAAGCTGGGCGTGATGGACCTGACGGCAATCTGCTTGTGCCGCGACCACAAGATGCCGCTGCGCGTATTTAACATGAACAAGCCCGGCGCCCTGCTGAACATCGTACACGGCGGCGCGGAAGGGACTCTGATCGAGGAAATCGAACAATGATCAACGAAATCAAAAAAGACGCTCAAGAGCGCATGCAGAAATCCCTGGACTCTCTGAACCATGCATTTGGTCAGATTCGTACCGGTAAGGCTCACCCAAGCATTCTGGGCAGCGTGATGGTGCCGTACTACGGCGCTGATACCTCCATCACCCAAGTGGCCAACATCACTGTAAAAGATTCGCGCACCCTGCAAGTCGTAGCCTTTGAGCGCAACATGCTCGGCGCCGTCGACAAAGCCATCCAGAGCGCCGGCCTGAACCTCAATCCGACCAACCTGGGCGAATTGTTGTTGATCTCCATGCCAGCCCTGACCGAAGAAACCCGCAAGGGCTTCACCAAGCAGGCGCGCAGCGCAGCTGAAGATGCACGTGTTGCCGTGCGCAACATTCGTCGTGATGCCTTGGGTGACCTGAAGAAGCTGGTCAAGGACAAGGAAATCAGTGAAGACGAAGAGCGCCGTGCCGTCGCCGATATCGATAAGCTGACTAAAGATGCCGAGGCCCAGATCACCAAGGCCACGGAAGATAAAGAAAAGGACCTGATGGCCGTATAAGGGGTCAGGACGCCTTCATGGAAAAGACCAAGCAGACTGTGCCCTCCGTGGTGCCGCGCCATGTCGCGATCATCATGGACGGGAATAATCGCTGGGCGAAGAAGCGCTTTATGCCTGGCGTTGCCGGGCATAAGGCGGGTGTCGATGCGGTGCGTGCCGTGATCGAGGTGTGCGCCGAGGCCAAGGTCGAAGTATTGACCTTGTTCGCGTTCTCCAGTGAAAACTGGCAGCGCCCGGCCGAGGAAGTCAGTGCCTTGATGGACCTGTTCTTCAAGGCCCTGCGTCGTGAGGCCAAGCGCCTGAACGAGAACAACATCAGCCTGCGCATCATCGGTGACCGTTCGCGGTTCCATCCGGAGCTGCAAGCGGCGATGCGCGAAGCCGAGGCGATCACTGCCGGCAGCAACCGTTTTGTGCTGCAGATCGCAGCCAACTACGGCGGCCAGTGGGATATTGCCCAGGCAGCGCAGCGTCTTGCGCGGGAAGTGCAAGCCGGTCATTTGCGCCCCGAAGACATCACCCCCGAACTGTTGCAAACCTGTCTGGTAACCGGCGACCTGCCGCTGCCGGACCTGTGCATTCGTACCGGTGGCGACCATCGCATCAGCAACTTCCTGTTGTGGCAGTTGGCCTATACCGAACTGTACTTCTCCGACCTGTTCTGGCCGGACTTCAAACACGATGCCATGCGCAATGCGCTGGCCGATTTCGCTTCCCGTCAGCGTCGCTTCGGTAAAACGAGCGAGCAGATCGAAGCTGGAGCCCGGGTTTAATGCTTAAACAACGAATCATCACGGCGCTGATCCTGCTGCCTATTGCCCTGTGCGGGTTTTTCCTGCTTGAAGGTGCAAATTTCGCGCTGTTCATTGGCCTGGTGGTGACACTGGGTGCCTGGGAATGGGCGCGGCTCGCCGGTTTCGCGGCGCAGTTGCCGCGTGTGGTGTACGCCGCTGTCGTGGCACTGTTGATGTTCCTGATGTATATCCTGCCGGACGTGGCGCCTTGGGTGCTGGGTGCGGCGGTGCTGTGGTGGGCGTTGGCGACCTATCTGGTGCTGACCTATCCTGGCACCAGCAGCCATTGGTCGAGTGTCGCCTGCAAGCTGGTGATCGGTCTTTTGATCCTGCTGCCCGCTTGGCAAGGGCTGGTCTATATCAAGCACATGCAGCTGGGCAACTGGCTGATCATGGCGGTGATGCTGCTGGTGTGGGGTGCTGATATCGGTGCTTATTTCTCCGGTCGTGCCTTCGGCAAGCGCAAGCTGGCGCCGGCTGTCAGCCCGGGTAAAAGCTGGGAAGGCGTGTATGGCGGCCTGGCGTTGACCCTGGTGATTACCCTGGTGGTCGGTGTAGTGCGTGGCTGGACCGTTAAGGAAATGCTTCTTTCCCTGGTGGGTGCGGCCGTGGTCGTATTCATCTCGGTGGTCGGTGACCTGACTGAAAGCATGTTCAAGCGCCAGGCCGGGATCAAGGACAGCAGTAACCTGCTGCCGGGTCACGGTGGTGTGCTGGACCGCATCGACAGCCTGACGGCCGCGATCCCGATCTTTGCCGTACTGCTGTGGATGGCTGCCTCGTGAGCCGCCTGCAACAGGTGACCGTGCTGGGCGCTACCGGCTCGGTGGGGCTAAGCACTTTGGATGTGATTGCCCGTCATCCCGAGCGTTATCAAGTATTCGCATTGACCGGCTTCAGTCGCCTGAGCGAACTGCTGGCGCTGTGTGTGCGACACGCGCCGCAATACGCCGTCGTACCCGAAGCGGCGGCCGCACGTGGTTTGCAGGATGACCTGCGCGCTGCGGGCCTGGCGACTCAGGTATTGGTGGGGGAGGAGGGGTTGTGCCAGGTTTCGGCTGACCCCGATGTCGACACCGTCGTCGCGGCGATTGTCGGTGCTGCCGGCTTGCGTCCGACCTTGGCGGCCGTTGATGCAGGCAAGAAGATTCTGCTGGCCAATAAAGAAGCCCTGGTAATGTCCGGTGCGCTCTTTATGCAGGCGGTGCGCAAAAGCGGCGCCGTGCTGTTGCCGCTGGACAGCGAACACAACGCGATTTTCCAGTGCATGCCCGGTGATTTCGCCCGTGGGTTGAGCCAGGTGGGTGTGCGCCGGATTCTGCTGACGGCCTCCGGCGGCCCGTTCCGACAGACGCCGCTGGCCGATCTGGAGCATGTTTCTCCTGATCAGGCGTGTGCTCATCCGAACTGGTCCATGGGTCGCAAGATCTCGGTGGACTCAGCGAGCATGATGAACAAAGGCCTGGAGCTGATCGAGGCCTGCTGGCTGTTCGATGCCCGGCCGGATCAGGTCGAGGTGGTGATCCACCCGCAAAGTGTGATTCATTCCCTGGTGGATTACGTGGATGGCTCGGTATTGGCCCAGCTGGGCAATCCGGACATGCGCACGCCGATCGCCAATGCGCTGGCGTGGCCGGAGCGGATTGATTCGGGTGTTGCGCCGTTGGATCTGTTTGCCGTTGCCCGTCTGGACTTCGAAGCGCCCGACGAGCAACGCTTCCCTTGCCTGCGCCTTGCGCGGCAAGCTGCCGAGGCAGGTAACAGTGCCCCGGCGATGCTGAATGCGGCCAATGAAGTGGCTGTGGCGGCGTTTCTTGACCGACGCATCCGCTTTCCGCAGATCGCGAGTATCATCGAGGACGTTTTAAACCTTGAGCCCGTTGTCGCCGTGAATGACCTGGGCGCAGTGTTCGAGGCAGATACAAAGGCTCGGGCCTTGACCGAGCAGTGGTTGAACCGCAATACGCGTTAGTCTTTGGGCGTTTTCGAGCCTTCAGGCACTGGATTGAAATGCGGAGAACTTAGATGAGTGCGCTTTACATGATTGTCGGCACCCTGGTTGCTCTGGGTGTGCTGGTTACCTTCCACGAGTTCGGCCATTTCTGGGTCGCGCGTCGTTGCGGCGTCAAGGTACTGCGCTTTTCCGTAGGCTTCGGCATGCCCTTGGTGCGTTGGCATGATCGTCGCGGCACCGAGTTTGTGATTGCGGCCATTCCGTTGGGCGGCTACGTCAAGATGCTCGATGAGCGCGAAGGCGAAGTGCCAGCTGATCAGTTGGACCAATCCTTTAATCGCAAGACCGTTCGTCAGCGTATCGCCATTGTTGCAGCAGGCCCGATAGCCAACTTTCTATTGGCCATGGTGTTCTTCTGGGTCCTGGCCATGCTGGGCAGCCAGCAGGTGCGGCCGGTCATTGGTGCGGTCGAGGCGGACAGCATGGCAGCCAAGGCTGGCCTGACCGCCGGGCAAGAAATTGTCGCAGTTGATGGCGAACCAACCACCGGTTGGGGCGCGGTCAATTTGCAGTTGGTGCGTCGCCTGGGTGAAAGCGGCATCGTGAAGTTGGTGGTGCGCGAGCAGGACTCCACCACGGAAACTCCGCGGGAGCTGACCCTGGACCACTGGCTGAAGGGCTCCGATGAGCCTGATCCGATCAAGTCCCTGGGTATCCGTCCGTGGCGTCCGGCCTTGCCGCCGGTGCTGGCAGAGCTGGATCCGAAAGGGCCGGCCCAGGCCGCAGGTCTGAAAACCGGTGATCGCCTGTTGGCCCTTGATGGCCAGGCGCTGGGTGACTGGCAGCAAGTGGTGGATCTGGTGCGTGTTCGGCCTGATACCAAAATTGTGCTGAAAGTTGAGCGCGATGGTGCTCAAATCGACGTCCCTGTAACCCTGGCGGTTCGCGGGGAAGCCAAGGCGGCCGGGGGTTACCTGGGTGCCGGTGTTAAGGGTGTCGAGTGGCCACCGTCGATGGTGCGAGAGATCAGTTTCGGGCCGTTGGCGGCAATTGGCGAGGGTGCGAGACGCACCTGGACCATGAGTGTGCTGACCCTCGATTCCCTCAAGAAAATGTTGTTCGGCGAGCTCTCGGTAAAAAACTTGAGTGGACCGATAACCATTGCTAAAGTGGCGGGCGCTTCTGCCCAGTCGGGCGTTGTAGATTTCCTGAATTTCCTGGCTTATCTGAGTATTAGCCTTGGGGTTCTGAATTTGTTGCCCATTCCAGTATTGGATGGGGGGCATCTGTTGTTTTATCTGGTCGAGTGGGCGCGTGGTCGCCCCTTGTCGGATCGGGTGCAGGGTTGGGGGATACAGATCGGTATCAGTTTGGTGGTCGGGGTGATGTTGTTAGCTCTGGTCAACGATCTGGGACGTCTGTAACGCTTCGCTGAATTGCGAATCTGCCGCATTTTGCGGCAGTTTGTTTATTGCCAGTTGGAATAAGAAAGGACTTCATGAAACGTCTGCTGCTAACTGCGGTTCTCACCGTATTGATGATCGCCGAAGTTCACGCCGAGTCCTTCACCATCTCCGATATTCGCGTCAACGGCCTCCAGCGGGTTTCCGCGGGTAGCGTCTTTGGTGCCTTGCCGTTGAACGTCGGGGAACAGGCTGATGACCGTCGCCTGGTGGAATCCACTCGTGCGCTGTTCAAAACCGGGTTCTTTCAAGATATCCAACTGGGTCGCGAAGGTAACGTCCTCGTCATCACCGTCGTCGAGCGGCCTTCTGTCGCCAGTATCGAGATCGAAGGCAACAAGGCGATCTCCACTGAAGACCTGATGAAAGGCCTCAAGCAATCGGGCCTTGCCGAAGGCGAGATCTTCCAGCGTGCCACCCTCGAAGGCGTGCGTAACGAGCTGCAACGCCAGTACGTTGCCCAGGGCCGTTACTCGGCTACCGTCGAGACTGAAGTGGTGCCGCAGCCGCGTAACCGCGTCGGCCTGAAGGTCAACATCAACGAAGGCACCGTGGCGGCGATCCAGCACATCAACGTGGTGGGTAACACCAAGTTCTCTGATGACGACCTGGTTGACCTGTTCGAACTCAAGACCACCAACTGGTTGTCGTTCTTCAAGAACGATGACAAGTACGCTCGCGAAAAACTGTCCGGTGACCTGGAGCGCCTGCGTTCCTACTACCTGGACCGTGGCTATATCAATATGGATATCGCTTCGACCCAGGTGTCCATCACCCCGGACAAGAAGCACGTCTATATCACGGTCAACGTCAACGAAGGCGAGAAGTACAAGGTTCGTGACGTCAAGCTCAGCGGTGACTTGAAAGTGCCTGAAGACCAGGTCAAGTCCCTGTTGCTGGTGCAGAAAGACCAGGTGTTCTCGCGCAAGCTGATGACCACCACGTCCGAACTGATCACCCGTCGCCTGGGTAACGAAGGCTATACCTTCGCCAACGTCAACGGCGTACCGACCCCGCACGACGAAGACCACACGGTAGACATCACCTTCGTTGTAGACCCGGGCAAGCGTGCCTACGTGAACCGCATCAACTTCCGTGGCAACACCAAGTCTGCTGACGAAGTGCTGCGTCGCGAAATGCGTCAGATGGAAGGTGGCTGGGCGTCGACTTACCTGATCGACCAGTCCAAGGTTCGACTTGAGCGCCTGGGCTTCTTTAAAGAAGTCAACGTTGAAACCCCGGCTGTACCGGGCGTGGATGACCAGGTTGACGTGAACTACGCCGTAGAAGAACAAGCCTCCGGTTCGATTACCGCCAGTGTCGGTTTCGCCCAGAGTGCCGGTCTGATCCTCGGTGGTTCGATTACCCAGAACAACTTCCTCGGTACCGGTAACAAGGTTTCCATCGGGCTGACCCGAAGCGAATACCAGAGCCGCTATAACTTCGGTTATGTCGACCCCTACTGGACTGCTGACGGTGTGAGCCTGGGCTACAACGCCTTCTACCGCACAACCGACTACAAAGACCTCGACGTTGATGTTGCAAGCTATGCAATCGACAGCCTGGGTGTTGGCGCCAACATTGGTTACCCGATCAGTGAGACCTCGCGTCTGACCTTCGGCCTGACCGCGCAACAGGACAAGATCAAGACTGGTGTGTACACCGTGGATGAGATCTTCAACTTCGTGCGTAAAGAAGGCGACCAGTTCCTGAACTTCAAGGCTTCGGCCGGCTGGTCGGAATCGACCCTGAACAAAGGTGTACTGGCGACCCGTGGCCATTCCCAGAGCCTGACTCTGGAAGCCACCACGCCGGGCAGCGACCTGTCGTTCTTCAAACTCGACTACCGTGGCCAGTTGTTCCAGCCATTGAGCGAAAACTACACCATGCGCCTGCACACCGAACTGGGTTATGGCGATGGTTACGGTTCGACCAGCGGCTTGCCGTTCTATGAGAACTACTATGCGGGTGGTTTCAACTCGGTACGTGGTTTCAAAGACAGCACCTTGGGCCCTCGTGGTACCCCAAGTCGTGGTGCGGATGTAACGGGTAACAAAGGTACCGTGGCTGACTCGGACAACGACCCGCTGCCATTCGGTGGTAACGTGCTGATCCAGGGTGGTGCGGAAATCCTGTTCCCGCTGCCATTCGTGAAAGATCAACGTTCCCTGCGTACGTCGGTCTTCTGGGATGTGGGTAACGTGTTCGACTCCAAGTGCGAACAGGTCACCAACCCGAATGGCTCGAAGTCCAACACGCAATGCAACGACGTAAGTCTGAGCAACCTGGCAAGCTCTGTAGGTGTGGGCGTGACCTGGGTGACGGCGCTGGGCCCATTGAGCTTTGCTCTGGCCATGCCGATCAAGAAACCGGATAACGCTGAAACCCAGATTTTCCAATTCTCCCTCGGCCAGACGTTCTAAGCGTCTGACCCAAGATAACGACAACGGATTTGTAGGAGTGCATCGTGCGTAAGTTGACTCAATTGGTTCTCCTGGCGACTGTCCTGGTAGCGACCCCGGCCTTTGCCGAAATGAAGATTGCTGTTCTGAACTATCAGATGGCTCTGCTGGAATCCGATGCGGCCAAGAGATACGCCGTGGATGCCGAGAAGAAATTCGGTCCGCAGCTGACCAAGCTGAAGACGCTGGAAAGCAGCGCCAAGGGTATCCAGGATCGTCTGGTAGCCGGTGGCGACAAGATGCAGCAAGGCGAGCGCGAGCGTCTGGAGCTTGAATTCAAGCAAAAGGCCCGTGACTACCAGTTCCAGTCCAAGGAGCTGAACGAAGCCAAGGCTGTTGCCGACCGCGAAATGCTCAAGCAACTCAAGCCGAAACTCGACAGCGCTGTGGAAGAAGTCATCAAGAAAGGTGCCTTTGACCTAGTATTCGAACGCGGTGCAGTCATCGACGTTAAACCTCAGTACGACATCACCCGTCAGGTGATCGAGCGCATGAATCAGCTGAAGTAAGCCATGACTGCGACTATCAAACTCGGCCAATTGGCCGAGTTCCTGGGGGCCACCTTACGTGGCTCTCCGGAGAAGGAAATTACTGGGCTAGCCACCTTGCAGGAGGCTGGCCCAGCTCAGTTGAGCTTCCTGGCAAACCCCCAATACCGTAAATACCTGGGCGAAAGCCGTGCCGCAGCCGTGTTGCTGAAGGCCGCTGACGCCGAAGAGTTTGCCGGGGATGCGCTGGTTGTTGCCGACCCGTACCTGGCGTATGCCCGGGCATCGCACCTGTTCGATCCAAAACCCAAGGCTGCTGCGGGAATCCATCCTTCGGCGGTAATCGCGGATGACGCGCAGGTTGACCCTGCCGCGAGCATTGGTGCTTTTGTGGTGATCGAAAGCGGCGCACGTATCGGCGCGGGTGTAACGATAGGCGCCCAGTGCTTTATCGGCGCCCGCAGTGAGATTGGTGCCGGTGGTTGGCTGGCTCCTCGCGTGACCCTGTACCACGACGTGCGTATCGGTGAGCGTGTAGTGATTCAGTCAGGTGCTGTGATCGGCGGCGAGGGCTTCGGCTTCGCCAACGCGAAAGGTATTTGGCACAAGATTGCCCAAGTGGGCGGCGTGTTGATCGGTGATGACGTGGAAATTGGCGTCAATACTGCTGTTGATCGCGGCGCCTTGGCCGATACCGTCATTGGTAACGGTGTGAAACTGGATAACCAGATTCAGATTGCCCACAACGTGCAGATTGGCGATCACACCGCCATGGCGGCGTGCGTGGGGATTTCCGGCAGCACCAAGATTGGCAAGCATTGCATGCTCGCCGGCGGTGTAGGCCTGGTGGGCCATATCGAAGTGTGCGACAACGTATTCATCACCGGCATGACCATGGTGACCCATTCGATTACCGAACCTGGGTCCTATTCATCCGGTACGGCCATGCAGCCTGCGGCCGAATGGCGCAAGAGCGCGGCGCGTCTGAGGCAGCTCGACGATATCGCTCGGCGCCTGAAACATCTGGAAAAGCGTGTTGGGGACGTGACCCCTGGCGGTAATGCTTCATCAGATGGCTGATACCATTTCCATATCAAGTGTGCACAGCCGCTAGACTGCCTCCTTGATTTGCTAGAGGGGCGTGCCTTAGTCCGCACGCTCCCAATCTTTATTACAGGCTTCCCCCCGAAATGATGGACATCAACGAGATTCGCGAATACCTGCCTCACCGTTACCCGTTCCTGCTGGTGGACCGAGTAACGGACCTCAATGTTGAGGAAAAGCGCATTCGTGCCTACAAGAATGTCAGCATCAACGAACCGTTCTTCAATGGTCACTTCCCTGCGCATCCCATCATGCCAGGCGTTTTGATCATCGAAGCGATGGCCCAGGCTGCCGGTATCCTTGGTTTCAAAATGCTCGACCTGAAGCCTGCCGATGGCACGCTCTATTATTTCGTGGGCTCCGACAAACTGCGCTTCCGCAACCCGGTGACCCCGGGTGATCAGTTGATCCTGGAAGCCAAGTTCATCAGCTGCAAGCGCCAGATCTGGAAGTTCGAATGCCAGGCGTCGGTCGACGGCAAGCCGGTGTGCTCGGCTGAAATCATCTGTGCGGAACGCAAACTATGAGTTTGATTGACCCTCGCGCAATCATCGATCCGACGGCCGTACTGGCCGCCGACGTTGAGGTCGGCCCTTGGTCGATCGTCGGCGCAGGTGTGGAAATCGGCGAGGGGACAGTCATCGGGCCGCATGTAATCCTCAAAGGCCCGACGCGGATTGGCAAACACAATCGCATCTATCAGTTTTCATCGATAGGCGAAGACACTCCGGACATGAAGTACAAGGGTGAAGAGACGCGCCTGGTAATCGGAGATCACAACATCATCCGTGAAGGCGTGACCATTCACCGCGGTACCGTTCAGGACCGCGCAGAGACCACCCTGGGTGATCACAACCTGGTGATGGCTTACGCGCACATCGGCCATGACAGCGTCATCGGCAACCACTGCATTCTGGTCAACAACACTGCGTTGGCCGGCCACGTGCATGTGGACGATTGGGCGATCCTGTCCGGCTTCACCCTGGTGCATCAGTACTGCCATATCGGCGCCCACAGCTTTTCCGGCATGGGTACCGCCATCGGCAAGGACGTTCCGGCGTTCGTCACGGTATTCGGCAACCCGGCCGAAGCCCGCAGCATGAACTTCGAAGGCATGCGCCGTCGGGGTTTCAGCGAAGACGCGATCCATGCCCTGCGCCGCGCCTATAAGGTGGTTTACCGCCAGGGGCTGACGGTCGACCAGGCTTTGACCGAACTGACGGAACCCGCAACATTGTTTCCGGAAGTCGCAATATTCCGTGACTCGATCCAGTCGTCGACTCGCGGCATCACTCGCTGATCATGGCCAAGCTGCGTATAGCGTTGGTGGCCGGAGAAGCTTCCGGCGATATTCTCGGTGCAGGCCTGATGCGGGCCCTCAAGCTCCAGCATCCGGCGGTTGAATTCATTGGTGTCGGCGGTCCGCTGATGCAGGCTGAAGGCCTCACGTCCTACTTTCCCATGGAGCGCTTGTCGGTCATGGGACTGGTGGAAGTGCTGGGTCGGTTGCGTGAGCTGCTGGCTCGCCGCAAAAAGCTGATTCGGACCCTGATCGAAGAAAAGCCCGACGTCTTTATCGGAATCGACGCTCCGGACTTCACCCTCAATATCGAACTCAAGTTGCGTCAGGCCGGGATCAAGACCGTGCATTACGTCAGCCCGTCCGTATGGGCGTGGCGGCAAAAGCGCGTGCTGAAGATTCGCGAAGGCTGCGACCTGATGCTGACCCTGCTGCCGTTCGAGGCCAGGTTCTACGAGGAGAAGGGCGTGCCGGTGCGGTTTGTTGGCCACACCCTGGCCGATACCATCCCGCTCCAGGCTGACCGTGCTGCGGCGCGTGCCGAACTGGGCTTGCCCGACGGACCCTTGGTCGCCCTGATGCCGGGTAGCCGTGGTGGCGAAGTCGGTCGTCTCGGCGCACTGTTTTTTGATGCTGCCGAACGCCTGCAATCGCTGAAGCCGGGCGTGCGCTTCGTATTGCCGTGCGCCAGCCCTCAGCGTCGCGCGCAAGTTGAAGAATTGCTGGTAGGCCGCAACTTGCCGTTGACCTTGCTCGACGGCGGCTCGCACCTGGCGCTGGCTGCATGCGATGCGGTGCTGATCGCCTCCGGCACCGCGACCCTGGAGGCCCTGCTCTACAAGCGCCCTATGGTCGTGGCCTATCGCCTCGCGCCGCTGACCTACTGGATTCTCAAGCGTATGGTCAAAAGCCCTTACATTTCCCTGCCCAATTTGCTGGCCCAGCGACTGCTGGTGCCCGAATTGCTGCAGGACGACGCGACGCCGGAAGCCTTGGCGCACACCATGCTCCCGTTGATCGATGGCGGCGAAGAACAAACCCGTGGTTTCGACGAAATCCATCGTACCCTGCGCCGTGATGCGTCGAACCAGGCGGCAGATGCCGTGCTGACCTTGATCGGCCATAAACAGGAAGCCCTATGAAGACGCAAATGGGCCTGGATTTCAGCCTGGTCGCCGATGCTCTTGATCTGGTGGCCGGCGTCGACGAAGTCGGTCGTGGCCCGCTGTGCGGCGCAGTCGTCACCGCCGCGGTGATTCTCGACCCGAACCGTCCGATCCTCGGTCTCAACGATTCGAAGAAACTCACCGAAGCCCGTCGTGAAAAACTCTACGACGAGATCTGTGAGAAAGCCCTGAGCTGGCATATCGCCCGGGCTGAAGTCGAAGAAATCGACGAGCTGAATATTTTGCACGCCACCATGTTGGCCATGCAGCGCGCCATCGAAGGCCTGCACATCACGCCAAAAATGGCGATGATCGACGGCAACCGCTGCCCGAAGCTGACAATGCCGGCGGAAGCAGTGGTCAAGGGCGACAGCAAGGTGCCGGCGATTGCCGCTGCCTCGATCCTGGCCAAGGTTAGCCGTGACCGTGAAATGGCGGCTTTCGAATTGATCTACCCCGGCTACGGCATCGGTGGACACAAAGGCTATCCGACGCCCGTTCATCTGGAAGCTTTGGCTCGCCTGGGCCCAACCCCGATCCACCGCCGCTCGTTCGCCCCGGTTCGCCAGGCTTACGAGGCCCGGGAAAGCTTGATCGAGGTTTAGCAGCAAGGCTGATGTTTTTGCCAAGGCCCGGTACAATCCGGGCCTTGTTGTCTCCACGTTTTTAGACAGGATCACTATGCCGGCTTCATTCGTTCACCTGCGCCTGCACACTGAATACTCCCTGGTCGACGGCCTGGTACGGATCAAACCCCTGGTCAAAACCCTGGTGGGCATGAACATGCCTGCCGTGGCGGTGACCGACCAGAACAACATGTGCTCCCTGGTCAAGTTCTACAAGGCCGCCATGGGCGCCGGCATCAAGCCGATCTGCGGCGCCGACCTGTGGCTGTCGAACAAAGACCCGGATAACCCACTGAGCCGCATCAGCCTGTTGGCGATGAACGGCGTCGGTTATCGCAACCTCACCGAACTGATTTCCCGTGGTTTTATCGACGGCCAGCGCAACGGCTCGATCATCATCGAGCGCGAGTGGGTGGCTGAGGCCAGCGAAGGGCTGATCATGCTCTCGGCGGCCAAAGAGGGTGAAATCGGTATCGCATTGTTGGGCGGCAATCCTCAGGAGGCGGAAGTGCTCGCCCGTGAGTGGATGGACGTGTTCCCCAACCGTTTCTACCTGGAAATCCAGCGCACCAACCGCCCCAACGATGAAGAGCAGTTGCACGCCGCCGTGGCCCTGGCTGAAAAGCTCGGTGCGCCGCTGGTCGCGACCAACGATGTGCGCTTTATCAAGAAAGAAGACTTCGAGGCCCACGAAACCCGCGTATGCATCGGTGAAGGCCGGGCGCTGGACGATCCGCGCCGTTCGAAAAACTACAGCGAAGAGCAGTACCTCAAAAGCGCCGATGAAATGGCCGAGCTGTTCAGCGACCTGCCCGAGGCCCTGGAAAACTCTGTCGAAATCGCCAAGCGCTGCAATATTGAGGTGAAGCTGGGCAAGCACTTCCTGCCCAACTTCCCGATTCCCGATGGCATGACCATCGATGAATATTTCCGCAAGGTGTCGTTCGACGGCCTGGAAGACCGTTTGAGTGTCCTGCTGCCCAAGGACACCACTGAAGATTACGAAGCCAAGCGCCAGGTGTACGTCGACCGGCTGAATTTCGAGCTGGATATCATTATCCAGATGGGGTTCCCCGGTTACTTCCTGATCGTAATGGACTTTATCCAGTGGGCCAAAAGCAACGGCGTGCCGGTAGGCCCTGGCCGTGGATCGGGTGCCGGGTCCCTGGTGGCCTATGTGCAGAAGATCACCGACCTCGACCCGCTGGAATATGACCTGCTGTTCGAACGGTTCCTTAACCCGGAACGGGTATCGATGCCCGACTTTGACGTCGACTTCTGCATGGATGGTCGCGACCGGGTTATCGAATACGTGGCCGAGAAATACGGCCGCAATGCGGTAAGCCAGATCATCACCTTCGGTTCCATGGCGGCGAAAGCGGTAATCCGCGACGTGGCCCGTGTGCAAGGCAAGTCCTACGGCCTGGCGGACCGCCTGTCGAAGATGATTCCGTTTGAAGTCGGCATGACCCTGGAAAAAGCCTACGAGCAGGAAGAAATCCTGCGGGACTTCATCAAGGTCGATGAAGAAGCGGCCGAAATCTGGGACATGGCGCGCAAGCTCGAAGGTGTAGTGCGTAACGTCGGTAAACACGCCGGTGGTGTAGTCATCGCGCCCACCAAGCTGACCGACTTTTCGCCGATCTATTGCGACGAAGAAGGCGACGGCCTGGTAACCCAGTTCGACAAGGATGACGTGGAGGCGGCCGGCCTGGTGAAGTTCGACTTCCTCGGTTTGCGTACCCTGACGATCATCGACTGGGCGCTGAAGACCATCAACCGCGAGCGGGCGAAGATCGACGAGCCGCCGCTGGACATCGCCTTTATCCCGCTGGACGACAAACCGACGTACCAGTTGCTGCAAAAGGCCGAAACCACGGCCGTCTTCCAGCTTGAATCCCGTGGCATGAAAGAGCTGATCAAAAAGCTCAAGCCCGACTGCCTGGAAGACTTGATCGCACTGGTGGCCCTGTTCCGTCCGGGCCCGCTGCAATCGGGCATGGTGGACGACTTCATCAACCGTAAGCACGGGCGTGCCGAACTGGCTTACCCGCACTCCGACTACCAGTACGAAGGCCTCAAGCCGGTACTGGCACCGACATACGGCATCATTCTGTATCAAGAACAGGTGATGCAGATTGCCCAGGTTATGGCCGGCTACACCCTCGGCGGTGCGGACATGCTGCGTCGAGCCATGGGTAAGAAAAAGCCCGAGGAAATGGCCAAGCAGCGTGGCGGTTTCATTGAAGGTTGCGCCACCAACAACATCGACGCCGACCTGGCCGGTAACATCTTCGACCTGGTAGAAAAGTTCGCCGGTTACGGCTTCAACAAGTCTCACTCCGCCGCTTACGGACTGGTGTCGTACCAGACGGCCTGGCTGAAAGCTCATTACCCGGCTCCGTTCATGGCCGCGGTACTGTCTGCGGATATGCACAACACCGACAAGGTCGTGACCTTGATCGAAGAAGTGCGCACCATGAAGCTGCGCCTCGACGCGCCGGACGTGAACACTTCCGAGTTCAAGTTCACGGTGAACGATGACGGCCGCATCATCTATGGTCTCGGCGCGATCAAGGGCGTGGGCGAAGGCCCGGTGGAGGCGATTACCGAAGCGCGCCAGGACGGGCCGTTCAAGGACCTGTTCGACTTCTGCGCCCGGGTCGACCTCAAGCGCATCAACAAACGTACCCTTGACGGTTTGATCCGCAGCGGCGCCCTGGATCGCTTGGGCCCGTATTTCCATGATGAGCCGAAGGCTTACCAGGCCAACATCGATCGCAACCGTGCAGTGTTGCTGACCGCCATGGAAGAAGCGATCAAGGCCGCCGAGCAGACCGCGCGCACCCACGACAGCGGCCACGCCGACTTGTTTGGCGGGCTGTTCGTCGAAGCAGACGCCGACGTCTATGCCAACCACCGCAAAGCCAAGGACCTGACCCTCAAGGAACGCCTCAAGGGTGAGAAAGACACCCTGGGCCTGTACCTCACCGGTCACCCGATTGACGAATACGAAGGTGAAATCCGGCGTTTCGCCCGTCAGCGCATCATCGACCTGAAGCCGGCGCGGGATACCCAGACCGTTGCGGGCATGATCATCGCCCTGCGGGTGATGAAGAATAAGAAGGGCGACAAGATGGGCTTCATCACCCTCGACGACCGCTCGGGCCGGATTGAAGCGTCGCTGTTTGCCGATGCCTTCCATTCCGCCCAGTCACTGTTGCAGACTGATGCGATGGTGGTGGTGGAAGGGGAGGTCAGCAACGACGACTTCTCCGGTGGCCTGCGCCTGCGGATCAAGCGCGTGATGAGCATGGAAGATGCCCGCACCAACCTGGCCGAAAGCCTGCGCCTGAAAGTGCGCACCGAGGCGCTTAAAGGTGATCAGCTACGCTGGTTGGGTGACTTGCTCAAGCGGCATCGCGGCGCGTGCCCGGTGACCATGGAGTACACCGGCAACGATGCCAAGGCCATGCTGCAGTTCGGCGAGACCTGGAGAATCGACCCGGCGGATGGCTTGATTCAAGCATTGCGTGACCAGTTCGGGCGTGACAACGTCTTCCTCCAATACCGTTGACGGTCAGGCAGTACAAAAAAGCCTGATCTCGACCGAACATTTAATCTCGACCTAACCGCGCCTCTCCCTTAAGGTAGGGCGCGAATAGACCACCGGCTGGCCAGGCACTCCTTGGCCGTCGACCCAAGACGGACGCTTATGAACCCGAATTTTCTTGATTTCGAACAGCCGATCGCTGACCTGCAAGCCAAGATCGAAGAGCTGCGCCTGGTCGGCAATGACAATTCGCTGAATATCGGCGATGAAATCGCTCGCCTGCAAGACAAGAGCAGCACGCTTACCGAAGACATCTTCGGCAAGCTGACCAGCTGGCAGATCGCGCGCCTGGCCCGCCACCCGCGCCGTCCGTACACCCTGGACTACATCGAGCACATCTTCACCGAGTTCGACGAACTGCACGGCGACCGTCACTTCTCCGACGACGCTGCCATCGTGGGCGGTATCGCTCGCCTGGACGACCAGCCAGTGATGGTGATCGGTCACCAGAAAGGCCGTGAAGTGCGCGAGAAAGTCCGTCGCAACTTCGGCATGCCGCGCCCGGAAGGCTACCGCAAGGCTTGCCGTCTGATGGAAATGGCCGAGCGCTTCAAGATGCCGATCCTGACCTTCATCGACACCCCGGGCGCCTACCCGGGTATCGACGCTGAAGAGCGCAACCAGAGCGAAGCAATTGCCTGGAACCTGCGTGTGATGGCTCGCCTGAAGACCCCGATCATCGCTACCGTGATCGGCGAAGGCGGTTCCGGCGGTGCGCTGGCCATTGGCGTCTGCGATCAACTGAACATGCTGCAATATTCGACCTACGCGGTGATCTCGCCGGAAGGTTGCGCCTCGATCTTGTGGAAAACCGCCGAGAAAGCGCCGGATGCCGCTGAAGCCATGGGCATCACGGCTGATCGCCTGAAAGGCCTGGGTATCGTGGACAAAGTGATCGCCGAGCCATTGGGCGGCGCCCACCGTGACCCGGCTGCCGCTGCCGCGACCATTCGTGCTGAACTCAGCGCGCAACTGGCGATGCTCAAGAAGTTCGACAACGAGGCGCTGCTGGCCCGTCGTTACGAGCGTCTGATGAGCTACGGTCTCTAAGCCGACGCAGTACTAAATGTGGGAGCGGGCAAGCCCGCTCCCACATTTAATCGATGTTGCCTGGACGACTGAATTACGGCTGCTGGCGCGTCGCCGCCAACACGATCTCACGAATGCACACATGCTGCGGCTGCTGGTAGGCATAGGCAATCGCCGAAGCCACGTCATCCGCACTCAATACCGTACCGCCCATGTCCTGTTTCCACGCCTGGTAGCCGGTCTTGATCGCTTCATCGGTGGTGTGGCTCAGCAGTTCGGTTTCCACCGCCCCCGGCGCGATGGTGATCACGCGCACATTGTGCGGCGACATTTCTTCCCGCAGATTTTCCGAAATCCCATGCACGGCAAACTTGGTGCCTACATAGGCGACATGGTTAGGGAAGGTCTTGCGCCCGGCCACCGAGCTGACGTTGATGATCGTGCCGCCCTTGCGCTCGACCATGCTGGCAGCCACTGCATGAATACCGTTCAGCAAGCCTTTCACGTTGACGTCGAGCATCTGCTCCCACTGTGCCGGGTCCTGTTCGCTGACGCTGCCCAGCAGCATCACACCGGCATTGTTGATCAGTGCATCGGCCGGGCCGAATTGCGCTTCGGCTTCTTTCACCGCTGCCACCAGTGCAGCGCGGTCGGTGATGTCGACACCGCGACTCAAGGTGTTCGGCAACTCCAGCGCATTTAGCCGGTCGATGCGGCGGGCCAACAGCAACAGCGGGTGGCCGGCGGCCGACAGCAAGCGCGCAGACGCTTCGCCAATGCCCGAACTGGCGCCGGTGATGATGATCAATGGCTTGCTCATGCTTGAACTCCTGAAATAAGAAAAACAAATAACTAAACGTGGGTCGCAGTATATTTAGCCCTTGAGTGACTGAAAAATGCCTTATTCCTCTGTCTGTCATCGGTATTAGCTATGGATGTGCGTCATCTCAAAGCGTTTCTCGCGGTGTTCGAAGAGCGCAATATCACTGCCGCCGCCCAGCGCCTGTTCGTCAGCCAGCCGACGCTGTCGGTGACCATCAAGCAACTGGAAGAAGAGTTGGGCGTGGCGTTGTTTCTGCGCCAGCCTCGCGGGGTTGAGGTCAGTGACGAGGCGCGTGTGCTGTACCCGCAAGCGCGGCGCATGGTGGCCGAGGCCGATGCGTTGAGCCGGTTGTTTCGCGGACGCGAAAACCGCATCGCCCTGGAACTGGGGGTGGAAGGCGATATTGCCGACAGCCAGATCGAAACTTTCCTGCGCATGGCGCACCAAGGCTTACCCGGCTTGCTGCTGACCTTGCAGGAAGGCTGTGAAGGAGAAGGGCGCCTGGCTGTGGAGGAAATGTGCTGCGAGGACGAATTGTTCCTGCCGCTTTGGGAAGAGTCCTACGTGATGGCGCTGCCGGTGGCACACCCGATGGCGGCAGGTGGAAAAGAACAGGCGTGGGCGCCGATTGAAGACTGGATCACTTGCCCGCAGCATGACTCGTACCAGCGCCTGATGGCCTTGTACGGTCGTTCACCTCAGGCGGTGGCCGGGCATGCCGGTTCGTTGACCCAGGCCTTGCACATGGTGGCCGCCGGGGTGGGCGTGGCGATGTTGCCGCAGTCGCTGGCGGCGGAACGGGCCGGGGTGGTGATTCGCCCCTGGCACCTGCCGGCACCGACGCGCCGGGTGGGGTTGTGCTTTGCTGCCCAGGCGCTGGAGTTGCCGGCGTTGCGGGCGCTGCATGAGTATTTCCAGAACAACCGCCCGCCACAGATAGAAGCAGCCTGAGCCGTTACTCCAGCATCTTGCCCAGCAACCAACTGCCTGCCGGGCCGGGCGGATGCTGGCGTGACCACAACGCATCCACCGCCACCGAGCGCGGCCAGCTCCGGGCCTTGATTTCACACAGGTGGCCGCCGCCAAAGCGCTCCACCAACCAGCGCGGCAGCGGTGCCCAGCCAAAGCCCAGTTGCGCCATTTCCATCAGCATCAGGTAACTGGGCGCCGACCACACACGCCCCAGGCCCCGGGTTTCATTCGGGTTGATGATGCTCGCCAGGCGCAGTTCGCGGTGTTGCTCCAGGGTTTGCTGATCGATGTCCTTAAGGTTCGCCAGCGGATGTTTGGGCGCTACAAACAGCGCGATTTCCGTGCGCTCTTCCACGGCGGTACTGGTGAGGTCCGGCGGGTATACGTCCTGCTTCTCGATAAACGCAATCTGCGCCCGGCCGCTTTGCACCAGGGCGATCAAGTCCTCGCATTCGGCGATCAGGCATTCCAGCTCCAGGTCCGGATAGCGCTGTTCGAAGGCGCTGAGGGCGGTTTCGAAACGGTCCGACTGGTACGTATCGGACATGGCGATACTCAGCTTCGGCTCCAACCCCTGGGACAACTGACTGGCCGCCAACTCCAGGCGGCTGCTGGCTTCCAGCACCTGCTCGGCGCGTTGCAACAGCACATGCCCGGCCGGGGTCAGCGTGGGCTTGCGGCTGCTGCGATCAAACAGCACCACGTCCAAGTCAATCTCCAGGCTCGCCACCGCCGCGCTGACGGTGGACTGGCTCTTGCCCAGCTTGCGCGCCGCCGCTGAAAACGAACCCTGGGTCGCCGCCTGCACAAACGCCTGAAGCACTTCATGGGAAGCCATGACTATCGCCTTGTTCGATGGTTATTGGTTATGAAGTATCGATTCAAAGGGTAATGATGGCAACCATCGTCACTCACGGAGAACGGGTCATGACACCCACCAAGTCGATTACTGAACGCGTTTGGCAGGCCATTGGTTTTGAAGGCCTGGCTTTGTTGATCTGTACGCCGTTGCTGGCGTGGATCATGGATAAACCGGCGCTGGAGATGGGCATGGTGACCTTGGCCATCAGCCTTATGGCACTGGCCTGGAACGTGATTTTCAACGGCCTGTTCGACCGTCTCAAGGCGCGCCTGCAACTGTCCGGCGGGGTGTGGACCCGCGTGCTGCACGCGTTGATGTTTGAAGGCGGCCTGGTGGCGATCTGCGTACCGTTGATTGCCTGGTGGCTGAACATCAGCCTGATGCAGGCGTTTATCCTCGACATCGGCGTGCTGCTGTTTTTCCTGCCGTACACCTATGTGTATCACTGGGCGTACGACGCGTTGCGGGAAAGGATTATTTGTAGGAGCGAGCTTGCTCGCGATGGACGTTAACGAAAACGCCGGGTTTCAGGAGTAACACGGCGCACTTTAGTTTTTCGCGAGCAAGCTCGCTCCTACAGACGCCACAAACTCCAGGAACGCCCGCACCTTGGCCGCCGGCAAATGCCGCGACGGGTATAAGGCATACAACGGGAAGCGCTCATCGGGCCAGTCGGGAAACAGCTCGATCAACGCGCCCGATTCGAGCGCTGGCGCAAGCCCGAGGTCGAGCATCTGCGCAACTGCATGGCCGTGTTCGCAAACGCTGTACAAGGTCCCGGCATCGTTGACCACCAGCCGTCCGCTGGTGGCGACATTGATCTGTTCGCCGGGCCGGTGGAATTCCCAGCCAAACGGCCGGCCGGTCTGGGAGTCGCGAAAGTCGATGCAGACGTGCTGGCCGTCTTCCAGGTCCAATGGCTGGTTGGGGCGGCCGTGGCGCTCAAGATAAGTCGGCGACGCCAACGTGAGCACCCGCACTTCCAGCAACTTGCGGGCGATCAACGAGGACGATTGCGGAATCCCAAAACGGATGGCCAGGTCAAAGCCATCCGCCACCAGGTCCCCGAGTTGATCCCGCGTGTGCAGGTCTAACTGCAACTGCGGGTACTGGCTCATGAATTCACCGAGCACCGGCCCCAGCACCAGCCGCGAGAAGTACGGGTCGATGTTCACCCGCAACCGCCCACGTACGGTCAGGGCGCTGTCTGCCGCCGAGCTGGCGGCTTCTTCCAGGCCGGCCAGCAGCGGGGCGATTTCCTGGTAGAAACGCCGGCCTTCGTCGGTCAATTGCACCGAGCGAGTGGTGCGGTCGAACAGGCGAATCCCCAAGCGTTTTTCCAGCCGCGAAATGGCCCGGCTGACTCCCGAAGGCGTCATCTCCAGGCTGTCGGCGGCGCGGGCAAAACTGCCGCTATCGACCACGGCGGCCAGTACGCCCATGCCGCCGGCCAATCCTGGATCAAAACTCATGGGTGATTGCCTGTCAGTTATCCGAAAGCATTGATGCTAGCGGAGAATCTGAGCGCGTTACAGAAACATCCCGCCCGACGCCTCGACGCGCTGCCCGGTGATCCAGTTGCTGCCATCGGCCAGCAGGGTGGAAATCGCCCCGCCAATGTCATCCGGCAAGCCGGCGCGACCGAGTGCGGTGTTGTTGGCGACCATCGCGTTCACGTCCGGATTGTCGCGCACCGCGCCGCCGCTGAAGTCGGTGGCAATCGCGCCGGGGGCCAGGGTGTTGACGGTAATCCCGCGTGCACCCAGCTCCTTGGCCTGGTAGCGGGTCAGCACTTCCACCGCGCCTTTCATCGAAGCGTAGGCCGAGTAACCCGGCAGGCTGAAGCGCGCCAGTCCGCTGGAGATATTGATGATGCGGCCACCATCGCTGATCAGTGGCAGCAGTTTCTGGGTCAGGAAAAACGGGCCCTTGAAGTGGATCGCCACCAGTTGGTCAAACTGCGCTTCGGTGGTTTCGGCAAAGCTGGCGTGGGCGCCAATCCCGGCGTTGTTGATCAGGAAGTTGAAGTGCGCCTGGCCGAACACTTCTTTCAACACCGAGCCAACCTGGGCGGTGAATGCATCGAAGGTGGAGCTCTGGCTGACGTCCAGTTGCAGCATCGCCGCTTTGCCGCCCAGCGCTTCGACTTGGGCGACCACGGCCTGGGCTTCGTCCGCCGCGCTGTGGTACGTGCCGATGATGTCGACGCCTTGCGCTGCCAGGTGCAGCGCGGCGCTTTTGCCCAGGCCACGGCTGGCGCCGGTGATCAGTGCGATTTTACGGGTCATGGTGGAGTCCTCGGAGCGGGTGATTGTTCGTGAGACAGAGTGTATTTGTCCGGCCATAACGTGATAAACAGAGCGATACCGGAATCACTGGCCGGATAAGGCGAACAATCCCATGAACAAACTTGAGTTGTTGCGCACCTTCGTGCGCGTCACCGAACTGTCGAGTTTCACCCAGGCGGGCGAGAGCCTGGGCCTGCCGCGCTCGACCGTGTCCGAGCATGTGCAGGCCCTGGAAGAGTTGCTCGGTGCGCGCCTGTTGCAGCGCACCACGCGCAAGGTTCAGGCGACACAGGATGGCCGCGTGCTGTACGAACGCAGCAAGGATCTGCTGTCGCACATGGAGGAGCTGGAAGGCTTGTTTCGCCAGGATGAGGCGCAACTGGCGGGGCGGATTCGCGTGGACATGCCCAACGTCATGGCCCGGGAACTGATCCTGCCGCGCCTGCCGGAATTCATGGACCTGCACCCGCTGATCGAGCTGGAAATCAGCAGCACTGACCGTCAGGTCGACCTGCTGGCCGAAGGTTTCGACTGCGTATTGCGGATTGGCGCGCAGCCGGACCAGTCGGTAGTGGCGCGGTTGCTGGGCAGCATGACGATGATCAATTGCGCCAGCGCGACTTACCTGCAACGTCACGGCATACCCAAGACACTCGACGATTTGGCCCACCATCAACTGGTGCATTACGTACGCCCGCTGGGCTCGCGTTCGCCCGGGTTTGAATACGTACAGGGCAACAAGGTGCACCGGGTTCCCATGGCCGGGCGGGTTACCGTTAACAGCACGGATGCGTATCGGGCAGCGTGCATCGGCGGGTTCGGCCTGACTCAGGTGCCGGTCCTGGGCATTGTCGATCTATTGGCCAGTGGTGAGTTGGTGGCGGTGCTGCCGGACTATCCGGCACCCGCGCTGGACGTGTCCCTGCTGTACGCAGGCCAACGGCATTTGCCGCTGCGGGTGCGGGTGTTCATGGATTGGCTGGCGGCGATCCTGCAATCCCGGCTTTAACGCCGGGCCGACAACTGCTGCGGCGCCAGGAATGCATCGTGGAAGTAATCCCGAAACGCCTGCATCGCCGGGGTGAAGTCGCGCTCGCGGTGCCAGGCCAGGCCGACACTCATGGGCGTGACCTTGTCGGTGACGCTCACGGTTTCGATGCGCTTGCCTTCCAGTGACCACGGGCGATGCACCAGGTCCGACAGAATCGCCACGCCGCTGCCATTGGCAACCATGCTGCGTACCGCCTCCACTGAACTGGTGCGCAGCCGCACCTTGGGCGTTTGCCCGGCCTGTTCCCAGTAGCGCATCGCGCTTTGTTCGGCTTCGTCGACGGTGAGGAAAATGTACGGTTCCCTGGCCACGTCCGCGAGGCTCACGGCCGGGCGTTCGCACAACGGGTGATGGCTGGGCAGCCACAGGCGGCGTTCGGAGTTGAAGAGGATTTCCGAGACGATATCCGGGTGGGTGAGGTTGGCGGTGAGCACCACGGCCATGTCGAACTGGCCGTTGAGCAGGCCGTGTTCGATGGCCTGGCGTTCCTGTTCGAAGACCTCAATGGTCACGTCCGGGTGCCAGTGTTCCATGCGCTGCAAGTGGTGCGGCAAGAAGTAACCGAGCACGGTGTAGCTGGCGGCCACCCGCAGTACGCCGCTGGCGCGGTAGTCCGGTAACGGGCTGTTCAGGGCATCGTCGACGCTGCGCACAATCACGTAGGCGCGGTTGAGAAAATGCCGCCCGGCGTCGGTCAGGCTCATGCCCTGGGCCGAGCGCACGAATAGCTGCGCGCCGAGCATCGCTTCCAGCTCCTTGATCGCGGTGGTCACTGCGGATTGGGAGATGTTGAGGTGAATCGCCGCCTGGGAGATCTGGCCGATTTCGGCGGTGGCGACGAAGTAGCGGATTTGGCGCAGGGTCAGGGACATTGGTTTCTCCGCTCGTTCCCACGCTCTGCGTGGGGAACGCATCCTGTGACGCTCCGCGTCACGATTTTAAAAGCGGACGCAGAGCGTCCAGGGTGGCATTCCCACACGGAGCGTGGGAACGATCAGTATCAGGTATCTGATTTTCAGAAGATGACCCATCTGATAATAGATCTTCCCAAGGGGTCAAGCGGCAGCCTAATTTCCATGGCATGAACTTCAACGGAGCGACCCCGATGCAGGCAGTGGATTTCAATTCGGACATGGGCGAAGGCTTCGGGCCCTGGACCATCGGCGATGGCGTCGACAGCGAACTGATGGCCTACATCAGCTCGGCCAACATCGCCACCGGCTTTCATGCCGGCGACCCGGGCACCATGCGCCGTACCGTCGAGCGCGCCAAGCAGCTGGGTGTGGCAATTGGCGCGCACCCGGGCTTTCGTGACCTGGTGGGTTTCGGCCGGCGCCATATCAACGCCCCGGCACAGGAGTTGGTGGACGACATGCTCTATCAACTCGGCGCCCTGCGGGAAATCGCCCGGGTTCAAGGCCTGACGCTGCAACACATCAAGCCCCACGGCGCGTTGTACATGCACCTGGCGCGGGACGAAGAAGCGGCGCGATTGCTGGTGGAAAACCTGCAACGCCTGGAACCCACACTGTTGCTGTACTGCATGCCCAACTCGGTGATCTGGCGGATTGCCAAGGAACTGGGCCAGCCGGTGGTGCGGGAGTTTTATGCCGACCGTGAGTACGATCTCACCGGCTCCATCGTGTTTACCCGCAATGTGCGGGCGCTGGATCCGGCAACGGTTGCGGCGCGTGTCCTGCGTGCCTGCCAGACCGGCCTGGTGCGCACGGTTGAAGGCGAAGACCTGTTTATCGAATTCGATTCCATCTGCCTGCACAGCGACACCCCCGGCGCCCTTGAGCTGGTGGAAGCGACGCGTGAAGCGCTGGACCAGGCGGGGATTGAAGTGCGCACACCTCGTTGACCGACACCGGTGCCCAGACACCGGGTCCTGCTGATTTTTTGCCTGCCTTTCTACAATGATTCCAAGAGGAACAGACATGGCCGAATCTTCCCCGATCCGCTACAGCTTTGGCGGTGATGAACACCTGTTTGCCGAGGTCAGCGAGAGCATGTCCCTGGAGGCTTTCTTCAAGGGCATGGCCGTCACCCGCGCGGTGGAACGCCTGGCCCTGGACGGTGTGCTGGACGTCTGCCTGGCGAATGCCTCGTTCCAGATTCGCTTCGACCCGGACCGCATCGCGCCCCACCTGCTGCTGGACGCGGTGCAAAGCGCCGAAGCCCAAGCCGTGGCCGAACGCACCTTGCATACTCGCATCATCGAAATCCCGGTTCTGTACAACGACCCCTGGACCCATGAAACCCTGATGCGTTTTCGCGACCGTCATCAAGACCCGACCGGCACCGACCTGGAATACGCCGCGCGGATCAACGGCCTGGCAGACGTGGAAGCGTTTATCGCGGCCCACAGTGGCGCGCCGTGGTTTGTCTCGATGGTGGGGTTTGTGGCGGGTTTGCCGTTCATGTTCCAGATGGTGGAACGCGAGCGGCAGTTGCAGGTGCCCAAGTACCTGCGCCCGCGTACCGACACGCCGAAGTTGACCCTCGGCCACGGCGGCTGCTTCGGCTGTATTTATTCGGTACGCGGCGCCGGCGGTTACCAGATGTTCGGCGTCACCCCGGCGCCGATCTACGACCCGCAACAGCAGTTGGCGTACCTCAAGGAACACATGGTGTTCTTCCGCCCCGGCGACATCGTGCAGTTCAAACCCATGGACCGCGATGCCTATGACCTGGCGGTGGCTGAAGTGGAGGCCGGGCGGTTCGACCTGCGCATCCGTCCGGTGGAGTTTTCCCTCGACGCCTTTCTCGCCGACCCCATTGGCTATCCGAAAACCCTGCAGGAGGCGCTGGCATGATCAAGGTACTCAAACCCGGCCTCGCCACCTCGGTGCAGGACCTGGGCCGCGAAGGTTATTACCACCTCGGCATCCCGCCGTCCGGCGCGCTGGACCAATACGCGTTGAGCGCGGCCAACCATCTGGTGGGCAACCCGGCCGGTGCCGCCGGGCTGGAATGCACGTTGATCGGGCCGGAACTGGAATTTCAGCAGGACGCGCTGGTAGCGCTGTGCGGTGCGCTGATGTCACCGCGCCTGGACGGTGTGGTGGTGCATCAGGACACCGCGTTTGAAGTGCGCGCTGGGCAAGTGCTGCGCTTTGAATTTCCCAAGGCCGGCGCACGGACTTACCTCGCGGTGGCCGGTGGTATCGACGTGCCGCTGGTATTGGGCAGCCGGTCCACTTACACCCTGGGTGCGTTGGGCGGTTTTCACGGGCGGCGGCTGGTGGAGGGTGATGAATTGCCTGTGGGCGAGGCCAGCGGCAAAGGCCGGTCGGGGAATAGTTTGCCCATGGCGTTGCGCCAATCGGTGGGCGGAGACGTGACGCTGCGGGTGGTGCCGGGGCTGTATTACGAGCGACTGACGCCCGGCGCCAAAATCAGCTTTTTTGCTGAGCCCTGGACGGTCGGTTCGGAGGCTGATCGCATCGGCTATCGCTTCAAGGGCGGTAGCGCGTTGAGCTTTCAGCCACGGGAGCAGCCGTTTGGCGCCGGGTCTGATCCGTCGAACATCGTCGACAGTTGCTACCCCATCGGCTCGATCCAGGTGCCGGCCGGGCTGGAGCCCATCGTGCTGCATCGGGATGCGGTGTCGGGTGGAGGTTACGCGATGATTGGCACGGTGATCAGTGCCGACCTGGATCTGATCGGGCAGATGCAACCGAACCAGCGCGCGGGGTTTGTGGCGGTGACGCTGGAGGAAGCGCTTGAGGCGCGGCGGGTGTACAAGAAGCGGTTGAAGGTGATGGGTGGGTTGTTTAATACCTGAACTCACCACTGAACCCAATGTGGGAGCGGGCTTGCTCGCGAAAGCGGAGTGTCAGTCAATACATCCGGTGACTGATACACCGCCTTCGCGAGCAAGCCCGCTCCCACATTTTGATCCGCGTTGTGTCAGAACAATTTGGTAAATAGCCAGTACAGGCTACCCGACAACAGAATCGCTGCCGGCAATGTCAGCACCCAGGCCATCAGCAAATTGCGGATGGTCTTCATCTGCAACCCACCCCCGTTCGCCACCATGGTCCCGGCCACGCCCGATGACAGCACATGGGTGGTGGACACCGGCAAGCCATACATGTCCGCCGCGCCGATGGTCAGCATCGTCACCATCTCCGCGGAGGCGCCCTGGGCGTAGGTCAGGTGGGTCTTGCCGATCTTCTCGCCCACCGTCACCACGATGCGCTTCCAGCCGACCATGGTCCCGAGCCCCAGGGCGATGGCCACGGCGATCTTGACCCACAGTGGGATAAACCGAGTGGCGTTGTCGATCTGTTGCTTGAACAGTTGCAGCTTGTTCTGGGTGTCGGCGTCGAAGTTGCCGACCTTGCCCTTGTCCATCAGGCGGATGGTTTCGCTGGTCAGGTACATGTCGTTACGCACGTTGCCCACGGCCTCGGCCGGTACAGCAGCGAGGGAGCCGTAGCTCTTCACTTCTTCGCCAATATGCCCGGTGATTGAGGCGAGGGCGGGCACCAGTTCCGGCGTGGCTTCCTTGGTGCGGACGTAGGTCGACAAGGTGGCGCGCGAGTCGGCAGGGGCCAGTTGCGGCGCCGCTTTTACCAAGGCCGCCTGGGTCACTTCGGCTACGGCGGCAAACTGCAACGACTCACCGGCCGGCATGGTGCGGTTCAGCGCGTAGGCCATCGGCAGGGTGCCCACCAGGATCAACATGATCAGGCCCATGCCCTTCTGGCCATCGTTGGAGCCGTGGGCGAACGACACGCCGGTGCAGGTGACGATCAGCATGCCGCGAATCCACCATGGCGGCGGGGTGTCACCTTTGGGTGCCTTGTACAGCGAACGGTTTTTCACGAAGGCCCGCAGCGCCAGCAACAGCAGGGCGGCGAAGGCGAAGCCGATCAGCGGCGACAGCAGCAGCGCATAACCGATCTTGATCGCCTGGCCCCAATCCACGCCGCTGGTGCCGTCACGGCCATGCATCAGTGCGTTGGCCACGCCTACACCGATGATCGAGCCGATCAAGGTGTGGGACGACGAAGCCGGCAAACCCAGCCACCAGGTGCCGAGGTTCCACAGGATCGCGGCGATCAACAGCGCGAAGATCATCGCAAAACCGGCCGAGGAGCCCACCTGCAAAATCAACTCAACCGGCAGCAGGGCGATGATGCCGAACGCCACCGCGCCGCTGGACAGCAGCACACCGAGGAAGTTGAAAAAGCCCGACCACACCACCGCGAAATGCGGCGGCAACGAGTTGGTGTAGATCACCGTGGCCACCGCGTTGGCGGTGTCGTGGAAACCGTTGACGAACTCGAAGCCCAGGGCGATCAACAACGCCACACCCAGCAGCAGGAACGGCGTCCAGGTGGTGACCACCGTGCCCAGTTCGCGCATGTCGTGCATCAGGCTGTAGGCGGTGAACAGCAGGCCCATGGCGAGTACGGCGAAGAAAATGATCACTGTCACCAGGCCTGGCTTCTTGTCCAGGCGCGGTTTGGGATCGGCGGTGGAAGCGTGTGCGGAGGCAGTCAGGGAAGGGGTGGCCATGCCGGAGCATCCAGTGTGGGGAGGATGTCGGTCATGATCGTTGCAGAATGTTACAGAGATGCTGCGATGAATCAGTGTTTAGGGAATTGAGGTTGCCGCTGGTCTATAAAATACCGCCGATCAAATGTGGGAGATTCTATGGTTTAGGGGAAGCCCCCAAAACCGCT
>NZ_JAARNI010000014.1:0-139742 GCF_011765255.1 Pseudomonas sp. AN3A02
ACTCGGCATCTACCGCCTGCTCTAAGACCAACTTGGTCATGACACTGGCTGGTGCTAGTTTTTCAAACCGTTCTAAAACCTTGTCCCACATAGTTTCGTCGCCCTGACTGGATTGGTTAGGGGATTTTAAACCAAGACCTTGAAAGGGATGGCTGTAAGAGCGGAACCCTAAGTGGCCGTTACCTAAATAACGGATATACACACCAAACTAACTCAACAAAACCACCCCCCCAGGCAACTCCGTACACTTAGCCCCATACGCATCGCGAATCAAAAGCGCCACCCCCGCCAACTGATGCAAACTAAACCGCGCCTGCACCCGCCGCTTGCCCAACTCCGCATTCATCAGCAGCAACATCCCCGGCCGATAGCGATTAATCTCATCCACCACCGTCGCCAACGTCGCGTTATCAAACACCAACACCTGCTCCCGCCAGGCCACCACCGCCTGCACATCCACCGCCACCGGCTCACCCACACCGCCAGCGTCATAAGTCAGTTGCCGCCCACCCTCAAGCCGAACCGTACGCCCGCCCACAGCCACCGACACCGCCCCATCAATGCACGTCACACACACACTGTGATCCGTATTGCGCACATTGAACCGCGCCCGAGCCGCACTCAACCACCCTCCACCAGCCTGAACCTGAAGCGGCATCGCAGCATTGGCAACCACCTCAACCTCCCCCTCCACCAACTCAATCCCACCTTCACGCCGGCTGATCCGCGTCTGGGTATTGAGCTCCAGCCGAACACCCTCACTCAACTCCACCCGCCGCTGCTCGCCGACCTCGGTGCGGTAATCCGCCGTCAACCCGGCAAATCCACCCGGCACGGTAAACCGCACCATAAACACCGCCGCCGACGCCGCAATCGCCCCACCCAAAAACGCCCGTCGCCCAAAATGCCGTGGCCGGGAAAACTGCTCGGCGGCCGGTGCCAATTGCTGCCATAACACCTTGGCCTGCTCGAACGCCCGGGCATGTTCCGGGCTCTGGGCGCACCACTGGCGCAACGCTTTGGCATCCGCAACGGTGGCCCTGCCCGAAGTCAGCAGCACCAGCCAATCACGCGCTTCATCGTGCAGGGGGTTGTCTGGCACATTCCGGGCAGCGGGGAAGTTAAAAATGTTCAAGCGCGCAGGTACTCAACGGATTATCAGGGACTCAATCACTAAGACGGTTTTCCGGCCCCGGGACCGAACCGCTGGATCACTTTTCTTTCAAGGCGCTGCGCGCAGTGGCCCAGCCCGGCCTTGATTTCCTTTTCGACCATGCGCGTGGAAATCCCGAAACGCTTGGAGATTTCCAGATGCGGCGCCTCTTCCAGGCGCGCAGCGATAAGGATCTGACGCCGCCGCGCCGGCAGCTCGTAGAGGGCCTTGAGCAAGGACTGGATTTCCCGCTGGCCACCCACCACCCGCGACGGGTCCTGGGCTTCATCGACAGTCTGCAGCAGCTCTTCGACTTCGCTGCCGGTCAGCAGCCGCGCATCCGCCTGGCGCCGGTCGGCGGCGATGTTCAGGGCCATGCGGTACAGGTAGGCATTGGGTTGCGCCAGGTTCGGCGGCACCTCCATGCGGTCGACCCGCAGGTAGGTTTCGTGCAGCACGTCGTTGGCCAGGTCCTCGGACCCGAGGCGCTTGCGCAGGCGTACCTTAAAGTCCTCGTAGGACGCCAGGAACAGGCTGACCATCGTGCTGTGGCCGGTGTCTTTCATGCCCCGGAAACTCCTTCCCCTGCTGTGCATTCCATGCGTGTTCCTGTTGAATCGGGCATCAAAAGTAAGGTCACCGGCAAGCGCAGTGAACTGGGCGCCGGGCGTTCGACACGGGTGGAGCCCAGGCCGCGTACCAGCGCTTCGTCACGCTGCAGGTCGCCGGTGGAACTGACCAGGCGGCTGTGTTCGATCACCCCGTCACCGTTGACCCACACCTGCACCAGCGCCCGGAAACTGCCGGGGCGGGTCAGGGGCGAACGGCACAAACTGCGCTCGATCGCCTGCTGC
The DNA here is from genome assembly GCF_011765255.1 of Pseudomonas sp. AN3A02. Lineage (NCBI taxonomy): Bacteria > Pseudomonadati > Pseudomonadota > Gammaproteobacteria > Pseudomonadales > Pseudomonadaceae > Pseudomonas > Pseudomonas sp. AN3A02. The sequence continues at coordinate 2,008 of NZ_JAARNI010000014.1, forward strand.
AAGGCCGTGGCGTAGCTGTTGTTGATCCGTGCTGCATGGCCGGCCTTCAGCCCTCGGGTGGTTGCCGGCTGGCTGACCTCGGGGACTTGCAAGGTGAACGCATCGCTGCGGGCATAACGCGCCATCAAGCCACTCCCTGTCAGCAGCAGGCCCAGGGCTTGCTGCGCGCTGTAGCGGCCATGTACACCGATGGAACGCCGGCCCCGGGTCAATTCACGGTCCACCAGCACCGCCATGCCGGTGGCACGGCTGAACGCTTGGAGGGCGTTGTCCAGGTTCTGGGCAGGCAGGTCCAGGATCACTTCGGCGCGCACGCTTTGCGCCAGCCCCAACAGCAGAGCCAGGCAGCAGCCCGCGCGCCTCCAAGCCCCCCTGCTCAGCATCGCAACACGTCCGACATAGCCTACAAAACCGTCATCCTGAGGCCCGTTTATGAACCTGATGTTACGGTGCCAGCAAAAAAAACATCACGGTGACGGCCAGCCCGCTGCACTACACTTTTGCCCTATACCCGCCCATTTCCCAGGGCGCGCCAGGAGGCACTGATGAACCTGTTCCCGACCCTCGCCCGCCTGTTGCTGTGTGCAACCCTGCCGCTGATGGCCCACGCCGAAGGCGCTCCCAGTGGCTGCGCCGAGGTCAATGTGGATGGCTACAAGGCGCCGGACTATGGCTGCCTGAGCCAGCAAATGGGCAACAACCCGGACGCCGCAAAAGCCACGCAAAAGAACCAGGAAGCGCAGCAGGTGCCCATCGAAAAGCGCAAGCCGAACCAGATCGGGCTCTCTACGCCAGCGGCGACCAGCGTGCGTATGGGCAATACCTTCGGCACATCGGTGAAACCCCAGCGGCCTTGATCGTCGCTTGTCCCCCTCCTGCGTACCCGCTCGAAAAAAAGCCATTGTGTTATCGCGATTGCCGATGTTATGTTTCTAACAGACATCAAAATCATGAAACCTGAGTAACATCAATGACCGGTCTCCGCGAAAACGTCATGGATAAAAACAGCTTCCAGCGCACGCTGGAACAGCAGTTCCCGACGCTCACGCCCACCGGCAAGCGCATCGCTACTTACCTGCTGGGCAACCTGCAGCAATTACCGTTCGAAACCGCCGACAGCATTGCGCAACAGGCCGGTACCACCGGGATTTCGGTGGGACGTTTTTTGCGAACCCTGGGTTATCGCAACCTCGATGACGTCAAGCAAGGCCTGCGTGGCGACCCGCAAGCGTCCTGGCTGATCACCGACCGCCTGGGTGCCTTTCGCCAGGAGAACGATCAGGAAGACGCCCTCGACCGCTCCCTCAACCGCGAGATCGAAGCCATCCAGCACGTCTACGGCCTGGCCCGCAGTCAGGGTTTTGCCGATATTGTGCAGCACATCGTGGACGCCGACGCCGTGTTTATCCTCGGTATCCAGTCCACCCGGGGCATCCTCAACGCGTTCCACAGTCACCTGGAATACATTCGCCCCAAGGTCTATTACGTCGACGGCCTGTCGGGAATCTACGCCGAGACCCTGAACTCCGGCTTTGAAAAACCCTACGCCATCACGGCGGACTTCCGCGCTTATTCCAGCATCACCCCCACGTTCTGCGAGACCGCGAATGCCCAGGGTCTACCCTTGGCGCTGATCACCGATTTGCAATGCCCCTGGGCCCGGGACTACGACCTGGACCTGCTGCAACTGAAAACCGATGTTGGCCAGTTCTGGGACTCCATGGCGCCCCTGACGTGCCTGTTCAACCTGATGGTGTCCGCGGTCGCTGACCGCTACGGCGAGCGCCTGGACGCACGCCTGGCGAAAAACCGCGCCCTGCAACAGGCCTTCGGCCAGTTCGAATCCTGACCCTGGAAAGGAAATCTTTGAGTGAATACCAGCCCATTGGTAGAAATCGCCCCACCGGAGTACCCGGTACAGGTCGACCTGATCTACGCCAGTGCCGACAACCTGGCAGGCACCGTGATCTACCGCAACGCCCGCTGCCTGCTGCACACTGAAGCGGCGGCCTGCCTGCGCAAGGCGAGCCTGTTGGCACGCCAGGCCGGCATGACCCTGCTGATCTACGACGCCTATCGGCCGGCCTACGCCCAGCAGTTGCTGTGGCAAGCCCTGCCCAACCCGGACTACGTGCGCGACCCGCGCCTGGGCTCGCACCACACACGCGGCGTGGCCGTCGACCTGACACTGATTGATGAACACGGCACACCACTGGACATGGGCACGGCGTTTGATGCCATGGAGCCCAAGTCCCACCAGTTCTACCCCGACTTGCCGCCGCAGGTGCAGCGCAACCGCCTGCTGTTGTTGGGCATCATGCTCGGCGCCGGCTTCAAGGCGATTGCCACCGAGTGGTGGCATTACGAATTGCCGGACGCCGAACTTTTCCCATTAATTGAGGAGTCACACTGATCACAAGGAACGTACCATCACAATAATGAGCAGCACCCTTTAGCTCCAACTGCCCGGTTATAGATTTCATAAAAATAAACCAACCCGCTTTTTCCTCTAAATAATCAAGGAAACCGGCATGACCCCAAGTAACCGCAAGACCCTCGCACTCTCCCTGCTGTGCGCCGCCCTGAGCCTGGGCGCGTGGCAATCGGCAAGTGCGGCCGCGCCCAAAGACACCCTGATGATCGGCAAGGCCGCCGACCCGCAAACCCTCGACCCGGCCGTGACCATCGACAATAACGATTGGGCGGTGACGTACCCGGCGTACCAGAAACTGGTGGCCTACAAAGTCGAAAACGGCAAGGGCAGCACCGACGTCAAGGGCGACCTCGCCGACAGCTGGACCACCTCGGCCGACGGCCTGGTGTGGGACTTCAAACTCAAGCCCGGCAACAAGTTCGATGACGGCGCCGAGGTAGATGCCAATGCGGTGAAGTTCTCCTTCGACCGCGTGATGCAGCTCAAGCAAGGCCCGTCGGGCGCGTTCCCGGATGACATGAAAGTCACCGTGGTCGACCCGCTGACCGTGCGCTTCACCCTGACCAAACCCTACGCGCCCTTCCTCTACACCCTCGCCCACAACGGCGCCGGCATCATCAACCCGGACGTGGTGAAACAGGGCGACGTCAACGCCTACCTATCCACCCACACCGCCGGTTCCGGCGCGTTCCGCCTGACCAACTGGCAGAAGGGCCAGAGCCTGACCCTGGAACCCAACACCTACTACGCCGGCGCCAAGCCCGCGCTGAACAAGGTGGTGATCAAGATCATCAGCGAAGCCTCGGTACGCCGCCTGCAACTGGAACGCGGTGATCTGGACATTGCCGAAGACATGCCTCAGGACCAACTCACCAACCTGGCCAAAAAGAAAGACGTGGTGATCAAGGAGTTCCCGTCGCTGCGGGTGACCTACCTGTACCTGAACAACCAGAAAGCCCCGCTGAACAACCAGAACGCCCGCCAGGCAATCGTTGATGCGGTGGACTACAAAGGCATTGTCGACGGCATCCTCAAGGGCCAGGCCAAGTTGATGAACGGGCCGATTCCCGCCGGCATGTGGGCCAATGACCCGAGCCTGCCATTGATGAAACAGGACCTGGACAGCGCCGGCGCCAACCTGAAGAAGCTCCCGACAAAAATCACCAACCTGAACTACATGTACTCCGACAAGGACCCGGACTGGGAATCCATCGGCCTGACCCTGCAAGCCAGCCTGGCGCCGCTGGGGATCAACCTGAAGATGGAAAAACTGGCCAACGCCACCATGCGCGAGCGCCTGGGCAAGGGTGACTTCGACGTGTCCATCGGCTCGTGGGCGCCGGACTTCTCCGATCCCTACATGTACATGAACTTCTGGTTCGACTCCTCCCTGCAAGGGCTGCCGGGCAACCGCTCGTTCTACAGCAACCCGGTGGTGGACAAGCTGATTCGCGATGCGGCGGCCAACAACGACACGGCCAAGCGCACCGAGCTGTACCAGGAAGCCCAGAAGATCGTGCTCAAGGATAGCGTGTACGCCTACCTGTATCAGAAGAACTACACCCTGCCGATGCGTGAGTCGGTGAAGGGTTATGTGTTCCATCCGATGCTGGAGCAGGTGTTCAACGTGGCTGAGATCAGTAAGTAACTGCCGCTTGATCTCGATACCCCTGTAGGAGCGAGCTTGCTCGCGAAGAACCCGAGAGCGCCGCATTCATTCAGGATCAGCGCGCCATCATTGACGACCTTCGCGAGCAAGCTCGCTCCTACAGTTGAACGCTGCCCGTCCTGTGTTACCGAGGAGCCCTCATGGCCTTCCTGAATATGTTGCGCAAACGCCTGTTCGGCCTGATTTTGGTCGTCGTCGGCGTTTCGCTGATTACCTTTTGCATCTCCCACCTGATCCCGGGTGACCCGGCGCGCCTGATTGCCGGCGACCGGGCCAGTGACGCCATTGTCGAGAACATCCGTCATCAACTGGGCCTCGACCTGCCGCTGTACCAGCAATACGGCCGCTACATGAGCGACCTGCTGCACGGCGACCTCGGCACGTCGATCCGCACCAGCCGCCCGGTGCTGGAAGACCTGAAAGCCTTCTTCCCCGCGACCCTGGAACTGGCGGTTGCCGCCCTGTTGCTCTCGGTGCTGGTGGGCGTACCGCTTGGCGTGTTGTCAGCGGTGTATCACAACCGCGCCATCGACCAGATCGCCCGAACGCTGGCGGTCACCGGCATTTCCACGCCGGCCTTCTGGCTTGGCCTGGGCCTGATCGTGTTGTTCTACGGCCAACTCGGCTGGCTGCCCGGCAGCGGTCGGCTGGATGAAGGCCTCGAACCGCCACGCACCATTACCGGCTTCTACCTGATCGACTCGCTGCTGGCCGGCGATATTCCGCTGTTCCTGAATGCCCTGGAGCATCTGATCCTGCCCGCCGTGACCCTGGGTTTCGTCAACCTCGGCGTGGTCGCCCGGCAGATCCGTTCGGCGATGCTCGACCAGTTGGGCGAGGACTACATCCGCACCGCCCGTGCCTACGGCCTGTCGCGCTGGGCAGTGATCCTGCGCCACGCCCTGCCCAATGCGCTGATCCCGTCGATCACCGTACTCGGCCTGACCCTCGGTGACCTGCTGTACGGCGCCGTGCTCACCGAAACCGTGTTCGCCTGGCCGGGCATGGGCGCCTATGTGGTGAAGTCGATCCAGTCCCTGGATTTCCCGGCAGTGATGGGCTTCGCGATCATGGTGTCGTTTATTTATGTGCTGCTGAACATGCTGATCGACCTGCTCTACCGGGTGGTCGACCCACGCATCGGCGAGGTGAATTGAGATGACCGCACCCGTGACCATGCCCGTACCGGTACCCTTGGAGCAGCGCCCCACCTGGCGCGCGCGAATGGAGTACCTGGGCTATCAAATACGCCGCAGCCCGCTGACCATCGCCGGCCTGACCATCACCTTGATCGTGCTGATCTGCATGGCCTTCGCCCCTTGGTTGGCCAGCCATGATCCCAACGCTTTGAACCTGGCCCAACGCCTGGCCGAACCTTCCGCCGAGCATTGGTTCGGCACTGATGAAGTCGGCCGCGACCTGTTCAGCCGGGTGCTGTACGGCAGCCGCCAGTCGGTGGGCGTCGGCCTGTTCGTGGCGTTTTCATCCTGCCTGGTGGGCGGCTTGCTGGGTTGCCTGTCGGGGATTATCGGCGGGCGTTTCGACAGCCTGATCATGCGCCTGATGGACATCATGCTGTCGGTGCCGTCCCTGGTGCTGATCATGGCCCTGGCCGCAGCCCTGGGCCCGAGCCTGTTCAACGCGATGCTGGCGATCACCGTGGTGCGTATTCCGTTCTACGTGCGCCTGGCCCGCGGCCAAGCCCTGAGCATTCGCCAGATGGGCTACGTCAAGGCGTCCCAGACCTTCGGCGCCGGGCGCTGGCACATCGTGTCGTGGCACGTGGGCCGCAACGCCATGCCGCCGTTGCTGGTGCAACTGAGCCTGGACATCGGCAGCGCGATCCTGATGGCTTCGGCCCTGGGTTTCATCGGCCTGGGTGCACAGCAGCCCACCGCCGAATGGGGCGCGATGGTTGCTACCGGGCGCAATTTCATTCTCGACAACTGGTGGTACTCGACCTTTCCGGGGCTGGCGATCCTGGTCACCGCGACCGGTTTCAACCTGCTGGGTGACGGTGTTCGTGACCTGCTCGACCCACGGCAACAGGGGAAATGACCATGTCCAGTCCGGCAGTCCTTGCCATCGATAACCTGAGCCTGGAGTTCCCGGCTTACCGCAACAACGTCCAGGCACTCAACGGCGTGTCGTTACACGTCAACCCCGGCGAAGTGGTCGGCGTGGTGGGTGAGTCCGGCTCCGGCAAATCCGTGACCGCCATGCTCAGCCTGCGCCTGCTGCCGGAACGCAGTTACCGGATCACCGCCGGCAGCTTGCAGATGCTTGGCCGCGACATGTTGGCTGCCAGCGAGAAGGAGCTGTTGCAGATTCGCGGGCGGGACGCGGCGATGATCTTCCAGGAGCCGATGACCGCGCTGAACCCGACCCGGCGCATTGGCCGGCAGATGCTCGACGTGATCATCCACCACCAGCGCCTGAGCAAAGCCGCCGCCCGCGCCAAGGCCATCGCCCTGCTGCGGGACATGCACATCGCCGACCCCGAGCAAGTGCTCGACAGTTACCCTTTCGAACTCTCCGGCGGCATGCGCCAGCGGGTGATGATCGCCCTGGCGTTTTCCTGCGACCCACAGTTGCTGATCGCCGATGAACCCACCACCGCCCTCGACGTCACCGTGCAACGCCAGGTGCTGTTGCTCCTGCGGGAAAAAGCCCGGGCACGCGGCACCGCGATTTTGCTGATTACCCACGACATGGCGGTGGTTTCGCAGTTCTGCGACCGGGTCTACGTGATGTACACCGGCGCGGTGGTGGAAGAAGGCCCAACCGCCCAAGTGATGAGCGACCCGCGCCATCCCTACACCCAGGGCCTGCTCAGCGGTTTGCCGGAACAGGTAAAGCCCGGCGACGACCTGCTGACCATCCCCGGCCAGGTGCCCAACCTCGCCGCCCTGCCCTCAGGCTGCACCTTCCGCGAACGCTGCCCCCAGGCCATGAGCCAGTGCATCGAGCGTCCGCGCCTGGATCTGATCAACCCTGCCGGCACCCGCAAAAGCGCGTGCTGGCTGACTGCCGGGGAGTCGATGTAATGACAGTGCCTCAAGATTCACTGCTGGCCCTGCGGGATGTGCGGGTCAAGTTCCCGGTGAAAACCGACTGGCTGGGCCGCCCGCGCGGTTATGCCCACGCCCTGAACGGCATCGACTTGCAGGTTCGCCGCGGGGAAACCCTGGGGATTGTCGGCGAATCCGGCTGTGGTAAAAGCACCCTCGCCCAACTGTTGATGGGCCTGGTCAAGCCCAGCGACGGCGAAGTCGACTGGGTCTACGAAAGCGCCCGGGAACGTCACCGCCATGTGCAGATCGTGTTCCAGGATCCGCAATCGTCCCTCGACCCGCGCCTGCCCATCTGGAAAATCATCACCGAGCCGTTGTTCGCCCTCGGCGACACGCCCAAGGGTGAAATGCGCACCATCGCCGCCAAGGTCGCCGCCCAAGTGGGCATCCGCGCCGAATACCTGGACCGCTACCCGCACCAGTTTTCCGGTGGCCAGCGCCAACGCATCGCCATCGCCCGCGCGCTCGCCTCCAATCCGAGCATCCTGGTACTGGACGAGCCGACCTCGGCCCTGGACATCTCGGTCCAGGCACAAATCCTCAACCTGCTCGCCGAGCTGCAACGCCGACTGGGGCTGACCTACATCCTGATCTCCCACAACGTGTCCGTGGTGCGGCACATGGCCGACCGGGTGGCGGTGATGTACCTGGGGCAGATTGTAGAACTGGGGTGTGCCGAGCAAGTGCTGGAGCAACCGAAGCATCCGTATACCCAGCTGCTGCTGGAGGCGGTGCCCAAGCTGGGGGTGGCGCTGGATGATGCCTACGTCAGTGCACCCACCGAGTTGCCGGGGAACCGGGTGTTGCCGGGCGGGTGCTTTTTCCTTGATCGCTGCCCGCGCCGTACCCAAGGCTGCGAACGGCCGCAGCGGTTGACCGGCGGGATGAGTCAGCAGGTACGGTGTCATCTGGAGCATCCGTGAGGCACGGTTAACAAAATTTTCATGTAGCCAAGGCTATGATCCGCCACCTCGTTGGGGAGTAGCCTGCTTCGGATTCTCGAAGCGTTCGTATCAACATTCTCGGCAACATGCCGTGGTGCGAACACCATTTTGGTTGGTGAGACCAGCGACACATCCATGCCTGAAGTCGGGCGTGTGGTTGTGTCGTTGACTCATATAGCCCGACTGGAAGTCTTACCGTGAACCCCATTTCCCTCATCCTTCTCGCCCTTGCCATGTCCACGGACGCCTTCGCGGCGGCCATCGGCAAAGGTTCCAGCCTGCACAAACCGCGTTTGACCGAAGCCCTGCGGGCCGGCCTGATCTTTGGTGTGATCGAAGCCATCACGCCGATTATCGGCTGGGCTATTGGCCAGGCTGCCACCCGCTGGGTGCAGGACTGGGACCATTGGATCGCCTTTACCTTGCTGGTCGGCCTGGGCCTGCACATGATCTACAACGGCATGAAAGCCGATGATCCAGAGGAAGAGAAACCGAGCCAGCACTCGTTCATGATTCTTGCCGTGACGGCGTTTGCCACCAGCATTGATGCACTGGCGGTCGGTGTGGGCCTGGCGTTTGTCGACGTGAATATCCTGGTGGCGGCAGCGGCTATTGGTTTGGCGACGATGACCATGGTGACCATCGGCATGATGCTCGGCCGGGTGTTGGGGACTGTGGTGGGCAAGCGCGCCGAGATGGTCGGCGGCGTGGTGCTGATGCTGGTGGGTGCGACGATTTTGTATGAGCACCTGTCGGTCTAGACAATAGCGAAGATCAAAATGTGGGAGCGGGCTTGCTCCCACAGTGGTTCTGCGGTGATTAATCAGGCCGCGTTCTTTTCTTTCTTCAAGCTCTCGATATCGATCACAAACCGATACTTCACATCCCCCTTGAGCATCCGCTCGTAGGCTTCATTGATGCTCTGGATGTCGATCATCTCGACGTCCGAGACAATCCCGTGCTTGGCGCAGAAATCCAGCATGTCCTGGGTTTCCTGGATGCCGCCGATCAACGATCCGGCCAGGCTGCGGCGCTTGAAGATCAGGTTGAACACGGTCGGCGACGGGTGCGGGCTGTCCGGGGCACCCACCAGGGTCATGGTGCCGTCGCGCTTGAGCAGGTTGAGGAAGGCATCGAGGTTGTGAGACGCAGCCACGGTGTTGAGGATGAAGTCCAGGGAGTTGGCAACCTTGGCCATTTCATCCGGGTTCTTCGATACCACCACTTCATCGGCGCCCAGGCGCAGGCCGTCTTCGCGCTTGTTCGGCGAGGTGGTGAACAGCACGACGTAGGCACCCATGGCGTGGGCGATTTTCACCGCCATATGCCCCAGGCCACCCAGGCCGACGACGCCAACGCGCTTGCCCGGCCCGACGTTCCAGTGGTGCAGCGGTGAGTAGGTGGTGATGCCTGCGCACAGCAGCGGCGCGACCGCCGCCAGGTTGCTCTCGTCATGGGAGATGCGCAGGACGAACTTCTCCTTCACCACGATATTGTCCGAGTAGCCGCCGAACGTATTTTCGCCACCAAACACCGGGCCGTTGTAGGTGCCGGTGAAGCCGTTTTCGCAGTACTGCTCTTCGCCCTCGGCGCAGGATTCGCACTGCTGGCAGCTGTCGACCATGCAGCCGACACCGGCCAGGTCGCCTACCTTGAATTTGCTGACATTGGCGCCCACCGCCGTCACCCGGCCAACGATTTCATGGCCCGGCACCGACGGGTACAAGGTGTTGTGCCATTCGTTGCGCACGGTATGCAGGTCCGAGTGGCAGACGCCGCAGTAGAGGATGTCGATTTGCACGTCGTCGGCCCCGGGGGCGCGACGCTCGAATGTGAAGGGCTTGAGTGAATCCTTGGGATCCCTGGCGGCATAGCTGTAAGTCTTGGCCATTTCGTTCACCTGCGTAATCAGACGTTGAAGTCAGTTGACCAGCATAGACGCTGAACCGTTCAACCGAGCACGTCCATACAATCCGCAGGGCGGCCCGGTCCCTAAGCTGACGGCTTTCGATCACGCTAAAGAGTGCTGGAGAGTGGGCATGCGCAAGAAAGTAATGACGATACCGCTGGCCTTGACGTTGTTGGCCGTACAGATGATGGGCAGCGCGTTTGCCGCAACCCCGAACGTAGCCGTGGCGCCGCAATACGACACCAGCCACGTTTATGTCGCCCCGGCTGACGTGGACCGCTTTGCCCAGAGTTTTCTCGCCACGTTCGGCGGCAAAAGCACGGCCCAGGTGGTGGTGAATGTACTGCCGGTGCCCAGCAGCACCACTTCGCAACTCTTGCAGACGCCGGCCGGCACGGTGTCATTGTTTGGCTTCACCACGCCTGTCCCGCATCCGTTCGGCCAGGAGCGCAACGGCTACCTGGTCAAGGACATGGACCTTGCACTCAAGGCTGCCCGGGAAAACGGCGCGGCGGTGATTGTCAGTGATTTTCCCGACCCCATTGGCCGTGATGCGGTGATCCAGTGGCCGGGCGGTGTGAATATGCAGCTCTACTGGCACACCAAGGCCCCGGATTACGCGGCGTTCCAGACCGTTCCGGAGAACCGCGTGTATGTCTCCAGCGACCGTGCCGACACGTTCATCAAATCCTTCATCGGGTTTTCCCACGGCAAAGTCCTGGCCGATGACAAGCATGCCCCGGCGGTCGAGATCGGCCAGGCCAGCGGCAGCTATCGCCGCGTCGATATCGAGTCGCCGTTCGGGCACATGGCGGTACTGGTCACCAACGGCCAACTGCCCTACCCCTTCGGCCATGAAACCACCGGCTACCAGGTGGCCGACCTGACCGACACGCTGGGCAAAGCCACTGGCTCCGGTGCCAAGGTGCTGGTTCCGGCGCTTGACAGTAAGGGCCGGCGCAGCGCGCTGGTGGAATTCCCGGGCGGTTACGTCGCGGAGATTCACCAGCTCAGCGGGGCAAAATGATCCGCGGCACGGGCTGGAGCCTGGCGGTGCTGTGGTCGCTGCTGGCAGGCAGCGCCCACGCTGACGAGCAAGCGACACGGCCAGCGATCAAGGCCAACCGCTGGCAGGAAGACTGGTCCGTGCTCAAGGACCCAACGCTGCGCCCCCAACCCCTGGACAGCCTGAAGTACATCCCGCTGTCCAGTGCCAACCCGTTCACTTACCTGTCCCTGGGCGCAACCTTGCGCGAGCGCTTCGAGATGAATGACGCGGGCGGTTTCGGCGTGAATAACGTGGCCCGTGACCGTTACCTGATCCAGCGTTTCCAGATGCATGCCGACCTGCATCTGAATGAAAACTGGCGGGTGTTCACCCAGCTGGAAGACGCCCGGGCCTATGACAAGACGTCAATCGGCGGCGCCGACCAAAACCGTGTCGACCTGCGCCTGGCCTTTGCCGAATACATCAACACCTTCAGTGCCGGCACGTTCAAGGGCCGCGTCGGCCGGCAGGACTTCGCCTTCGACTTGCAGCGCTTCATCTCATCACGGGATGGGCCGAATGTGCGCCAGTCCTTTGATGCGCTGTGGGCTGACTGGGAAACCTCGAACTGGCGTTTTATCGGGATCGCCAGCCACCCGGTGCAGTACCAGGACGAGCGGCACTTCGACGATAAATCCAACGCTGACGCGCAGTTTCACATGCTGCGGGTCGAGCGGTTGGTGGGTGGCAAAAATGAGCTGTCGGCCTATTACGGGGTGTATGAACGCAGCGATGCCCACTACCTGGACGGCGACGGCGATGAAAAACGCCAACTGTTCGACGCGCGATTGGGCGGCGCGGCACTGGGCTTTGACTGGGACATTGAAGCCATGCTGCAAGGTGGCTCGGTGGGGCACAAGGATATCCGTGCCTGGGGTGGCGGCAGCCGCGTGGGCTACACCTTCGACAGCCTGGCCTGGACACCGCGCCTGGGACTGCAGATGGATATCGCCTCGGGCGACCGCCACGCCGGTGACGGCACGGTAGGGACGTTCAACCCGCTGTTCCCCAATGGCTACTACTTTTCCCTGGCGGGTTATACGGGCTACAGCAACCTGATTCACGTCAAGCCGTCGATCACCGTCAAGCCCATCGCCAAGCTCAGCGTTCAGACCGCCGTGGGCCTGCTCTGGCGGCAAACCACCGCAGACGCGGTCTACACCCAGCCCAACCTGCCGGTGGCCGGAACCGCAGGCCAGGGCGAACGCTGGACCGGCGCCTATGCTCAAGTTCGCACCGACTACGGGTTTACCCCCAACCTCACCGGCGCCGTCGAGGCCGTGCACTACGCGGTCGGCCAGACGCTGCGGGATGCCGGCGGGCATGACAGCAATTACCTGGGGGTCGAACTCAAGTTCAGCTGGTAAACCCAACCAAGCACACCCGTACAAGCGCTGCCAGCGCCTGTTCGACAATAGTCAGCCTTTGCATTCGTACTCACCCAAGGAGTTTCCATGAGCACATTCCTCACCAAAGACGGCACCGAAATCTACTTCAAGGACTGGGGCAGCGGCAAACCCGTGCTGTTCAGCCACGGCTGGCCGCTGGACGCGGACATGTGGGAATACCAGATGGAGTACCTGAGCAGCCGCGGCTACCGCACCATCGCGTTTGACCGCCGTGGTTTTGGCCGCTCGGACCAACCCTGGACCGGTAACGACTACGATACCTTCGCCGACGATATCGCCGAACTGATCAACCACCTGGACCTGAAAGACGTGACGCTGGTGGGCTTTTCCATGGGCGGTGGCGACGTCGCCCGCTATATCGCGCGCCATGGCAGCGCGCGCGTTGCCGGCCTGGTGTTGCTGGGGGCGGTGACGCCGCTGTTCGGCCAGAAACCCGACTACCCGCAAGGTGTTCCCAAAGATGTGTTCGACGGCATCAAGGCCGGCTTGCTGAAGGACCGCGCGCAGTTCATTTCCGACTTCAACACACCGTTCTTCGGCATCAACAAGGGTCAGAAAGTCTCCGAGGGCGTACTGACCCAGACCTTGCAGATCGCCCTGCTCGCCTCGCTCAAGTCCACCGTGGACTGCGTCACTGCATTCTCGGAAACCGACTTCCGCCCAGACATGGCCACGATCGACGTGCCAACGCTGGTGATCCACGGTGATGGCGATCAGATCGTACCGTTCGAAACCACCGGCAAGGTGGCCGCCGAGATGATCAAGGGCGCCGAATTGAAGGTGTACAAGGATGCGCCACACGGCTTCGCGGTCACCCATGCCGAAGCCTTGAATACCGACCTGCTGGCGTTCCTGAAGCGCTGAAGCGATTGCATCACCCTGCTCCACTCCTTTTGGCCGGGTTTGCACCCGGCCTTTTTTATTCAGGCGTAACGCAGCGCGCCGACCCACCGCTGGTTGAACGCTATTCGCCCGGGCCCGGCAATCAGGATGCTGGTGAAAATGATCAACAGCAGCCAGCCAAACTGCCCTTCGAGCAGTGTCCATTGCGGATGCACCACCAACATGGCAATCCACAGCACACTCAGGATCGGCAAGCAGGCCAGGCGCACCAGCACCCCGGAAATGATCAACAGTGGGCACAGTACTTCGGCGAAAATCGCCAGCAGCAGTGTCACGCTCGCCCCCAGGTGAAAAGGATCCTCGATCACCTTCAACTGTTCGCCATAGTCCAGCAGCTTGGGAAGGCCATGGACCCACAGCAGGAACAATCCCCCGCTGACCCGCAAAAACAGCAGCCCTAAATCCCGTGCCCATTCTTCCCGTTGTGATGCGTTCATAAGCGACCTGTTCCCGTGACGTTTACCGACGTTTTTACGCCGGAACCGGAGCCGATTGTGCGGCCACGGACGCCTCGGAAATTGCAGCGTTGTGCTGACCTGGGACCTTACTCACCCGTGTCGGCAAACCCGGCGACGATCTCATCGATCACCACCCGCACCCGCGCGGTATGCCGCAAGTCGGCGTGGGTCACCAGCCACACATCGTAGGGCAACGGCCGCGTACGGTCCGGCCACAGCCGCACCAGACCGTCCCGTTCGCCGGAAATCACCGGGATCTCACCGATGCCCAGGCCCGCAGCGATGGACCGGCGCACCAGCAGGCTGGAGCTCAAGGCAGCGACGATGCGCCCACGGCCCAGCGGCTCGGAGACCAGGGTCATGTCTTTCTGGCTTTGCAGGTGCGGCTCGTACACCACCAGGTCGTGCCCTTCGAACAGGCTACCCGGTTCCGGTACGCCGTGGCGGTCGATATACGCCTGCGAGGCAAACAGCCCCACCGGCCAGCGGGCGATGCGCCGGGCGATCAGGTCGGGGTTGTCCGGGCGGGTGTTGCGCACGGCGATGTCGGCTTCACGCTTGGCCAGGCTCAGGATCTGGGTCGAAGCGTCCATCTGCACGCGCACGTCAGGGTGCGCGTCGTGCAGCCGGGCGATGGCCGGGATCAAGAAGTCGATGGCCAGGGAGTCGGTGGTGGTGACCCGCACGGTGCCGGTCAGGCGGTCGTCCAGGCCCTGGACCTGACGTTCCAGGTCAATGGCCGAACGCTCCATTTTCTCCACTGATTGCAACGCGGCCTCACCCACGGCTGTCAGCGCATAGCCTTCGGAGGTGCGCAAAAACAACGTCGCGTTCAAGGACTTTTCCAGGGCATTGACCCGCCGCCCCACGGTGGCCTGATCCACCCCCAGCACCCGCGCGGCACCGCGTGATGTGGACTCGCGGCACACCGCGAGAAATACCCGGGCATCGTCACAGTTCATGGCTTCTCCCTGCGATGCGGTTTTGCATCATTGTGACGTGTAATCGCAGCATTATTGCATCACTCATCACGGCTATGCTGGGCACCAGAAAAAATACCCAGGATCGCCAGCAGGCTGAACCGCTCGGTAACGGGCGCGGTCCCAACCCATACGTTCATTGCTACAGGTGCGCTCAAATGACTCTGCCCCACGAAATGACCCTGATCGAAATCACCAGCCCCGGCGGCCCCGAAGTCCTGCAACCACGCCAGGAGCCGGTACCTGTCGCCGGCTCCGGCGAAGTGCTGATCCGCGTGCACGCCGCCGGCGTCAATCGCCCGGACGCCCTGCAGCGCGCCGGCACGTACCCGATGAAACCCGGCATGAGCCCGATTCCCGGGCTTGAAGTGGCCGGTGTGGTGGTCGCCCTGGGCGAAGGCGTCAGCGAGTTTGCGTTGGGCGACAACGTCTGCGCCCTGACCAATGGCGGCGGGTATGCGCAGTACTGCGCAGTGCCCGCCAGCCAGACCTTGCCGGTTCCCGATGGCCTGGACTGGATTCACGCGGCAGCGATTCCGGAAACCTTCTTCACCGTATGGGCCAACCTGTTCGGCATCGGCGGCGCGCATAAAGGCCAGCGCGTGCTGATCCACGGCGGCACCAGCGGCATCGGCACCACCGCGCTGATGCTCTGCCGCGAGTTCGGTATCGAAGCGTTCGCCACCGCCGGCAGCGCAGAAAAATGCGCCGCCATCCGCGAGCTGGGGGCCGAGCCGATCAACTACCGAGAACAGAATTTCGCCGAGGTCATCGCTGACAAAACCGCTGGCCAGGGCGTCAACGTGATCCTCGACATCATGGGTGGCTCCTACCTGAACGACAACATCAGCGCCCTGGCCATGGAAGGTCGACTGGTGATGCTGGGCTTCCTGGGCGGCGCACGCGCCAAGGACATCGACCTGCTGGCGATTCTCGGCAAACGCGCGATCGTTACCGGCTCGTTGTTGCGCTCACGCACCCGGGAAGAAAAAGCCGCGATTGCCGCACAACTGCGCGAATACGTGTGGCCGGTGCTGTCGGCCGGGCGCTGCCTGCCGATGATCGATGAGGTGTATGCCTACACCGACGCCGCGAAGGCCCATGCGCGGATGGAAGGTGGTGATCACATAGGCAAGATTGTGTTGCGGGTGGACTGAAAAAACGCTGCGGGTCAGGCCTGGGGTTTCAACAGGGCCTGATACGCTTGCGCCTCGGCGAACAACCACTCGGAAAACTCCCGCTGCTTGTTCGCCGCACGCTCCCGTGGCGGCCACACCAGCCAATACGGATAAGGGTACGGTGCGGTGATCTCACTCAACTGCACCAACTCACCTCGCCCAATGGCGTCCTGCACCAGGCTGCGCCGATCCAGCGCGATGCCCTGCCCCAGCCGCACCGCCTCCAGCACCAGGTTCGAATCGTTGCTGCACAGGCCCTGACGCTCAACCGCCATGTCCACACCGGCCGCCTGGCACCACGGCAGCCAGGATTCGGTGCTGTGAATTATCCGGCTCTCGATGATCTGCGCGGGCGTGCACGGCAGGTGCCCGCCGTTGAAGTGTGGCGCCGCGACCACCACCAGTTCGTCATGAAACAGTAACGTCTGCTCCACGCCCTCCCAGTCGCCCTTGCCCATGCGAATGCCGATATCCACCGACTCCTGATGCAGGTTGGAAACCGTCAGGCTGGCTTGCAGGCGGATGTTGATGTCCGGGTAACGCTGCTGAAACGCCGGCAGCCTGGGGATCAACCAGGCGCGGGCAAACGAGGGGATGACGGCCACCACCAGCTCGCCCATTTTCGGCTGGGCCTGGATCGTCAGGGTAGCGTGCTCAATGTCCGCCAGCGCCTGGCGGATTTGCAGCGCGTACAAGCGGCCATCCTCGCTGACACGCAGACCGCGACCTTCACGCACAAACAGGGTAAGGCCGACCATCTCCTCCAGCGCCTTGATCTGCTGGCTGATCGCCGAGTGGGTGACGTGCAATTCCTTGGCGGCCAGGGTCACGCTCCCAAGCCTGGAGGTGGCTTCGAAACTGCGCAGTGCGGTCAAGGGGGGGAAAGCGTTCATGTAAGCGCGGCTAACCTTTCGTGATAAAAAAGATCGATATTGCAGGGGTGGATCCCCCGATAAAGTAATCTGAATTTAACACTGCGGTAAATGGAGGCTTCATGAAACTGGTCGGAATGCTGGACTCGCCCTACGTGCGCCGCGTGGCAATTTCCCTGGAGCTGTACGGTGTCGCGTTTGAACACCAGGCACTGTCGGTGTTCAGCACCTTCGATGAGTTTTCCAGGATCAACCCGGTGGTCAAGGCACCGACGCTGGTGCTCGACGACGGGACGGTGCTGATGGATTCCGGCCTGATCCTCGAATACCTGGAAGCCCTGGCGCCGGCTGACAAAAAGCTGTTGCCCCAGCAAACAGTGACACTTGCCCGGGATCTGCAAGTGATCGGCCTGGCGCTGGCCGCGTGCGAAAAAACCGTGCAGATCGTCTACGAACACCACCTGCGGCCCGCCGAAAAACTGCACCAACCGTGGATCGACCGCGTGACCGGGCAACTGCTGGAGGCTTATTCGTTATTGGAGGCGTTGGTGGCGGCGCGCGACAGCAACGCGCCGCTGACCCAGGCGAGCCTGACGGTGGCGGTCGCCTGGTCCTTCACCCAGCTCAAGATAGCCAACGTCGTGAAGGCCGATGCGTTCCCGCACTTGCAGCGCCATGCGGCACGTGCGGAACAGCATTCGGCGTTTCACAAGTACCCGACCGAGTAGCACCATTTACCCGGCGTACACCGGGTAATCGGTAAAGCCCACTTCCGTGCCGCCATACAGGCCGGCAGCGTTCAACGGGTTCAGCGGCCAACCGTTGAGCAGGCGCTGGGGCAAGTCGGGGTTGGCAATGTATGGCCGGCCGAATGCAATCAGGTCCGCCAGCCCCGCCTCCACCAGTCGCACGCCGCGCTCTGCGGTGTAGCGGCCGGCGTAGATGATGCGACCGGTGAAGGTGTCGCGCACAGCCCGGCGGAACGACTCGGGCAATTCCGGTGCGTTGTCCCAGTCAGCCTCGGCGATGGACACGTAGGCGATGCCGGTGGCCTCAAGTATCTTGATCGCCTCAATGTAGGTGTGATGTGGATCTTCCTCGACCAGGCCAATGTAAACCCGATCCTGATCAGTGCCGCTGAACAACGGCGCAAAGCGCACACCCAGGCGTTCCGGGCCGACCACTTCGGCCACCGCCTCGACAACTTCCCGCAAAAAACGCAGGCGATTGTGCAGCGAGCCACCGTATTCATCTTCGCGCTGGTTGGAATGCGCCGAGATGAACTGGTTGACCAGGTAGCCGTTGGCCGAATGAATCTCCACACCATCAAAGCCGGCGGCTAACGCGTTTTTTGCAGCCTGGGCATACAGCCCCACCAGTTCCTTGACCTCGGCAGTAGCCAAGGCGCGGGGCTCTGGCGGCTGCACCAACTCACCGGTGCCGGGCCCGGTTGCAACGAATGCCTTGGCTTGCTGCGGCTGGATCGCCGACGGCGCGACGGGTGCTGCGCCGTCGGGTTGCAGATCGTGATGGGACACGCGGCCGACGTGCCAAAGCTGGGCGAAGATCACGCCGCCTTCGGCATGCACGGCATCGGTCACGGTACGCCAGCCGTCGATCTGCTCCGGCGTGTAGATGCCCGGGGTCCAGGCATAACCCTGGCCGCGGGGCTCGATCTGCGTGCCCTCGCTGACCATGAAGCCGGCGGTGGCGCGCTGGCGGTAATAGAGCGCCATCAGGTCCGTGGCGATATCACCGGGCTGGGCACTTCGCTGGCGGGTCAGTGGCGGCAGGACGATGCGGTTTTTCAGGGTGTGGTGCCCCAGTTTGATCGGGGTACCTAAAGCGCTGTTACTCATGATGGGGGTTCCAGAAGCGAATTTCGGGCGTGCAGAAGTGGCCGGCTCCCGGTCAGGGGAGCCGCCAATCACTTACTTTTGGGGGATTTAGCGGGTTACGCGGTCAGCTTCAACAGCGCTTTGGCCACGTCACTGGAACTGGCAGGATTCTGCCCCGTGACCAGCAGGCCATCTTCAATCACAAAGGACTGCCAGTCGGCACCCTTCTCGTACTTGCCGCCCAGTGCCTTGAAATCATCCTCGATCAGGAACGGCACCACGTCGGTCAGGCCAACCGCGGCTTCTTCGGAGTTGGAGAAGCCGGTGACGCGTCGGCCCTTGACCAGCGGCTCGCCGTTGACGGCCTTGACGTGACGCAAGGCGCCCGGGGCGTGGCACACAAAGCCAATCGGCTTACCGGCACGCTCGAAGGCTTCGATCAGGGAAATGGAGGTTTTCGACTCTGCCAGGTCCCACAGCGGGCCGTGGCCGCCTGGGTAGAAAACGGTGTCGAAGTCGCCGGCGTTCACCGACTCCAGCTTCAGCGTGGTGGCCAAGGCCTGCTGGGCCGCCGGGTCGGTGGCGAAGCGGCGGGTCTGGTCGGTTTGCGAATCCGGCAGGTCGCTGACCGGATCCAGCGGCGGTTGCCCACCGGCTGGCGAGGCCAGGGTCACATCGGCCCCGGCGTCCTTGAACGCGTAGTAGGGAGCAGCAAATTCTTCGAGCCAGAAACCGGTCTTGCGGCCGGTGTCGCCCAGCTGGTCGTGAGAAGTCAAAACCATCAATACTTTCATGTGCCAGTGCCTCGGAGTGATGTGGGTTGGAATGGAATGAAGCTTAGGAGCCGGGCCAAAACCGCACAATGTCATGTCCGCAAGGATTCCGGACATTGTGCCAAGCCGGTTGCCGTTTACCGGTTACACGCCGACAATCACCGCTCCGCGCCCCTTGGAGAGATGAGATGCACAGCATTGCGCTGATGGTTTACCCGAACTTTCAATCCCTCAGCCTTAGCCTGGGCTCGGTGTTCGAGTGCGCGAATCTGCTGCGGGGCGAGCAGGCGTATGAGTTTCACCTGGTGTCGGAGAGTGGCGGCCCGATCATGACGTCCCAAGGGTTCTCGGTGAACAGCACACCGATCCGGCCCGAGGGTTATGACACATTGATCGTCAGCGGCTACCTGGAGTTCCAACTGCCTGATGCCAACCTGCTGAAGCTGGTCCAGGCGGCCTCCAAGCAATCCCGACGGATTGCTTCGCTGTGCATGGGCATCTTCGTGCTGGCCGAAGCCGGGTTGCTCGAGGGCAAGCGCGCCACCACCCACTGGCTGCATGCGCCGGCGTTTGCCAAGCGCTACCCGCAGATTCGCCTGGAGGAAGACAAACTGTTCGTCGTCGACGGCCAGATCTGGACCGGCGCCGGCATGAGCGCCGGGGTGGACCTGGCGCTGGCGATGGTGGAGAACGATCTGGGCAGCGACCTCGCCCGCCGCATCGCGCGCAAGCTGGTGATTGCCCAGCGGCGTGGCAGCGAACAGTCGCAACTGTCGGCGCTGCTGGAACTGGACCCCAAATCCGACCGCGTGCAACTGGCCCTGGCCTACGCTCGGGAGAATCTGACTCACGACCTTTCAGTCGAGGCATTGGCGGCCGTGGCGCGGCTCAGCCCGCGCCAGTTCAGCCGGGTGTTTCGCGAGGAGACCGGGCAAACCCCGGCCAAGGCCATCGAATCCCTGCGAGTAGAAGCTGCGCGAGCGATGATGGAGACCAGCCGCCATCCGGTGGAAGTGGTCGCCCGCGAGACCGGGTTCGGTGATCGCGAGCGGATGCGCCAGGCGTTCCTGCGCGCATTCGGGCAACCGCCTCAGACGATGCAGGCGGCGCTGTTCAGTGCAGGGGCTGGCGCAGCGTTCAGCTGATGCCTCAGTGCAGCGCCGCCCGGGTCACGAGGAAGCTCAGCAGGTTCGGCTCATCATCCAGCTCAATGGCCTGCACCGGACGGGGCAGGTTATCCAATACCGTGCGCCAGAACGCCTGGCTCACTTCATCCTGATCATAGAAACGCACCAGCCAGTTCGCCTCGCCACTGCTCAAGACCTGAGTGGCGATGGCGCGGCCAATGCCTTTGCGGCGATAGCGTTTCAAGATGAACAGGTCTGCCAGTTCCAGCGCGTCGATCCCGGGGAGTTCGCTGCCTTCGATCAGCAGAAAGCCGGCGATAAAGCCGTCGACCAGCAATAGGTTGGCGCTCCACTGCGGGTCTTCCCAGTAGCGGGCCAGGTGCTCCTCATGGATGTAGAAACGCCCGTCCACCTCGACGTCTTCCTGTTCCCAGTCCGAGGACTCGTAGGCGTAGAACTGGTAAAGGTTGGCGATCAGCGCGGCGTGTTCCGGGCCGGTTTCGATCAATTCGACGGTGGTATCGGGGATTGCAGGCATGGGCATCTCGGCAAAAAAACAGGGCGCCATTGTCAACAAAGCCACAGGCAATGCCAATACACCGGCAAAGCTTTCTGTTGGCTGAACAGATCACAGTTTTCTCTTGTCAACTACAAAATCATTACAAAGTTAGACTAAACTCCGCGCCACTTCCCTCCCTTCGTTTTCAGGATAAGTACTTTGACAAACGTCTGCACCAGCGGCCTCGATGTCGGCTTTGCGTCCCTGGATTACCTGCAAATCGGCATTCTGGGCATCATTCAGGGCATCACCGAATTACTGCCCGTGTCTTCCACCGCCCACATGCGCATCGTGCCCGCCCTGCTCGGCTGGCCGGATCCCGGCTCGGCGTTTTCCGCGGCCATGCAGTTGGCTGCCTTGGCGGCAGTGGTCAGTTACTTCTGGAAGGATGTGCGCCAGGTCACCGTGGGCAGCATCAGCGCGGTGCGCCAGGGCGACTACAACAACCAGTGGTTCAAGCTGGCGGTGGCGATTGTGCTGGCGACGATTCCGATTGGTATCGCCGGAATTGCCTTGTCGTCGACGCTCAACTCGTGCAACTCGCCGTTGCGCGGGCTGATGGTGATCGGAATTTCCTGCCTGGTGATGGCCGTGCTGCTGGCCGCGGCCGAACTCAGCGCGAGGCATAAGCGCACGGTGGGCGAAATGCGCCTGCGGGATGCGCTGATTGTCGGCATTGCGCAGATCGGCGCGCTGATTCCCGGGGTTTCCCGCTCGGGCTCGACCCTGACCGCCGCACTGTTCCTCAATTTCAAGCGTGAAGAAGCGGCGCGGTTTTCGTTCCTGCTGGGCTTGCCGGCAATCGCGTTGGCGGGGCTGAAGGAGCTGTGGGTGCTGTTCCACGCCGACCTGCCCGCCCATGCCTGGCCGCATTTGATCTTTGGCCTGGTGGTTGCCAGTGTCTCGGCGTTCTTCGCGATCTGGGGCCTGATGAAGTTCCTGGAGCGGTTTTCCACCTGGCCGTTCGTGATCTACCGTGCGGCGCTGGGGGTGTTCCTGATTGTGGCGGTGAGCACCGGGTTCCTGTAGGAGCGAGCTTGCTCGCGATGGTCGTTAACGATGACGCGTCCAGCCTGAATAAACACAGTGCCTGGGCGTTTTTCGCGAGCAAGCTCGCTCCTACAGTACGCGGTCGGCCAGACTACAGCGCCCGGCATTCAATCCTCAGTAATTGAGGGCCTTGTTCGTGGCCCTCAAGTACCACCGGCAAAAACCGCTGGATCACCGCCATGTTGCTCTGCAGGTGCTCGGTCATCCGCAGCGTGGTGAAACTGCCACCGCCGGCAAGTGCCATCGGCAGCAATAGCTGGTCGGCCAGATGCTCGGCGACCACCGCTTCGCTGGCAAGCCACTCGAGCGCCTGCTCGATGGCCTGATCGGCCACCGCCTCTGCGCGCAACCTGGCCTGGCCAAATGCGCTGAACACTTCGGTGACGTGCGCATGTGCATATTCCAGCAACAGGACATTGCCTGGCCCGTGCTCCGCGTCAAGGTTCACCGCGTGCAGCTGCTCCTGCTTGATCGCCAGCCGCTGACGCACACGTTCCAGTTCGCGCTCGGCGACATGAACAGGCAACCCGGCACTCAGTGTGGTTGCTCGCGAGCCCTGCAATTCACCCCGCTCGGTGAGGTGCAACGGCATCAATGTGCTCGGATGTATAAACGCCACAAGCTCACCACCGCCCGCCGGTACAAAGCCGTGACGCACCAGCGTCAACTCGACTCTGGCACCCATCCGCCGCAATTGCGGCAACCAGGCGCGCTCAAGAAAATCCAGCGGAGGTGCCATCGGATTGTGGGTGCCTCCGCAAATACTGACGCGACTGGCTTGCGGGGCCAGCAGCAACGCCGGCAACACTGTCTGCAATACCAGGGTGCAACTGCCGGCCGTGCCGATAGAAAATTTATAGTCCCCGCCCTGGATAAGGCCAGGCTCGAACAGCAACGCCTGGGAACCCAGCTCGGCGCCTTCGACCCGGGCGCCACATACCTGGGCAGCGGCCAGAACCGCCGTCAGGTGCTGACGCAACAGCCCTGGCCGACTGCGCCTGGCACGAATATTTTTAATCCGCAGCGTGCGCCCCGTCACCATCGACAGGCTCAAGCCACTGCGCAACACCTGGCCTCCGCCGATGGCGCCGTCCAGCTCGATCAGATCCTGGTTCATGTCCATTCCTTATGCGTAGTGCTTTACCGTTTCCCTCAGGTAGTGGTCCAGCAAATGAGTGTGTTCCTGGGTACGTGGCAACTTGGGCGCCTCGCGCTCCAGCTCTGCCGAGATAAACCGGTGCAACGCCGGGCGCTTGGGCCCGTAGGCGGCTTCCCCGGCATTACGTTTCAGGGCCAGCAGCGTCGCCACTTCATCCAGCAAGAGCGGATCCGTGACCGTCGACAACAGGTCGGCAAAGGTCATCGGTGGCCGTCCGAGCCCAAGGTCGATCCAGCGCACCGCCAGCAACGGCCGCAGCACATAGAAGTACTTTTTGAAGCGCACCGTGTCGCCTTGCAGGTACCCACGAAAGTTCTTCCTGGCCATCGACAAATAGTGACTGCGGGCCGCAGGCGGGCTGTAGAACGCTTCCGCCAGGGCCTGCAGGCGCGCGGTCGCAGGCGTTTCGCTGCGATACACCAGCGGCGAATCGAGCCACTCCAGCAGCGTCGGGTTGGATTTACGCAGCAGGCCGAGGGTCTTGCGCAACTCCCAGCCGCTGATATCCAGCTCGTCGTCCAGCGGACGTTCGATCACGTCCCGTGGCGCATCCACCTGGACAAACCAGTCTGGCTTTTCCACATAGACGAAACGCACGTCGTAATCACTGTCGGTGGAAGCAAAGCCCCAGGCGCGACTGCCGGATTCACAGGCATACAGCACCGTGACGTTTCGCTCGCGCTCTATGCGCTCCAGTTCGAGCAAGACCCGTTCGCGCATGGCGAGACTGAGGGGGTGAAGGTCGTCTTGTTCCCTATTCATTTTGAATGCTCCTGTACAACCATCAAATTCCAGACTTTATCCCTTCACGCACACCACCTGACGCAAGGTGTGCAGCACTTCCACCAGCTCGCGCTGGGCGTGCATGACTTGGTCGATATCCTTGTAGGCCATCGGAATCTCGTCGATTACCGCAGCATCCTTACGGCATTCCACGTGGGCCGTTGCGCGCACCTGGTCGGCCACCGTGAAGGTGTTTTTGGCCTTGGTGCGGCTCATGATCCGGCCGGCGCCATGGCTGCAGGAGCAGAACGACTCTTCGTTACCCAGCCCGCGCACGATGAAACTTTTCGCGCCCATCGAACCGGGAATAATTCCCAGCTCACCCTTCTTTGCCGACACCGCACCTTTGCGAGTGACCAGAATTTCCTCACCGAAATGCCGCTCTTTTTGCACATAGTTGTGGTGGCAGTTCACCGCTTCCAGCGCCACTTCAAACGGTTTGTGGATCACCTTGCGCGTCGCCTCAACCACCGCCCGCATCATCATCTCGCGGTTCTGACGGGCAAAATCCTGGGCCCAGCCGACCGCCTCCACATAGTCATCGAAGTGCTGGCTGCCTTCCTCGAAGTAAGCCAGGTCGCGATCCGGCAGGTTGGCGATGTGCTGACGCATGTCCTGTTGAGCCAATTGAATAAACAGGTTACCGATGGCATTGCCGACGCCACGGGAACCGCTGTGCAACATGAACCAGACCCGGTTGGCTTCATCCAGGCAGACTTCGACAAAGTGGTTACCCGAACCCAGCGTCCCCAAGTGTTGGCGGTTGTTGGTGTTCTTCAGTTTCGGGTACTTGTCGGTGATCGTTTTGAAGCGTGGGTGCAACGCCGCCCACACCTGGTCGGCCTGCTGCGGAACAGTGTCCCAGGCACCCTTGTCACGCCCGTTACGTCCGCTGGTGCGACCATGGGGCACCGCCGCCTCGATCGCGCAGCGCAGGCCGTGGAGGTTATCCGGCAGGTCGGCGGCAGTCAGCGAGGTACGTGCGGCAATCATGCCGCAGCCGATATCCACGCCAACAGCGGCCGGGATAATCGCGCCCACGGTGGGAATCACGCTGCCAATGGTCGAGCCCTTGCCCAGATGCACATCCGGCATCACCGCGAGGTGTTTGAAAATGAACGGCATCTTCGCCGTGTTCATCAGTTGCTGGCGAGCCTCTGGCTCAACCGGTACCCCTTGGGTCCAGAGCTTGATGGGCTTGCCGTTGGCAACTTCCAGCAGTTGGTAGGTCTTCTCTTGCATGATCTCGATTCTTTTTGTATGTGCCGCAGGCGCGGCGTTTCAAGTAAACAGACGGCGACAAAAGAGGGGTGAAACATGCGGCACGCTCTGCCGCTGAGCTACAGTCTTGCGACTGGCGGGACTCGAACCCGCGACCATTCCGTACTGTAGTTTCACCGGCATTCGCCGAGGCAATCGTAATAAGGTGGCACGACAAAAAGTGTGACTGAGCGCCGGAACATACCGGCTTACCATAGATGTACAGCCACAGGCATTCGTGCCGTCACTGGCGCTGACAAGGGTCTGACGAGACGTCTTGGATGTAGTCCCGTCGGCATTCAGCGCCGGTGAAATCAAACTTCTATTGCTTCAATCGCCTGCACCCAATGTTGCGCACCGTAGCGCCCTTCGGCGAACTGCGCGACCACATCAAATACCGCATCACTGAAGCCTCCCACATTCAAAATGTCCTGGCGGTCTGCCGCCTGCGTGGTGGCACCCGGCTGCATATCGATACACACCAGCCGCGCTTGCGGGTTGACCTGCTTGATCAACTCCCACTGACGCATGGTTTCGGTACCGCGCTGACGCCTGGCGTCAATCCACGACTCGTTGTCAGACACCAGGATTACCGTATCCACTTTCATTTTGGCCCCGGCAATTTTCGCCAGCGGCGCCGAGCAGTTAGTCCCGCCTCCGCCGATGGCGGCCAGCTTCTGCGCATTGCTCATCACACTGTCACGCGGGTTGAGCCGGATATCCACCACATGGTTTTCAAACGGCATCAAGCGTGCGTCTGGCTGCTTGCGCAAGATCGCCGCGCCGATCAAGGCCGCCACATCGATGCAACGTACAGCGCTCGTGGCGCCCTCGCGATACCCGGTGACCGGGTTGTGCATCGAGCCCGACACATCAGGGCAAACCACCACCGAACCTTGCAACACCGGCACGTTGGCCAGGGACAACTCAAGAGCGTCCTGCAGGGCTTCACGCACGCAGGCCGGTACGTCATCCCCCGCCATTCGATACGCCGCCAGCAACTGGTACGGGTAAACCCGCGCCTTGGCGATCGCCTCTGCATCAGCCAACCGCGCCGCTACTTGCCATGCGAACCCTGGCACCTCGAACGCGCCTTGGCGTGCAAAGGTATTAAGGTTCGTGCGCAGGGCCTGCCAACCCATGTTATCGGCCTGGGCAGCCCATTGTTCTTTGCTGAGCTTCTCGTTTCCAAGCAACTGGAACGGTACCGCCGGCACCTCAGTGGTCGAACCACTACGAAAGGCGAGCAAGGCCCGAGTCAGCTCCGGCAAGGCTTGCACATCCACCGGCCGCCCGATCAACCAGGCGAAGAACGCTTCACGCCATGGTTCAGTGGGCTTGGGGTGAACCATTTTCACCACATCCGCCAACGATGGCTGATTACCGACTGACGCCTGCAAAAGCTGACGCTCCGTCGCAGTGTTCAACCAGTTCTGCACCAGGCGCTTGGGCTGCGAGCCCAGGGACTTGCGCCCCGTCACACCGCTGCGCAGGATTTGCACGAAGTTGCGCAACATCTTGCCGCTGTCCACCACCTGTTCGAACACCTGCGGCACCATCACCGAACGTTGGGCCACCAATGCGGCCAACAGCAATGCCGGCATGTCTTTCATGTGGCCTTGGCGGCGGGCGTAGCACGCAACCTTGGCGATATAGCGGCTGTCCAGCTCGCTGGCCAACTGCAACACGCTCTCCAGCTGGCTTTCGGCCGAGGCGTGGAAGGTCTGGTTCAGGCAACCGGTGACTGCCAACTGGGCCAGCTTGTGCTTGGCGCTGTAGGCATAAGCCGGTACCTGTGTAGCGTTCAAGGTGTCGCATGCAGGCAGTTTCGCCTGCTGGGTGTTGAAGATCTGGGAGTTGGCCATCGTGGCGTCTCGCTCTGTTGTGTGTTCCGTTGCGAGAGTTATTGCAGCTGCCATGCCAGGTTTTTGTTTTCGCCGATAAATATTCTTATCTATTTCTTTTATATGAATATTTTTAATTTAGATAACTAATCAGCTCGACTGCAATGACAATTCCTTCAGAAATTACTTATCCTTACATATCGTCATCTATATTTTGGTATCGCCATGATTCAAAAGCGCACGGTCGCCATTGGTTTTATCGGTTCAACCCTGGACCGGGTCGGCAAAGGTGGCAATCGCTGGAACCATTGGCGGCCCAGCGTCGGCCTTTGCCAGCAGCAGGAAGTATTGATTGATCGCCTGGAGCTGATTCACGGTGTCGACGCACGAGACATCAGCCTCGCTCAGCGGGTACGCGACGACATCCAGCAGGTATCGCCGGAAACCGAGGTGCGGCTGCACCCCATGCACCTGAAGAACCCTTGGGATTTCGAGGAGGTGTACGGCGCACTGCACGACTTCACCACCGGCTACCGCTTCGACACCGACCACGAGGATTACCTGGTCCATATCACGACCGGCACCCACGTTGCGCAAATCTGCTGGTTCCTGCTGACAGAAGCGCGCTATCTGCCAGCCCGCTTGATCCAGACGTCTCCGGCTCGCCGCCGCAACGAAGAGGAACGCGCCACCGGCACTCATGCACTGATCGACCTCGACCTGTCGCGCTACGACCGCATCGCATCACGCTTCGCCCACAAACGCCTGGAAAGCCTGGCCTTCCTCAAATCCGGAATCGCCACACGCAACCCGGCCTTCAACCGCTCCATCGAACAGATCGAACGCGTGGCCGTGCGCTCCAAGGCACCGATGCTGCTGATCGGCCCCACCGGTGCCGGCAAGTCATTCCTCGCGCGGCGCATCTACGAACTCAAGCGCAGCCGGCATCAGGTCCAGGGACGTTTTGTTGAAGTGAACTGCGCCACCTTACGCGGCGATGGCGCGATGTCGGCGCTGTTTGGCCATATCAAAGGCGCCTTCACCGGCGCCCAGAACGCCCGCGATGGTCTGCTCCGCGCAGCAGACGGCGGCATGTTGTTCCTGGATGAGATCGGCGAACTGGGGCTCGACGAACAGGCGATGCTGCTCAAGGCGGTCGAAGAAAAGCGCTTCTTCCCTCTCGGCGGCGACCAGGAAGTCACCAGCGACTTCCTGATCATCGCCGGCACCCACCGCGACCTGCGCGGCCGCGTCGCGGAAGGGCTGTTCCGCGAAGACTTGTACGCCCGGATCAACCTTTGGACATTCGACCTGCCGGGCCTGGCCGGGCGCCGTGAAGACATCGAACCGAACATCGACTTCGAACTGGAACGCCACGCCCGCGAACAGGGCCAAGTGGTGCGCTTCAACCTCGAAGCCCGGCGGCGCTACCTCGCCTTTGCCTGCTCCAGCGAAGCGGCCTGGCTGGGTAACTTTCGCGAACTGTCTGCCTCCATCACGCGCATGGCCACTCTGGCGGACAGCGGGCGCATCGACGAAAGCCAGACCCAGGAAGAAATCGACCGACTGCGTTATGCCTGGGGCCTGGAGTCGCCGCAAAACGATTGGCTGTCACGCCTGGGCGTCGATACCGAACTGGACCTGTTCGACCAACTGCAACTTAACGCCGTGATCGAAACGTGCCTCCAGTCCGACAGCATTTCCGATGCCGGACGACGCTTGTTCGGCGTCTCCCGACAAGCCAAGGCGCAGCCGAACGATGCCGACCGACTACGCAAATACCTGGCGCGATTTTCGATTGAGTGGAAACAGTTGGCGGAGTTGAAGGGCTGACGGATACCTAAAGTGCCGCTGCCTGGCCTTGTGCCGCCTGAAACAACGCGTCGGCAGTCTCCTGAATCTCTTCACGCTGCCACAACTTGCCCAACCACTCGATCGGAATACCCTGCACACCGTAATACGCACCCGCCAGTTGACCCACGATCGCTGCCGTAGTGTCGGCGTCATCCCCCAGGTTTGCCGCGGCCAGCACGGCCTCGGCAAAGCTCTCGGCGTGATGAAAACACCATAGCGCCGCCTCAAGCGAAGCCACCGCGTAACCAGAACCAACGATGTCGCTGCGCGCCTTATCGAGGTAGTGCCCATCAGCAATGTCCACAACTTTGGGTTCGCTCAAGTCCAGATAGTCAACCTTTAGTACCTGCGCTTTCGAATCCCCACGCAGCGCATTGGAAATACACTCCGCCAGCACCAGGCAGCACTCAATCGCCTCCAACGCGCCATGGGTAGTGCGGGAACTGTCGACGGTAAACTCCCGCAAGCGCTCGGCATCTGGGAAACAGAACAGAACCACCGGGCTCAGGCGCATCATTGACCCGTTACCCGCCGAGTACGGGTCGGTGGAGCCCGCGAACGGATCGCCTGTGTGCTGATACTTCGTCAATGCATCACGAACGGTTGTGCCGATATCGAAACACTCCCCCGTAGCACTCAGGTAGCCCCACTTCCACCAGTTCAAATAACGCCCCATCTGATCGCCAGCGTCAAAACCATTCTTGCGCAGCAGGCTTTCGGCCAGACACAGCGCCATGGATGTGTCATCCGTCCACTGGCCAGGCAAAAGCTGGAACGGCCCACCACCCACCATATCGGTGACCGGGGCAAACGAACCTCGGCGCATGAACTCAACCGTGGTCCCTACTGCATCACCACAGGCCAGCCCAAGCAGGCTGCCGCGGTAACGGTCTGAAAGCATCATCAACACCACTCCTTTGCACAAATAACACCCTAACCGCAGAACCATACCGGAGCTTTCCGTTCTGTGGGTCATCGCGCATTTCTATGGGAAATTTCCTACTCAAGCACTCCCCTCCCCCAGCCTCCCGATGGTAGTGTGTGAAATTGTTTCTGACCTTATGATCAGACATTTCTCACTCACTCCCTGCAAAGGAATGCCCTCAGCAATGGATTTTTCCCTCAAGCAACTGGCCGTAGCCACCCTGATGGCCGCCAGCCTTTCGGTGTTCACCACCCAAGCTCAAGCCAACCTCACCCCGCAACAGAATGCGATCATCCTGAAGACCTTCAGTGACGCTTCGGTCAAGGATTTCAGGCAGTTTCTCGGTAGCCTGGCCAAGAGTGACGTGGCCAAGAGCGACAACCTCGGCCCAGCTATCAGCGCGTTCCTCGACAACAAGGACCTGACCGCCGACCAGCAGAACGAAATCCATCGCCTGCTGGGCCTGTATGCGCGGGTGAAGTACGGCGCTGCCGCCACTGAAACCCTGCGCGAACTGGTGGAGATCCCGACGTTCCAGGTGACCGGCGTGGCCCAGCACGACAACCCCGAGTTCATCAAGATCGCCGCCAGGATCAAGAGTCTGGCCGAGTCGTTCAACCTGAACTTCCGCAACATCGACAATCGCGTCTATGAGATCTCCCTGGAAGGCAGCGGCGATGAAGTCGTCGGCATTCATGCTCACGCCGACGTGGTACCGGTAACCCCGGAAAACTGGGTGCTCAAGGACGGTACCAAACTCGATCCGTTCAAGGTCACACTGATCGGCGACCGCATGTATGGCCGCGGCACCGAGGATGACAAGAACGGCATCGTGGTGGCGATGTACGCGATGAAGGTGATCAAGGAAGAGAAACTGCCGCTGGCACGCAATTTCAAGCTGCTGGTGGACACCACCGAGGAAACCTCCGGCGACGCGATCCCGTACTACTTCGAACACAACCCAACGCCCAACTACAACCTGGCGCTGGATGGCGGCTACCCGGTGGTGATCGCCGAGAAAGGCTACGGCACGGTCATGGCCAAGTTCCCCAAGCGCAAGGCTGAAGGCAAAGGCGCAGAAATCATCTCGATGACCGGCGGCAAGGCCACCAACCAGATCCCGTCGGCGTCGGTGGTGACACTGTTGAGCGACAAGCCCGCCGAACTGGCCGCCAGCCTGCAAAAGGCCGGTAGCGAATACGCCAAACGCAATGGCGGTGACTTCGAAGTGGCAGTCAAGGTCGACGGCAAGGACGTCAAGCTGATCGTCACTGGCGTGTCCGCTCACTCCTCCGAGCCAGAATCCGGTGTGAACCCGGTGGCCCGCATGCTCGACTTCCTCAACAGCCTCGACGGCAAGGTGGCGCTCAAGCACAACCAGTTCACCGATGCCGCGCGTTATGCCGCCACCAACTGGGGCCTGGATTACCTGGGCGGCAAACTGGGTGTGGGCTTCTCCGATGCGTTCATGGGGCCGCTGACCACGTCGCTGACCTATGTCGGTGAGGATGACGGTACCTTCAAGCTGGCAGTCAACCTGCGTGTGCCTAAGGGCAAGTCGCCGGAAGCGCTCAAGGCTGAAATCGCCGACAAGCTGGCAGCCTGGACTAAACAGAACCACGTGGCCGTGAGCTTCGACTACTCGATCGCCGAGCCGATGTACCGCAACCCTGAAGGCGAGTGGGTCAAGGCGCTGTTGGCCGTGGCCAGCGAGAACCTGGGCATGGAGCACAAGTACGGGACTTCGGCCGGCGCTACCTCGGTGCATGAGTTGCCGAATGGCGTGCAATTCGGCCTGGCACGGCCAGAGGTCAAGTACACCGGCCATACCGACAACGAGTTCAAGACCGTCGACCAGTTCCTGCTGGACCTGCAGATCGTCACTGAAATGATGGGCCGCATCGGGCAACTGCCGAAGCTCTAACCTGCTCTTCGGACCCGCCTTCCTGGCGGGTCCACTAGGCGATACGCCACCCCTTCGACGCCCTCCGTTGCGCCAGGAACCGGGCATAACGCCCCTGCCGAGCCGTCAGTTGTTCTGGCGTGCCGTGCTCTACGATCCGGCCCTCATCAAGCACCACAATCTGGTCGGCCATCACCACCGTCGACAACTGATGCGCGATCACGATCAACGTGCACTTGCCGCGCAAGCGTGCCAGGGTTTCGGCGATGACTGCCTGGTTCTCGGCGTCCAGTGCAGCAGTGGCTTCATCCACCAGCAGGATCGGCGCGCCCTTGATCAACGCACGGGCGATCGCGATACGCTGGCGCTCGCCGCCGGACAGGCGTGCCCCGCCCTCGCCGACACTGGTCGACAGCCCCATGGGCAAACGCTCGATAATCGACTGCACACCGGCCTGCCGCGCGGCCTCCAGCACTTGCACATCGCTTGCGTCAGGCTTGCCCAGGCGAATGTTGTCGGCGACGCTGCCCTGGAACAGGTACGTGTCCTGGAATATCTGGCTGATCTGCGCGTTAAGCTGCTCGCCAGACATCTGTCGCACATCCACGCCACCGATACACACCTGGCCTTGGCTGACCTCGAAAAACCGCGCAACCAGTCTCAGCAGCGTGGTCTTGCCCGAGCCGGAAGCGCCCACCAGCGCGGTCATGTTGCCCGGTTCAATTCGCAGGCTCACGCCACGCAGCACGTCCCGAGGACCACCCGGGTGACGAAAACTCACGTCGCACAATTCCACTGAGGCATCCCGTGGGGATTGCGGGGCGCTCGGCTCTTTCAGCGGCGATGCGGCCAGGATCTCGCGCACCGCCTCAAGTTGCATCCCGGCGCCGCGCAAGGTCTCGCCATAACCGGCCACCTCCAGCAGGGGGTCAATGAAGCGGCTGACCAGCAACAGCGACACCATCACCGCGATCACCGAGCCTACGTGCAAGGGATTACCCAGGTACGCGTCGAGCCACAATGCGGCGGCGATCAACAAGGCGGCGAACACCACCTGCACCATCCACGTATTCAGCAGCACCGAGGTTGCGGACAACAGGATCAGGCGAGCCCCTGTCGCGTGTTGCTGCTCAATCGCCCGTTGCAGGAACACCGAGCTACCGCCGCCACTGAACGCACGCAACACCGACTGCGACTGGGCGAACTCCAGCATGCGCTGGCTGGTGTCAGCCGAGCTGCGTTGGAACGCCCGGTCGGCACGCCGGCCAAGCCGTGCGCTGAGCCAGAATGCGGCACCGAGAATCGGCAACGCCAACAAGGCGATCAGGCCCATTTTCCAGTGCAGCACGAACAGCGCCAGCACCAGCACCAACGGCGTCACCACGCCGCTGAGCACCGGGGTAAATACATGGGCCGGCAGTTGGGCCACGGTCATCATGCCCTGGGTCACCACCTGGTTGAGCCGCGCGGTGTTATCCGGGGTAAACCAGCCGACAGGCAGCCCGGCCACGTGGTCGCCGATCCGCTGGCGACCGCCTTGCAGCACCGCCACGCCCACCGCGACGCCGGCCTTTTCAACTTCCCGTCGCGTCGTCCAACACGTCGCCACCGCCGCCAGGAATACCACCAGCCACAGCGCTGCTTCGGCAAGATCACCGTTGAGCATATCGGTCAGTACCGGCACCAGCGCAGCGATGGTCAGCCCACAGAGCGCGCCGTAGAACACCACGTTTCTCACATAGCGATGCAAGACTGGCCCGTCGTCGCCCAACAGTTCGATAAAGGTTTTCAGCATGTCGGCAGCGCCTGTTCGCGGGTCTGTTTGTAGCCGCCCGACGCCCACAGGCGCGCGTAGCGGCCTTCCTGCGCGATCAGTCGAGGATGGTTGCCCTGTTCAACGATGCGGCCGTTTTCCAGCACGATGATGTGGTCGGCGTGCATCACGGTGTCGAGGCGATGGGCGATCACCAACAGCGTGCGCCCCTGGGCAAAGCGCGACAGCGCGTCCTGGATCGCCACCTCGTTCCCGGCATCGGCGGCGGCCGTGGGCTCATCCAGCACCAGCACCGGCGGCGCCAGCAATACCGCGCGGGCGATGCTGATGCGCTGCTGCTCGCCACCGGACAACTGCGCATCCTCGCCGATCACCGAGGCGTAGCCCCGTGGCAAGCCGATGATGCACTCATGGATATTCGCCGCCCGTGCGGCCGCCTCGATTTCCTTGCGACTGGCGCTGGGCCGGCCGAGGGCGATGTTTTCGGCAACGCTGGCGTGGACCAGGCGTACCTCTTGCAGCACAAACCCGATCAGGTTGTAGAGCTGCGAAGTCTCGACCTGCCGCAGGTCGACGCCACCCAAGGTGATACGCCCCTCGGTCGGGTCGAAAAAGCGCAGCAGCAGGCGCGCCAAGGTCGACTTGCCCGAGCCCGAAGCGCCGACGATGGCGGTGACGGTACCGGGCTTGAGGGTGAAGCTGATGTTTGACAGTACCGGGTTCCGTGGGTCGTAGGCGTACCCGAGGTTTTCCACGCGCACCTCGGTATCTTTGGGCAAGCGTTCGGAGCCCGGCTCCGCCTGCGCCAGCACCGGCGTCGCCAGCAGTGCCTGTACACGCTCGGCGGCGCCAACGGCGTTGTTCAGGTCGTGAGTGATGTAACTCAGCAGCATCAGCGGCGCGCAAATACCCGGCGCGACAATGGCGAACGGCAGCACCTCCACGGCGCTGATCCAGCCCAGGCTGACAAACACCAGGCCGAACGTCAGTACCACCGCGAGCACCGTCACCGGGGCGATCATTGCGTTGGCGTTGGCCATCGTCCCCACCAGCGGCCGGGTGAACTCAACGAAGGCTTCGCTGAAATCATCCACCGCCTTGCGGTAGCCCGCGTGGGCCTTGCCGATGGCACCGAAAGCCTTGACCACCGGAATGCCGTTGACGAACTCGACGACTGCGTTATTGACCCGGGTCATGCGTTCGACAAAGGACTGCATCGCGCTGCCGCTGGCTTTCATCGCATGATTGAAGAACAGGAAAAACCCCGGAAACGGCAACAGCGATACCAGCGCCATGCGCCAGTCGACCGTGAACAGATAGGCCGCCGACAACAGTACGGCCCCGGCACAACGCCCCGCGGTGGTATAGAAATGCGCAGTCAGGCTGTGCAGGGTGCCGATATCGTCTTGCATCGCCTGCTTGACCTCGCCCGACGCCCGCTCGGTGAACCAGCCCAGCGGCACCTGGCTCAGTCGCTGAGCGATTGCCAGGCGCAGGTGACGAGTGAGGTGGTTGTCGGCCAGGTGCGCGACCGTCTCTGCAACCGTCATCAACAGCAAGCCCACGAACAGGCTCGCCAGGCTGACACTGATGGTCAACCACAGCTCGACCGATGTCTGGGCCATCGACGGCCCGCCGAGGGCGATCCTGGCGATATGCACAACGCCCCCCAGCGGCACCAACGTCAGCATACTGCCCACACCGGCCAGCAGTGCCGCAACGATCAGTCGCCCGCGCACCGGCCGCAACACTTGCGAGACCGCGCCCCGCTCCCTGGGTTTGGCCGCAGCCACATCCTTGTTACTCATGAAGTCTCCCTGACTGAATGAGCCTTTGCTCGCCCTTACCTTATCTTCCGAACGAGCAGCCAAAACCCTCAATCAAATCTCAAGGTTTTTTCAGGCAGGGGCACTTACCGTCACCCAATAGCGGGTGCGCTTCACCACTTGTATCGGCAACGC
The DNA here is from genome assembly GCF_011765255.1 of Pseudomonas sp. AN3A02. Classification (NCBI taxonomy): domain Bacteria; kingdom Pseudomonadati; phylum Pseudomonadota; class Gammaproteobacteria; order Pseudomonadales; family Pseudomonadaceae; genus Pseudomonas; species Pseudomonas sp. AN3A02. The sequence continues at coordinate 37,696 of NZ_JAARNI010000014.1, forward strand.
GGCGGCCAGATTGTCCAGGGCCAGGTCGGTGTTTTCCAGATGCAACACGCCGCTGACCCGCAGCATCGCCACCTCCGGCGCACAGCGCAGTACACCGGGGCGGTAGCGCGCCAGTTCGGTGATCAGCTCGTCGAGCCGGGTGCCATCGGCCAACAACAGCCCCTTGACCCAGGCGATGCTGCGATCGGTCACCGCCGCAGTCGGTTGCGCCTTGTCCCTGGAAACCGTGGCACCCTGCCCCGCTTCCACTCGCGCGACTGCGCCCTGCTCAGGCTGCACCTGCACGGCGCCCTCAAGCACTGCCAACTGGCAGCTGTCGTCGCACTGTCGCAGGCTGAAGCGCGTGCCCAGCGCCTGAAACAGGCCCTGGTGACTCTGCACCCGAAACGGCCGGGATGAAGGCGCAGTGGTGATGAAGACCTCACCGGCCCGCAGCAGCACCAGGCGTTGGTGGTCGTCGAATTGCACGTCAATCGCCGAGGCCGAGCCCAACACCAGGCGAGTGCCGTCGGGCAATACGACTTCGCGAATTTCGCCAGTGCGGGTGCTATGGCCGGCACTCGCCAGTTGCCAGGCGTCGGTGCGGCGCACGCCGTAGGTGAGGCCACCGGCTGCGACCAACAGGCCGAGCAGGCGCAGGGTGCTGCGGCGATTGAGGGAGTCGGGGGCTTCGGGTTCGGCCAGGCTGTGCTTGGCTACTGCGGCAGGGACGCTGTTGAGTTTTTGCTCGAAGCCCAGCAGGCGTGTCCAGGCCAGCTCGTGATGGGGGTGTTCGGCGCGCCAGCGCAGGCAGTTGGCGTGGTCTTCGGCGCTGGCGTCATCGGCCCATAGACGTGCCATCCAGGCGGTGGCGCGCTCGATGATAACGGGGGCGATTGGCTGTTCGGTCGACATCGCTGTGGGTCAGCCGTGCAGGGTTTGGTAGCAGGCCAGCAGGCCGGCGGCGATGTATTTTTCCACCGATGAGACGGAGACTTGCAGCTCGGCGGCGATCTCGCGGTAGCTCAGGCCATCGAGTTTGCACAGCAACAGGGCCTGGCGTGCCTTGGGTGGCAGGCTGTGCAGGGCGGCGTCGATTTCGATCAGGGCCTCGATGGCCAGGGCGCGGGTTTCTTCATCGGCCGCGCAGGGTTCGGGCAAGAGGGTCAGGGCTTGCAGGTAAGCGGTTTCGATCTGGCGACGGCGGTAGAGGTCGATGACCAGGCCGTTGGCGATTTGGGTCAGGTGGCGGCGGGATTCGCCGGTGGGCGGGAGTTGGCCCTTACGCATGAGTTGCAGGTAGACGTCGTGGGCCAGGTCGGCGGCATCGAATGCGTTGCCCAATTTGCGCCGTAGCACGGTGCGCAGCCAGCTGTTGTGGTCGACGTATAGAGTTTCAACCTGGCGTTGAAAGGCGAACTGTCCGATGTTCACAAACCTCTCCTTTTACCCAATGGGCCCGAGGGGATTGGGTTTTTGGTAATGGTTTGCAAGACTATCGGCTCTGGGGCGTGGGTGCAATGTGGGGGGCGCTGGGCGGGGTGATGTGTGCATATCCATTGTTTAGGTAACGGCGGCTATTGGGGCGCCTAAGATCAAAAGCAGATCAAGAGCACAGCGGCCTCCCGGCCGGCTTGAGTGTTGTAAATCAAAAGCTAAAGCGGGCACGGTCCAAATGTGGGAGCGGGCTTGCTCGCGAAGGTCGTTAACGATGACGCTGGCATTCTGGATGAACGCGGCGCTCTCAGGTTTTTCGCGAGCAAGCCCGCTCCCACATAAAAGCAGCTCTGCTTTCACTCCCCACACGCTGCGTGGCAGCGATCATGGGCCCACTTGATTGATTTTTTGCCGTGTAAGACACACCTTAGAGAATCGTTTTTCTTAAAGGTGACGCCGCCAGTGTCCGAATTCCCCATCGTCAAAACCGAACGCCTGACCCTCAGGGAGCTGAGACAGCAGGACGCGGCGGCGTTGTTTGCGATTCATGGCGACGCAGAGGCAATGAAGTGGTTCGGCACCGATCCGCTGACCGAGCCTCTCCAAGCGGAGCAATTGATTGAGGTATTTGCCAGTTGGCGTACGTCGCCCAACCCAGGCATTCGCTGGGGGATTGAGGACACCGCCACGGCAGAGCTGATCGGCACCTGTGGTTTCTTTAAATGGAATCGTGGGTGGCGAAGCTGTGCGATCAGCTTTGAGATGGCGCAATCGGCACAAGGCCGCGGGCTGATGAAGGAGGCGGTTTACGCCGCCGTTCGATGGGCGTTCCAGCACATGGAACTCAACAGGATCGAGGCGCTGGTTCATCCCGACAATGCCCGCTCACTGAACCTGCTTGAAAAAGCCGGGTTCGTGCGTGAAGGAACGCTGAGGCAGGCGGGTTACTGGAACGGGGCTCATCAGGACTTGGTTCAGCTATCGCTGCTACGGGCGGAGTGTGAGTACCTCTAGGGTCAGCGTGCGACCCGACGGTAAACCAGTGTATCGCGTACCCCGAAGTACTCGCAGCGCCGCGCGCCTTGAAGGGTTTCCACCCATTCAAACCCCGCTGCCTCAGCCAGTCGTTGGCTGGATAAGTTCGCCGAAGAGGTGGTCAGGCGTAGTGTGTGCCCGCTCAACTGTGAAACCAGAACAGTCAATGCCTCCCTCATCAGCCCAAGACCGGTGTGAGCCTGATTACCCCAATAGCCGATTTCGAAGCTGTGAACCTCATCGGCAAGCGGCAGCAGGCCGATACAGCCCACCAATGCCTGGGGCTCATCACGAGATAACAGAAAGTACCTTTTCTCCCCGGCAGGTGCATCGAAGTCTTTTATCGCGCGCTGGAGGCTTTCCTGCGTGTCCTCCAGCGTCCAGTGCGGCTTGCTCCACTCGAGAAACTGGCGGTGCAGTGCGTAGCTGGCGTTCAAGGCATCGGCGAGTTCTTCTGCGAGCGCCACATCAGGCGCAACCAGGGTCATCCGGGCAGTTTGCAGGGTTGTGGGCAGCGGCGCCTGTTGTTCAATGGTCTGTACCCACACAAATCCTTCATCTTCACTGGGTGGCTCAAGCATGCTGAACACGCTTTTCAGCGCGTCCTCTGGCACTCTTTTGTCAGCATTGCGTTGGGCATTTCGCGACAGCGCCAACGCCAGCGGTGCACTCACCAGAATGCCGATCACCGGGATTGCATATTCCCTCGCGATGGAAAGCAGCTCCTCCCGATGACGCCGCGCCGGCAGGGCAGCATCGAAGACGATCGCCCCGCGACCCAATCGGTCAAGGTTTTCCGCCACCCAGCGAGACTTGCCAGCGCCCTGCACGCCCATGACCACGTAGACATGAGAGCCCTCGACCGCTTGTGACAGTACTTCCTTCAAGCGTGCATACGCGAGCTGCCATGCCTGTCGATTGCGCTCAGGCGTGTACTCCCGGCCGAACTCGGTTTCCAGATAGTCGTCCGGGTTGATCACCAAAGGCAGGTCCATCGCCTGATTCTCCATCAAAAAGGCACATCCCCCAAAATCGTCGCGCGATGCATGACCCGTCTATTGGGACGGTAATCATCGATCGCGTAATGCTGGGTAATGCGGTTATCCCAGAAAGCTACATCATTCGCCTTCCATCGCCAACGCAGGGTAAATTCAGGGCGACTCACATGGCTGAACAACAGCCGCAGCAGCGCATCACTTTCCGCCGCCTCCAGCTCATTGATTCGCGTGGTAAAGCCTTCATTCACGAACAGCGCCTTATGGCCCGTGGCGGGATGCGTCCTGACCACCGGGTGTGACAGCGGCGGATGATCCTTCCTGGCTTTTTCATAGCGCTCCAGTGCTTCGGGCGTGCTGCCGAAGCGCTCGGTGGGAAAGGACTTGATCAATTCGTGGGTAGCGGTCAGGCCGTCGAGCAGGCGCCGGATGGGGGCCGATAACGCCTCGAACGCGGCCACGCCGTTGGCCCACAATGTATCGCCACCGAAAGCCGGCACCTGCCTGGCCGCCAGCACGGAGCCCATTGCCGGCGCGGCGAGAAACGTCACGTCGGTGTGCCAGATGGCGTTGTCGCGTACGTCGGTCACCGCGGTGTCGATCAGCAGCAACTCAGGGTGCTGGTCCACATGGGGATAGATCGGATGCCGGTGCAAATCTCCGAAACACGCGGCAAACGCCACATGTTCGGCAGGTGTAATTGCCTGATTACGGAAGAACAGCACCTGGTGCTGCAGCAGCGCTTGCTCCACCCAGTGCTGCTGCTGATCGCTCAGAGGCCGGGACATGTCCAGCCCCTCGACCTCGGCGCCGATGGTTGGGCCGAGAGGACGAAGCGTAAGGCCCATGGTTACTCTCCGACAAACTTGTCGCTGACAAAGGCGGAGTAGTCAGGCAGGACTTTTTCGATTTTCCCCTGCTCTTTCAGAAATTCGGCGGTTTTGCCGATTTCCCTGGCGGTGCCGCCGGCGAGGTATTGGGCGCTTTTTTGTTCGGCGGCGCTCGGGAACGATGAGCCTTCGAGCAGCTCGGGAATATCCGCAGCGTTGGCGCCTGTGAGTCGGGCGATGCTTTTTACAGGTGCGGAATCAGCGGTCCAGTCCTTTTTATGCGCAGCGTAATCGGCAATCGCTGCCAGGCTGACCTTGGCAAAATCGGCTACCACTTTCGGGTTATTTTCTGCGAAGTCCTTGCGTGCCACCCATACTTCAAAGGTCGGTGCTCCCCAATTCGAAACCTCGGCAGCATCGGTCAGAATCTTGCCGGTCTTGCGAATTTCACCCAGGGCAGGCGACCAGGTAAACGCCCCGTCGATATCGCCACGGCTCCAGGCGGCGGTGATTTGCGCCGGGGTGAGGTTGACGATGTTGACCTTGCGCGGGTCCAGGTTCCAATGCTTCAGCGCGCCCAGCAGGCTGTAATGGGAGGTCGACACAAACGGCACGGCGATGGTTTTGCCGATCAGGTCTTCAGGGATTCTGATCCCGCTGCCATCGCGTACCACCAGCGCCTCGGAGCTGCGAATCTGCGCGCTGACAATGAACGCCACCAGCGGCATGTTTCGCGACGCCGCCGCGGCAAGCGGGCTGGAACCCAGGTTACCGATCTGCACATCGCCTGAAGCCATGGCGGCAAGGACGGCCGGGCCGGCGTCGAACTTTCGCCAATCGATTTTCTGGCCGATGCCTTTTTCATATTCGCCGTCGGCGATGGCGCGTTTGAGGGGGTCGATGCCGTTGATGTAGCCAATGGTAAGGTCGGCGGAGTGAGCGCTTAGGGAAAGGACAGCGAGGCCCACGGCCGAAATGAGATTCCGGGCCAGTTTCAGCGTTTTCATTTTTATAGATTCCTGAGCGGATAAGGCTTGAGCAGCGCCAGTCCCGGCGCACCAAGGGTCAACTCAGTTAGAGGATATTGTTCTATAAAAAATAAAATAAATAATTTTATGGAATTAGCTTAGACAAGGACGGTGACGCCCGGGCGCGGTGAATCACCACCGCGCCAACACCATTGGTCAGGCCGCCACTGTCACTCTTGGACATCCATGAACTCTTTGGCCCAGTTCACGTAGGTGTCGGGGAACGTGTAGGTATGGGTCAGTTCGCTGGCGGTCAGGTTCGACGTGCTGCGCGTGAGGTTGCGCTGTTCACGAAGGCTGTCGTAGGTGGCCTTGATCGAGGCGAAGTAGGCGCCGTGGCCGGCAACCACAATCCGCACACCCAGCTTGGCCAGGCGTTCGTTGTCATTGAGGTTCGGGTTGGCGTAGGTCACCAGCATCAGCGGAACCGTCAGGCCTTCGGCGATCTGCTCAAGGTGGTCGAAGTCACGGATGCCCACCATGCAGATGCCATCTGCGCCGGCTTCTTGATATGCCTTGGTGCGATGGATGACGTCTTCCACTGGCAGCACGGCGGCGTTGGTCCGCGCGATGATCGAAAGCTGCGGATCGACCCGCGCTTCCAGGGCTGCCTTGACCTTGCCCACGCCCTCTTCCGTGCTGATGAGGTCGGTGGATTTGCGCCCGAACTGCGCGGGCAGCAAGGTATCTTCAATGGTCAGCGCTGAAACGCCCGCACGCTCCAGTTCCTGGACCGTGCGCATCACGTTGAGGGCATTACCGTAGCCGTGGTCGGCGTCGGCGATCACCGGAAGCTGCGCCACCCGGCCGATGCGGGTGGCCTGCTCGACGAACTCACTCAGGGTAATCAGCGCAAAGTCCGGCGCAGCCAGAACCTGCAGCGACGCCACCGAGCCACCCAGGATGCCGACTTCGAAGCCCAGGTCTGCAGCGATCCTGGCAGACATCGGGTCGAACACCGAGGCGGTGTGAAAGCAGTGCTGGGAGGCCAGCAGCTCGCGAAACGAGCGCCGCAGATCATGGTGGGAAATTTTCGACATGTTCACTCCTCACTGTCGCCGTATACGCGGGAACGACCAGTGCCAATTCAAAAGTGAGGCTAGCGTATCACGCCGGAAAAAGATGGTTGATGACGTTTGAGAAACTTATACATCACGTTTAGCAGCGGCGTTTGATGGCGCTGTGTTCGAGGACTGAGACCACCAGCCCCCACCGGTAAACCGTTCTTTCGGCCTCAAGTGAGCGCCCCGCAGTCGATACACAGAGGGTACGCATGGCCACACCCGCCTTCAAAACAACACATGCGACGTTCGACGCTACTGTTTTCTCCTTGCCAAAACTATAAATACCCGCAGGTGAAGTCATGAATATCAAGCAGAAGCTGACCTGGGCCTTTGCGGCCATCGCGTGTCTGCCGGTCATCCTGGTGGCCATTTTGGTGGTGCTGAATGTGCGCGAGGGGGCCATGGCCAATTTCCTCGACAGCAGCGGCCGCGAGATCCGTCAGATCGACAACGGCATGAAGCAGTTTTTCGACGGCATCAGCCAGAACGTCGAATACGTGGCCAAAGACCCGCGCGTTGTCGCGGCCAGGGACCTCAAGAGTTATGCCGGCGCCGACGCTGCGCAAATCCCGCTGACTACGACCAACAAGGACCTTCTGGGGATTTTCGACCAGTTCGCCAAAAGCCATCCCAGCACCGCCTACCTGTCCCTGGGACTGAGCGACGGCGGTTACGCCAGTTGGCCTGACGACACCAAACTGAACAACTACGACCCGCGCGTGCGCCCTTGGTACCAAGCGGCCATCGCCGCGCCAGGCAAGACCGTGCGTACCGGCGCGTACTATTGGGCGCCAGACGATGTGTCGCTGATCGGCACCGTGCACACCGTCGCCGACGACGCGGGCAAGATCCTTGGCGTCGTCGGCCTGGACGTGTCGCTCAAGCAACTCACCGAACTGGTGCGCAACATCAAGCTCGGCGACAGCGGCTACCTGATGCTGGTGGAAGCCAACGGCAACGTGCTGGTAGACCCCAGCGACGCCAAGCACAACTTCAAACCGTTGGCCGACCTGGGCGCTAATTATGCCGAGCTGGCCAAGCGCGGCGACGGCGTGACCCAGGTCGACATCGAGGGTGTGACCTACATGGCCAACGTGGTCAGCTCCAAAGACCTGGGCTGGCGTTTTATCGGCCTGATCAAACGTGACGAAGTGATGGCCGGCGCCACTCGCCTGACTTGGCTGATCGCCGCCATCGCCGCCGCACTGGCCGTGGTGTTCGCGATTGTCGGCGCCAGCTTTGCCAGCGTGATCGTGCGCCCGATTCGCGGGGTGGCCGACGGCCTGCAAGAGATTGCCGAAGGTGAAGGCGACCTCACCCGCCAGCTCAAGGTGCAGGGCAAGGACGAAACCGCCAGCCTGGCGGGCTGGTTCAACCAGTTCCTGAGCATGATCGCCCAGTTGGTGCAGCGCATCGGCAATGCCTCTTCCGACCTGCAAGCCGCCGCCGCCGACACCCGCGATGTGGCCCACAACATGAACCAGGCGGCAGGCCGCCAACGTGAGGCCGTGGAGCTGGTCAGCACCGCCTTCAACGAAATGGTGGCGACCGCCAACGAAGTCGCCCGCTCCTGCAGCGCCGCCGCATCGAGTGCCGACGAAGGCTACCGCGATGTACACGACGGCCAGCAGCATATCGGCGAAGCCACCGGCAGCGTGCTCAAGCTCAGCGAAGACCTGCAGCGCTCCACCCAGACGATGCAGCAACTGGAGCAGGACAGCAAAAACATCAACACCATCCTCGACACCATCCGCTCGATTGCCGAACAGACCAACCTGCTGGCGCTCAATGCCGCCATCGAAGCCGCACGTGCCGGTGACCAGGGCCGTGGGTTCGCCGTAGTCGCCGACGAGGTACGTGCCCTGGCGCGACGCACCGCCGACTCCACCGGCGAAATCGACAGCCTGCTGGGCAACCTCGCCCGCCGCACCCAGGAAGTCACTCAGCAGATGCAAGGCAGCCTGCTGGTGTCCCACACCAGCGTGGAACGCATCCAGCAGGCTCGCGACAGCTTCGACAAGATCCGCGGCTCGGTCGACTCGATTCGCGACCAGAACACCCAGATCGCCACCGCCGCCGAGGAGCAGCACCAGGTGGCCGAAGAGATCAACCGGCACATCGCGCAGATCCATGCCGACGCGCAGTTGGTGGAAGGCTTTGCGCATTCGGCACAGACCGGGTCCGGACGGTTGACGGATATTTCCGGTCAGCTCAAGGGCCTGGTGGGGCGCTTCAAGTTCTAGGCATTTCGCTGAGGGTAATGCTTGAACCGCTAACAGCGCGGGCAAAAAAAAGCGCCACTCAACGAGTGGCGCTTTTTCTATTCCCTGTTCGACGTCAAGAGCAAGGCGCAGCTTGAGGCTCTACCCCACCCAGCTGATGGCGGTCTTTGGAATCACTTCGGATTCATCGAGCTTGGAAGCGAACATGCTCACAGCCTCGACCGCGTCGCTGGTGCCGTTGCGAATCTGCAAAATCACCGAACCGGCTTGATCGGCCAGCGTAACGCCGCGCTGCGCACCTTCCTGGGTGGCATTCATGCTGACGACCGCGTCCCGTGTCTCGGCGAGAATCTTGCTGATCATCTCGGCGATTTCCGCCGTGGAGCGGCTGGTGCGCCCCGCCAGCTGCCTCACCTCGTCGGCGACCACGGCAAACCCTCGCCCTTGATCCCCTGCCCGGGCGGCCTCGATGGCGGCATTGAGCGCCAGCAGGTTGGTCTGGTCGGCAATCCCGCGAATGGTATTGACGATCGCGGTGATCTGCTCGGAGCGATCGCCCAGTTGCCCCACCAGTCGCGCAGACGCCCCGATGTTTTCGGCAATGCGGCGCATCTCACTGGCGGTCTCTTGAATGACCTGGGTGCCCTGCTCGGCAAACTTCTCGGTCTCGGCAGAAATATGGTAAGCCCTTGAAGCGCCGCGGGAGTCGGCCTCGAATTTCTCGACCCGCTCGGTGATGTCACTGGCGAACTTGACGATCTTGGTCAACTTGCCGTCGGCGTCATACACCGGGTTATAGCTTGCCTCCAGCCACACGACGCGGCCGTGCTTGCCCAGGCGTTTAAATTGCCCGCTGAAAAACTCGCCCGCATTCAGGCGACGCCAGAAGTCGGTGTACTCATTGCTGTTAACCAGGCCGGGTTCGCAAAACAGGCGGTGATGCTTACCCTTGAGTTCCGCCAGCCCATAACCCATGACATTCAGAAAGTTTTCGTTGGCGACCAGCACATTGCCGCTCAGGTCGAACTCGATCACCGCCATGGCCCGGTCCAGCGCCACGAGCTTGCTGCGGGTGGCGGCCTCCTGGGCCACTTTGTCGGTGACGACAAGCGCATACTTGACGACCTTCAACACCTGGCCACGTTCGTCCAGCACCGGGTTATAACTGGCCTCCAGCCAGACCGTCTGCCCGTCTTTATTGACCCTCTGAAAGGTGCCGGAAACGAATTTGCCGGCCCGAAGCGCGGCCCAGAATTCGCCGTACGCCGCGCTGTTCGTCAATGCAGGCAAGCAAAAGTCCCGATGTGACGTTGCACTCAATTCATCCGGGCGGTATCCCAACGCCTGCAAGAAGTTATCGTTGGCGCGAAGCACCTTGCCGTTCAAGTCGAACTCGACCACGGCCATCGAGCGCTCAAGCGCAGCCACCAATCCTTTGTACCCTGCAACATCGGCCGTCCTGGCCGCCAGTTCTGTTCTCAACGTTTTATTGAACATGACGTACCCCTTCAGAGCAATGGACTCTAAAGGCGCTATCGGCTGTCCGGTACGGAACTAAACACAGCCCGGCAGCCTTTTTATTTGACGTCAATTTAGTGCGCTTTGCCGGGTGCCACCCGAGCCTGCGCGACGCTCACACCGCCAATGTTAAAATATGTTATTTGAAAAAATTACTTCACATAATCTGATCACTGGTGGATTATCAGCCCAACACGTATCACCCCCTGACCACAAAACAGGAACCCCCATGAATAATAAGAACGTAGGCGTTATTGGACTTGGCGCGATGGGCCTGGGCATTGCCCGCTCGTTGCTGCGCAACGGTTTCAATGTGCATGCCTGTGACGTGCGTGAAGCCGTCACACAACAGTTCGCCAGCGAAGGCGGCGTAGCCTGCAGCTCACCGGCACAGATGGCGGGTGAATGCGATGTGATCATCACCGTGGTGGTGAATGCCGAACAGACCGAGACCGTCCTGTTTGGTGAGCACTCGGCGGCCGCCGCATTGCGCCCGGGAAGCCTGGTGATTGGCTGTGCCACGGTGGCGCCGACCTATGCGGTGGAGCTGGGCCAGCGCCTGGCAGAAGCCGGGTTGTTGTACCTGGACGCGCCGATCTCCGGCGGCGCCGCCAAGGCCGCGGCCGGCGAAATGACCATGATGACTTCCGGCCCGTCCGAAGCCTATGCCAAGGCGGATGCGGTGCTCGCGGGCATGGCCGGCAAGGTCTATCGCCTGGGCGACGTGCATGGCCTGGGCTCCAAGGTCAAGATCATCAATCAGTTGCTGGCGGGCGTGCACATTGCCGCCTCCGCCGAAGCGATGGCGCTGGGGCTGCGCGAAGGGGTCGACGCCGATGCCTTGTACGAGGTGATCACCCACAGCGCCGGCAATTCCTGGATGTTCGAGAACCGCGTACCGCACATTCTCAAGGCCGATTACACGCCATTGTCCGCCGTGGATATTTTCGTCAAGGACCTGGGCCTGGTGCTGGATACCGCACGGGCCAGCAAGTTTCCGCTGCCGCTGTCGGCCACCGCGCACCAGATGTTCATGCAGGCCTCCAGCGCCGGTTTCGGGCGTGAGGACGATTCGGCGGTGATCAAGATTTTCCCTGGCATCGAACTGCCGACCGCCAAGCCTGACTCCGTATAAGGACCGCGCCATGAACCTACCTGCCGCACGCCCTTTGCTGGGCTGCATTGCCGACGATTTCACCGGAGCCACTGACCTCGCCAATATGCTGGTGCGCGGCGGAATGCGTACGGTGCAGAGCATTGGCATTCCGAGCGACGAAGTCGCGGCCGGGCTGGACGCAGACGCCATCGTCATTGCCCTGAAGTCTCGCACCCTGCCCGTTGCCGAAGCCATCGCCGACTCCCTGGCCGCCCTGGAATGGCTGCGCGCACGGGGTTGCGAGCAGATTTTCTTCAAGTACTGCTCCACGTTCGACTCGACGTCCGCCGGCAATATCGGCCAGGTCAGCGAAGCGCTGCTCAAGGCGCTGGGCAGTGACTTCACCCTCGCCTGCCCGGCGTTTCCGGAAAACGGCCGGACGATCTTCCGTGGCCATCTGTTCGTGCAAGACCAGTTACTCAATGAGTCGGGCATGCAGCACCACCCGCTGACACCCATGACCGATGCCAACCTGGTCCGCGTGCTGCAGTCGCAAACCTCATACAAGGTTGGCCTGCTGCGCTACGACAGCATCGCCCAGGGCGTTGCGCAGGTTCGCGAGAAGATCGCCGAACTGCGCGCCCAAGGTGTCGGCATGGCGGTTGCCGATGCGCTGTCCGACCAGGACCTTTATACCCTCGGCGCCGCCTGCGCCGACTTGCCACTGTTGACGGGTGGTTCGGGCCTGGCCCTGGGGCTTCCGGAAAACTTCCGCCGTGCCGGCAAGCTGCGCGACTTCGACCCGGCCTCACTGCCAACGGTGGAAGGCGGCGAAGTGGTGCTGGCCGGCAGCGCGTCGATCGCCACCAACGGCCAGGTTGCCGCCTGGATCGAGGCCGGGCGGCCAGCGCTGCGCATCGACCCGCTGGCCCTGGCGGCCGGTGAACCGGTGGTGGCAAACGCCGTGGCTTTTGCACGCAACCAGCCACACACCGTCTTGATCTACGCCACCAGTACTCCGGACGAAGTCAAAGCGGTCCAGCAGCAACTGGGCGCCGAGCATGCGGGCGAGCTGGTGGAGAACGCCTTGGGCGCCATCGCCCAGGCCCTTCGCGAGAGCGGCGTGCGGCGCTTCGTTGTCGCGGGCGGTGAAACCTCCGGTGCGGTAGTCAAGGCCCTCGGCGTACAGCTGTTGCAGATTGGCGCGCAGATCGACCCCGGCGTACCGGCCACCGTCAGCAACACGGTTGAGCCGCTGGCGTTGGCGCTCAAGTCCGGCAACTTCGGCGGCCGGGACTTTTTCGACAAGGCCCTGAAGCAATTGGCCGGAGGTGCGCAATGAGCCGCGAAAACGCACTGCGCGAGGAAATTTGTACGGTTGGGCACAGCCTCTACCAGCGCGGGTTTACCGTGGGCAGCGCCGGCAACATCAGCGCCCGGCTCGATGACGGCTGGCTGATCACCCCCACCGACGCCTGCCTTGGGCGCCTGGATCCTGCGGCCATTGCCAAGGTCGATCTGGTGGGCAAATGGGTGTCGGGCGACAAGCCGTCGAAAACCCTGGCCCTGCATCGCCAGGTCTACGATCGCAACCCTGGCGTCGGTGGCGTGGTGCATACCCATTCCACGCACCTGGTGGCCTTGACCCTGGCCGGGGTGTGGAGCCAGGACGACATCCTGCCGCCGCTGACGCCGTACCAGGTGATGAAGGTGGGCCATATCCCGTTGATCAACTATCAACGCCCTGGCGCCCCCAATGTCGCCGAACAGGTGGCGCAACTGGCCAACCGCGTACGCGGCGTGATGCTCGAACGACTGGGGCCGGTGGTCTGGGAAAGCTCCGTGTCCAAGGCCAGCTATGCCCTGGAAGAACTCGAAGAAACCGCACGGCTTTGGCTGATGAGCAACCCGCGCCCGGCGCCACTGGACCAGGCCGCACTGGACGAACTGCGGGAGACCTTCGGCGCCCAGTGGTAGGTCTCCGGTTTTACCCGTAACGCCCCTGATGCACGCCTTCGCGACGAGGCAGCCACGCTGTCGCGACTGCGTGCCTGAACAATAAAAACAACAGGACATTCCAGCATGATCAAACCCTACTGCAGTGTTGACCCTTACAGTGGCACTTACCTTCCGGACGTTCAGCGCGAAGGGTGGATGCTATGAGCCCGCTTATTCTGATGACAACCGCCGGCCTTGGGATCGCGCTGCTGCTGTTCCTGGTCCTCAAGTACAAGTTCCAGCCGTTTGTGGCGCTGATGCTGGTGAGCATCCTGGTGGCGTTGGTCGCCGGAGTGAAACCGGCAGACCTGGTCGCCACCATCGAAGGCGGGATGGGCAAGACCCTCGGCCATATTGCAATCATCATCGCCCTGGGCGCCATGATCGGTCGCATCATCGAGTTGTCCGGTGGCGCCGAGGCGCTGGCGAAAACCCTGATCGAACGCTTCGGTAACCGACGCACGCCACTGGCGTTGACGGTGGCCGGCTTCATCATCGGTGTGCCGGTGTTCTTCGAAGTCGGGGTGATCATCCTGATGCCGCTGGCCTATGGCGTTGCCCGCCGTGCCCGCAAACCGCTGCTGATGTTTGCCTTGCCGATGTGCGCGGCGCTGCTCACGGTGCACGCCTTCCTGCCTCCGCATCCAGGTGCCGTCGCGGCCGCCAGCCAACTGGGCGCCGACCTGGGCCGGGTGCTGATGTTCGGGCTGCCGCTCACGGCCTTCCTGTGCTACGTCGGCTACCGCGTGGCCGGACGCATGACGCGGCGTTTCTACCCGATGTCCGATGATATCCGTGCCGAAGTCTACGGCCCTCACGTGACCAACGATGACCTGCGCGCCTGGCATAACGGCAACGCCCAGAACGTCGAACAGGGGGCTGGCGCCGTCGCGCACATGGGCCTCGAAGAGTCCACCAGCAGTCTCGTTGCCAAGCTGCCGCCCGCTCCGGCGCCGGGTTTCGGGCTGATCGTCAGCCTGATCCTGTTGCCCATCATCCTGATTCTGCTGGGCACCCTGGCGACGTCGCTGCTGCCCATCGAGTCGACGTTGCGGGCGATCATGACGGTCCTCGGCGCTCCGTTGGTGGCACTGCTGCTCGACACCTTGCTGTGTGCCTGGCTGTTGGGCTCCCGTCGCGGCTGGAGCCGTACCCAGGTGTCCGATGTGATCGGCTCGGCATTGCCTGGCGTGGCCATGGTTATCCTGATCGCCGGTGCCGGCGGCGTGTTCGGCAAGGTGCTGGTGGACACCGGGATCGGTGCGGTGGTCTCCGACTTGCTGCGCACCACCGGGCTGCCGGTGCTGGCGCTGGGCTTTTTGCTGACCATGCTGCTGCGCGCGGTGCAGGGTTCGACCACCGTGGCACTGGTGACGACTGCGGGTATCATCAGCCCGTTGATTGCCACGCTCAACCTGACGCCCAACCATATGGCCCTGCTGTGCCTGGCCATGGGCGGTGGCGGGCTGGCGATGTCGCACATCAACGATGCCGGCTACTGGATTTTCACTAAACTGGCCGGCCTTAATGTGGCCGACGGCCTGCGCACCTGGACGGTGATCACCACCCTCCTGGGTACCCTGGGTTTCCTTGTCACCCTGTTGATCTGGCCTTTTGTCTGAAGGAGTTCACATGCCTCGCTTTGCTGCCAACCTGAGCATGCTCTACCCCGAACGTCCGTTTCTAGAGCGCTTCGCCGCTGCTGCCGCCGACGGATTCGAAGCGGTGGAGTATCTGTTTCCCTATGAGTACAGTCCGCAGGAACTTCAGCAACGCCTGAGCGACAACGGCTTGGTGCAAGCCCTGTTCAACGCGCCGCCAGGTGACTGGGCGGCGGGCGAGCGCGGCATCGCGACCTTACCGGGTCGCGAGGACGAGTTTCGCGCCGGCTTCGACCGGGCGCTGGAGTACGCCGCCGTGCTGGGCAATACCCGCATCCATGTGATGGCCGGCTTGCTGCCGTCGCAAAGCGACCGAGCGCAGCACCATGGCGTGTACCTGGAAAACCTTGCCTACGCTGCCGCCCAAGCGGCGCAGGCCGGCGTTACAGTGCTGCTGGAACCGATCAACACTCGAGACATGCCGGGGTTTTTCCTCAACCGCCAGGATCAGGCACAGGCCATCTGCAAGGAGGTCGGCGCCCGCAACCTGAAGGTCCAGTTCGACTGCTATCACTGCCAGATCGTCGAGGGCGACCTGGCCGTGAAGCTGCGCCGCGACATGGGTGGCATTGGCCATATCCAGATTGCCGGCGTGCCTGACCGGCATGAACCGGACCTCGGGGAGCTGAATTACCCTTATCTGTTTGAGCTGATCGATGAACTGGGGTATGACGGCTGGATCGGCTGCGAATACCGACCGCGGGGCGACACCTCGGCCGGCCTGCAATGGTTGCGGGACTGGAAGGCACGCTAAACAACGCTACCCTGCCCTGCGCAGCGCTCGCAGCAGACCGAAAAGACCCGTCAGGCAGACGTGAGGTCGGACGGCAACATCAGTTCGACGCCTTGCTTGCGTATGCCGTCCGCTGCGGCGGGGGCCAACGCAGCGTCGCTGATGACGATATCGAACTGCTCCAGGCCAGCGATCTTGTACATGCTGAAGGTGCCGTACTTGGAACTGCTGGCCACCAGCACCACTTGCGACGCCGACTGCATGGCCACCTGCTTGACCTCCACCTTCAACGCCGAGGGGGTGGTTATCCCGCGTCGCAGGTCCCAGGAACTGGTGGAGATAAAGGCGATGTCGGTGACCACCTGGCGCAGGGTGGCCACTGCAAGCCCGCCGACACACGAATGGTTGGAGTGATCCAACTGCCCGCCCGTGTGAATCACCGTCACCTGCGGGGCGTCCATCAGCGCCTGTACCACGCCGAAGTCGTTGGTCACCACGGTCATGCCGGCGAGTGCCTTGATGTAAGGCACGATCTCCAGCGTACTGGTGCCTGCGTCCAGGTAAACCGTCATGTCCGCACGCAGCAAGCGCGCGGCAAGCCTGGCCATGGCCTGTTTCTGCGGCAACTCCACCACGGCCTTGAGCTGATGGCTCGGCTCGCTGTGAAGCTGGCTGGCAATGCGTACCCCGCCGGTGACCGAATACGCCCGGCCTTCCTGCTCCAGCAACGCAATGTCGCGCCGCACGGTCATGTGCGAGCAATCGAACATCTCCATCAACTGATGAACACTCAGCACTTGGTGCTTGCGCAGTTGACGCAGTATCAGCTCACGGCGCTGATCAGGAATCATCGGTGCGCCGCTCTCGGCGGTGATGTCCTTCTGGCTTGGCATTCGAGGCTCCAACGGGTACGGCGGACGGGGTTCGGGTGAACCACATAGTAGCGAATCCATCGCTGCCCGCGCGAGCCTGACAAAAAAAGCCGAGTTCAAGATGACTGACCGCCAAACGACCCGCTGGCGAACGAAGCACGTGCGCAGGTCAATACTGGGCAAAGCGTGACGGCACGATGGCCCGCCTCGCGTGTCTTTGTTTTATGAGAACCGGAAAACTTCATGGAGACGCCTGTGAGCATCAGAGACAACGCCGAGGACTACCAGGCACTCAAGCGGGCCGTCGGCCTGCTGGAGTCACCCTCCCTGACAGCGAGGCTGTCCGGCATGATCGGCTCACCGATTGAAAGCGCGGTGAAGGCATTGCCGGGGGTGGTTTCAAAAAGGATCAACGGCGCCGTGGCGGCGGCGCTGCACTCCTCCGCCGGCGCGGCGCTGAAGAGCCTGGAGAACAGCCCGAAAAAACCGGCCTCGACCCGGCTGCACAAAGCCTTCGCGGCGACCTCGGGCGCTATCGGTGGGGCCTTCGGTTTTGCGGCGCTGTTTGTCGAACTGCCGATCTCCACCACCATCATGATGCGCGCGGTCGCCGATGTGGCGCGCAGCGAAGGTTTTGACCTGGGGGACTTTGCGACCAAGCAGGCGTGTATTGAGGTGTTTGCCATGGGCGGCAACCGCCAGGCCGACGATGCGACGGAGACGGGTTACTACATGACCCGCAGCTTCACTACCCAGGCCATGCAACAACTGTCGAAGGAACTGGCGGGGATCGCCGCCAAGCAGGGTTCCAAGGCCATCAGCACCTTGTCCCCGGGGCAAGCTGGCAAATGGCTGGCGATCCTGATCGATAAGGTCGCGACCCAGTTTGGCTTTACCATTTCCAGCAAGTTCGCGGCGCAGGCCGTTCCCGTGATGGGCGCCTTTACCGGGGCGACCATCAATACGCTGTTCACCCACTTCTATCAGGACATGGCGCGGGGGCACTTCATCGTCAAACGGCTTGAAGAGAAATATGGTTTTGAGGCGGTCAAGGATGAGTACATGGCCATCAAGGCAGCCCCCCGGGTGAACTAGACGCGGGGAAATGCCTGGCACCACGATGCCCTGGGAGCAGGTTTGCCGGGAGTGGCCGCCCGGATGCATACGTTTGCGCTATCTGGTGCATAGAAAAAATAACATCATAATGATGGCACTGTCTGATACTTTGTTGTACGAACTTAGCCACTCCGAGGATTGTCATGGGCGAAGGCGCTCCTATTCCGCCGAATGAAGTTGAACGGCTAAAAGAGGTCGCGAAATTTTGTCCACCCGACAGCGACTACGATGACGTCTTTGAAAAAATCGTCGAGATGGCGTCTGCATACTTCAATGCCCCCATCGCACTGATTTCAATTGTCGATAAACACCGGCAATGGTTCAAAGCACGCGTGGGACTGACAGAAACGCAGACACCGCGAGAAGTCTCTTTTTGCGCCTACTCTACGCTGGACAATTCCCTGCTGGAGGTGATGGACGCGACGCTGGATGCCCGTTTCAAACACAACCCCCTGGTAACAGGGCCGCCGCATATTCGTTATTACGCGGGCGCGCCGTTGACCACGGAGGATGGTTTTACACTGGGAAGTCTCTGCATCATTGACACCGTCTCCCGCCCCCCCATGAATGAGCGTGACAGTGCGATGCTCAACGGCTTCGCCGAGCTGGTGATGATGCGCATACAGGGCATGCGGTCTCGCAACTTTATAGACCAACCCACGGGGCTGTTTAATCGACTCAGGCTTGAAGAGGATATACGTCAAGCGCTGAAGCTTAAAAAACCGTGCCGTGTGTATGCAATTGACATTACCTCGCCAAAGTTCCTCAACGATATCGTAAAGGCCCTGGGATATAGCTTTGCGGGAGACCTGGTCCTGGCGATCAAATCTCGCCTGCAAACACTCTTACCCGCGCGGTGCCTGCTTTACAAAATAAGCCCGACCCGGTTTGGCTTCATCCTTGAGGAGGAACAAACCACCGAGCACATCTGCACAAGTATTCTGACGGACTTCAAAAAGCCGGTTGAATGCCACGGCATCCCCATACTCATGCAAGTGGGGATTGGCGTCCTGCCTATTCATGGCTCAGGGCAGCAAGACTGGCTGCGCCTGCTGGTCAGCGCAGCAGATGAGGCGCGTGACCGCAAGCTGGGATGGTCTCTCTATAAACCTCATTTTGATGCCGCTCAACAACGCGCTTTCATGTTG
Source organism: Pseudomonas sp. AN3A02 (assembly GCF_011765255.1). Lineage (NCBI taxonomy): Bacteria > Pseudomonadati > Pseudomonadota > Gammaproteobacteria > Pseudomonadales > Pseudomonadaceae > Pseudomonas > Pseudomonas sp. AN3A02. Next base: position 56,428 of record NZ_JAARNI010000014.1, read on the forward strand.
TTGAGTTCTTTGCCGGAGGCGGTCAAGTCCGACAAACAGTTCAGCCTGGTGTATCAACCCAAAATCAAACTGCCTTCCGGAAGCTGTCATTCGGTAGAGGCATTGTTACGGTGGACCCATCCGTTGCTTGGCCCCATCAGCCCTGCTGAATTCATACCCTTGGCTGAAAAAACCGCCCTGATACCCTCCGTTGGATTATGGGTGCTCAACGCAATCATCCGGCAAACGGTTGTTTGGAAAGCGCAAGGTCTGCTCCTGCGGATAGCGATGAATATCACTGTCAGCGATCTGGAGAGTTCAGAGTTCGTAGACGCGATGATTCATGAAATTCAAACGTACGGCCTGGACCCGGCCAGCTTTGAACTTGAGTTTACCGAAAGCATGCTGATGACCAACCCTGAAGAAGTCATTCGGCAGCTGGAACGGGTTCGTAAGTTTGGCGTAGAGGTTGCCGTTGATGATTTCGGCACGGGCTACAGTAACTGGGCGTATTTGAAGGAACTACCGGCCACTAGCGTCAAGCTTGATCAATCACTGATCAGCGGACTGGGCACCAATCAAAATGACAAGCAACTGGTTAAAACCCTGATAGGCCTGGCGAAGGGGCTCGGCTACCGCGTCGTTGCCGAAGGCGTAGAAAACCAGGAAATCCTCGACCTCTTAATACAGTGGGGGTGTTCCGAAGCGCAGGGCTACCTGATAGCAAAGCCTATGAGCGCAGCGGACCTGGAAACCTGGATAGGAGTGTGCTCTGGCGACCCTTCATTAGACGGTACCCAAAACCATACTTAAACGTACCGGATCGCCCTGGATTTAAGTAGTTTTGCGCAGAAACGAAAAAAGACGCCGAAGCGTCTATTCCTTAAATCACAGGCAAAAAAAAGCCACTCGTTAGAGTGGCTTTTTCTTTGTGTTTGGAGCGGGAAACGAGACTCGAACTCGCGACCCCGACCTTGGCAAGGTCGTGCTCTACCAACTGAGCTATTCCCGCGTCTTGGTGATGCGCATTCTATAGAATCCTCATCACCCGTCAACCCCTTGATTCAAAAAAGTTTTATTTCTTTTCAACCTCGGTGCGCAGATGCGGCCAAGCAGCGCGTAAATATTGCAGCATGGACCACAAGGTCAGGCCTGCGGCGACCAGCAGCAAGGCATAGCCCAGCAATACCCAGAAGGAGAAGTCCGACGGGTTGGCCAGCAGGATCACCAGGGCAAGCATCTGCGCCGCAGTTTTCCATTTGCCCATGTTGGACACGGCCACATGGGCACGAGCGCCGATTTCGGCCATCCATTCCCGCAGCGCGGATACGACGATCTCGCGACCGATGATCACGGCCGCCGGCAAGGTCAGCCAGAGGTTGCCGTGTTCCTGCACCAGCAATACCAGGGCGACCGCTACCATCAGCTTGTCGGCCACCGGGTCCAGGAACGCGCCAAACGGCGTGCTCTGCTCCAGGCGGCGGGCCAGGTAGCCGTCCAGCCAGTCGGTGGCAGCCGCAAAGGCGAAGACCGAACTGGATGCCATGTAACTCCATTCGTACGGCAGGTAAAACAGCAAAATGAAAATCGGAATGAGCAGGACGCGTAGAACGGTGATCAGATTAGGGATATTCATCGGCACAACTGGCTACGAGGTGAGAAGGCATTCTACTCGCTGTGCAGATTTGCATAAATCAACTCTGCGAGCTTTTTACTGATACCGGGAGCTTTGGCTATTTCTTCGATGCTGGCACGGGACAGCTCCTGCAAGCCACCAAAATGTTTTAACAAGTCCCGCCGCCGCGTTGGCCCGACCCCCGCCACCCCTTCCAGGGTTGAGGTACGCCGGGTTTTGCCACGTCGGGCGCGGTGGCCGGTGATGGCGAAACGGTGGGCTTCGTCGCGGATCTGCTGGATAAGATGCAGCGCCGGGGAGTCACCCTTCAAAGTGAACTCATGGGCTGCATCATTCAAGTACAAGGTTTCAAAACCGGCCTTGCGGGTGGCACCCTTGGCCACGCCGAGCAGGATCAGGTCGGGCACCGCCAGTTCGTTGAGCACGTCGCGGGCCATGGACAGCTGGCCCTTGCCACCGTCCACCAACAGGATGTCCGGCAGTTTGCCCTCGCCGTCCTTCAGTTTGCTGAAGCGCCGGGTCAGGGCCTGATGCATGGCGGCATAGTCATCGCCCGGGGTGACGCCTTCGATGTTGTAGCGCCGGTAATCGGACTTGATCGGCCCTTCCGGCCCGAACACCACGCAGGAGGCCACGGTGGCTTCGCCGCTGGAGTGGCTGATGTCGTAGCACTCGAGGCGCTGGGGCGGCTCGTCGAGGTTAAGCACTTCGGCCAAGGCGTCAAACCGTGCGGCGACGTGCTGGCGGTTGGCCAAGCGTGCACCCAAGGCCTGTTCGGCGTTGGTCACGGCCAGTTGCTGCCAGCGGGCACGGGTGCCGCGCACGCGGTGGCTGATGTCCAGCTCGCGGCCGCGCAGTCCGTGAATCGCTTCGATCAGTGCCGGGAAGTCCTCGTGCACCACGTTGACGATCAGCTCACTCGGCAGGTCGCGCTCAGGGCTGCTGACGTAGTACTGGCCGAGGAACGCCGCCATGACTTCGGCGACCTCCTCTTCTATACCGGTCTGGGGGAAGAAGTTCTTGCTGCCCAGCACCCGGCCGCCGCGCACGCTGATCAGGTGCACGCAGGCGCCGCCCGGGTTGACGAAAGCCGCGATGACGTCAACGTCGCCGGTACCACCGTCCATGCTTTGCTGGTCCTGCACGCGGCGCAGCAGGGAGATCTGGTCGCGCAGTTCGGCGGCGCGCTCGAAATCCAGGGTGCTCGCCGCTTGCTCCATGGCGCCGGACAGTTCATCGGCCAGGGCGTTGCTGCGGCCCTCGAGGAACATCACCGAGTGACGCACGTCCTCGGCGTATTCCGCAGGCTCGACAAGACCCACGCACGGCGCCTTGCAGCGTTTGATCTGGTACTGCAGGCACGGACGATTGCGGTTCTTGTAGAAACTGTCTTCGCACTGGCGCACGAAAAACGCCTTTTGCAGCAGGCTCAGGCTTTCGCGAATGGCGCCAGCACTGGGATAAGGCCCGAAATACTTGCCCTTCTGCTTCTTGGCACCGCGATGGATGCTCAGGCGCGGAAAGTCGCCGTCCGAGAGAAACACGTACGGGTAGGACTTATCGTCACGCAGCAGGATGTTGTAGGGCGGCCGCCATTCCTTGATCAGCGTCTGCTCAAGCAGCAGCGCCTCGGTTTCATTGGCGGTGATGGTGGTTTCCACCTGGGCGATACGCGCCACCAGTGCCGCCGTCTTAGTTGCCAGGCCGGTCTTGCGGAAGTAACTCGCCAGGCGGCTCTTCAGGTTCTTGGCTTTACCGACATAGAGCAGGCGCGCTTCGCTGTCAAACATGCGATACACGCCGGGACGGCCACTGCAGGTTGCAAGGAACGCACTCGGATCGAATTGGACCTTTATTTCAGGAGCTGTCATTTCAGGCGCTGGCATCTACCATGCCGTGGCGGACCGCCAGCAAGGTCAATTCAACATCGCTGCTGATGGAAAGCTTTTCGAAAATCCGATAACGGTAGGTGTTCACGGTTTTCGGCGACAGGCACAGCTTGTCGGAGATCGACTGGACTTTTTGACACCCGACAATCATCAAGGCGATCTGGATTTCCCGCTCCGACAGCGCATCGAACGGCGAGTCACTGGTAGGCTGGAACGACTTGATCGCCAACTGCTGGGCAATCTGCGGGCTGATGTAGCGTTGGCCGGCAAACACCAGGCGAATGGCCTGGACCATTTCCGCCAAGCCCGCGCCTTTTGTCAGATAGCCGGCAGCGCCCGCTTGTAGCAGCCGTGTAGGAAACGGATCTTCCTCACACACGGTAACTACCACGACTTTGATATCCGGATGGCTGCGCAATAACTTTGTAGTGGCGCCAAGACCGCCGATCCCGGGCATCTTGACGTCCATCAAAACCACGTCGGGCTTCAACTCCCGGGCCTTGATCAGGGACTCCTCCCCTGACTCGGCCTGGCCGACTACTTGCAGGCCATCGATGTCAGCCAGCATTCGTGTAATGCCTGTACGAACGAGATCATGGTCATCGACTACTAGCACCCTAATCAAGCAGACACCTCGCGATATGGTCTTATAGGTTGCTGAACACCTTAGCAAAAAACCAAGGCGCAGACCTAGCTGCAAGCGTCATATATATAGAGTTTCAATGCACAACGGGCCGCCGCCGAATGGCGGGCGGCTCAATTTCCTGGGTAAAAGGTCAGGAATCCGGGGCGGATGACCTGTTTTTTCCATTAGTGGAGATTGAAAGCTCGGCCAGGGTTGAAGTCAGGCGATGGATTGCATCCTGGTCTTCCTTGAACATCGCACGGTAGTTGCCCAGTACTTTTTCTTCGACTTGGCTCAGATTTTCCATTTGGGTCGGCGTCGGAGTACCGGTCAACACGTACAGGATATCGACACCTCTTTCTGCCACGCGGGACAAGTAATCAGCCTTGGGCGCGCGTCCGCCATTTTCATATTTACCCTGTGCGTTAGCCTCTACACCTCCTATTTCACCAAAAGTTTTCTGCGACAGGCCAAGTCGCTCTCTTTCTTGCCTTAACCGGAAACCGATTCCACTCATTTGGATGTATGATCCTATTTGGCACACCCCTAGAGGTGACACACTCATCTCGTTTTACACAAACTTGAACGGTTTTGAACTATGCCCGGTATTCGCACTGCTGCACAAGCCAAGGCTTGGCTGGAACATCAAGGTAAGTCTGTTCAAGCGTTCGCCCGGGAAAATGGCGTGGACCCGGCAACCACTTATCAAGTGCTCGCTGGGCGCAAAAAGGGACGACGGGGAGAAGCCCACAAGGTGGCGGTCCTGTTGGGCATGAAGGACGGGATCATTCCGGTTGAGGACGAAACCGCGAGGCAAGATCAGGAACTCACCTCTTGAAGTCAGTATGCGCTTATTAAAACCAAGTGCCTGTTTTCCTCAAATTGACAGTACTCACGCCTGATCACGTCCGGCAATTGCGCTCCATGCGCCAGAAGCTATCCTCCGCGCCAACGATTTCCAGGCCCTTGCGCTGGTAAAGCCTTCGCGCCGGGTTGGTCTTGAAAACGGTCAACCGTAAAAGACCCAGACCTTCCGCGCGCGCCTTGTACACCATCTGCTCGATAACCCAGCCGCCCGCTCCTTGATGACGAAACGCCTCAAGAATGTGCAGTTCGCGGATATACAGCGCCTTCGGGTCACGACTAAGGCTGATAAAACCCATCACCTCGCTATCGCGACAGATCAGCCAGTTTTCCCGACCCGCCCAGGCGGTATCGAACCCGGCATCGGACCACGACAAGTCGTATTGGCGATAATAGCTGCCCATGGCCTGATGGGTCAGGGTTCGGGCGAATGCCAAGTGTTGGCTGGTTGCGGCCTGTAGTTGAAACGCCATGTGCCTGCGCTCCCTAAATCGCCACCTGGTCCCCGGACCACTGGCCAGCGGTGCTGCGACGTGCAATCACCAGCGAATCGCCCACACCCGGGGCGGCTGCGATCAAGCCGCCGTCAGCGCCCCAGATGGCGCTACGTCCGGCGCAGGTCCAGCCACCGGTTGGGCCGCCGTGGTTGGCCATCAGTACCAGCATTTGGTGCTCGGCGGCGTAGCCCTGAAGCAACGTCGTATCAGGCGCGTAGCCGTCCTCGCTGATCAGCACACCCGCAGCGTAGATATTCGCCCCGGCCTCGGCTGCCTGCCGTGGATGGCTGGCGTGGGAGAAGTCTGCGCATACCGCCAGGGCAATCCGGTCGTCACCCCACTCAAGGGCCGCCCCGCCCTGCCCCGCAACAAAGGCCGCTTCTTCACCGGGATGCAAATGCTGCTTGGTATAGACCGACACCGAGCCACCCGGCTCCAGTACCAGCGCGCCGATCAACACCTCTTTCGCCGCGCCCAGACGAATCGGCATGCCCACCACTGCTGTAATGCGCAACTCACGAGCCATCTCCCGCAGCGGCGCCAGTACTTCATCGTCCGGCGCAATCGCCAGCCCGGCGGCCAGGGAGGGTTCATATCCCGTCAGGGACAGTTCCGGAAACACCAGCAACTGCACAGCGTGCTCCGCCGCAACACGCATGAAGGCCAGGTGACGAGCGATATTGCCGGGCACATCGCCTGCAATGGAAATGGATTGGGCAGCAGCAATCGTCAAGGCAGTCATGGTCGCATCCAGGCAATCATCGTTAAGTCGGTGCAGCATATCGGCACTTGGGTCATAGCCGTAAGTACCCAAGCTCCATAGAAATTACTGATTGAATCCACCCGCTCGCCTCAGTTAAGCTCCGCCCATCATTTGGAGACACACCATGTTGCAACTCACCCACATTCAGGTTTGCCCTGCTGCCAGCGCCCAGCGCTCGGTCGTGGCTGCCCGTGTGAGCGGTTTGAGCGCACTGGTCAGCTTTTATTTTGGGTATTGGTTTAGCCACTGGCGCGCCTGATACCTGAAATCGGCGCCCACTACTCAAGGGGTCGCCTACCAGAGAAATCTAACCCCCGGTCGGCTCCCCGACCGGGGGTTTTGTTTTTTCAGCCCTTAATTATTTTTGCCACACACCGAACACTTAAAGGACTCACGACATGAACTACGCCACCTATTACCGCTACGACACCTCCACCGCCTGGCGATTTAGCAAGCTCCGTTCGGGACAGCCTGCCGCCTCCGATCGGTCACCTATTGGTGGCAAGCCAACACACGTAGCCAATACGGCCAATTGTCGAACACCCCAGTAGGGCAAAGCGCGCGGGAACAGCCCGCCGCTTGCCCAGGAAGCCCGAATATGAACTCCTCGATCGCCGCTCTGCCTGTTTCTACCTTGTCCTGCGCCAATGAAGCGCTGACCCAGCGTTTGCCCAGTGCCCTGGAGCTCAAGCACCAACTGCCCCTGAGCCCGTTCCTCAACGAACAGATCCACGCCCATCGCCAAGCCGTGCGCGCCATTCTCAAGGGCGAAGACTCACGCCTGCTGGTGATCGTCGGCCCGTGCTCGATCCACGACCCGGAATCGGCCATGGAATACGCCCGCAACCTGAAAAAACTGGCCCATGAAGTCAGTGACCAGATGCTGCTGGTGATCCGCGCCTACGTCGAAAAACCCCGCACCACCATCGGCTGGAAAGGCCTGGCCTACGACCCACGCCTGGATGGCAGCGACGACATGGCCGCGGGCCTGAGCCTGTCTCGGGAGCTGATGCGTGAAATGCTGCGCCTGGGCCTGCCGGTGGCCACCGAGCTGCTGCAACCGATGGCTGCCGGCTACTTCGATGACCTGCTGAGCTGGGTCGCCATTGGCGCGCGCACCACCGAATCGCAGATCCACCGCGAAATGGCCAGCGGCCTCGGCATGCCCGTGGGCTTCAAGAACGGCACCGACGGCGGCGTCGCCATCGCCTGTGATGCCATGCGTTCCGCCGCTCACCCGCACCGCCACTTCGGTGTCGACAGCCAAGGCCATCCGGCGATCATCCAGACCCCGGGCAATCCCGATACCCATGTGGTATTGCGCGGCGGCCACCGCGGGCCGAACTACGATCGCCAGAGCGTGGCCCAGGTACATGCCGACCTGGCCAAGAGCAAAGTCGCACCGCGGATCATGGTCGACTGCAGCCACGCCAACAGCGGCAAAGACCCGCTGCGCCAACCGGCAGTGTTCAACGATGTGCTGGAGCAACGCTTGCAGGGCGACACGGCGCTGATCGGCATGATGATCGAAAGCCACCTGTTCGAAGGCTGCCAGCCGTTGAGCCCGTCGATGAAGTACGGCGTGTCGATCACCGACGGCTGCCTGGGCTGGGACGGGACGGAGCAGTTGCTGCGCAGTGCTGCCGAGCGGCTGCGGGCACAGAATCCCGCCTGACAATGAAGATCAAATGTGGGAGCGGGCTTGCTCGCGAATGCGGTGGTTCAGCCAGCATATGCATCAACTGGCACACCGCTTTCGCGAGCAAGCCCGCTCCCACACTGGATCTTCATTCACTTGACTAAAGTGGGTACAGCGCCTCATCAAACTGCTCGAGTTTGGGAAACACCAGCGGCTGGTCAGCCGCCAGCCCTTCCAATCGCTGCTGGTACCTGTGCAGAAAACCCTGCCGAGCCTCGGCGCTGATATACGGCACATGCCACGCCACAAACGGCTCGAGCACTTCAAACCCGACATACGCCAGCGTGCCACGCAGAATCGGCCGCAACATGTCCTCCAAAGGCCCATGAATCGCCCCCTCGCCAAACATATGCTCGCGCCCGCCGAGGGTCACCGTGACCAGCGCTTTCTTGCCCGCGAGCCCACCCTGATCATAAAACCGCTTGCCGCCGTAACACACGCCCGACACCAGCACCCGGTCAATCCAGCCCTTGAGCATCGCGGGCGCCGAGAACCAGAAGATCGGGAAGTTGAGGATCAGCAGATCAGCCCACAGCAGCTTGTCCAACTCCTGCTGGATATCCGCCGCAATGGACTGGCTTTTCACCCCCAGTCGCTGCTCCAGGGCATACACCAGGTACTCGGGGTTCTCCCGCGAGGTGAAGTCCGAGGCGCTGGCTACGGGATTCCAGTGCATCGCGTAAAGATCGCTGACCTGCACCTCATGCCCCTGCGCTTGCAGGGTAGCGATCGCCTGGTCACGCAAAGCCGCGGTAAACGACTGCGGCTCAGGATGGGCATGGACAATCAACACCTTCATAAAAACTCCTCAAGAAGTAAGCGCGGCCCGTTCGGCCAGCAAGTGGTCGAGCCAGTCGGGGTCCATTTCCGGCTCCGATGAAAACAGCAGGCCGGTGTAGTCCTGATACGGCGGGGTGAAGATCGCGCTGCGGCTGCCTTGGTCCACCACCCTGCCCCGCTGCATCACCACCACTTCGTCGGCGATGGCGCGCACCGTGGCAACGTCGTGGGTGATGAACAGGTAGGCCACGCCCAACTGCTGCTGGATGCGGTTGAGCAGCTGCAGCACGCCCTCGGCCACCAACTGGTCCAGGGCCGAGGTCACTTCGTCGCAGATGATCAGTTGTGGGTCAGCCGCCAGGGCGCGGGCGATGCAGATTCGCTGCTTCTGGCCACCGGACAGTTCACGGGGCTGACGCTCCATGAATATGGCCGGATCCAGCTCGATCATCTCCAGCAACTCGGCGACCCGGGCACGCATGGCCTTGCCCTTGAGGCCGAGGTAGAAGGTCAGCGGCCGGCCGATGATGTCGACGATGCGCTGGCGTGGGTTCAGCGCAGTATCGGGAATCTGGTAGATCATCTGGATCCGCCGCAACTGCTCCTTGCTGCGTCGACGAAAGTCCGCCGGCAACGCTTCGCCGTCATACAGCACCTGCCCCGCCGTAGCCGGCAGCAACCCGGTAATCACGCGTGCGGTGGAGCTTTTGCCGCTGCCGGACTCGCCGATCACCGCCAGCGTCTGGCCGCGATACAGGCTCATCGACACGTCGTGCAGCACCGGTTGATGCCCGTAGCTGGCGCACACCTGCCGTACTTCCAGCAACGGCACCTGCTGCTGCGGACAGGCCTTGGGTTCGGTGCGAAAGCTGCGTACCGCCCACAGGGATTTGGTGTAGTCCTGCTGCGGTGCGCTGAGCATGGTCCGGGTCTCGGCCTCCTCCACCCGCTTGCCGTGGCGCAGCACCATGATGCGGTCGGCCATCTGTGCGACCACCGCCAGGTCATGGCTGATATACAGCGCGGCACTGCCGAAGGTTTTGACCGCATCGCGAATCGCCGCCAGCACTTCGATCTGGGTGGTGACGTCGAGGGCGGTGGTAGGTTCGTCGAAGATGATCAGGTCGGGATGGCTGGCCATCGCCATGGCTGTCATCACCCGTTGCAATTGCCCACCGGAGACCTGATGAGGGTAACGCTGGCCAATGGTTTCCGGATTGGGCAGGCGCAGCACGCGGTACAACTCCACCGCCTCGCGTTCAGCCTGGGCGCGGCTGATGCCGCCGTTGATCACCGCGGTTTCCACGTGCTGGTCAATCAGCCGATGAGCCGGGTTGAACGACGCGGCAGCGCTTTGCGCGACGTAGGCAATGCGCAATCCTCGCAGCTTGCGCAGCGCTTCAGGCTTGGCCTGCAACAGCTGAATGCCGTCAAAGCACACCGAGCCACCGGTGATGCGGCAACCGTCGCGGGCAAATCCCATCGCCGCCAGGCCCAACGTTGATTTACCCGCGCCAGACTCACCAATCAACCCCAGCACCTCGCCCCGTTGCAAGGTCAGGTCGATGCCCTTGATCAGCGGATGCCAGGCGTCTTCGTAATGCCCTTCAACCTGCAGGTTGCGGATTTCCAGCAATGGCTTGTCCATCCTCAACACTCCTTCAGGCCGCTGGATTTATGCAGCATCCAGTCGACGACAAAATTCACGCTGACGGTGATCAACGCCACCGCCAGGGCCGGCAGCAACGGGCTGATGTCGCCAAAGGTAATCAGCACCGCATTGTCGCGGACCATGCTGCCCCAATCGGCGGTGGGCGGTTGAATGCCCAGGCCAAGGAACGACAGCGCGCTGATAAACAAAAACACGAAGCAAAAGCGCAGGCCGAATTCGGCAATCAACGGAGCAGCAGCGTTGGGTAGCACTTCTCGGGTGACCAGCCACCAGAGCCCTTCCCCGCGCAGGCGCGCGGCTTCGACAAATTCCTGCACCACCACGGTCATCGCCACGGCCCGGGACAGGCGAAACACCCGGGTCGAGTCCAGCAGTGCAATCACCAATACCAGCGAGGTGGCATTGGTGCCGACAACGCTAAGAATCAGCAAGGCGAAGATCAACTGCGGGATCGCCATCAGGATGTCCACCACCCGCGACAATCCCTGATCGACCCAGCCACCCTTGATCGCCGCAACCAAGCCGCTCAAACCGCCCAGTAAAAACGCCAGCACCGTCGTCAAAAAGGCGATGCCCAGGGTGTTGCGCGCGCCATACACCAGGCGGCTGAACATATCCCGCCCGAGGTTATCGGTACCCAGCAAAAACTGGCCGCTCCAGGGCGCAAACCCGTCGCCCACCACCTGGGTTTCGCCATAGGGCGCGAGCACCGGTGCAAACAGCGCCACCAGCACGTACAGCACGATAATCAGCAGGCCGAACTTCGCGCTCAATGGCGCCCGGGCCAGTTGTGTCAGAAGGCTCATGGTCTACCCCTTGGGATGCATCAGGCGTGGGTTGCTGGCGATGGACAGCACATCGGCGCCGGTGTTGAGCAGGATGTAGGTGGCGGCAAAGATCAGGCTGCACGCCTGCACCACCGGGATATCGCGTTTGGACACCGAGTCCACCAGCAACTGGCCCAAACCCGGGTAGACAAACACCACTTCGACCACCACCACGCCCACCACCAGGTAAGCGAGGTTGAGCGCGATCACATTGACGATCGGCGCCAAGGCATTAGGCAATGCGTGGCGCCAGATAATCCGCGACTGGCTGATGCCCTTGAGCCGGGCCATTTCGATGTACGGACTGGCCAGCAGGTTGATCAGCGAGGCGCGGGTCATGCGCATCATCTGCGCGATCACCACCAGGCTCAGGGTGACCACCGGCAGCACCGAGCGTTCGAGGATGGTGCCGAATGACGCGTCCGGCGCCAGGTTGGACAGGCTGGGAAACCAGCCGAGCTTGACCGAAAACACCAGGATCAGCAGGTAGGCGACGAAAAACTCGGGGAACGACACCGCGCTCAGGGCCGAGGTGTTGAGCAGGCGGTCGAACCAGCTGTTGCGGTACAGCGCGGCGAGCATGCCCAGCACCAGCGCCAGGGGCACCGAAACCAGCGCGGCGAGTGCCGCCAGGCGCAAGGTGTTGCCCAGGCGTGCGCCGATCAGTTCGGCGATGGGCCGCTGGTTGGCCAGGGACGCACCGAGGTCGCCGTGCAGCAGGCGCAGCAGCCATTGCACGAACCGGCTCAGGGGCGGCAGGTCGAGGCCCAGTTGGGCGCGAAACGCGGCGATGGTTTCCGGCGTGGCGGACTGGCCAAGCATGGCCTGGGCGATATCGCCGGGAAGCATGCCGACGGCCAGGAAGATGATCACCGAGACGGCGAACAAAGACAGCAGGCCGAGAGCCAGGCGTTGGAGCACCAGTTTGAATAGGCTATTCATGTTCGGTTCTCATGAGTTGGCATGCGCTCGAAGGCGACACAGGACCAATGTGGGAGCGGGCTTGCTCGCGAAAGCGGTGGATCAGTCTGCATCTGTGTTGACTGACACACCGTATTCGCGAGCAAGCCCGCTCCCACAGTTGACTTGTGGCGTTTCTGAAATCTTCACGCCTGCCACCACCGCTCGATCAGCCGCAACCCATCCAGTTCCCCATACGGCGCCGTCAGCGGTCCATGGCTGACGCGGTTCGAGCGGGCCGCCACGGAGCTGGCGAACAACGGCACAATCGCCCCGCCATCGTCCCGGCACAGGCTCTGCATTTCGTTGTACATCTCCTGGCGCACCGGCGCGTTCATCTCGCCCCGCGCCGCGTTGAGCAACTGGTTGAAGCGCGGGTTATCCCAATGGGTTTCGTTCCACGCCGCGCCCTTGGCGTAGCCGATGCTGAACATGCGGTCGGCGGTCAGGCTGCTGTACCAGAACGAGGTGGTGAATGGCTGTTTCATCCAGATGTTGGAGAAGTACCCATCTGCCGGCTCGCGCACGACGTCGATATCAATCCCGGCCTGGCGCGCCTGTTCCTTGAACAGCACCGAGGCGTCCACTGCGCCGGTGTAGGCGGCATCGGAGGCTTGCAGGCGCACCTTGAGCGACTCGACACCGGCCTTGCGCAGGTAGAAGCGCGACTTGTCCGGATCGTAGGTACGCTGCTCCAGCGCCGCGTTGATAAAGCGGCTACCAGGCTGGATCGGATGGTCGTTGCCCACCAGGCCATAGCCATGCAGCACCGAGGCCAGCAGGGTTTCGCGGTTGATCGCATGCTTCATCGCCATGCGGATGTCGTTGTTCTTGAACTCGTTGCTGTCGCACAGCATCGGGAAGGTGTAGTGCTGGGCGCCTTTGGTTTCTTCGATGACCAGCGTGGGATTGCGCTTGAGCAGGGCCACGGTTTTCAGGTCGACCTTGTTGATCACGTCCACCTGCCCGGTGACCAGCGCATTGACCCGCGCTGCGCCGTCGGCAATCGCCAACAGCTCGGCGCTGGCGAAGTGCGCCCGGCCCGGCTTCCAGTAATCCGGGTTGCGCTCCAGGTCCATGCGTACGCCGGGCTCGAAACTTTTCAGGCGATAACCGCTGGTGCCGATCCCGGCCTGCCAATCGGCGGCGCCGTCCTTGGCGGGCATGATCACCAGGTGGTAATCGGCGACCACATAGGCGAAATCGGCATTGCCCGAGTGCAGTTCGAACACTACCGCGTCATTGCCCTTGGCGCTGACGCTGGCCACATCACCGAGCACCGTCTTGGCCGCCGAGGTGGATTTAGCGTCCAGGTGGTGGTTGATCGAGGCCACCACGTCTTCAGCGGTAAGGCCTTTGCCGTTATGGAAGGTCACGCCTTGGCGCAGTTTGAAAGTCCAGATGCGGGCGTCGGGCGTCGACTCGAAACTTTCGGCCAATTCGGGGATGGCAGAACCGTCCACCGCGATTTCGGTGAGGGTGTTGTACACCGCCGAAAAGCCGACGAAGGTGAAGGTGTCGACCCAGGAGCCAGGGTCGCGGGAGTCGGTGGTGCTGCCGCCGGCCAGCCCCATGCGCAGCACGCCGCCCGGCTTGGGCGTGGCCTCTTCGGCAAAGGCCTGCAGCGGCAGGCCCATGGAAAAAGCGGCGGCCACGGCACCGGCTACAGCGCTGTGTTTGAGGAAATCCCGTCGGTGCATCGCTTGAGTCATTTTGTTGTTGTTTTCGCTCATGGTGTTGCTCCTCTAAAGGTTCACACAGGCATGCTTCAACTCGATCAAGGTCACGCCGTTGCGCTTGAAACCATTACGCAAATCCGTCTGCAGCTCATCCAGGTTCTGTGGCTCGCTGACCGTGCAGCCGAACGCCCGCGCCAGCGCGGCGAAGTCCGGGTTGCGCGGCAGTACGCCGATGGGTTCGATGTCCAGGTTCAGCATGTCGTCGCGAATTTGCCCGAGGGCGTCGTTGTTCCACAGCAATACCACCAGCGGGCTGTCCAGCTCTTCCACCGCTGTGGCCAGTTCCTGGGCGGTGTAGAGAAAGCCGCCGTCGCCCACCAGCACCAGGCCAGGCCGTTCAGGCGCGCCGAACTTGGCGCCGATACCGGCCGGCAGGCCATAGCCCAAGGTGCCGTAGCCGGTGGGATGCAGCCAACTGCGGGTGGCGTTGCTGGGGAACGCGTAGTTACCGGTGTAGGCCAGTTGGGTCATGTCACTGCTGATGAAGGCATTGGTGGGCAACTCGGCGGCGACGCGGTCGAGAATCGCCTGGTGAATCCGTTGCAACGGGCCATGGCCGCTGCTGACTGCCTGGCGTAACGTCGCGACCGCAACAGTGGCGGCGTCCGCGTTGCGCGGCGTGGCTGGCAAGCGCCCCAGCAAAGCCAGCGTCGTTTGCCGGGCGTCACCGTGCAACGCGACGGCGCAAGGATAGAAATCGTTGAACTTGCGCGGGTCGATATCCACTCGCAGCAGCTCGCCGTTAATCGGCAGGCGCTCACGCCAAAAATCGGTGTCGGCCATTTCGGTGCCGATGGCCAACACCACGTCCGCCTCGGCGATGAGCTGCCAGCCGGGGTCGACGCACAAGGTCGAACCGGCATTCAACGGATGCTCCACCGGCAATAAACCCTTTCCGGCAACACTGCTGAAAAACGGCGCCGCCAGTTGTGTGCTCAAGCGCTGCAAGGCCTCGGCCGCCAACAGTGCGCCGCCACCGGCAATGATCATCGGCCGCTTGGCCGCAACCAGTTTCGCCACGGCCTGATCGAGGCTTTCAGCCGACGGCAGACCTCGCCCGGGACGGCGTACCACGTCATTGCTCCAGTCGCGCTTGATCGGCGCCGACAGCACATCCAGCGGCACCGAAATATGCACCGGCCGTGGCCGCTCACTGTCGAATACCGCGTAGGCCCGCGCGATCAACTCCGGCAAATCCTCGGCACTCAAGGCCACCGCTGAAAACGCGGTGATGGGCGCGGTCATCGCGCGCTGGTCCTGGGTTTCATGCAGGCAGCCCCACCCCTTACCGAGGCTGGCGGTGTGGTTGACGCTGGAAATCACCAACAGCGGAATCGAGTCGGCATACGCCTGTCCGATCGCCGTGGCGGCGTTGGTCACCCCCGGCCCGGTGATGATGAAACACACGCCTGGCTTGCCGCTGACCCGCGCATAACCGTCGGCCATAAAACCGGCGCCCTGCTCATGGCGCGTCAGAACGTGACGAATGCCGCTGCCGGGCAAACCGCGATACAGCTCCAACGTGTGCACGCCGGGAATCCCGAACACCGTGTCGACGCCATAGTTGGCCAGCAATCGCACCAGGGCCTGGCCGCCCGTCAAGGTTTTGCTTTGCATCGTCATCTCCTTCACGCCTGGGCGAGACGGATCAATGCATCGACCGCCGTGGCGCCCCGGGCATTGACCAGCAATGGGTTTACATCGAGTTCCAGCAACTGCCCGGCGTTGGCGCAGGCGTAGTCGGCCACCGCACGAATAGCCGCCACCAGCGCCTCCATGTCAGCCACTTCCCGCCCGCGAAAACCTTGCAGCAATGCCGCGCTGCGCAGGCTGAGCAAGGCATTGCGAATCGCGTCGTCGGTGGTCGGCAGCAGCAGGCTGCGACTGTCCTTGAGCAACTCCACGAGGATTCCACCGGCGCCAATCACCAGCGCCAGGCCGAAATCGTTTTCGCGCTTGATGCCCACAATCAACTCGGCCAACGGCGGCGTGGCCATGGATTCCAACAGCAGGTGATCGAACGGTACATCCGGCGCATAGGCAGCAATCTGCTCACGCATATGGGCCAGGGCCGCAGTCAAGGCGAAGCCGTCCTGCAGGTTGAGTGCCACGGCGCCCGCTTCGGTTTTATGCGGGAGGTCGGCACTGACGGCCTTGAGTACCAGTGGGTAGCCCAGCACTTTGGCATCGGCGATGGCCCGCGCTGGCGTACTCAAGACGCCGGCCGGCGTGGTCAGGCCGAAAGCACGCAAAGCCTGCTTGGAATCCCACTCGTTAAGCGACTGTCCGAGTGCTTCCAGCGCTTGCGGGCACAGCGGCACCAGTACCGATTCACCACGGGCCAGCAGCGCCCGGCGATTGTTTTGGTAGTCGGCAATCCGGCCCCAGGCCGCCAGCGCATCTTCCACGCCTTGCAACGCGGCAACACCTTGAGCATGCAGACGCTCGCGAGCGTGAGCCGGCAACAATTCGGGGAATGCCGAGGTCACAAACCCGGACTTGCCATGGCGAGTCAGCGCACTGCAAAACAGCTCCAGCAGCAGGTCGCATTCCTTGCGCTCACCGGTAAATTCCGCCGGGTAGTCGAGCACCAGCATCGCCGCATCCGCGTCGGTGCGCAGTGCCGTATCGAGCATGATATTGAGGGCTTCGCTGTTGCCCCAGATGGCCGTGGTGAAATCCAGCGGATTGACCAGATTGGCATAGCTCGGCAGTACCTGCGTCAGTTCCGAACGCTGGCCCTCATTGAGTTTGGGCAGGCTTAAATCGTTGCGCTCGGCGTAGTCGGCAATCAACCCGGCATCGCCACCGGAACAGGCCAGGGCGATCAGGCTGTTGCCCGCCGGTAAGTTACCGCAGGCCGCGGCTTTCAGGGTCTCGACAAAACTCACCGGGCCGCTGACCCGGATCACGCCCAGGCGCGCAAACAGGCTGTCGTACAACGCGTCTGAACCCGACAACGAACTGGTATGACTCAAGGCCAACTCGGCGCCGATCTGCGACACGCCGGTTTTCAGGGCGATGATCGGAATGCCTTTTTCCAGCGCCTTATGGGCCGCACGGGCGAACCCCGGCACATTCTTCAAGCCTTCCAGGTGCAAGCCGATGGCCGTGACGCGCGGCTCGTCGAGCAGCACATCCATCAGTTCAGCAACGCCCAATTGCGCCTGGTTGCCCACCGACGCCATATAGGCCACCGGCAGCGAACGGTCGCTCATGGACAGGTTGTAGGCGAAGTTGCCGCTCTGGGTCAGCACCGCAACGCCCTTCTCTACCGGCTTGCCGCCATGGGCCACCGGCCACAACGCCGAGCTGTGCAGGTAATCCAGCAGGCCATAGCAATTGGGGCCCAGCAGCGCCATCCCGCCAGCCGCCTTAAGCAGTTGTTGCTGCAAGGCCAGGCCCTCGGCGCCGGTTTCGGCAAACCCGGAGGCGTAGCAGATGGCGCCACCGGTGCCGATGGCCGCCAGTTCGGCAACGCAGGTCAAAGTCAGCTCGCGGTTGGTGGCGATAAACACTGCGTCCGGGCCGCATGGCAAATCAGCTACGCGGCGTACACAGGGAATACCGTCGAGGCTGTCATGCTGCGGGTTGACCAGCCACATCTGGCCGGCAAAACCGCCCTCGGCACAGCGCTTGAGGGCGCGGGCCATGCTGCGCCCACCGACGAATGCCAGGTGACGGGGCGCCAGCAGGCGCTTGAGATTGTCGCGAATAGCCTGGGACATAAGCGTTCTCCGACCCGATCAGCGCAACAACGGCCGCAACAGCTCGCGGGCAATAATATGGCGCTGGATTTCCGAAGTGCCTTCCCAGATCCGTTCGATCCGCGCGTTGCGCCAGATGCGCTCCACCGGCCCTTCGTCCATCAAGCCCATGCCGCCGTAAATCTGCACGGCCTCGTCAGCGACCTTGCCCAGCACCTCGCTGGCAAACAGCTTGGCCATGCCGGCCTCGCCGTCGGTCATGGTGCCCTGGTCCATTTTCCAGGCGGTGTTCAGGGTCAGCAGTTCGGCCGCGCGGATTTGCGTGGCCATGTCGGCGAGCTTGAACGAGATGCCTTGATAGGTGCCGATGGGCTGGCCGAACTGTTTGCGATCCGCCGCCCATTGCAGCGACACATCCAGCGCACGCTGGGCCTGGCCAACGCAGTTGGCAGCCACCATCACGCGGCCTGCGGTCAGCCAGGCGTTGGCGACCTCCCAGCCTTTGCCGACTTCGCCGAGGATTTTGGAGGCCGGCACGCGGCAGTCGTCGAAGAACATTTCATAGGTGTGGTAGCCGCGGTTGCTGACGCACTTGGGGCCGCGGCGAATGGTCATGCCCGGCGTGCCACGGTCCACCAGGAACGAGGTCACGGCGTTGCGCTGGCGGCCGTTGTGTTCGTAGGTGTCGGTGACGGCAAACACGATGGCGAAATCCGCCTGGCCGGCATGGCTGATGAAATGCTTGCTGCCGTTGAGCACAAAGTCATCGCCGTTGCGCACGGCGCGGGTCTTGATCGCATTGGCGTCGGAACCGGCGCCCGGTTCGGTCAAGGCAAAACAGTCGATCTTCTTGCCCTGCACGCACGGCAACAGGTACTCGCCAATCTGCGCGCCAGTACAGGCCATAAGGATCTTCGAGGGCCGGGCGACAAACACGTGCAGCGCCCAGGAGACTTTCGACAACTCGCGCTCGATCAACGCCTGGGACAGGTAATCCAGGCCGCCACCGCCGACCTCTTCCGGCATGTTGAAGGCATAGAACCCGGCGGCAATCGCCTTGTCCCGGATCTGCGCGGCGAGCTCTGGCGAGACTTCATCGGCGCGGTCCACCGCCTCCTCGTGGGGCAACAATTCCTTGGCAACAAAACTGCGTACCGCGTCCACCAACATGTCTTGTTCTTGGCTGGGCTGGAAATTCATGGCGCTACCTGTCGATCGTTCGAGGGGTGTTTTGAGGAGGAATCAGTTGCCGGAGAAATTCGGGGGACGCTTTTCCATCGACGCGCGCAGGGCTTCAGCACCGTCGGCGCTGCGGCCGCACAGCAAGCCGGCGGCGAGTTCGGCCTGGAGCTGCTCGGGCAGGCTGCGCCCGGCGCCTTCACGGATCAGGGTTTTGGTCTGGGCGAAGGCGAAGGTCGGGCCGTTGGCCAGGCGCGTGGCCAGCTCAGTGACATGAGCATGCAGTTGCTCATCGGCGACCACTTCGCCCACCAGGCCGGCGGCCAGGGCGCGGTCGGCACTCCACAATTCGTCGAGGAATAGCAGGCGCTTGGCCTGTTCGCTGCCGATCAGGCGCGGCAGATGCCAGCTGGCACCGGCGTCCGGCGAGTAGGCCATGCTGGTGTAGCCAGCCTTGAAACGTGCCGATTGCGCGGCTACACGCAGGTCACAGCACAGCGTCAGGTCCATGCCGGCGCCGACCGCAGTACCGTTGATGGCAGCGAGGGTAGGTTTGTCGAGGGTGTGCAGGCGGGTCATCAAGGCGTGGGCGGTTTCGGTCCAGCCGTAGGTTTCGAGGGCACCACGGGCTTCGGCGTCGGCCCATTCGGCGAGGTCTGCACCGGCGCAGAAGCTGCGACCAGTGCCGGTCAACACCACCACGCGCACAGCCGGGTCGCTGTTGAAACCGTCCAGCAATGCATGCAGGTGCTTGAGGGTCGGGATGTCCAGGGCGTTGCGCTGGGCGCCGCGATTGAGGGTGATCCAGGCAACGCCTGCTTGCACTTGAGTGAGCACGGACGGATCTGTAGTCATGGAATCCTCGAATTATTTTAATTGGCTTGAGGGGTGCGACATGGGGCGATACTAAACGAGTGTTCAGTAAGGAGGCAATCGGGTAACTGCAAATATTTTTCGAGGGGGAATGCCGGCCTGGACGTGGCGTCCAGGCAGCGAGAAATCGTCAGTTCAGGGTTTGATCTGGAAGCGCTTGCGGCCGCCGGACTGCAAGCCATCGACCCAGGCTTCGCAGATCTGGATGCCCTGCTCCGGGGTGAACGTGCCGGGGTTGAGCCCCGATTCCAGCCACAAACCGTCGAGCAAGGCGCTCAAGGCGATGGCTGCCAGGTCGGCGTCAAAGCGCTCCCATGCTTCTTCAGCGGCCATGTCTGCCAAGGCTGAACGCATGATGGTGCGGTACTCGCCATAGGAATGCTCGTGAGCCTGGTTGATCGCCGGCGCAGTCTTGACCGCGCCCCAGAATGCCAGCCACGCATCCAGCAGTTGCGGGTCCAGCAACTCGGGCGAGAACGAGCCGCGAAAGAACGCCGACAGCCGCTCCCGCGGGCTGGGCGGCGCCTTGGCCATGGCATCGCGCAGCAAGTCCATGACCTGCCCGGTGATCGACCGATAAGCCTCCGCCACCAGTTCATCCTTGCCCGAGTAGTGATGACTGATCAGCCCCACCGACACCCCGGCCTCGGCGCTGATCTTGCGAATCGAGGCCCCCTGGAAACCGTGGCGCTTGAGGCACACCAGCGTCGCCTGGACCAGATTGGCCTTGCGCAACTCCGGCTCCATACGGGAGAAACGGGATTCCTGGGTCATGAGGCGGTGTCCTTGGGTAGAGTCGGCTGGACGACTCTACCTCACTCCCGGAAACCCGGCGACACCCGATCCAGCAACCGCAGCAAAGCCGCCCACGCCAGTTGCATGGCGTCCAGGTCTGCCAGTTCGCCCTCTTCCAATGACCGGCCAGGCTCATTGAACTGCCGCTCGGTGTATTCACACACGTCTGCAGGCGGCAGGATCAGCTTGCCGCACGCCTGGGCGGCAAGCTGGATATCACAGGCCTTCTCCAGGTAGTACATGCGCAGGAAGGCCTGGCTGACCGTCTCCCCCACCGTCAACAAACCATGGTTACGCAACATCAGCACCGGCTTGTCGCCGAGGTCGCGAACCAGTCGTTGTTGCTCGTCCATGTCCAGCGCCACGCCTTCGTAGTCGTGGTAGGCGACCTTGCCGTAGAACTCCATGGAAATCTGGTTCACCGGCAACAGCCCGCACTCCAGCGCCGCCACCGCACACCCGGCGCGGGTGTGAGTGTGCAGCACGCACTGAGCGTCTTCGCGGGCGCCGTGAATCGCGCTGTGAATCACGAACCCCGCCGGGTTGACCCCATGGGCCGACGCCTCGACCGCACGTCCGTCCAGGCCGATCTTCACCAGGCTGGACGCGGTGATCTCCTCGAACATCAGCCCATAGGGGTTGATCAAAAAGTGGTGTTCAGGCCCGGGAATGCGCACCGAGATATGGGTGAAGATCAGGTCGCTCATGCGAAAGTGCGCGATCAGCCGGTAGCAGGCGGCAAGCTCTTCACGCAGCTGTCGTTCGGTGGCCCCAGTCATTTTTTATTCTCCAGGCGGGTGGGTGATGTGGCTGACGCTAATCCAGTCCCCAGTAAAAAAACAAGTTGATTTTTTACTGGGGCTGACCTCCTATAGAAAAATAATAACAACAGCGCCTGGAGTATCCGCACCATGTCGCCCCATGCCTTTCCGCATCTTTTTGAACCGTTGACGCTGCGCGGCAAACGCCTGAAAAACCGCATCATGTCCAGTGGGCACGACACCTCGATGCCCACCGACAACCGGGTCAACGAGCAGTTGATCGCCTACCACCGGGCACGCGCCGAGGGCGGTGTGGGGCTGATTGTGTTGCAGGTCGCCGGGGTGCATGACAGCGCCCGCTACACCTCCCATGTGCTGATGGCCACCGATGACAGCTGCATCGACGGCTACCGCCAACTGGCCGAAACCTGTCATGCCCACGGCACCGTGGTGCTGTCGCAGATTTTCCATCCGGGGCGGGAAATCATGGAGTCGGCCGATGGCTTGCTGGCAGTGGCTTACTCGGCTTCCGGGGTGCCCAACGAGCGGTTCAGGGTGATGCCGCGCGCCCTTGACCAGGCAATGATCGACGAGATCATCGCGGGCTACGGCGCAGCGGCGAGGCGTCTGTACCAGGCCGGGATTGACGGTGTGGAGGTGGTCGCGAGCCATGGTTATCTGCCGGCGCAATTTCTCAACCCGCGAGTCAATCGCCGTACCGACGGCTACAACGGTGAGCTGGAACAACGCCTGCGTTTTCTGCGGGAGATCATCGCCTCTGTGCGTGCCGAAACCGACGAGCATTTCATCATCGGTTTGCGCATCTCTGCGGATGAGCGCGACCCCGAAGGCCTGACAGAAGATGACTCCCTGGCCGCCGTGCAACAGCTGCAATCACAGCTGGATTATGTGCACATCGTCGCCGGCACCTCGGCCTCCCTCGGCGGCGCAATCCATATCGTGCCGCCCATGGCCATTGCCCCCGCGTACCTGGCGGCAGAAGCGGCGACGTTCAAGGCCGGCCTGTCGATTCCGCTGTTCGTCACCGGGCGCATCAACCAGCCTCAGGAAGCCGAGTTGATGCTGCAGCGCGGCCAGGCCGACGTGTGCGGCATGACCCGCGCGCTGATCTGCGACCCGCGAATGCCGGCCAAAACCTCAAGCGGCCATGCCGAGGATGTACGGGCGTGCATCGCCTGCAATCAGGCCTGCATCGGACACTTCCACAAAGGCTTGCCGATCTCCTGCATCCAGCACCCCGAGACCGGCCGCGAATTGCAGTTTGGCCAGTTGCAACCGGCACTGCGACGCAAGCGGATTATGGTCGCCGGCGGCGGCCCGGCAGGAATGAAAGCCGCGGCCGTGGCGGCGCAACGCGGGCACGAAGTGACCTTGTATGAAGCCAGCGCCCAACTGGGCGGCCAGGTGCTCCTCGCACAGTTGCTGCCACGACGCAGCGAGTTCGGCGGCGCCAGTACCAACCTGCAGCGCGAGATGGAACTGGCCGGGGTTCGCGTAGTGCGCAACACCCGCGTCGACCGCGCATTGGTGGAACGCGAACAACCTGACCTGGTGATCATCGCCACCGGCGCCGAGCCCTATTGGCCGGCCTTCGAACGCGGCGGCGAGCTACAGGTGGTGGACGCCTGGCAAGTACTGCGCGACGAGGTGCCGCTGGGCCGTTCGGTGGTCGTGGTGGATTGGCGTTGCGACTGGATCGGCCCGGGCATTGCCGAGCGCCTCACCCGCGCCGGCCATCAGGTGCAACTGGCGGTGAACGGCACCCATTGCGGGGAAAACCTGCCGTTATACGTGCGTGATCAACTGGCCGGCGAACTGCACCGGCTGGGCATTCCGATCATCCCTTACGCCCGTTTGTACGGCTGCGACGACACCACCGTCTACCTGCAACACACCGCCAGCGGCGAGCCGATGTTGCTGGAAAATATCGACACCCTGGTGTTGTGCCAGGGCCACCAGCCGGTGGACACTCTGGGCGCGGAACTGGAAGGCCTGGTGGCGTTCAGGCGCATCGGCGATTGCCTGGCGCCGCGTACCGCCGAAGAGGCGATTTATGAAGGATTGAAGGTAGCGTGGGACATTTGAACGACCAACCGCCACAGCTGTTTCTCGGCACCCGCATCCGCGGCTTGCGCAAGGCCCGGGGCATGACGCTTACCGAATTGGCGCAGATAAGCGAATTGACGGCCGGCTATATCAGCCAACTGGAACGCAACCTCGCCTACCCGTCGATCCCGGCCCTGTTCAATATCGCCCGCAGCCTGGGGGTGACGATCCAGTGGTTTTTTGCCAGCGAGACCACGCCGGCAGCGGAGGATGAAGGTTTTGTGGTGCGCAAGAACAATCGCCAGAGCATTCATTATGAAGACGGGATCGTCGACCAGTTGCTGACGCCCCTGCCCAATCATCAGCTGGAGATGCTGCATTCGCGTTTTCCGCCGGGCACCTACAGCCAGCAGAGCTATAGCCATGAGGGTGAAGAAGCGGGTTATGTGTTGAGTGGAACGTTTGAGTTGTGGGTGGGCGAGCGGCATTTTCAGCTGGCTGAAGGCGACAGTTTCAGCTTCCCCAGCAGTGAGCCTCATCGGTACGGCAACCCCGGGAAGGTGGATGCGGTGGTGATTTGGGTGATTACGCCGCCGACGTTTTAGACCGTTGGAGCAACTGAGGACGTTTCCTACGATACGCGGGGAGTTCTGGATGGGGGCCATCAGTAGTCGGTAAAAACGGCTCTTGCTATAAAACCGACTACTTTTTTTCGAGGGTGCCGGTCATGTTTGAGTCGTTTGCGTGGTTCAAGAAACCCACTGAGGAAGATCTGGAAAATATCAGGGCTATCAAGCGGTACAAAACCATGAGGATAGTGGGTGAGTGGGGAATTTCTGTCGACCCGGCGGAAATCGCCAACTCACCCGAGTTCAAGGAACACAAGCGCAAGATACGTGAACTGATATTCAAATAACCCATGGGGCTACTACTGATACTGCCGTTACTGGTGAGTGGCTATTTGGTGTGTTTGAAACACCCCGGCCATTACTGCCGCCTCCACCGCTTTGAGGGCCAGTTACTCTATCTACAGGTCGCAAGATTAGGCTGGACCTGCCTCGTACTGTCGTTCGTACTGACCACCTTGATTCTTTGCCTGTCCAAACAGCCGCTGCAACTGGCTGGCCAGACAATCCCCATTGATTACAGTGCTTATCTGGGCAAGCTGCTGATAGAGCTGGATATTGCCACCGAGAGAAATCATGGCCTCTGGGTATTTTTGCTCCAGGTCGGCCTGACAGCCATGATCATTCCCTACTGCTGGGCGCGATTATTTGTGCGTTGGCGTCGACGACGACTGCAACTTGCTTCAGAGGAGGAACTGAACCAGCAATTGATGCTCGAGCTTCTAACGGGGCGCCCCCTCAGGACCCTGCTCAGGGAATCCATTGCGCGCGGCTCTCAATGCATGTTCACGCTGAACGATCGGAATGTTTATGTGGGCGTCGTTTCATCCATCTGCGAGCCGAATGAGTCCGAAGGTATAGATCACGCCTTCAGTCTGATTCCGACCTGCAGCGGCTATCGCGACAAGGACACCCTGGAAATCATCCTCGATACTGAATACCCGGATGCGTCAGACGCCATTTCCATCATGCTGCTCCAGGAAGCGGTGGTATCAGCCACCCGCTTTGATCCTGCGACGTGGATGTCTTTCCAATCCCGCACACGGGCAAAACCCCAGCCTACCCGGAGCTATCGTCGTCCGTCGGCACGCAAGAAAAAGACGCCAGGCGCCTGCGCCTGAGGTCCGCCTGCCGAACAGTAAACCTTCCAGCCATATCCCACATCTACCCGTCGGTTTCAGTGCACACAAAAACGCAACACTGAACTGCACCGATTGTAATGGCCGCGTCACACTGGGGTTTATATAGTCGTCCCTACTGCAACCCGCCATGAGCCAGCCGGCCCATCACAAGGAAGCGTTCGATGACTGACCTGCACACCCTTACGGCTGCCGAACTGCTGGCGCAATTTGCCAGCCGGCAACTCGCGCCCATCGACTACTACGACCAGCTCCTGGCCCATATCGACCGTTGGGAGCCGCAGATCAACGCGCTCTATGCCTTCGACCCGCAACAGGTGCGCCAGCAGGCCCAGGCCTCCACCGAACGCTGGAACAAGGGCCAACCCAACGGTGCCCTCGACGGTGTACCGGTGACCCTCAAGGAATTGATCGCCACCGAGGGCGTGCCCATTCCCCTCGGCAGCGCCGCCACCCGCCTGACCCCTGCCCTCAAGGACGCACCGCCCGCAGCCCGTATGCGTGAAGCAGGGGCGATTATCCTGGCCAAGACCACCAACCCGGATTTCGGCATGCTGTCTTCCGGACTGTCGAGCTTCCACGGCATCACCCGCAACCCGTGGAATACCGCCAACAACACCGGCGGTTCCAGCTCCGGTGCCGCCGCTGCGGCCGCCGCCGGTTATGGCCCGCTGCACGTGGGCACCGACATCGGCGGCTCGGTGCGCCTGCCCGCCGCCTGGTGCGGCCTGGTGGGATTCAAGCCGACCCTGGGACGCATCCCCATCGACCCGTATTACACCGGCCGCGCCGCCGGGCCCATGACCCGCAGCGTCGATGACTGCGTACTGTTGATGCAACACCTGGCCCGGCCCGATGCCCGAGACGCCACCAGCCTGCCGCCACTCACCACCCAATGGAGCAACCAGCCGTTGTCGGTCAAGGGCCTGCGCGTCGGCCTGATGCTCGAGCCCGGCGTGGGCATGCAGCCTGAAGGCTTCGTGTGTGAAGCAGTGGAGCAAGCCGCGCGGCTGTTCGAAGCCCACGGCGCCAAGGTCACGCTGATCCCGCCGATCATGGACCGCGCACAACTCGACGGCCTCGACCATTTCTGGCGCGCCCGCCAGTGGGGTGACTTGTCCGCGCTGAGCAGCGAGCAGTTCGACAAGGTCTTGCCGTATATCCGCGACTGGGCCGCGCCGGGCGCCGAGGTCAGCGGCGTACAGGCCGTTAAAGGCTTCAACCAGACCTTCGAAATGCGCCGCCGCGCCGCGCAGGTGTTCACCGAACTCGACCTGGTGCTGTCCCCCACCAACCAGGTCAACGCCTTCCCTGCCGAGTGGCCATCACCCAGCAACGACCCACAACTGCCGTTCGAACACATTGTGTTCACGGTGCCCTGGAACATGGGCGAACAACCGGCGCTGTCGATCAACTGCGGTTTCGCTGCCGATGGCATGCCTATCGGCTTGCAGATGATCGCCCCGCGTTTCGCCGATCAATGGCTGCTGCAAATCGCTAAAACCTACGAGAGCTGGCGTGGCGCAATCCACCACTGGCCGAATCCTTCCTGACTTTGACGCTGTAAGAACTGCCCACCCACACGCCAGCTCCGGGCCTACTCGGCCAGGAGCTCGGACGACCTATAACTAAAATCGAGGGGCTGGTATGCACACCGAGCAATTGACACGATCCGATCCTGATCACGCACCCGAAACACCGTCCCCGGACGCCGGCAAAAAGAGCATCTTCGCCGTGGTCCTGGGTAACGCCGTGGAGTTTTTCGACTTTGGTGTGTACGCAACCTTTGCGGTGATGATCGGCCACACGTTTTTTCCGTCCGACAGCGCCTTCGTCAGCTTGATGCTGTCGGTTACCGCGTTCGGTATCGGCTTTATCGTCCGGCCGCTGGGCGCGGTGCTGATCGGCGCCTATGCCGACCGCGTCGGGCGCAAACCGGCGATGCTGTTGACCCTGGTGATGATGGCCGTGGGCACCGGCAGCATCGCGATATTGCCCGGCTACGAGACCATCGGCATCGCGGCGCCGATCCTGCTGGTAGTCACCCGCATGATCCAGGGCCTGGCCTGGGGCGGTGAAGCCGGCCCCGCCACCACCTACATCCTCGAAGCGGCACCGCCCCACAAACGCGGGACGTACGCCTGCTGGCAAGTGGTTGCCCAGGGCGTCGCAGCCATGGTGGCCGGGCTGGTGGGTTTTACCCTGACCAAAGTCATGTCCCCCGAAGACCTCAACAGCTGGGGCTGGCGCGTACCGTTTGTGTTCGGCCTGCTGGTATTGCCGATCGGCATTTACATCCGTCGCAACCTCGCCGAAACCTTCCACGGCCACGGCGAGCAGACCAGCACCGGCGACCTGGTGCGGGAAGTCTGCGGCAAGCACCGACGGGCGCTGGTGCTGGGGCTGCTGATCCTTTCCGGCAGCACCATCACCCAGTACTTCCTCAACTACATGACCACCTTCGCCCTCACCGAGCTGAAGCTGCCCACCAGCATCTCCATGCTCTCGACCCTGGTGGCGGGCGCCGCCATGGCCGTGTGTGCGGTGGCCGGCGGAATGCTCTGCGACCGCTTCGGGCGCCGGGTGATCCTGATGACACCGCGGGTGGTGTTGCTGTTGATCCTGTTCCCGGCCCTGCAACTGATGACCGAGCACCCCAGCCCGGCGACCTTCCTGCTGACCCTCGCGGTACTTTCGGGCCTGCACGGCATGAGCGGCGCAGCGTTGATCGTGTTGCTGGTGGAAAGCTTTCCGAAATCCGTGCGCTCCACCGGTTTCTCCATCGTCTACGCCTTCGGTGTGGCGGCGTTTGGCGGCACCGCGCAGATCATCATTACCTGGCTGATCGGCACCACCGGCGATCCAATGTCGCCGGTCTGGTACCTGCTGATCGCCAACCTGGTGTGCCTCACCGCCGCCTGGTTCGCCAAGGAAACCCGCCCGTCGCTGCCCGGCAGCCCGGCCCGCGAAACCCGGCTCACAGAAGCCCCGGTTCGCTGAATACCTTTTCCCACTGTCCCGCGTCTTTTCGCCACCGACCGGCAGCGCCCAAGGGCCTGCCGGGACGGTCGCCTTACGTCTGATTTGTATGGGGATTTACCATGTATCCACGTCTTTTGCTGGCCGTCACCCTGGCTTCCAGCACCCAGGCTTTCGCCCAAGAGAACGCTCAAGCCAACGCACCGGGCTTCCTTGAAGGCAGCACCCTGGACCTGAACCTGCGGCACTACTATTCCAACCAGCACACCAAACGCACCACCCACCTGAGCATCAAGAAACCCGGCGGCATCGAGCCCACCCGCGTGCGTGAAACCTGGGTGCAGACCAGCATGCTCAAGTACAGCTCCGGCTACACCCAGGGCCTGATCGGCGTGGGTGTGGACGCGGGGATCTTCAGTGCGGTCAACCTGGAGCGTGGCCACGGCAAGGTGGCCAATGGTGGCGACCGAGTACTGGTGGACGGCGACGGCGATGCGATTCCCACTTGGAGCCGCCTGGGCGTGGGCGACGTGCGTTTGCGCCTGTCCAGCACCGAGATCAAGGCGGGCCGGCTGATGACCGACAACCCGATCCTGCGCTACAAGGACAACCGTGCCCTGCCCTCCAGCTTCCAGGGCGTGGGCCTGTTCAGCAACGAATTCGACTGGTTGTCGGTGCAGGGCGGCAGCTTCGAGCGGGCGATCCCGCGCACCGGCACTGGCGCCGAAAAGCTCACCACCACCTTCGGCAACCGCGCCTACAGCGGCGCGCGCATCAGCTACCTGGGGGCCACGGTCAAGCCGGGTTACGGGCTGGAAGCCAGCGTCTACGCCTCGCGCTTCGAAGACATGTGGGACCAGACCTATGTCGGCCTGACCCACCGCATCGGCGACAAAAGCGACATCGCCTTGAAGACCGCCTTCAACTACTACCACACCAGCGATTCGGGGGACAAAAACCTCGGCTACATCGACAACAACGCCGCCAGCCTGGCCTTCACCGCCACGCACCTGGCCCACAGCCTGACCCTGGCCTGGCAGCAGGTCTTCGGCAATGAATACTTCGACTACGTGTGGGAATCCACCGGCAACTACATGGCCAACTCGCTGTACTCGGACTACAACGGCCCCAACGAAAAATCCTGGCAACTGCGCTACGACCTGGACTTCGCCGCCTACGGCGTGCCCGGCCTCACCGCCAGCCTGTGGCACGCCAAGGGTTGGGACATTGACGGCACCCATTACGACGGCGACCGCAACGGCCACAACACCGGCTACAACGTGCGCAGCCTGGATGGTGCCAAGCACAACGAAAACGGCTTGATGGTGGCCTACGTGATCCAGTCCGGCACCCTCAAAAACACTGTACTGCGCAGCATCGTCTACAACCACCGCGCCAGCGGCGGGCAGATCGACGGCAGCTACGACGAGTTCCGCCTCGTCGCCAACATGCCGATCAATATCTTCTAAGCCTCAGTTCAGCGAACAACGCTGCATCGCCCCCGCCAGCATCTCCTGGCACTTGAGCACCGCCACCGAACGGGGGCGGTTGCGATAGACGCACAAGTCGATGCGGATGCGGCCGAGGTCTTCATCGGCGATCGGCACGGCGACCAGGCCGTCGCCCAAGTCCCGCACGTCTGCCTCTACCTGGGGCAAAATCAGCACCGCTGCCCGTTGCCGGGCCAGGCTTTTCTGCACTTCCAGGGAGCTGGTGGTGAACACCGGTTCGAGGGTGACTCCACGTTTTTTTGCGGCCACTTCCAGGGCCTGGCGCACGCCGTAGGCCGAGTCGGGAATCGCCAGGGGTTGGCCTTGCAGTTCGCTCAATTCGATGCTTTCGCGCTGGGCGAAGGGGTGTTCGGCGCTGACCAGCACCCGGTGCCATAACTGGCAGTGGGCGGTGACTTCGACGTCGGCGCGCTCTTGCAGGTAGAAGGCCAGGCCCAGGTCTGCCTCGCCGCTGCACAGGGCGTCGAGGGTCGCCGATGCGCTGGCGATCACGATGTTGAAGGTGACCTTGGGGTGGGCGCGGTAGAAGGTGGCGAGTACCGGGGCGAGTACGGTGGAAACGATACTTTCTGACACATGGATGCTGATGTTACCGGCTACCTGGCTTTGGCGGCTGGCGATGACTTCGCGCACCTGGTCGAGGCCGCGCAGGGTTGATGTGACTTGTTCGGCCAGGCATTCGCCCTCGGCGGTGAGGCGGATGCCGCGGGGGCCGCGTTCAATCAGGGCGGCGCCGAAGAAGTGTTCAAGGTGTTCGATCTGGCGGCTGACGGCGGTTGGGGTGACGTAAAGACGTTCGGCGGCCTTACGCAGGGAGGCGCAGCGGGCGACCTCATGGAAATATCGCAAGGCGCGTAGTTGCATGGGGTGCTCCTTTTTTTGGGGGGTTGGGGTTGGGGGGGGACGCAATTACTGCGCCATTCATGTGTACATATCCGTTTCTTCGGTCACGGCGGCTTATGGTTCCGCTCTTACAGCGGGTCACTTTTGGCAAACGCCCCAAAAGTAACCAAAAGGTCTTTGCCCCACCACTCGGTGCCTCGCTTAGGCTCGGCATGCCCGCACTCCGGCCCGTCTCCGCGGGCCGCCGCGACGGGCCATCCATGGCCCGGCGCGGCTAAATCGGCTTCCCTGCCGATTTACCCGCTCCACCGTGCCTGCTTGCGGCCATCGTGGTTAACGGGGCCTGCAGATCAAGATCAAAAGCAGATCAAAAGCAGAGCACAGCGGCCTACAGGCCGGCTTGAGTGTGAGAAGCAGAGGCAAGATCCAGAGCGAAAGCAGAGCTGCTTTTCTGTGGGAGCGGGCTTGCTCGCGAAAAACCTGAGAACGCCGCGTTCATCCAGAATGCCCGCGTCATCGTTAACGACCTTCGCGAGCAAGCCCGCTCCCACATTTGGACTGTGCCCGCTCTTGATTTCGCTGTTGCTTCACCACACTCAAGCCGGCCTGTAGGCCGCTGTGCCCTTGATCTGCTGTTGATCTTGATCTTAGGCGCCCCGTCAAACCACGCTGGCCGAACGCAGGCTTTGGAGCGTGGGTAACCCGGCAGGACGCCGGGTTAGCCGCGCTGGGCCAAGGATGGCCCATCGCGGCGGCCCACGCTCCAAAGCCGGAGTGAGGGCACTCCGAGCCTAGGCGAGGAGCCGAGTGGTGGGGCAAGAGCGTTTTGCTTACTTTTGCGCTGTTCAAAAGTGAGCCGCCGTAAGGGCGGAACCATAAGCGGCCCTGACCGCAGCAACGGATATACACCCCCACCCCATTTACGACCCATCCAAACCAAAAACGACCCCCTCCGTTGACGCCCCACCCCAAACCCCTATTAAGTACTATTAATGCGCATTAATAGGATCAATCAACCACCATGCTAAGCCGCCCGTTGCGCCGCAAACGCCAGAAGCTCTCCGACGTCATCGTCGAGTCGGTCAAACGCTCAATCGTCACCGATGCCCTGAAACCCGGCGACCGTTTGCCCACCGAACGCGAGCTGATGGAAAGCTTCCAGTGCTCCAAAGGCTCCGCCCGCGAAGCCCTCAAGGCGCTGGAAGTCGAAGGCCTGGTCAACACCCGCACCGGCCCCAGCGGCGGCGCCTACCTCAACCAGGCCGGCACCGAACCCGCCAGCCGCGCCTTGCGCAACTACCTGCACTTCCAACACCTGGACGGCGAACAGGTCTACCAACTGCGCAAAGTCATCGAAGTCGAACTCGCCGTCTCCGTGCTGGGCCACCTGAGCGAAGACGACTACCGCGCCCTCCAGGACAACGTCGACTTTTGCAGCGCCCCCGAAGACAGCGAAGCCGGCCAACGCGAACAACGCATCGCCGAACTCGAATTCCACAACCTGCTGGCCAAGGCATGCCCCAACCCGCTACTGAGCTTCATGGCGCAATTCCTCAACGACCTGCTGCGCGACCTGGTCGTCCTGAAAAAAGCCTACAAACCCAAGCGCAAGCAATTCGACGCCGCCAACCTCGACTACCACAAGCAACTGCTGATCGCCTTCCGAGCCGAAGACGAAGCCACCGTACGCAGCCTGATGCACGAACACATGTGCGACGCCGAACACCACATGACCGCCCTTGAAGGTGAAGTCAGCCCGCACTTTCTACTGGAGTTCGATCACAACCACTGACACCCCCCAACCCCCAATAAAAGGCCTGACCACAGGCCGTGCTCCACCGTATCGCCATTGCCACTCCTGCCAATAACTAATCCAGGGAGTCACCCCATGCAGCGTCGTACGTTGTTGAAAGCCAGTCTCACCGCCGCAGCCGCCCTCAGCCTTCCGCTGAGCGTGCGTTCTGCATTCGCCGCCGAGCCCTTTACCTTTTACGGCCTCAAGTCCATGTCTGGCGCCTTTGCCAGCTATGGCAAATTTGCCGACATGGGTTCACGCCTCGCGGTGGAACAACACCCCGAGCTGCTCGGTCGCCCGTTGGTCTACAAGGTGATCGACACCGAAGGCAACGCCGGCAAGGCCGTGCGCAAGGTCCAGGAAGCAATCCAGCAGGACGGTGCACGCTTCTTCCAGGGCTGTACCCTGTCGTCTTCGGCACTCGCGGTGGCCAAGGAAGTGAGCAAGGCCGGTGGCGTGTTCATGACCCCGGTGGGCGCCGATGAAGTCACCGGCAAGGACTGCAACAGCGCCACCTTCCGTTGGTCGGTACCGACTTACGGTGCGATCCGCGAGACCATCGTGCCGCTGATCAAGCTGCTGCCCGACGCCAAGCGCTGGTACACCATCACCCCGCAATACGTGTTCGGTGAAGCCCTGCTCGAAGGCGCCAAATCGGTGCTGGCCGAGCATGGCCTGGAACACGCCGGCAACAGCTACCACTCGCTGCAGGAACAGGAATTCTCCGGTTACCTGACCAACGCAATCGCCGCCAAACCCGATGTGCTGGTGCTGCTGAACTTCGGCAGCCAGTCGTCCAACACCCTGCGCCAAGCGGTGAACTTCGGCATCAAGGAGCGCATGAAAGTGCTGCTGGTGTGGTCCGCCGGCCTCGATCAGTTTCAGGAGCTGGGCAGTGACGTACTGGAAGGCGTGTACCTCGGCGCGCAGTACTGGCATCAGGTCGACACCCCGCTCAACCGCGATTTGGTGAAACTGACCAAGGCCAAATACGGCATCAACCCCACCTACCCGCTGGCCGCTGACTACATCAGCACCAAGGTCATGCTCGAAACCATCATCTCCACTGGCAGTTTCGACGGCCCGACCGTGGCTAAGGCCATGCAGGGCTTGAGCTACGAAGGCCCCACTGGCAAGGAATCGATCCGCGCCGGCGACCATCAGGTGATCAAGGATTACTACCTGCTGGTAGGCAAGGCCGCCGCCGATATGGCCGACAAGGACGACCTGGCCAAGGTGCTCAGCTCCGGTCAGTCGTTTCCACCGGTGGAAGCCACGGGCTGCGTGCTCGGCTGATCCGCTGAAAATCTACTGGTGACACAGCGCAGGGCCGCTCACGCGGCCACCTGCCGAGGGTTCCTGCATGCTTAATCTTTACCTGTTCCAGATTCTCAACGGCCTGGGCCTTGGGATGATTTACTTCCTGATCGCGGTCGGCTTGACGATCATTTTCGGCTTGCTGAACTTCGTCAACTTCGCCCACGGTGCGTTCTTTTTGCTGGGTGCCTACATCTGCTACACCGCCGTCAGCCTCACCGGCAGCTTCTGGCTGGCACTGCTGATTGCGCCGCTGGTGGTGGCCGCGCTGGCCTGGGTGATCGAGCGATTATTGATCCAGCGGATTTATCACTTGCCGCACATGTTCCAGATCCTCGTAACGCTGGGCATCGCCCTGATCATCCAGGAAGCCAGCGTGATGATCTGGGGCCCGGTGGGCAAAAGCGTCGCCGTGCCGGAATTACTGCGCGGGGTACTGGTGGTCGGCGATTTCGTCTACCCCTACTACCGGCTGTTCCTGATCGTGTTCTCCGGCCTCGTTGGCCTTGGCCTGTGGCTGCTGCTGGAACGCACGCGCTTCGGCGCCCTGGTGCGCGCCGGCAGTGAAAGCACGGAAACCGTGTCCTTGTTGGGCACCAACATTTTCCGCCTGTTCTCCATGACTTTCGCCCTCGGCGTGGCCCTGGCCGGCGTTGCCGGTGTGCTGTTCGCGCCGTTGCGCGGCGCCCAGCCCTTTGTCGGCCCGGAAATCCTCGGCGTGGCCTTCGTGGTGGTGGTGATTGGCGGCATGGGTTCCTTCAGCGGCGCACTGGTCGGCGGCCTGTTGGTCGGCGTGGTGCAAAGCCTGATGACCACACTCTGGCCCCAGGGCGCGAGCCTGATGATCTACGGTGCAATGGCCGTGGTGATTCTGGTGCGCCCTTACGGCCTGTTCGGGAGAGCCTGACATGAGCGAGAAAAATCCCCTGCCGTTCGCCAAAACCCAGTCGCGCTACATGCTGCTGTTGGTGCTGGCGGTATTGATCGGCTTACCGTTGATTTTGCCCTCGGCGACCCTGGCCACCGAGATCCTGATCTTTGCCATGGCGGCCCTCGCCTGCAACCTGCTGCTGGGTTACACCGGGCTGCTGTCGTTCGGCCAAGGCATCTTCTTCGGGGCCGGCGCCTACTGCGCGGCGTTGCTGATGATCCACCTGCAACTGGGCCTGTTCAGCGCATTGCTGGGCGCTGCGGTCGCCGGTGGTTTCCTGGCGTTTCTGGTGGGCGCCCTGGCGATCCGCCGCACCGGCATTTACTTCGTGATGCTGACCCTGGCCTTCAGCCAGATGGCCTACTTCGTCGCCTACACCCTGAGCGACTGGACCGGCGGCGACAACGGCCTGCTCAGCGTGCCGCGCCCGGAAATCCGCATCGGTGACACGGTGCTGTTGTCCCTCACCGATGCCCGCGCGTTCTACGGGTTTGTCGCGGTGCTGTTCCTGCTGATCTTCATCGGCGCGCGCCGGGTGATCGCCTCGCCATTCGGCAGCACGTTGATGGCGATTCGCGAAAACGAAACCCGCGCTTCAGCCATCGGCTACGACACCCGCCACTTCAAGATACTGGTGTTCGTACTGTCTGGCGCCGTGACCGGGATTGCCGGGGCGCTGTACGCGATGCTGCTGCACTTTGTGCCGCTGTCGAATATCGACCTGGCGATGTCCGAGAACATCCTGATCATGACCATCGTCGGCGGCACCGGGTCGCTGTTCGGCTCCTTGCTGGGCGCCGGCTCCATCGTGCTGCTGGGGGACTTCCTGTCTGACCTGTGGCCGCGCTGGCTCATGCTGCTGGGGGTGATTCTGATCCTGGTGGTGATCTTCATGCGCGGCGGTTTGTGGGGCGGCTTGTCGACCCTGTTCGAACGTGTGCGCGGCAGCCGCAAGGCCGACGTTGTGAGCAAGGAGAAGCTGTCATGAGCATCCTGTTGGAAACCAAAAACCTGGAACTGGCCTACGGCGCATTCCACGCGGTGAACGGCGTCAACCTCAAGGTGGAAGCCGGCACCATCCACACCATCATCGGCCCCAACGGCGCGGGCAAGACCAGCCTGTTCCACTGCCTGACCGGCGAACGCCAGGCCACTGCCGGGGCGATTCATTTCGACGGCAAGAACCTGATGCGCAAACCGGCCCACGGCCGCGTCGGCCTGGGCATGGCCCGCTCGTTCCAGCTCACCAGCCTGTTCCAGAACCTCAGCGTGCGCGAGAACCTGCGCCTGGCCGCCCAGGGCCGCGACGGTGCCCGCGCCCTGAACTTCTGGCGCCGGGTCGACAGCAAGCGCGAACACCTGGAGATGGCCGACCAGGTGCTGGAACGCCTGCAACTCACCGCCCGCGCCGACACCTTGGCCGGCGAGTTGTCCCACGGCCAGCAACGGGTGCTGGAAGTCGGCATGTCGATCTGCTCCAAACCCAAGCTGCTGATGCTCGACGAACCCACATCGGGCATGGGCATCGACGACATCCCGATCATGACCCAACTGATCAGCGACCTCGGCCGCGACCATACCGTGCTGCTGATCGAGCACAACATGAGCATCGTCATGTCCATCAGCCAACGCATCACCGTGATGAGCCACGGCCAGATCCTGGTGGAAGGCACACCGGAATTCGTGCGCGCCGACGAGCGCGTGCGCACCGCCTATTTGGGAGAAGCCGCCTGATGCTGACCGTCGACAATATCCATTCCTACTACGACAAGAGCCATGTCCTTGAAGGCGTGTCCCTGACCGTCAATCCCGGCGAACTGGTGACCCTGCTGGGGCGCAACGGTGCCGGCAAGACCACCACCCTGCGCAGCATCCTCGGGATTATCTGCCCGCGCCAGGGCCAGATTCACTTCAACGGCCAGCCGCTGGTGGGGCAGAAAATCTTCGAAATCGCCCGTCAGGGCCTGGCACTGGTACCGGAGAATCGCGGGATCTTCCGCCTGCTGACCGTCGAGGAAAACCTGCGCATCGCGGTGCGCAAAACCAGCCGCTGGCAGATGGAAGACGTGTACGGCATGTTCCCGCGTCTCAAGGAGCGCCGCAAAAACGCCGGCCACGCACTGTCTGGCGGCGAGCAACAGATGCTCGCCATCGCCCGCGCCCTGCTCAACGATCCGAAGCTGCTGATCCTCGACGAACCCACCGAAGGCCTCGCGCCGGTGATCGTCGACGAACTGGTGAAGATCCTGCGCAAGGTCAAGGAAGACGGCCTGCCGGTGCTGCTGGTGGAACAGAACCTGATGGTCTGCGACAAGCTCGCCGACCGCCATTACGTCCTCGAACAAGGCCGCGTGGTGTACGAAGGCAGTGCCGAAGCCTTCCGCGCCGACCCGACGATCAAGAACCGTTACCTGGCCCTGAGTGCCTGACCGGAGACTGCTGATGAATAGTTTTGCGCAACCGCTCCAGAGCAACGCCCCGCTGATCAACCGCGACCGCCTGTGGCAATCGTTGATGGACCTCGCCCGCCTGGGCGCCACGCCAAAAGGTGGCGTATGTCGCCTGGCCCTCACCGACCTTGACCGCCAGGCCCGCGACCTGTTTGTGCAATGGTGCGAGGCGGCCGGCTGCAGCGTCAGCATCGACGCCATCGGCAATATCTTTGCCCACCGCGCCGGGCGTAATCCGGCACTGGCGCCGGTGATGACCGGCAGCCATATCGACACCCAGCCTACCGGCGGCAAGTTCGACGGCTGCTATGGCGTGATGGCCGGCCTGGAAGTGATCCGCACCCTTAACGATTTGAATATAGAGACTGAAGCACCGATCGAAGTGGTGGTGTGGACCAACGAAGAAGGCTCGCGTTTCCCGCCGTGCATGATGGGTTCCGGGGTGTTCGCCGGTAAATTCGACTTGCAGGAAACCCTCGACAAACAGGACGAGCACGGCCTGTCGGTGGGCGCCGAATTGCAGCGCATCGGCTATGCCGGTTCCCGCACCGTGCTGGGCCATCCGGTGGGTGCCTATTTCGAGGCGCATATCGAACAGGGCCCGGTGCTGGAAGACCAAGCCACCACCATCGGCGTGGTCATGGGCTGCCTGGGCCAGAAGTGGTTCGACCTGACCCTCACCGGCGTCGAAGCTCATGCCGGCCCCACCCCGATGCACCTGCGCAAAGACGCCTTGGTAGGCGCGGCGCAAGTGGTCAGCGCGGTGAATCGCATCGCCCACGAACAGCAACCCCATGCCTGCGGCACTGTCGGTTGCCTGAGCTTGCACCCTGGCTCACGCAACGTGATTCCCGGCCAAGTGCACATGACCATCGACCTGCGCCACCTGCACGCCGACAAGCTGCAAGCGATGGTCGACGAAGTGCGCCAGGTGATCGAAGCGACTGCCGAGCAACACGGCCTGAGCTTTGAACTGACGCCTACTGCCGACTTCCCGCCGCTGGACTTCAACCCCGCCTGCGTCAACGCCGTGCGCGAGGGTGCAAGCGCCCTGGGCCTGAGCCATATGGACATCGTCAGCGGCGCCGGGCATGACGCGATCTTCGTCGCCGAACTGGGCCCGGCCGGGATGATTTTTGTGCCATGCGAAGGCGGCATCAGCCACAACGAAATCGAAAACGCCGCACCGGATGACCTGGCAGCGGGCTGCGCCGTGTTGCTGCGGGCCATGGTCAACGCGGCGCAAGGAGGGAAAGCGGCATGACGGATATCGCCAACCTGACCGCTGTTGAGCTGCTGGCTTTCTATCGGGATAAAAGCCTGTCGCCGGTGGAAGTCACCGAAGATGCATTGCTGCGAATCGAACGCTACAACCCGGCGGTCAACGCCTACTGCCACGTCGACCCGGAAGGCGCCTTGAACGCGGCCCGAGCCTCGGAACAGCGCTGGCTCAAGGGCCAGCCGTGCGGCGCGCTGGACGGTGTGCCGGCGTCCATCAAGGACCTGACGCAGACCATCGGCATGCCGACGCGCAAGGGTTCGCGCACCACCTCCGCCGAGGGCCGGTGGGATGTGGATGCGCCCTTCTCGGCCTTCATGCGCAAGGCCGGCGCGGTGCTGCTGGGCAAGACCACCACGCCGGAGTTCGGCTGGAAAGGCGTCACGGATAATCCGTTGTATGGGATTACCCGCAACCCGTGGAACACGCGCATGACGGCGGGCGGTTCGTCCGGCGGTGCCGGTGCGGCAGCGGCCTTGAACCTGGGCGTGCTGCACCAGGGCAGCGATGCCGGAGGCTCGATCCGGATTCCCTGCGCCTTCACCGGCACCTTTGGCATCAAGCCGACATTCGGTTACGTGCCGCAATGGCCGGCCAGTTCGATGACCATTCTGTCCCACCTGGGGCCGATGACCCGCACCGTGGAAGACTCGGTGCTGATGCTGCAAACCATCGCCCAGCCGGACCCGCGGGACGGTTTGATCGGCGCGCCACGGACCACGCCATGGTTGCAGGCCGGGGCTGACTTGAAGGGCCTGCGTATCGCCTACAGCCCGAATTTCGGCTATGTGGACGTGGACCCGCAAGTGGCCCGCGTCGTCGCCCAGGCGGTCGAAGGTCTGGTGCAGTTGGGTGCCCATGTTGAACAGATTGATCCGGGGTTCAGTGATCCGCTGGAGGTGTTCAATACCCTGTGGTTCGCCGGCGCGGCACGCCTGGCCGGGCCGTTGAGCGATGCGCAACGGCAACTGATGGACCCGGGGTTGCTGCGCATTGCCCGACTGGGCGAGCAGATCAGCCTCAGTGACTACAGTGCGGCGCTGGAAGCACGGGCTGCGCTGGTCGCGCGCATGGCGGCGTTCCATGAACATTACGATGTGCTGGTTTCGCCGATGATGCCGATCACCGCGTTCGAGGCCGGGCATAACGTACCGCCGGGTTCGGGCCTTGGGGAGTGGATGGAATGGACGCCGTTTACCTATCCCTTCAACCTGACCCAGCAACCGGCAGCGTCGGTGCCGTGCGGGTTGGCCGCGAATGGGTTGCCGGTGGGGTTGCATGTGGTGGGGGCGCGGTTTGCGGATGAGCAGGTGCTGAGGGTTTGCCAGGCGTATGCCAAGGCTTTCCCGACCTCGCACTTGCAAGCCCCAAAAACCCCAACCTGAAATGCAATCAAACTGTGGGAGCGGGCTTGCTCGCGAAGGCGGTGTATCAGTCAAGGCATCCGGTGACTGACACACCGCCTTCGCGAGCAAGCCCGCTCCCACATTTTTGTCCGTATTCCGATCATCAGCCCCTACAATGCCTCCTATCATCCAAGGGGCTTTTATGGACATCGAACTGGCACGCACCTTCCTCGAAATCACCCGCTGCGGCAGCCTCGCCGCGGCGGCCGAGAAGCTGCACGTCACCCAGACCGCGATCACCGCCCGCGTCAAAAACCTCGAAAGCCAGCTCAACAGCACCCTGTTCGTGCGCAACCGCGCCGGTGCCCGCCTGACCCCGGACGGCGAAGCCTTCGTGGTCTACGCCAACCAGTTGGTACAAACCTGGGAAGCCGCCCGCCGCGACCTGCCGTTGCCCGATGGTTACCGCAACGTGCTGCACATCGGTGGCGAAGTCAGCCTGTGCAACCCGTTGATGCTCGGCTGGGCCCAGGCCCTGCGTGAACACATCCCCGGTCATGCCTTGCGCACCGAGATTCGCGAAGGCGAATACCTGTTGCGTCAGCTGGAGCTGGGCGTGCTGGACGCTGCACTGGTGTTCCAGCCGCAATACTGGCCGGGGTTGCAGGTGGAGCAGGTGCTGGAAGAAAAGCTGATCCTGGTGCAACTGGCGGCGCGGCCCGAGCCCTACGTGTATATCGACTGGGGCCAGGGCTTTCGCCAACAACACGATGCGGCGCTGCCGGAAAAGGCCCGCGCAGCTCTAAGTTTCAATCTGGGGCCGTTGGCGTTGCAGTACATTCTTGAGAACGGCGGCGCCGGGTATTTCCGCACGCGGGTGGTGCAGAGCTACCTGGACAGCGGCGTGATGGAACGGGTACCCAAGGCGCCGGAGTTCAGTTTTCCGACGTACCTGGTGTATTCCCGCGAGCGCGACTCGGCGGTTTTGCAACAGGCACTGGCCTTGCTGCGAGCGGTGGTGGAGGCGGAAAAGGATTGGTCGCAGCGCTGGGATCCGGTGATTTGAAGCCGTGCACATGGTAGCCTCAGGTTGTTTTCTCCTGGTTTCCCCCTGCCGATGAACAAGAAAAAATCCGTCACCATCAGCGACATCGCCAAACGGGTCAACATGACCACCATCACGGTGTCCCGGGCGCTGAGCAAACCCGACCTGGTCAAGCCCGCCACCCTGGCGCGGATTCTCGAGGTGGCGCGGGAGCTGGACTACGTGCCCAACGCCTTCGCCCGCGGGCTCAAGCGCAGCGAAAGCCTGATCATCGGCGTGATCACCGCTTCGGTGGACAACCCCTTCTACAGCGAGATGATCAAGGCGATTTCCCGCGAGGCGAAAAAGCACGGCTACACCATCATGCTGGTGGACACCGACGAGCTGGAAGAACTGGAAAGCAAGGCAGTCGACACCCTGTTGGGCTACCGCGTGGCGGGAATCATCCTGTCGCCGGTCTCCGATGAGCCCAGCTACCAGCCCGATTACCTGGAGCGCCTGGCCAACGGCAAGACGCCGGTTGTATTGCTCGACCGCACCATCCACGAGAGCCCGTTCAGCCGCGTGGTGCTGGATAACTACCACAGCGGCATCGAGGCAGCGCAGTACCTGGTGCGGCAAACCCCGAATCTCAAGCGCCTGCTGGTGCTGACCGGGCCGGAGCATTCGCGCATCACCATGGAGCGCCTCAAGGGCCTGAAAGAAGTCCTGGCCGAGCACCCTCAAGTGCACGTCGAAGTGTGTGCCGGCGACTACACACTGATGCCCTCCTACCTGCACACCCTCGACTACCTGGCCGAGCATTCGGCGCCGGACGCGATCATGGGCTTCAATCAGTTGATCACCCTCGGCGCCTTGCGCGCGTTGCGCATGCACAACATCCCCCACGAAAGCCTGACCATCTGCGGCATCGACCGCCTGCCCTTCGCCGATATCTTCGGCGTGCCGATTGCCTGCGTGGCCCACGACGCATCACTGGCCGGCAGCAGCGCGGTGCGGCTGCTGCTGGACCGCCTTGAAGACCCGCACAAACCGCGGGACAAAGTGGTGATCGCCGGCAAACTGGAGAACGGCTAGCGGCTGGTATACCCGCCATCGATCGGCAAGCTGACGCCGCTGATCATGCTGGCGGCATCGCTCAGCAGGAACAGCACCGGCAGGGCCACCTCCGCCGTTTCGGCAAACCTCCCGAGGGGAATCGCCGCCAATGCCGGGTCGCGC
This sequence comes from Pseudomonas sp. AN3A02, assembly GCF_011765255.1. Lineage (NCBI taxonomy): Bacteria > Pseudomonadati > Pseudomonadota > Gammaproteobacteria > Pseudomonadales > Pseudomonadaceae > Pseudomonas > Pseudomonas sp. AN3A02. The sequence continues at coordinate 98,222 of NZ_JAARNI010000014.1, forward strand.
TTGGCGGGCGCCGACCAGGCCATCTGCGCCATGGGCGTGAGGGTGACGGTGGGGTTGACGCTGTTGACGCGAATCCCGAAACGTCCCCATTCCGCGCATTGCACGCGGGTGATGGCGTCCAGTGCGGCCTTAGAAGCGCAGTAGCCGAGGTGATCGTCCAACGCTACGAGTGAGGCCTGGCTGGAAACGTTGACGATGCTGCCCGCGATCTTGGCTTCAATCATTGCCGCGGCGATACGGCTGGCGACCTGGGCGGCGGCGCGGGCGTTGACGTTCATCACCTGATCGAAGGCTTCGGCGCTGATGGCGGCAGCCGGTTCCAGGCGAGAGATGCCGGCACAGTTGACCAGGCCGTGCATCGGCGGCAAACCTTGCAGGGCCAGGTCCAGCGCGGCGCTGTTGGCGATGTCCAGGCACAGGGCTGCGCAGCCGAGTTGGGCCAGGGATTGGGCGTCGCGGCCCAAGGCGAAAACCTCGGCGCCGCTGGCGATCAATTGCAGAGCGATTTCCCGGCCGATGCCGCTGCTGGCGCCGGTGACGAGGATGCGCTGGTGGGTGAAGTCGAAGGTAGCGTTCATGGTTCACGATCTCTAAAACGATGGAGATCCAATGTGGGAGCGGGCTTGCTCGCGAATGCGGTGGGTCAGGTAATCAATTTGGTACTGATACACCGCATTCGCGAGCAAGCCCGCTCCCACATTTGGCTCGGTGTTCGCTTAATTTAATTGCAAGCTGTGCATCACCGGTTTCAGCGCCGGATACAGCTCTAGATAACTGGCAAACGCCCGGTCATACACCCCGACATTCCCAACCTCCGGCTCCGCCCGCAGCTCCAACTGCACCCAGCCCTTCTCCATCTGCCGATCATCCACCAACCCCACTGCATGGGCCGCCAGCAACGCCGCGCCCAGTGCTGCCTCCACCTCTTGCACAATGGTGTAGACCGGGTAGTGGGTGATGTCCGCAATGATCTGCATCCACAAATCCGAATGGCTCGCGCCGCCCACCACAATCAACCGTGGATCAAGGGAATGCGCCCCACGGGTCCCCGCTTCGATATTGTGCCGCAGGGCAAAACTCACCCCTTCGAGCACCGCGCGGTACAGGTGGATACGGCTGTGATACAGGTTCAGCCCGACAAAGCTGCCGCTGGCGCGGTCATCCCACACCGGGCTGCGTTCGCCCATGAGGTACGGCAGGAACAACAGCCCTTCACTGCCCGCCGGGATCTTCGCGGCGCTCTGCTCCAGCAGCCACAAACTGTCCTGGCCGGTGTCCCTGGCCTGCTGCTCTTCGGCCTGGCAGAACTGCTCGCGAAACCAACTGACCGACGCCCCGGCGGTAATCGCACCGCCGAAGATGTACAGGTCCTGATGGCCGTTATAGACGTGGGGCATGCTCACCAGGCCATGGCGCGCGTCCACCTGCTGATTGAGATAACCCCAGCACATGCTGGTGCCGATCATCGCCACGTGATTGCCCGGTCGCGTCACTCCGGCGGCCAATGTAGCCATGGCTGCATCCACGCCTCCGGCAAGGATCGGCGTACCCGCCGACAAGCCCAATCGCTGCGCCCATTCCTCGAGTAACCCGCCCACCACTTCACTGGAATACAGCAAGCGCTCCGGCATCATCGCCAACGGAATCTCAAGCGCCGCCAGCATCTCGGCCGACCAGCTACGCTGCACCACATCGTAGACGCCACCGATATTGCCGGCGCTGCTGTGATCCACCGCCAACTCACCGGTCAGGCAATAGTTGATATAGCTGTTGGGCGGCAGCAGGTAGCGGGTGTTGGCCCACACCTGCGGCTGATGCTGCTTGAGCCAGAGCATCTTGGTGAAGCCGTAGTAGCTGTCCACCGAGTTGCCGGTAATCGCGAACAGCCGCTCCAGGTCCACATGCTCGCGCACCCACTCCACTTGCTCGCCCGCGCGCCGGTCCATCCAGATCAGGCACGGGTGCAGCGGCGTGATCTGCGCGTCCACGGCAATTCCAGAGCCGCCGTACAGGCTGCTGATGCACAGCGCCTTGACCTGTTCTTTCGCGACGCCGGCCTTGGCCATGCACTGGGCGACGCAGACCTCGACCGCATCCAGCCAGACCTGCGGCCACTGCTCGGCCCAGCGCACTTTCGGGGTGTCCACGCGATACCCTTGGCTGTGCTGGGCGATGATCAAACCGTCCGCATCCACCAGCAGCGCCTTGGTGCTTTGCGTGCCGATGTCCACACCCATTACGTAGTTCATCTCAGACCACCGGCTTCAGCAGCACCTTGATCGACTTGGTCGAGTTGGCCAGTTCAAACGCCTCGGCCCAGTTATCCAGCCCGAAGTCATGGGTCACGATGCCCTTGGAGGTCACCAGGCCGCGCTCGAACAGGTCGATGGCCACCGGGTAGCAATACGGCCCCAGGTGCGCGCCGCGTACGTCCAGTTCCTTGCGGTCGCCGATGATCGACCAGTCGGCGCTGGTCTCGGCACCAAACACACTGAACTCGACAAACCGCCCGAGCTTGCGGATCAAGTCCAGGCCCTGGGTAACGCCCGCCGGTACGCCGGTTGTTTCGATGTACACGTCGCAGCCGTAGTTGTCGGTCAGGCTATTGATGATCTCGCGAGCATTGTCTCGCGACGGGTTGATCACCACGTCGGCCCCGTACTGCTTCGCCAGTTCCAGGCGCTCGTCGACCATGTCGATCACCACCAGTTTCTTCGGCGTTTTTAGCGCCGCCACCTGCACCATGCACAGGCCCAGGGTGCCGGCACCAGCAATCACCAACACGTCATCCAACTGGATCTCACCGCGGTTGACGGTGTGAATCGCGCAGGACATCGGCTCGATCAGCGCCGAATCTTCCAGGGACACCGACTCCGGAATCTTGTGCACAATGGCGGTCTTCGGAATGCGCATGTACTGGGCCATGCCACCCTCGGCGACTTCACGCTGGAAGCCGAAGATGTTGTGCACTTCACACATCCAGTACTTGCCGGACTTGCAGAAACGGCACTTGCCACACGGCACGATCTGCTCGGCGATCACCTTGTCGCCGACCTTCACTTCAAAGTGTTCCTCGGCACCCTCACCCGCTTCCACCACGTAGCCGAAAAACTCATGCCCCGGCACCACCGGCGCCTTGACCCACGGGTTGTCGCCGCCCCAGAACATCGCAGCGCCCGAGTGGCATTTGCAGTCACTGGCGCAGATGCCGCAGGCGGCGATACGGATCACCAGTTCATTGACCCGCGCCTGGGGTTTGCTGATGCGTTCCAGGCGGTAGTCTTTCGGGCCGTGGCAGACGACGGCTTGCATTTGGTTGTGCTTTTCCATGATGTGCGGACCTTTCTTGAGCATGAGAGAACCCATCGCGGCCACCATGGCCGCGTGGAGATAACCGGTTTACTTGTGGCGCTGACGGCTGATAAAGATCGCCAGCAAAATGATCCCGCCCTTGATCACGCTCTGGACGTAGGGCGAGACCCCGAGCATGTTCAAGCCGTTGTTCAACACCCCCAGCAGCATGGCGCCGAGCAAGGTGCCGACAATCACCCCGCGCCCGCCGGCAATCGAGGCGCCGCCCAGGACCACGGCCGCAATCGCGTCGAGTTCAAACGACACCCCGGCATTCGGCTGGCCACTCATCAAGCGCGAGGTCAGCACCAGCCCGGCAATCGCGGCGGTAAAACCGCTGATGCCATACACCAGCAACTTGAAGCGCGCCGCCCGCACACCGGACAGGCGCACCGCTTCCTCATTGCCGCCAATCGCGTAGATATAGCGACCGATGCGGGTGTGTTGCAGCAGCACATAGGCCGCCAGGTACGTCACCAGCATGATCAGGATCGGCACCGAAATACCGAACAGGCTTTCGCGACCAAAGAAGCCAAACCACTCCGGCAAACCGGAAACCGGGTAGCCATCGGTGTACATCAGGCCGAACCCGCGGGCGATGCCCATGGTCGCCAGGGTGACGATGATCGGCGGCATGTGCAGGTAGGCGACAAACAAGCCGTTGCCGATGCCGAAGGCCACGCCGACCAGCATCCCGGCGCCAATCGCCAGCCCCGGCGGCAAGCCCGCGACCATCAAGCCGGCGGTCAGGGTGCCGGACAAGGCCATCACCGGCCCCACCGACAAATCGATGCCGCCGGTGAGAATCACGCAGGTCATGCCCACCGCGATAATCGCGTTGATCGACACCTGGCGCGCAATGTTCGACAGGTTGTTGGCGGTGAGGAAATTATCGCTGGCGAAGATCATCACCAACGTCACCACCAGCAGCCCGACAAAGGGATAAAACGCCGGTGAGCGAATCAACCGCGCCAGGTTCAGCCGCAGCCGGCCAGGCGTCACGGCATTAATGGACGTATTCACTTGAGCCCCCTGTTGCATGGCGCATGACCTCTTGAGGATTGACGGCAGACGCTTCCAGTACCTTGACGATGGCGCCTTTATGGAACACGGCGACGCGGTCGCACATGCCGATGACTTCCGGCAGTTCCGAGGAAATCATGATGATTGCGTAGCCTTGTTCGGTGAGGCTGCGCATCAGTGCGTAGATCTGCGCCTTGGCCCCCACGTCGATGCCACGGGTGGGTTCATCAAACACCAGCACGTCACAGTGATGGTTGATCCAGCGGGCAATCACGACTTTCTGCTGGTTGCCGCCGCTGAGGTTGAACACCCGGCTCTCGCCGCTGGGAGCCTTGATCGACAGCTGGCGCATCAGCGCTTCGACGCTGGCGCATTCCTTGTCCTTGTCGATCAGGCCGCTGGCGTTCTGGTATTTGGGCAGGTTGTTGAGGGAGATGTTTTCGCGAATGCTGAAGTCGGTGATCAGGCCTTCGGTCTTGCGGCTTTCCGGCAGCAGGCCGATGCCATGGGCCAAGGCCTGGGCCGGGTCGTCAAGGGTGATTTTTTCGCCGCGCAGCCATACGTCTTTGCTCACCGATGGCAGCGCGCCCATCATGCCCAGCGCCAATTCGGTACGGCCGGAACCCACCAGGCCGGCAAAGCCGAGAATCTCGCCCTTGTGCAATTCAAAGTGGTTGTGGGGACCGTTGCGCACCAGTTGGATGTCCTTGACCTCCAGCAACAGCGGCCCACGTTCGCTGCTGGGCTTGGGCGGAAAGCTGCATTCCAGGCGGCGGCCGACCATCATTTCCACCAGGCGGTCGATATCGCTGTCGGCCACATCGGTGACGCCCACATTGCCGCCGTCGCGCAGCACGCTGATGCGGTCGCACACCTGGAAAATCTCCTCCAGGTGGTGAGAGATAAAAATCACCGCCACGCCCTGGCGCTTGAGCTCACGCATGATATCGAACAGCAGCTCGGCTTCGCTCGGCGTCAGCGTGGCGGTGGGTTCGTCGAGCACCAGCAGCCGCGCATCCAGGGCCAGGGCCTTGGCGATCTCGACGAACTGCTGCTCGGCCACACTCAGGTGCTTGACCGCGCATTGCAGGTCGATGCTGACGCCGAGGCGCTTGAACAACGCCTCGCTCGCCTCGACCATTTCGCGCTTGCGCAACAGGCCGAAGCGGTTGCTCAGCTCATGGCCGAGGAAGATATTTTCCACTGCCGTGAGGTAGGGAATCAGGCTGAATTCCTGGAACACGATGCCGATACCGGCGGCAATCGCATCACGGTAGGTCGCGAACTGCCGGGCCTCGCCGTCGATCAGGATCTGCCCTTCGTCCTGGTGCTCGACCCCGCCAAGGATCTTCATCAGGGTCGATTTGCCCGCGCCATTTTCCCCGAGCAACGCATGAATTTCGCCGCGCTGCACTTCCAGGTTGATCGCCTTGAGAGCTTGCACCCCCGGGTAGCGCTTACAGATATTTTCCAGCTTCAGAAGACTGCTCATACCGCCGACCTCGCATTCAGATGGATGACCTGTGCCCCACGCCTGGCGTGGGGCCTGGGTGTTTTACCAGCTGAAATCCTTGGCCTTGGCCTGGTCGATCAGGGTGATGTCCACCGGGATCGTGGCCGGCACTTGCGAGCCCCATTTCTTGGCCAGGGCGATGCCCAGGGCCAGGCGGATCTGGTCACGGGGGTATTGCGCGGAGGTGGCGATGAATTTGCTGCCGGGTTTCTGGATGGCCTTGATCGCTTCCGGCGCGCCGTCGACGCTCACCAGTTTGACGTCCAGGCCACTGGCTTCGATGGCCGAGAGTGCACCGAGGGAGCCGTTGTCGTTGACGCTGAAAATGCCCTTGAGGGTGGGCTGGGCCTGCAGCATGTTTTCGGTGACGGTCAGCGCCTGGTCACGTTCCTGCTTGCCGTTCTGGATGCTCACGATCTTGATGTCCGGGTGCTTGGCCACGGCCTCTTTGCAACCGCGTACGCGCTCCAGGATCGGTACGACGGCGATACCGTCGAGGATGGCGATATTGCCCTTGTCACCGATGTTCTTGGCCAGGTATTCGCAGGCCTGGAAGCCGGCGTCGAAGTTTTTCGAGCCGACGAAGGAGTCCAGTGGGCCTTCGGCTTGGGCGTCGACGGCGACCACGACTACGCCGGCGGCGTGGGCGGATTTGACGGCTGATTGCACGCCGACCGAGTCGGTGGGGTTGATCAGCAGGATGTCGATGCCCTTTTGCAGCATGTCTTCGACGTCGCTGACCTGTTTGGACACGTCGTGGCGGGCGTCGGTGATGATCAACTGCGCACCGATGGTCGCCCCGGCTTCCTGCAGGGCGTCTTTCATGGTGACGAAGTAAGGGTTGTTGATTTCCTGGAAGGACGCGCCGATGCGGATGGGGGCGGGTTTGGTGTCGGCCAGGGCCAGGCCAGAAGTGCCAAGATTGATGCTCAGAGCCAACAAACACAGGGTTTTCGGAAGCATTTTCATGGTGGGGATCTCTGTTTTGTTTTTATTTTTAGAGCAAATGTTATCGTTAACATTTTGTAAGAAGCTAGCAAAGAAATTGGGGGGTCGCAAGGGGTGTTTGATCGGTGGTGGCGGGGGTGGTGTACATATCCGTTGCTGCGGTCAGGGCGGCTATTGGTTCCGCTCTTACAGCGGGTCACTTTTGAAAGGAGCCCAAAAGTAACCAAAAGGCTCTTGCCCCACCACTCGGCACCTCGCTTGGGCTCGGTGTGCCCTCACTCCGGCTTTGGAGCGTGGGCCGCCGCGATGGGCCATCCTTGGCCCAGCGCGGCTAACCCGGCGTCCTGCCGGGTTACCCACGCTCCAAAGCCTGCGTTCGGCCAGCGTGGTTTAACGGGGCGCCTAAGATCAAGATCAACAGCAGATCAACAGCACAGCGGCCTACCGGCCGGCTTGAGTGTGGTGAAGCAACAGCAACAGCAACAGCGAAATCAAGAGCGGGCACAGTCCAAATGTGGGAGCGGGCTTGCTCGCGAAGGTCGTTAACGATGACGCGGGCATCCTGAATGAACGCGGCGGTCTCAGGTTCTTCGCGAGCAAGCCCGCTCCCACAGAAAAGCAGCCCTGTTTTCGCTCTGGATCTTGCCTCTGCTTCACCACACTCAAGCCGGCCTGTAGGCCGCTGTGCTCTGCTTTTGATCTGCTTTTGATCTTGATCTGCGGGCCCCGTCAACCACGATGGCCGCAAGCAGGCACGGTGGAGCGGGTAAATCGGCAGGGATGCCGATTTAGCCGCGCCGGGCCATGGATGGCCCGTCGCGGCGGCCCGCGGAATCGGGCCGGAGTGCGGGCATGCCGAGCCCAGGCGAGGCACCGAGTGGTGGGGCAAAGACCTTTTGGTTACTTTTGGGGCGTTTGCCAAAAGTGACCCGCTGTAAGAGCGGAACCATAGGCGGCCGTTACCGCAGCAACGGATATGCACCCCGTCAGCCCCGACTCCGCAGCCACTGCATAAACCCCTTCTTAACCGGTACCACAGGCGCCTCCTGCGTCAAACTCTGAGCCGCATGCAACCTGAAATCCAACAAACTCTTCATCGCCTCACTAATGTCATGCCGAGCATCCAGACAAGGCTTCAGATACTCCTTCTCAATCCGATACAACGTACAAAACGTCTTCGCCGAAAAGTCCGCAGGCACACCCTGCTCCGACAAAATCCCGGCCTCGCCGATCACCTCGCCAGGCCCCATCCGCCCGGCTTCAAATTTGTGCCCAGCCTTGGTCAACATCACCGAAATCACCCCGGACTCAATGATAAACAGGTGATCACTCACCTCCCCGGCCGGCAAAATCATCTCCCCGGCGCGGAAGGTCTGCAGCGTCATGTTCTGGCTGAACGTCTCCTTCTCCTCCTGCCTCAACGTCGAGAAAATAGACGAACTCTCCAACAACGCCCGAGCCCGGGAAACCGCCACCGGCGCATTACCCTCGGCCGACGACAACAAACTCACCCCCGCCGCCTGCAAATGCCGAAACGCCAAATCATAAAGCTGGTTACGCACCTCACGCTTGAGCGTCATCGCCGGCACAAACCCACTGATCTCATACTCCACCCCACCACTGGCCGACGTCTTGAACGCCACACTCGGCGCCGGCTTGGCCAACAACGGCCGACACCCCTGCATCGCCCGCTCCAACGCATCCAGCACGGTTTGCGGCCGCGCATGGGGGCTGACCTGCAGGCTGACCGACAAGCCAAACATATCCGCCGGGCGCGAGAAGTTGATGATCTTGGCCTTGGCCGCCAACGAATTGGGCACCACCGCCAGGCTGCCCTGGGAGGTTTGCAGTTGAGTGGCGCGCCAGTCGATGTCAATCACCCGGCCTTCGATGCCGTCGATGGAGATCCAGTCATCCAGTTGGTAGGGCTTGGTGGTGTTGAGGACGATGCCGGAAAACACGTCGCTCAAGGTGCTTTGCAACGCCAGGCCGACGATGATCGCCACCGCACCGGAAGTGGCCAGCACGCCCTTGACCGGCAGGTCGAGCACGTAGGCCATGGCTGCGATGATCGCGATCAGGAAGATCACCGCGCCCACCAGGTCCTGCAACAGCCGCCCGGTATGGCCGACCCGCTGCATCATCACCGCGCCGAGCAATACCGTGAGGGTGCGTGCCGCGAACAACCACCAGCCGATCTGAAACGCCGTCGCCGCCAGGTGCAGCGCCACGTTGTCGCCAAACGGCGCGACCTGCATCGGGTTCATGCCTTCGTTGAACAGCACGGCGCTGAACACCGCAAAAATCACCAGCCGCGCCGCCAGCTTCCAATTGGCGAAATCGGCAGAGATCAGGCGCCATACGGCAATGTCGATCAGCACCAGCGCCAACGCACAAAACATCGGGTGATCGGAGATAAATGAGGGCATCCAGGCGACTCCAGGGCGAATGCCATGAAGATCGCATGAAATGCCTTTGGAGGGTATAGCGCCCTAGCGCTGCATCTGCCCGAATTGCCCGGACTGATAGTCAGCAAACGCCTGGTGGATTTCCTGCTCGGTGTTCATCACAAACGGGCCGTGGCCGACGATGGGCTCGTCGATCGGTTCGCCGCTGAGCAGCAACACCATGGCATCGTCGCTGGACTCAAGGCGCAGTTGCGTGCCGTCGCGCTCAAACAGCGCCAACTGCCCTTCCCGCGCCACGTCTGTCGCGTTAATCCGCACCGTGCCGCGCAATACCACCAGCGCCGTATTGCGCCCTGCGTGCAGGTCCAGCGTCACCGAACGGCCGGCGTTGAGGCGCATGTCCCACACGTCGATCGGCGTGAAGGTTCGGGCCGGGCCCTTGACCCCGTCGAACTCGCCCGCGATCAAGCGCAGGCTGCCGGCGTTGTCGGCCAGGGGCAGCGTCGGGATATCGCCATCGAGGATGGTCTGGTAACCGGCATCTGTCATTTTGTCCTTGGCCGGCAGGTTGACCCACAACTGGACCATTTCCAGGGCGCCACCGCTGCGGGCGAATGCCTCGGAGTGAAACTCCTCGTGAATGATGCCCTTGGCTGCGGTCATCCATTGCACATCGCCCGGGCCAATGGTGCCGCCGGCGCCGGTGGAATCGCGGTGCTCGACTTCGCCCTTGTAGACGATGGTCACGGTTTCAAAACCGCGATGGGGATGCTGGCCCACGCCGCGTCGTTGCTCGGTCGGGGTGAACGCCGCAGGACCGGCGTGATCCAGCAACAGGAACGGGCTGATCTGCTTGCCCATGGTGTCGTAGGAAAACAGGGTACGAACCGGAAAGCCGTCGCCGACCCAATGGGCGCGCGGGCTGGTGTAGAGGCCGATGATCTTTTTCATATGTGTCTCCAGTAATGGATACACCTTAAATCCGATACCAATTCAGCGCTAGACGGCAAAATCGGCCTGGATCGTCCTACCTATGGAACGGAAGTTCGAGGGCTGGATTATTTTATATTTCGGCCATAATATGGCGTTAAATATTACGCACGTAATTTTTTATCACCTAACACGCTCACCCGCCCCACGGAGCCCGACATGAACCCTCTTCCCCTGCGTCTTCTCACGCCCCTGGCCCTGTTAGCGGTACTCAGCGGCTGTAACAACAAGGCCGACCCCGTCGCCGAAGCACCCCTGCCCCGCCCGGTGCTCGCCGCCAAGGTCGAAGCCGCCGGCAGCCAGCAAAGCGCCTACACCGGCGTAGTGGCTGCACGTACGGAAAGTGACCTGGGGTTCCGCGTCAGCGGCAAGGTGATCGAGCGCAAGGTGGATCCCGGCCAGCACGTCAGCCGTGGCGACACCTTGCTGGTGCTGGATATCGGCGACTTCGAACTGGCCCTGCGCTCGGCCAAAAACCGCGTCAATGCGGCCCAGGCGCAACTGCGTCAACGGCGGGATGATGAATCCCGCTACCAGCGCCTGGCGAATACCGGCGCCGTGTCGCGGCAGATTTTCGACCAGTCCGCCACCAACCTGCGGGTGGCCGAAGCCGAACTGGCCTCCGCGCAATCCGACGCCAGCCAGATCGAAAATCGCCGCACCTACTCGGTGCTGAAGGCCGATAGCGACGGCATCATCACCGACGTGCGGGTGGATCGCGGCCAAGTGGTGGCCGAGGGGCAAGTGGTTGCGCGCCTGGCCCACGACGGCGCCCGGGAAGCCATCGTCAACCTGCCGGAAAACCAGCGCGACCAGGCTTCGCAAAAAGCCCTGGCCTTCCCCTTCGGCGCCCCCGAACAGGCGGTGACGGCCACCTTGCGCGAGCTGTCCGCCAGCGCCGACCCGACCACCCGCACCTACCGTGCGCGCTATGTATTGCATGGCCCCGTCGACCGCTTCGCCCTCGGCTCGACCATCACCGTGCGCCTGCAAGGCGACGGCCAGGCCCAACAGACCCGCGTGCCCATTGGCGCACTGCAGGATGCCGGCAAAGGTACCGGTGTGTGGGTGATCGGCGCCGACGACAAGGTCAGCTTCACCCCGGTCAAAGTCGCCAGCCTCGGCCAGGAAGACGCGTTGCTGGACAGCGGCGTGAGCCCTGGCCAAGTAGTCGTCGCCCTTGGAGCGCACCTGCTGCACAGCGGTGACGCGGTACGCCTGTTGCCGGCCCAGGTATTGGCCCTCAACCGTCAGCAGGAACACTGATAATGCGCGGGATCAACCTCTCCGAACTGGCGGTCAAACATCGCGCGGTCACGCTGTTCCTGATCATCGCGATCCTCGCCGCCGGGGTCTTTGCCTTTGGCAAACTGGGGCGCGCCGAAGACCCTTCGTTCACCGTCAAGGTCATGACCATCACCGCCGCCTGGCCCGGCGCTACCGCCCAGGAAATGCAGGAACAAGTGGCCGACCGCCTGGAAAAACGCCTGCAGGAGCTGGACTACTACGACCGCGTCGAAACCATCGCCCAGCCGGGTTTTGTCTCGATGCGCATGACGTACCTGGAGTCCACGCGCCCCAGCGAGATCCAGGACCTGTTCTACCAGACCCGCAAGAAACTCAGCGACGAAGCCGCGAAGTTGCCCAAGGGCGTGATCGGGCCGTTCTTCAACGATGAATACTCCGACGTGTACTTTTCCCTGTACGCGCTGGAGGCCGAACACCTGCCACACCGGCAATTGGTACAGATGGCCGAGGACATGCGCCAAGGCCTGCTCAACCTGCCGGGGGTGAAGAAGGTCAATATTCTTGGCGAGCAGGCGCAGCGGATCTTTGTCGAGTTTTCCTATGAGCGCCTGGCCACGTTGGGCATCAAGCCCGAACAGATCTTCGCCGCCCTCGCCGCCCAGAACGCCGTGGCGCCTTCAGGCTTTGTCGAGACTGCCGGGGCACGTGCCTATATCCGTATCGATGGCGCCTTCGACAGCCTGGCGCTGATCGAAAACGTCCCGCTGGAAGCCAACGGCAAGCTGCTGCGCATCGCCGATGTGGCCACCGTCAGCCGGGGCTATGAAGACCCGCCCAGCTACCGCATCCGCCATCAGGGCGACCCGTCGCTGATGCTTGGCGTGATCATGGAGAAGCACTGGAACGGTCTGGAACTGGACAAGGCCCTCAAGGCCCAGGAAGCGAAAATCCAGGCCGACCTGCCCCTGGGGGTCAACTTTGCCAAGGTCTCCGACCAGGCGAAAAACATCAGCCTGGCGGTCAACGAGTTCATGCTGAAGTTCTTCGTTGCCCTGGCAGTGGTGATGATCATCAGCCTGCTGGCCCTGGGGTTCCGGGTCGGGCTGGTGGTGGCGGCCGCCGTGCCGCTGACCCTGTCGATCGTATTTGTAATCATGCTGATGACCGGCCGTGAATTCGACCGGGTGACCCTGGGCGCGCTGATCATTTCCCTCGGCCTGCTGGTGGACGACGCGATCATTGCGATTGAGATGATGGTGGTCAAACTCGAAGAAGGTTTTGACCGGATTCATGCGGCCACGTTTGCCTGGAGCTCCACCGCCGCGCCGATGCTCACGGGCACGCTGGTGACGATTATCGGCTTCCTGCCGGTGGGTTTCGCCCGCTCGGGCGCCGGGGAATATGCCGGGAATATCTTCTGGATCGTCGGCTTTGCGCTGATCGCTTCGTGGCTGGTGGCGGTGGTGTTCACGCCGTACCTGGGGGTCAAGCTGCTGCCGCACATCCAGCCGGTTGCCGGCGGCCACGATGCGATTTATGCCGGGCGTTATTACCAGAAACTGCGCCGCCTGGTGGACGCTTGCGTGCGCAGACGCTGGCTGGTGACCGGGCTGGTGGTGGCGGCATTCGTGTTGTGTGGCCTGGGCATGGGCGTGGTGAAGAAGCAGTTCTTTCCCAACTCCGACCGTTCCGAGCTGATTCTTGAGGTGTACATGCCGCCGGGCAGCGCCTTCAAAAGCACCGAAGCGGTAGCGGCGCAGGTGGAAAAAGCGCTGATGGAGGAGCCGCAAACCGTGATGGTCGACACCTACGTCGGCGGTGGTGCGCCGCGGTTTTTCCTGTCGCTGAACCCCGAGTTGCCAGACCCGGCCTTCGCCAAGCTGATCGTGCAGACCGCCGACGCCCACGCCCGGGACGCCCTGAAAAAACGCATGGATGAACGCATCGCGGCAGGCGAATTTCCATCGGCGCGGGTGCGGGTCACCCAGTTGGTGTTCGGCCCGCCGGTGCCGTTCCCGGTGGTGTTTCGCGTGTCCGGTCCCGACCTGAATGTGCTGCGCAGCCTGTCTGAAGACGTGCGTCAAGTGGTCGCCGCCAACACCCTCACCCGCGACAGCTTCCTCGACTGGGGCGAGCGCGCCAGCAGCTATCGCCTGGTGCTGGACCAGGACCGCCTGCGCCTGCTGGGCTTTACCCCCGACGGGGTGAAATCCCAACTCAATGCGTTGCTCAGCGGCAACCCGATCACCGAAGTACGCGAGGGCAATCGCACCGTTTCAGTGGTTGCCCGCTCCCAGGGCAGCCAGCGCGAAGACCTCGGCAACCTGGACAACATGACCCTGACCAACAGCGCCGGCGTGTCGGTGCCATTGGCCCAGGTCGGGCATTTCCAGGCGGTGATGGAAGAACCGATCCTCAAGCGTCGCAACCGTGCGCTGACCGTGGAAGTGCGCGCCGACATCGTCGACGGCACCCAGCCGCCGGATGTGGAAATGGCCGTGTACAAGGATCTGCAACCCTTGATCGCCAAGCTGCCGGCCGGTTATCAAATCGTCATCGGCGGCCCGGTGGAAGAAAGCGCCAAGGCCAACGTCGCCCTGGCGGCGCTGTTCCCGATCATGATCCTGCTGACGTTGACCGTGATCATGTTCCAGGTGCGTTCATTCGGGGTGATGTTCATGGTGTTCGCCACCGCGCCACTGGGGTTGATCGGGGCGGTGCCGACGTTGCTGCTGTTCAACCAGCCGTTCGGGTTCAACGCCATATTGGGGCTGATCGGGATTGGCGGGATCTTGATGCGCAATACGCTGATCTTCACCGACCAGATTCGGCAGAACCAGGACCAGGGCATGGTGATTCGTGAAGCGATCATCGAGGCCACGGTGCGCCGGGCACGGCCGGTGATCCTGACAGCGCTGGCGGCGGCGTTGGCGTTTATTCCGCTGACGTTGTCGGTGTTCTGGTCGTCGCTGGCGTATGTGCTGATTGGCGGGGTGTTGGTGGGGACGGTGTTGACGTTGCTGTTCTTGCCGGCGCTGTGCAGTTTGGTGTTGGGGCGGGAGAAGACGCGGGAGGCGGTGATCGCAACCTGACCTCACTAACACCACAGAACCCATGTGGGAGCGGGCTTGTGTGGGAGCGGGCTTGCTCGCGAAAGCGGTGTACCAGACAAGCAGATGTCGACTGATAGACCGCATTCGCGAGCAAGCCCGCTCCCACATTTAGAGGTGTGGCGTTCTTAAGTCAGCGCTTGGAAAGCTCCATAATCATCCGGCTCAGCAAATAAATCCGCGGCGCCACACTCTCCACCTCGGCATATTCCTCCGGCGTATGAATATTGCCCCCAACAATCCCGAACCCGTCCAGGGTCGGCGTACCCACGCCGGCCGACAAGCTGGCATCCGCCGCCCCGCCGCTGCCTTCAATGGTCAGCTTGCGCCCCAGCTCGCCATAAATCCCCTGGGCGATCGCCACCAGCTTGTCCGACTCCGGCGTCTGCGGCATTGGCGGCAGGCCACGGTGCAGGCTGGTGGTCACTTCAGTCTCGGGGATCAGCTTGTTGGCCGAGACTCGCGCCAGGTCCTTCTCGATCCGATCAAACTCTTCCGGCAACGCCGCCCGCACGTCCGCCTTGGCGGTGGCCTGGTCCGGGATCACATTGACCCGGTCGCCGGAGTTGATCACGGTGAAGTTGATGGTAGTTTTCTTCTCGGCATCCCCCAGCTTGCCCAGTTGCAAGATCTGGTGCGCCGCTTCCATTGCGGCATTGCGGCCCAGTTCCGGAGCGACGCCGGCGTGGGCGGCCTTGCCCTTGACCTCGACCACCGCAGTGGCGCTGCCTTTGCGCCACACCACCAGGCCATCCGCCGGGCGACCCGGTTCCAGGTTGAGGGTCACGTCGTGGCCCTTGGCGGTGTTGCGGATCAGCTCGGAAGCGCCATCGGTGCCGGTTTCTTCGCTGGCGTCCAGCAGGAAAGTGATTTGCGCGTAGTCCTTGAAGCCCTGGTTTTTCAGGACTTTCAAGGCGTAGATGCCGGCGACAATGCCCCCTTTGTCATCCATTACGCCCGGGCCATAGGCACGACCGTCCTTGATGTGGAACGGCCGCGCGGCAACCGAACCTTCCTTGAACACCGTGTCCATGTGGGCCATCAGCAGGATCTTGGCCTTGCCGGTGCCTTTGAGGGTGGCGATGACATGGCTGTTATGGGCCGCAGCATCCGGCACCAGCTGGATGCTGAAACCCAGTTGTTTGAGCTCGTCGACAGCGATGTCACGCACTTGGGTCAGGCCCGGCTCGTAGCCGGAGCCTGAATCAATATTCACCAGGCGCTCCAACAGTTTCAAGGCATCGGCCTTGTACTGCTCGGAATCGGCCTGAATCTGTTTGTGGGGCTCGGCGCTGAAGGCCGGCATGGCGAACGACAGCGCCAGGGTGGCTGCCAGCAAGGTACGCGGGAAGTTGAAGAGCATGAACCGATCCTTGTTTTTTGTTGGGAGGTAGCGCTCCACCCTACCTGACAAAAAACAATTTGTTGATCCTCAGATCGACCTCAGCCAACTTCCCTGCACCGAACTGACCCGGTTGCGCCCGCTGCTTTTGGCTTCGTACAGCGCCTGGTCGGCGTCGTTCAGCCAACTGGTGGCGTCGCCGTGGGCCGGTCGATACGGCGCCAGGCCGATGCTCAGGCTGGCGCGCAAGGTCGGGTCCTGTGCGTAGGCCAGGGAGTTGAAGCGGTCGCGCAGGGCATCCATCACTTCGGTGGCACGGTTCAGCGGCATGTCCGGCAGGATCACGCAGAACTCATCGCCGCCATAACGCCCGGCCAGGTCAGTGGCCCGCAGATTCTGGCGCAGCACTTTGCTCAATTGGCGCAGCACGATATCGCCGGTGACATGGCCGTAGGTGTCGTTGATGGTCTTGAAGTGATCGATGTCGATCAGCGCGATGGCCGCGCCCTGCTGGTCGCGGCGACAGCGCTGGAACTCGATTTCCAGGTGATCTTTCCAGGCGCCGTGGTTGAGCAGGCCCGACAGGCTGTCGGTGCGGCTCAGGGCCAACAACTCGCGTTTGTGCCGGGCCAGGGTAATCGCTTGCCGGTAGCAGATCCAACCCAGGGCCAGGGGATAGAGCATCAGGATCGGCAGGCAGGCGTAGAGCTGCACTTCGCTGGTCAGGGCCGTCACTGCCGGGGTGAACACCAGCAGCGAGGCGCCGATACCCAGCGCCTGGGCCACCCACCCGGCGAGCATGAAGCGCGGGCCGCCAATGGCGACATTGTTCATGGTCATCATCGACAAGGTGGTCACGCTGGGCAGCGGGTTGAACTGCATGGCGCCGACCCAGAACCCGCCGCAGAACGAGTCGAGCAACAAGTTGCGGTGTTCCGCGCGCAGGGAGTTTTTCGAGTGCCGCGACCATTGGTACGCCACATGTGGCCAGATAAAGGCATTGGCGATCATCACCCCCCAGACCCAAACGGGTTTATTCAACGGGTAGATGGCGGCGGCCACGCAGACAAACCCGAGGGTCAATCCCAGGGCGCGCGACTTGTACAGACGTGAAGCGAGCGAAAGCCCCTTTCCTCCTGCGGCTGGCATGGTCTGGCTTGATCCTGGATGAATGCCCGAAGTCTATCAGGGCAACGGCAGATCGCCACTACCGCTCATAAGCTGGCCATCAGTTGGAAAAGCCCCGGGCTAGCATCAACGCCACACCCAGCAGCAGCACCGCCGTAGCCCGTTGCAACAGCACCCGGCGCTTGGGGTTCTCCAGTACGTGCTTGATACGCTGGCCGAAGTAGCAATACAGGCAGCCGCTGGCGAATTGCAGCAGCAGGAAAGTCAGGCCGAGGATGGCGATGTCAGCGGCCGCACTGCCCTGGCCAATGGCGGCGAACTGTGGGAATACAGCGCTGAACAGGATGATCGCCTTGGGGTTCGACAGGCCGGTGAGCAAGCCTTTACCGAACAGGCTACGGGCATTTTCCGGGGTTGCGTCGTGGGCAGTGATCGTCACCCCGCTGCTGGTCCATTGCTTGTAGGCCAGGTAAAGGATGTAGGCGACACCCACCACCTGGATGATCCGGGTGATCAGCGGGTAGTCCTTGATCAGTTCGGAAAAGCCCACGGCAAAGATCAGGATCGAGACCAGATAGGACACACTCGCACCGAACTGTGCCGGCAAAGAGCGGCGCAGGCCGTCTTTCAAGCCGAGGCTGAGCAACAACAAGGTCATGGGGCCGGGGCTGAACGCCAGGGTGGTGCACAACAGCAGGAAATACAAAAACGAAGACAGCGTCAGCGCAGTGGCCATGGCGTGGGGTTCACAGCAGGAAAGAAGGTTTGCAGTCTAGGGCGCACGGCGTGCCACAGGCAGGTAAACTCTGCGGAAATAAGCGCAGACTTTACCGGTAAAGTTGGCGGCAAACTTAAGGACAGTGCGATGCCCATTCCTGCGATTCACTTTCATGACCGAGCGCCGAAGGTGCAGCAGATCGTCGATGCACTGGCCCATGCGATTGAGCAAGGCGAGCTGGCGGCCGGCAGCAAACTGCCGTCGGTGCGTGAGTTGGGGGCCTTGCTGGGCGTCGGAAAATTCACCGTAAATGAAGCGCTGGACCGCCTGCGCGGGCGCCACCTGCTGACCTCCAGCCAGGGTCGCGGGCACTTTGTCGCCAGCAGCCTGGCGCAACCGTCGTCCAGCACCTGGGTCGACTTGCTGCCTCAGGACCTGCTCAGCGTACTGCGCCGCCCCCTGGCCATGGCCCAAGGCGACCTGCGCCCCGGCGGCGGCCACCTGCCGGAAGACTGGCTGGATTCCGACGTGCTGCGCCAAGCCATGCGCAGTGCTGTGCGTGCTCCCACGTTGCGCATCGCCGGGCTGGGCACCCCGGCGGGCCTGCTGCCGTTGCGCCAGGCGTTGCAGCAGAAACTGCACGGTGAAGGGTTGTCGGTGCCGGTGGAGCAGATCATCACCACGCCCAACACCGTGCAAGGCCTGGACATGCTAATGCGCCTGCTGGCGCGGCCCGGGGACACGGTGTTGCTGGACGCGCCGTGTTATTTCAACTTCCACGCGAACCTGGCATTGCATGGGGTCAAGGTGGTGACGATTGCTCGCCGGCCCGACGGGTTTGATTTTGTCGCGCTTGAGCAGTTGCTCGCGGAGCATCGTCCCAGTTTGTACCTGACCACCAGTGTGCTGCATAACCCGACCGGGCATTCGTTTAGTCCGAGCCAGGCGTTTCGGTTATTGCAGCTGGCCCGGGAGTATCGCTGCCATATCGTTGAGGATGATCTTTACGGGGACTTGCACCCTAACCCGCCGCCGCGTTTGGCGACGTTGGCGGGGTTGGAGCAGGTGACATATCTGTCGGGGTTTTCGAAGGTGCTGACGGCGAATGCGCGGGTCAGTTATGTGGTGGCGGCGCCGCAGTTGGCGGCGAATCTGACCAATATGAAGTTGATGAGCGGTGGGATTACGTCGGAGTTGTTTGAGCAGATTGTGTATCGGCTGTTGAGTGAGGGTGGGTATGCCAGGCATCGCAAGCGCATGGTTCAGCGGCTGCTGGAGGCTGGGGGGCGCGTTGAGCAGTGGCTGCGGCGTTGTGGGTGTGAGTTGCCGATGGGGTTTGAGGGGGGGATGTTTATCTGGGCGCGGTTGCCGGCAGAGGTTAATGGTGAGCGGCTGGCTGAAGCCGGGTTGAAACGCGGGATGGTGTTGGCGCCGGGGGCGTTGTTTGGGTATGAGCCGGGGTTGCGGGATTTTATGCGGTTTAATGTGGCGCATTGTGATCAGGCGCGGGTTCAGGTTGAGTTTGAGGGCTTGTTGCTGTCGCAGGTGTAGGCGGGGTTTGGGGTGTATATCCGTTATTTGGGTGATGGCTGATATGGGTTCCGCTCTTACAGCGGCTCACTTTTGAACAGCGCAAAAGTAAGCAAAACGCTCTTGCCCCACCACTCGGCACCTCGCCTAGGCTCGGTGTGCCCTCACTCCGGCTTTGGAGCGTGGGCCGCCGCGATGGGCCATCCTTGGCCCAGCGCGGCTAACCCGGCGTCCTGCCGGGTTACCCACGCTCCAAAGCCTGCGTTCGGCCAGCGTGGTTTAACGGGGCGCCTAAGATCAAGATCAACAGCAGATCAAGAGCACAGCGGCCTACAGGCCGGCTTGAGTGTGGTGAAGCAACAGCAACAGCAACAGCAACAGCAACAGCAAAATCAGAAGCGGGCACGGTCCAAATGTGGGAGCGGGCTTGCTCGCGAAGGTCGTTAACGATGACGCGGGCATCCTGATTCAACGCGGCGGTCTCAGGTTTTTCGCGAGCAAGCTCGCTCCTACAGAAAAGCAGCTCTGCTTTTGCTTTTAACACTCAAGCCGGCCTGTAGGCCGCTGTGCTCTTGCTTTTGATCTGGCTTGTGATTTTGATCTGCGGGCCCCGTTAACCACGATGGCCGCAAGCAGGCACGGTGGAGCGGGTAAATCGGCAGGGATGCCGATTTAGCCGCGCCGGGCCATGGATGGCCCGTCGCGGCGGCCCGCGGAGCCGAGCCGGAGTGCGGGCATGCCGAGCCTGGGCGAGGCACCGAGTGGTGGGGCAAAGACCTTTTGGTTACTTTTGGGGCGTTTGCCAAAAGTGACCCGCTGTAAGAGCGGAACCATAAGCCGCCGTTACCGAAGAAATGGATATGTACACAGGAATCCCCCCCGCGAAGCCAAGCAATCCCCCCAATCCCAACTAAGCTCACCCCCCAACAAAAACAACACCGAGCGCCCCCCAATGACCCACCCCACCGAGGCCTTCCGCGCCAGCTACCGCGCAAGCATCACCCCCCACTACAACCCATGGCTCCACGCCGGTTTCGTCCTCGGCTACGGCCTGCTCTGCATCACCCTGTACTGGTCCACCACCCAACAAATCCACCCCCTGGAATGGCTGACCATCCCCCTCACCCTGATCTTCTTCAACCTGTGCATCTACCTCGTCCACCGCCACCTGGGCCACCACAAACACACCCTCGCCCGCCTGTTCTACGCCCGCCACACCGGCGACCACCACAGCTTCTTCACCCCTGGCCACATGACCTACGACAGCCCGCGAGACTGGCGCGTCATCCTGTTCCCCGCCTGGCTCATCCTGCTCCACAGCCTGGCCGTTACCCTCCCCGCCTGGTGGCTGCTCAAACACCTCAACCCCAACGTCGCCGGCCTGTTCGCCGGCTGCATGATCCTCGGCTATCTGCTCTATGAATGCTTCCACGCCTGCGAACACCTGCACCCCGACCACCCCTTGGCCCGCCTGCCGTGGATCCGCCAGATGCATCACCTGCACGCCCTCCATCACCGTCGTGAACTGATGCAAGGGCGCAACTTCAATATCGTCCTGCCGCTGATGGACTACCTGTTCGGCACCCTGCATTGGGAACCACCAGCGCGTGAATCAAAAAAAGACCCATAAAAAACGCCCCACCTAAGTGGAGCGTTTACAGTTCAGAGGGCTCTTGTGCGCCCGTTATCGGCCAATGATGTCCTGGCTGCAGATATGCCCCAGGCTCACATAGGCAACGTTATCGCCACCGACGCCGACATTCGGCAGTTCCTTGAGGTCGATGCGCCAGCCGCCGACGTTGTACCAGGTGTCCCAGAGGTACTTCACGCCCGTGCTGCTGTCGTAGTACTGGGCACGGTAATCCCCCACACAACCGCCCAATTCCGCGCTTCCGGATGTTTTGCCAGCACTGTCGGTGACGTCCGAGAATACCGTCCAGT
The DNA here is from genome assembly GCF_011765255.1 of Pseudomonas sp. AN3A02. NCBI lineage: Bacteria > Pseudomonadati > Pseudomonadota > Gammaproteobacteria > Pseudomonadales > Pseudomonadaceae > Pseudomonas > Pseudomonas sp. AN3A02. The sequence goes on from NZ_JAARNI010000014.1 coordinate 119,472, forward strand.
TAAAGTCCGGACCCGGAACAAAACGCTTGTCGACCTTGAGCTGTGAAGTGACCCCCACCAACGGTACGCCAGTGCTGTCTTTCCATTCGGTTCTCCAGGTCATGAGACGACCAACCTGGGTCGCCAGAGGTGCGATGCCCACCGGGATTCGGGTCACCGTTCCGCCCCTCGCATCGGAGTCCGTCAGGCGCGGACTCGAACCGAACGTCAGCTTGTACTCGGACGTGGCATCCCACGCCTCAGCGGGGTTGGCCCGCACGCGCGCCTTGTAGACAAAGCCTGGCGCCCGGCTCGGAAAGGTCGCCGTCGAGCCACCCGGAATGTTGACCCAGGCGCTGCCGTTGAAGTACTCGAAGATCCACTGATTGCGCACGCCCTTGTCGTCATCACCGAGGAACAGGCTGACACCCTGCCCGCGTACGGCGGCGAAATCGAAGTAGTCAACGTCATCCGGGCTGTCGAGGTTGCCCGCCAGATAATTCAAGCGGTCCGGCAAGGCGAAGGCAGTTTCCGCAGTGTCGTTGGGCTCGTAGGCGTCAATTGCCGTGTTGACGATCGCGCCGAAGTCGAAGGCCGAACCGTCGGCAACCTTGGCCTCCAGGAACCAGTAGTAGTCCCCGGCTTCAAGCATGCCGCTGATGACTTCGTCGCCGTTGCCCGGGTTATCAGAAGTGATCAGTGCCGTCAGGTTGTTCTGCCCGTCGTCCTGGAACAGCGTCAGGGCCATTTCGGTCCCCGGCTGCTGGCCGGCGAGGTAGATCTGCACCTTGGCCTTGGCGGGCACATTAAAGTGGAAGCACTTTGATTCACCGCTCTGCAAGCCGTCATAGCTGTAACCGACGTTAATATCGAGGCTGTCGCACAGCGGTATAAACGCGGCCTGGGCCGCAGGCGCCTTGGCCGGTTTTACCAGCCGGGTGGCCGGCGAGACCTGCACACTTTCAGAAGGCTTCGCGACACTGGCAGCCTTCTTGGGCACACCGAGGGTCTTGGTTTTTTGTGCAGCCTTGAGCTTGTCCAGGACCTGCGCCGAAGACGCGGAGGCCTGCACCTTGCCACCAGATTTCAGGGCCCCCTTGACCGCTGCACTCAAGCTTTTTTCGCTCAGATGCACGCTGCTCTGCGACGGGTATTGCTCGGCCAGGGCAAAGGCCGAAACGAAGCTGACAGCCATCATGGCCGCGCCCAATACAAAGGCTTTTTTAGATTTCATTTTTTATCCATCCATAGTTAAAAAATTGAAGCTCAGGTAACCGGTGACATCCGGTCACCTGGGATGGAATCTAATTAATTACTGTATGTATGCCCAGTATTTTGTAAGCCGATTCTTACAATTAATACCCAGTCATCTCCAGGTACCCCACCCCGCCCTGAAATTTCACCGGCCCTTCCCAGTAGGGAATGCTCAGGTTCATCCAGGCCTTTGGGTTGACCGCTTCCGTGGTGATATCCAGATGTTTGCCCGGAATTTTCAATGACCACTGGGTGGGAATGCTGCGCCCATCGATCGCGGTCGTGCCCAGTGGCGTCAGTTGAATATCCTGGTTGTGCAGGGTCTGTGTGTGGCCATCCTTGTCGATCCAGGTGCCAGTCAGGTACGACGGTCCGTCTGTCTGCCGCACCCGAAACAGCATCAGCTGCTCGCCGCTGTCCAGGTGCAGGGAGAACCAGTCCCAGCCGGTCTGGCTGGCGGTCAGGGGCTGGCTGCTCCATTCGCGGTCGAGCCAGGCGGTGCCGGTGACTTGATAAGGTTTTCCATCGATGGTCACGCGGCCATCCGCCTGGAAAAACGGCTGGCTGTAGTAGTACGACGCCTGGCCCTGGTCGGACTTGCGGCTGTAGCCGTTATCGCCCTGGAGCACCAATGGCCGGCTGGAGGTCAGGTGCAGGTCGTAGTTGAAATGCTCTCCAGCGGCCTTCAACTGCATGTCCGCCAGAGGGCTGGCGGCATCGAGGCGGGTGGCGAAATTCCAGTCATCGATCCAGGCATTGAATGGCACCGCCTGGGCGCCCGCCTGACCCACGCCGCCACGGGCATAGCGTTCGGCGGCATAATGCCGGGTAGCCGAGGTCACGGCGGCGTGGCCGAGCCAGATCGTCGAGTCGTGCCAGCCCGGTTGCGTCGGCCCGGCCTTGAGCGCGTTGCGAAACAGCGTCCATTGCACGCCGTAAGCATTGCCCTCCCCATCCTTGAGGTTGGCGGTGAGGTACCACCATTCGATGCGATAGCCGTCATGGGGGCCGTGGTCCTCGGGAAAGCTGAAGACTTTGCCGGGCACCACTTGGGCAAAGTCCGCCGCCTGGCTGCCCAGCCCGGCGAAGCTTGCTTCAGGCGCTGGCGGTTTGTCGCAGGCGCCGAGCAGCAGGAAGGTCGCCCAAAGCAGGCACTTAATCTTCATTGGCAAAGGTCCTCAACAAATCCGCCGGGCGACTGCGGTACAACTGCCACAGCGGCCAGGCCGACGCCAGCAAGGTGGCCAACATCGCCAGCCCCAGCAGTTGCGCCAGTTGCCACGGAAATACCTGCAACGGCAGGCGCCAGCCGAAGGCCTGGACGTTGATCACTACATCCAGGCACCACGCCAGCAGCAAGCCCAACGGCAATGCCAGTATTAGAGTCAGCACCGCCAGCAGCCAGGTTTGGCCGAGGTTGAGCAGCATCAATTGGCGGCGCGTCACGCCCAGCGCCCACAACGGCGCCAACTGGCCGAGGCGGCTTTGACTTTGGGTCAGCAGGCTGATGAACAACGCCACGCCGGCTACTCCCAGGGTCAGGCTGTTGAGGGCGGCGGTGGCGGCAAAAGTCCGTTCGAAGACCTGGCTCGACCAACCCTTGAGCTGCTGCTGATCGACGATGCGGCTGTCTTCCAAGGCGAACCGGTTCTGCACTTCACGCACCAGTAGCGGTACATTGCCGGGCAGTACCCGCAGGTTGAAACGTGCCGGTGATAATCCCGGCCAGTGCTGCAACAGGTGCCGCGAGTTCACCAGCAGATGGCCTTTGGGGTTGCCGTAATCGGCGTAAATCCCCACCACCTTGGGCGACCATGGACCTTCAGGCGTGGGAATGTTGATGAAATCGCCCAGCCGCACCTTGAGCCTGCGCGCCATTTGTTCGCTGAGCATCAGGGTGTCGTCCTGCAGCAACTGGCCCCATGGGTCCGTCGCCGCTTCCAGCAACGGCCAATGCTCGCGATAAGTAGGATCGTCGACCACGCCGAACAGGTCCGCTGGCCAACCTTGCAGTTGCACCGCAACCTGCCAGGTGGGCAGTACCGCCTGCACCAGTGGCTGCTGCACCAGCCAGGTTTGCAGCGCGTCGGCCTGGGCCGGGTTTTGCGGGTTGAGGTACAGCTCGGCGGTCAGGCGTTGTTCCAGCCAGTTGTTGAAGGTGTGGCGAAAGCCCGATGTCATCGAACCCGCACCGATGTTGGCGGCCAACGCCAGCAGCAAGGCCATCAGCGCCAGGCTCAGGGCCGGCAACTGCTGGCGGCAATCGGCGAGAAACCATTGCCCCAACACCGAACGGCTGCGCCCCAACACCGTCTTCAGGACGCCATTGAGCACCACCGGCAAGCCCAGCGCCGCGCCCAGCAACAAGGCCGCCATCAAGACAAACCCACTGGCCAGGCTGTCACCAAACATCAGCGCCAGCAGCGCGATCAATAAGGCAGCGCCTGCCACCCAGCCCTGACGCCGCAGCCAGCGCCCATGCGCCTGATGCCAGGCCTGGGCATTGGCCAGTGCCAGCAACGGTAAACGCGCCGCGCGCCACAAACTGCTGGCCCCGGCAAGCAATGCGCCGAGCAAACCCAGGCCCAGGCCACTGAGCCACCACAGCGGGCTAAGGCTCAGTTGGCCGGGCACCTCGGCTCCGTACAAGCCGCGCAAACTGGCGGCCACGTCCGGCAGCAACAGGCTGGCGAGCAAGTACCCGCTGGCCACGCCCACCAGGCCGCCGAGCATGGCCATGCCACCGAGTTCGACCGCCAGGCTGAGGATCAGCATCCGCGCGCTGACCCCGCACGCACGCAAGGTTCGCAGCAGGCCGCGCCGTTGTTCCAGGGCCAGGCCGATGGCGGCGTGCACGATAAACAGCCCCACGACGAAGGACAAAAAGCCCAGTGCATCGAGGTTCAGGTGGAAGCTTTCAGTGAGGCGTGCGAGGTTGTTTTCTTCGGCCTGCTTGAGTTGCAGTTGCGCGCCCAATTCGGGCGGCAAGGCGGGATGAGCCGCAGCAAAGGCCTTGTCCAGCAACAGCCGCGACAAACGTTGAGGCATGTCCAGCAGGGGTTGGGCGAAGCCAATGTCAGTCAGTAACAGTCCGGGAGCCATGTCCGGTTGTACATGCAGGGGCGGCAGCGCAAGCCCGGCGGCCGTCAGCGGCTGATCACCTTCTTTCAGGCCCAGCGCCTGCAAGGTCTGCGGTGCAATCCAGGTACGTCCCGGCGGGTTGAAGAACGCGACCATCTGCGCCCGGTCCAGGGTCTGCCCGGCCACCGCACCACCGCCAGGCAACGACACCGGGTCGATGCCCATCACTTGCAAGCGCTGGTCTTCATGCCCCTTGAGCGTCACGCGGCCCTGCACCACCGGCGACACCGGCCACCCGGCGCGGCGCAGCTCGGCGAACAGCGCCTGGGGGAAACTGGCACCGTCCGGCGCACCGAGGCTGGCCTGGGGTTCGCCACCGATCAGTTGGCTGGCGCGGGCGTAGCTGTCCCGCGCCTGGCTATTGAGGGCTTGCACCCCGGTCAACAGCGCGGTGGCCAGCCACAGGCCGGTGAGCACGCTGAAAAACTGCACCGGGTGGCGGCGCCAATGGCTGAGCAACGCGCACAGCGTCCAATAGAAGACACGCATTTCAGAGGGGATCCGCGGCAAGTACCTGGCCGCGGTGCAACACCACCTGCTGGTCCAGGCGCGCGGCGATACGCGGGCTGTGAGTCACCATCAACAAGCTGGTAGGGCTGTCCCGCAGCAGGTCCAGCAGCAGTTGCAGCACTTCATCGCTGGTGGCCTCGTCGAGGTTGCCGGTGGGTTCGTCCGCCAGCAACAAGCCGGGCCGCGACGCCAGGGCTCGCCCCACCGCCACCCGTTGCTGCTGGCCGCCGGACAGTTGTTCGGGGTAACGCTTGAGCAAGTCTCCCAGGCCCAGGCGTTCCACAAGCTGTGCTTGCCATGCCGGATCGAGGCGCCCGGCCAGGCGCGCCTGGAATGCCAGGTTGTCTTCGACTCGCAGGCTGCCGATCAGGTTGAACTGCTGGAACACCAGGCCGATCTCGGTGCGGCGCCAGTGGGCCAACTGCGCTTCGCTCATTTGGTCCAGGCGCTGATCGCCGACCTGGATGCTGCCACGGTCGACCTGGTCGAGCCCGGCCACCAGATGCAGCAGCGTGCTTTTGCCACTGCCGGATTCCCCCATCAACGCCAGGCTGCTGCGCTCCCCCAGGTAAAGGTCGACACCCGCCAGTACAGCCAGCGGCCCCTGCGGCGTGCCGTAACGCTTGAATACCCCTTGTACCTGCAGCATCACCCTTCCCCATACGCTTCTGGACTTAAGCCGGAGAATAACGGTTGTCACATTTTTATGTCACAACCATGGGCAAAAGGAGCGACCCATGACCCCCTGCAAATTTTTCACATCGATTTCACCCGGCGGCCACCTGCCGCACTTTAAATTGCCGCCCACGAACAGATAACAGGCTGATTATTTTCAAGCCTTGCAGTGCAAGTGAACAAATTTTTATATCGGTATGTTCAGCAAAAAGACAGCGCCCCTGTGACACGCTTTTGCACATTCCTGCCTAAGCGCTCTTCACTTGGCGCCCTGCCTAACTTGCTGCTGGCAGTTACCGGATTACGCCTGGAAGTTACCAATGGTGAATAGTGTGGTTGACCTGACTCTAAGCAAGTCTCGCTCGCGCTGGGCGTTTTTAAAACAGTTGAACAAGCTATGGCTTGGCGTGGCGGGTATCGTGATGGTCAGCCTCGCGGTAACAGCGTTTATCTGGTGGCCAAGATCGCCGCTTGACCTGGGCGTGGGCCATCGCCTGCTCACTTCCGGCGTGCTGGAAGCCTGGCGCAACGGAGACCTGGTAATACTGGTGCGCCATGAAGAGCGCTGTGACCGCTCCAACAACCCCTGCCTCGGCCCGGCGGACGGCCTGACGACCCTCGGCACGTTGTCCGCCAGCGCTGTGGGCAAGGCGTTTCAGACCCTGGGCATGGAAAACACTGACGTCCTGAGCAGCCCCACGACCCGCACCGCGCAGACCTCGCTGTTCATGTTTGGCAAGGCCGAATTGTCACCTGGCCCGCTGGCCATCTGCGGCCCTGCCATCGGCGAAGAACTGCGCCCCCATAAACAGCCTGATCGCAACTTGCTGCTTGTCACTCATAGCGCCTGCATCAGCGACTTCGAGGAGGCGCTGGGCTTCGAACATGCTGCACATGCCGAATACGGCAGTGCATTGTTTGTAAAGCTTCTGCCCAATGGCAAGTTCAAGGCGCTGGGCATTATGAACAGCAAGGACTGGGCGGCCGCACTTAAACAACTTTAGAACACTTCTTTACATTTAATCATTCAAGTTCGTTCAGCAAAAAGACAGCCATGCCATGGCATCTTCTACCTATTTTTAATAGGCGTTTTTTCCAGAAAACTCTTAGCTCGCTAACTTTTCACACGTTAACACCATGACGATGATGTTCGATGCCTCATTGGACGCCACACGTTTAACGAACTTAACCAGGGCGCATGGACACTCCGTTTCGCGCCCACTAACAGACTGTTTAAGGAATAACGTTCTGTGCCGGATGTTTACCCGACCACAACCACGCTTCACCCCTCGCGCATGGCTGTTCCAGTGCTCGCGCTGATCCGCCGTCAATACCGCTTGAGAGTGCAATATTCATGACCCGCCTTAAACCATTGCCGGTATTGCTACTGGCATTCGTGATGTTCTATTTGTTGCCGCTGGGCCTGCACGGCCTGTGGATTCCCGACGAAACCCGCTACGCCCAGATCAGCCAGGAAATGATCATGAGCGGCAACTGGGTATCACCGCACTTCATGGGCGTGCGCTACTTCGAAAAACCCGCCGCCGGTTACTGGTTGATCGCGTTGGGCCAAGCGATATTCGGTGACAACCTGTTCGGCGTACGCATCGCCTCCGCGCTGACCACCGGCTTGAGCGTGATGCTCGCCTATCTGATCGCCCGCCGGCTGTGGAGCGACCCGCGCAAGAGTTTTGCCTGCGCGCTGCTGTATATGAGCTTCGGCCTGGTGGCCGGGCAAGCGGGTTACTCCAACCTGGATCCGCAATTCACCTTCTGGGTCAACCTGAGCCTCGTGGCCCTGTGGTTTGCCCTCGACAGTGCCAACCCACGTACCCGCCTCGCCAGTTGGACTTTATTGGGTGTGGCCTGCGGCATGGGCTTCATGACCAAGGGCTTCCTTGCGTGGCTGCTGCCGGTACTGATCGCCCTGCCTTACATGCTCTGGCAGCGCCGCCTGGGCGAGCTGCTGCGCTACGGCCCGCTGGCGATTCTGACGGCGGTCGTGGTGTGCCTGCCCTGGGCGCTGACGGTCCACCTGCAGGAGCCGGACTTCTGGCGCTTCTTTTTCTGGCACGAACACATTCGCAGGTTTGCCTCCGACAACGCCCAACATGCGCGGCCGTGGTGGTTCTACCTGCCGCTGATGGTGGTGTCCTGCCTGCCGTGGGCGGCGCTGCTGCCAGCAACGCTATGCAAGGCCTGGAAGGACAAAGGCCAACCCGCCATCGTCTTCCTCGCGCTGTGGATGCTGCTGCCCCTGGGCTTTTTCAGCCTGAGCAACGGCAAGTTGCCAACCTACATCATGCCGTGCCTGCTGCCGCTGGCGCTGCTGATGGGCCATGCGTTGATCGACCTGCTGGCCAACGCCCGCACCCGCACGCTGCGCGTCAATGGCCTGCTCAACCTGGGCATCGGCCTCGCGGCGATGGTGACGTTGATCTACCTGCAAATCGACCGGCCGTTGTACGGCAACAGCCACAGCGAGATGTTCAACCTGTCCCTGACGTTCATCGTGCTGATGGGCTGGATGCTCGCCAACCTGCTGCAAGCGTTCCGCCCGCTGGTGCTGTGGGCGATGCCGGCCTTGGGCATTGGCCTGCTGGTGGCGCTGTTGCCCGCCGGCATGCCGGCGGTGATCGAAGATAACCAGATGCCTGACCAGTTCGTGCTCCAGCACCTGGAGGAGCTGCAACAGACCCATGCGCTGCTGAGCAACGAACTGGAGTCGGCGTCTGCCTTGGCATGGCGCCTGCGCCGGCCCGAAGTGACGCTCTACAACACTGAAGGCGAACTGCGCTATGGCCTGCAATACGCTGACTCGATGCACCGCAAGGTGGATCTGGACAGCGTTCAAGCCTGGCTCAAGCAGGCGCGCCAGCAGGGCCCGGTGGGCGTGATGATGCGGGTCAGGAGCACCAGCGAAATGCGCGAAGCCGGCCAGCTGCCGCTGGGGGGCAAGCGTTATTACAAGGGCGATCTGGAGATCATCATTTACCCGGCATTGCCGTAACACAGCCGCATTAATGTGGGGTGACCCATTCGACGCTCATCCCACATCGGAACTGCTCCATGAATTTTTGGAAAACCGACCGCGGCGCCCTGCTGTTGCTCCTAGGCGTGTCCGCCGTAATCCTGCTGCTGGGCCTGGGCGCCCGCGACCTGTGGGGCCCGGAAACCCGCTGGGCGAACATCACCCTGCAGATGCTGCAAAGCGGCGACTACTTTGACCCGTACCTCAAGGGCACCCCGTACTACGACAAACCCCTGCCGTCGTATTGGCTGATCACCGGTTTTGCCAACCTGATGGGCGGCCTGGGGCCGTGGTCGTTGCGCCTGTCTTCGGTCATCTCGGCGTGGCTGAGCATCTGGTTGGTCTACCTGATCGGCGAGCGGCTATTTCGCAAAGGCACCGGCCTGATTGCCGGCTGGATGCTCGCGACCACCTTCTACTTCATCTTCTGGGCCCGAGTGGCCACGGCGGACGTGCTGACCGTGTGCGGGGTGCTGGCGGCCGTCTGGTGGTATTGGCGGGGGCCGGACGACACGCGGCTGGGGCGCTACACGGTGTTCTTCCTGTTACTGGCGGCGACGTCGCTGTTCAAGGGGCTGATCGGCTTTGTACTGCCGGGCCTGGTGCTGTTGCCGCACCTGCTCAGCGAACAGCGCTACAAGCGTCATCTCAACCTGCGGCTGGTGTTGGCCGTGGTTATCGCCGGGGCGTTCTATGCGATTCCGTTTGTACTGTCCCATCTCTACGGCGCACCGACCTACGGTGAAAGCGGCCTGGAACTGGTGTTCCGGGAAAACGTGGTGCGCTTCTTCGACCCGTTCGACCATATGGGACCGATCTACACCTACCTGATCTACCTCCCGGCCTACACCTTGCCCTGGGCCCCGTGCTGGATCCTCGGCCTGTGGCTGGCCGTGCGGCACTGGCGCGACACCCCGCCCAACACCCGCTGGCTGGTGTGGGGCCTGGGCCTGCTGTTTGTGTTCTTCACCGCCAGCGGCAGCCGACGCAGTTACTACGTGCTGCCGCTGGTGCCGTTCGCGCAGTTGCTGGCGGCGTGGTGGGTCAGTGAGCGTATCGCCCGCAACGGCACGGTCGGCCGAGCCTGGTACCGCGGCTTCGGCATCGCCGCCGGGGTGATGCTGCTGGTGCTCGGGGTGGTGTATCCGTGGACCAATGGCAACGGCGGCGTGACCCGTTTCGCTGCCGACGTGCAAGCGCAGGCGGAGAAAAGCGCAGCGTGGGATCAGTGGCAAATGGTGATGGTGGAAGTCGACAACAAGGTGCCGATGTCCCTGCAAAATCACGGCGCGCCGTTCTACTACGTGGCCGAAACCCAGGATTTTCCGCGCCAGGGCGACAGTGCGGCGTTCATGGCCTGGCTGGAAAAAACCAGCGGCCGCACCTTTGATCCCAAGCGCACGATTATTGTCACGCAGTACACCAAGGATGACCCGACGCCGCTGGCCTATCTGGGCAACGATCATCAGGTCATCACGACCCAGCCGGACAACGGCGAACGGTTGTTCCACAAGCGTGACGGTGGCAGCGTGGCGTTTGTGCCCAACGCCGCGCCGTAGCACTGGCGGCATGGGCCGGGCATTGCTAGTGTGGCGCGCTTAAGCCACCGCCCGAGCCCGGCCGCCCATGCCCTACTCTTTCCCCGCAGTTGCCGCCCTTAGCCTCCTGGTGCTCGCCGCGCCGGCAGCGGCAGACACGCCAATGCCAGCCAACATGGTTTACCTGCGAAACCTCGACCCGAGCATCGCCCAGGACATTCGCTACGCCAGCCCCCACAACTTCACCGGAGCGCCGCTGGACGGCTACAACGCCGCCGAATGCGTGCTGTCTGCCGACGCGGCAAAGGCACTGGTACGGGTCCAGGCCGAGTTGGCCAGGCAGGGTTACGGCTTGAAGGTATTCGACTGCTATCGCCCCAGCCGTGCCGTGGCGAACATGGGCCGCTTCGCCAGCCTGCCGGGCGATCCGGCCAAGGCCGAGTTCTATCCCCGGGTGAACAAGCAGGGTTTCTGGCGCCTGGGCTATGTGGCGAAGGTTTCCAACCATTCCCGGGGCGCGGCAGTCGACGTGACCCTGACCGGCCCCGATGCACGGCCAGCCCAGGCCTGGAGCGCCGACACCGCGGCGGTGGATTGCGCGGCCGATTACGGACGACGCCTGCCGGATGGCGGCCTGGACATGGGCACCGGTTTTGATTGCTTCGACGAAATGGCCCATACCAACAGCCCCCACATCAGCCAGGCGGCACGGCAGAATCGCCAACGGCTGAGCGCTGCGATGGCCAAGGAAGGCTTTGCCGGTTATGCCGGTGAATGGTGGCACTTCACCTATAGCCGAAACCCGGTGCGGGCCGAGCCGATGGACTTCCCTATCGAACCGCTGCGGTAACATCAAAACACAGCTTCAGCTTGATAAAGCCCGGGGCGAAAACTAGCGTTTGAGGTTTCCCTCTTTTCAAGGACTGAACGACGTTGAACACGCTCATCAAAACCTGCGCGGCGCTGCTGACGCTGCTTTCAAACGTGGCGCTCGCGCAAATCCCCGACGACAGCCGGCAACTGATCGTGGTCACCACCCCGGACTGGAACGCCCTTCAGGGCACCGCACAACGTTATGAGCGGCATGGGCAAGGCTTTCAGAAAGTCGGCGAACCGTTTGCCATCGTGGTGGGCAAAAACGGCATGGCCTGGGGCACCGGCCTTACCACGCCAACCCCCGACCAGCAGCCTCTCAAGCATGAAGGCGATGGCAAGGCCCCGGCCGGCATCTTCAAGCTCGGCAGCGCCTTCGGCTACGCCCCCACCGCCGATACCCGGTTGCCTTACACCGCCAGCACCGCCACCCGCGAATGCGTGGATGACAGCCAGTCCAGCCATTACAACACCCTGGTCGACCGCTCGGTGGTGAACAAGGACTGGACCAGCTCCGAGCGGATGCTGCGCAAGGATCAGCTGTACCGCCAGGGGATTTTTGTCGAGCACAACACCCCGGCTTCAGCCAACGCCGGTTCGTGTATTTTCCTGCATATCTGGCGCAGCGTCAGTGCGGGGACATTGGGCTGCACGGCAATGGAGTCGGTGAATATCCAGGCGTTGTTTGCCTGGCTGGACCCGCGAGAAAACCCGGTGCTGGTGCAACTGCCTGTGGCGCAGTACGACCTCTACCGTGAGCGCTGGAAACTGCCGTCACGTTGAGCTGACTGCAGACGGTGAAACGCGGCCAATACCTCATCGGGTTTTTCCAGCATGAGTTGGTGGCCGCATTCGGGTAGCAACTGATACTCGGCATTGGGCAAATGCCGGGCGAGTGCTTCGCCGCCGCTGGCCGGGGTCAGGCCGTCGCTGTCGCCGGCCAGCACACTCACGGGCAAGGTCAGGGTGAGCAGTGCATTGGCGTCTGGCCATTGGACGTTTTTCATCAGGGCCTTGAACATGTACAGCGGGTTGCGCTCGGTGAGTTTTTCTTCGTAGGCGACCAGTGCGGGGTCGGCCTTGGCGTTCCAGGCGGCCTGGCGGAAACCTTTGGCCAGCGTTGGGCGCAGCCATTCCAACATCCATGCGGGCAGGCGCATCAGGCCGCCGCTTTTGCCGGGGCGGTTCAGTTGGGTGCCCAGCAGTAATGCGGCTTCGATGGGGATCGCGGGGTTGGCCAGCAAGGCGCTCAGGCTCAGGCCGGTGCCGAAGGAGTGGGCGACGATGAGGTTGCGGGGGCCGCTGTAGCGTTTGAGGATTTCCAGGTAGTCGGCGACCAGTTCGGGCCAGGCATAGGCCTCTGGGTTATAGGGTTTTGCGCTGGCGCCGTGGCCCAGGAGGTCCCAGGCGACCAGGCTGTAGCCCTCGTTTTTCAGGGCTTGCCATAGGTGGCGCCACTGGTCTTTGTTGCCGCCGGCGCCGTGGCAGAAGAACACTACCGTGTCGGGTTGGGTGGTGCCCGCGTGATGGGTGATGCTCAGGTGACGGTTGGGGCGGATTTCCAGTTGTTGGCCCTGGATCACTGGCAGTTCGGTGAAAGAGGTCGGCATGGAGGTTTCTCAATAAGTGAAAGGGTTGGGTACATATCCGTTATTCAGGTGATGGCTTGTATCGGTTCCGCTCTTACAGCGGCTCACTTTTGAACAGCCGGAATGCCAGCCCAGTCAAACGTAAGCAAAACGCTCTTGCCCCACCACTCAGTTGAAGCAACAGCAAAATCAAAGGCGGACACGATCCAAATGTGGGAGCGGGCTTGCTCGCGAAGGTCGTTAACGATAACGCGAACATCCTGATTCAACGCGGCGCTCTCAGGTTCTTCGCGAGCAAGCCCGCTCCCACATAAAGCGGCTCTGCTTTTGCTCTAACACTCAGGTCGCCTTTGCCGCTTTTGCAACGTGACTCGCTGTAAGAGCGAAACCATAGGTGGCCGTTACCTGAATAACGGATATGCCCCCAACCCCAACAACCCAAGTCAGATCGCCTCAGCCATCAACAACTCCCGCGTATACGGATGCCGCGCATCAGCAAACAGCGCCGCCGTCTCCCCCTGCTCCACCACCTGCCCCTGACGCATCACCGCAATCCGATCACACAACCGCGCAGCCACCCGCAAGTCATGAGTAATAAACACAATGCTCAACTTCAACCGCCGCTGCAGCGACTCCAGCAGTTCCAGAATCTGCACCTGGATCAATGCATCAAGCGCCGACACACACTCGTCAGCGATCAACACCTTAGGCTCCACCGCCAACGCCCGGGCGATGCCTATGCGCTGCCGCTGCCCACCAGAAAACTCATGGGGAAACCGCTCAAACGCCGCTGCCGGCAACCCCACCAACCCCAGCAACTCACGGGCCCGCCGCTCGGCATCCGCCTTGGAAACCCCCTGCACCAAAGGCCCAGTCATAACAATCTGCCCCACTGTCTGCCGTGGATTGAGCGACGCAAACGGATCCTGGAAAATCATCTGCACATCACTGCGCAACGCTCGCAGCCGCCCTTCAGACAGCCCCGCGACATCCCGCCCCAACCACTCAATCCGCCCGCTGTCAGCGCGCAACAGACGCACCAGGCACCGGCCCAGGGTCGACTTGCCCGACCCCGACTCCCCCACAATCCCCAACGTTTCGCCTTCACGCAATTGCAGCTGAACCGCGTCCAACGCCTGAGTCGTACGCCGCCCCCACCAACCGCTACGACTGCTGAATACCTTACCCAGCGCTTCGGCCCTGAGCACCACCGGACCGGCCACCTGTGTACGCGGTACCAGCGGTTGCGCCGACACCGCCGCCAACAATTGCCGGGTGTAGTCTTCACGGGGCACCCGCAACACCGTCGGGGCCGTGCCCTGCTCCACCACCCGGCCCTTTTCCAGCACCAATACCCGGTCGGCAATCGCCTCAACCACGGCAAAGTCGTGGGTGATAAACAACAGCGCCATGCCCTTGTCCTGCTGGATCTTGCGCAGCAGGTCGAGAATCTGCGCCTGGGTGGTCACGTCCAGCGCCGAGGTCGGCTCATCGGCAATCAACAGCGCCGGATCAAACGCCAGGGCCATGGCGATCACCACCCGCTGACGCTGCCCGCCGGACAGTTCAAACGGATACGCCAGTCGCAAGCGCTCAGGGTCGGGCAAGCCGACATAACCGAGCAAATCCACCACCCGCTGACGCCGCACCCGTGCCGCTGCCACGCCATGGGCGCGCAGGGTTTCATCGATCTGTTCGCCCACCCGCAACAGTGGGTTGAGGGCGCTCATGGGCTCCTGGAATACCATGCTGATATCCCGCCCGCGCAGTTGACGCATGGCCTCCTCGCTGCGGTCGGCCAGGTCTTCGTCGCGAAACACCAGACGCCCGCGTTCTACCTTCAGCGAGTCCGGCAACTGGCGCAGCAAAGCCCTGGCCAGCATTGACTTGCCGGAACCGGATTCACCCACCACACACAAGCATTCGCCACGGTTCAGTTGCAGTGACAGGTCATACAGCGCATGGCTGCGGTCGGCACCGGCCGGCAAGGCAATGCGCAAATGCTCAACACTCAACAACGTCATAGCGACCTCCCGGGCTCAAAGGCCACACGCAAACCTTCGCCGACTCGATTGACCGCCAGCACGCACAGCACAATCGCCAACCCCGGCAGAAAGCTCATCCACCAGGCGTCCCGCAGCAAGCCACGGGAGGCATTGATCATGTAGCCCCAGCTCATGGCTTCCGGGTCGCTCAAGCCGAGAAACGCCAGGGCCGCTTCGGTGAGGATCGCCGTGGCCATGACAAAGGTCATGGTCACCAGCAACGGCGCCAGGGCGTTGGGCAGGATCTGCTGGACGATGATCCCCAGCGGCGACTGCCCCAGCACCCGCGCGGCCTGCACGAATTCGCGCTGGCGCAGGGTCAGGAACTCACTGCGCACCAACCGTGCCACCGCCGGCCACGCTACAAGTGCGATGGCCAGCACGATGGAGAACAGGGACGGCTCAAGGATCGCCACCAGGATTACCGCCAGTACCAGTTGCGGAATGATCTGGAAGAACTCGGCAATGCGCATCAGCACACCGTCGAGCCAGCCACCGAAATAGCCGGCGACCGCGCCGACCAGCAGGCCCACCACCAGGGTCGCCAGGCTGGCCAGCGCCCCCACGGCCAGGGACACTCGCGCGCCGTACAGCAGGCCACTGGCGAGGTCGCGACCGAGCAGGTCACTGCCCAGCCAATGGGCCGGGTCGTGGAATGGCGCGAGCATCGGCTGGCTGTTCATCTCCCATGGCGAGCTGCTGGTCAGCCAGGGTGCGGCGATCGCCAACAGCGTCAGCAGCAGCAAAAACAGCGCACCGATCAACGCCGCAGGCTGGCGCACAAAACGTCGGAAAACCAGCATCAGCCTTGCACTCCTGCACCGATACGCGGGTCGAGAAAACGACAGATCACATCGGTCAACACGTTAAAGCCCACCACCAGAATCGAGATCACCAGGAAACCGCCCATCAACACGCCGTAGTCACGCTGGGCCAGCGAGTCGTACATCAAGCGACCAATCCCCGGCCAGGAATACACCACCTCCACCAGCAACGCGCCGCTGGCCAACTGGCCCAGTTGCAAACCGGCAAAGGTCACCACCGGCAACAGCGCATTGCGCAACACATGCACGTACAAAATCCGCCGCGGGTGCAGGCCCTTGGCGTGGGCGGTGCGCACGTATTCCTGGCCAAGGGCGTCGAGCACGGCGGCGCGGGTCAGGTGGATATACAAGGCGAGGAACAGCACGCTCAACGACACGCACGGCAGCAGCAGGTGCTTGAGCCGGTCGAGCAGGGAAAAGTCCTGCGCCACCGTTTCCATGCCAAACGCCGGCAACCAATCGAGGCTGACGGAGAACAACAGGATCAGCAGCATCGCCAGCCAGAATGGCGGCATCGCATACAGCAGCAATGCGCCGTGGGAGATCACGCCATCCAGCCAGTGACGCTTCTGCCGGGCCCGGGCGGCCAACGTCCCCAGGGTGACGCCAAGCACCGACGAGAGCAAAAATGCCGAGCCCATCAGGGCCAAGGTCGCCGGCAAACGCTCGGCAATCAGCGACCACACCGGGGTCTGGTTGCGGTAGGAATAACCCAGGTCCAGATGGGCGATATTGCCCAGGTAGATCAGCAACTGCGTGAGCAACGGCTTGTCCAGGCCCATGGTCTGGCGCAGATGTTCGATGAACTGCACATCGTCCACCCCTGCCTCGCCGGCCAACAGCAGCGCCGGATCACCCGGCGCCAGGCGGATCAGCAAAAAGCCCAGCACCAGCACCGCCACAATCATCAACAGTGCCTTGAGCAGGCGACCGCTGAAATACAGCAACCCGTTCATGGTGCAGGCGCGTCGAGGTAGACGCTTTCGTAGTCTTCGTTAAGGCTGGTGGCGGTTTGCAGCAGGTTCTTCACCTCTTTGTGGAACAACGTCGGGTAGCGCATTTCGAAGATCGGCGCGATCGGCAGGTCGGTGTTCAGCACGTTTTCCAACTGGCTATAGAGCCTGGTGCGTTCCGGGCCTTCCGGGGTGTTGGCGACCTGGGTCCACAGGGCATCGGCCTCGGGGCTGTTGTAGCCGCTGACGTTGGCAAACGGCGAAGTCTTGAGGATGTAGTCGGAGCGGTACAGGTAGGCGTTGGTCAGGTACGGGTCGCCGATCTGGAAGATGAAGTTGTAGGTCAGGTCGAAGTCCCAATCGCTGACTCGCTGGAACCAGGTGGCGGCGTCGGACGTCACCACTTGTACCTTGAAGCCCAGCGGTTGCAGGGCTTGCTTGGTGTATTCGGCCAAGCGCTCCCAGGCGCCGCCCTTCTCGCCGTTGAGCAGGCGAATCCGCACGGCACCCACGTCCACGCCGGACTCGGCAATCAGCGCCTTGGCTTTTTTCACGTCATAGGTGTACTGCGGCAATTGCGGGTCATGGTACGGCGAGGTGGACACGAACTGGCCGGGGGCAACCTTGCCCGAACCGAAGAAGATGTTGTCGACGATGAACTGGCGGTTCAGCGCATACAGGATCGCCTGGCGCACCTTGGGGTTGTTCAGCGGTGGCTTGCGCGTATTGATCTGCAGGAAGGCCAGGCCGGAATACAGCTCCCAGCCTTTTTCCGACGACTGCACATCTGGCAAGGCGGTCAGGCGCTTGAGGTCGGAATAGTCGGCATCACCGCTGCGCAGCACCTGCACGTCGTTGCGCTCGAAAGCCGCAGCGCGGGACGAGCCGTCCGGGATCACGTGGAAGATGATCGCATCCAGGTGTGGCAGGCCCTTTTTCCAGTAGTCGGGGTTCTTTGCCAGCTTGATATAGGCGCCGCGTTTCCACTCCACAAACACAAACGGGCCGGTGCCGACAGGCTTGAGGTTATAGGGGTTGTTGCGAAAGTCAGTGTTCTCGTAGAGGTGCTTGGGTACCACAGGCCGCAGCCCGCTGCCCAGGGCCGAGAGCAACGGCGCGAAGGGTTTCTTGAGCTGGAACACCACCTGCAGCGGGCCTTTTGCGGTGATGCTGTCGACGTACTCGGTGAAGACCCCGCCCAGGCGCTTGTCCACTTCGGGGTAGAAGGCCTGGAAGCTGAACACCACGTCATCGGCGGTGAAGGCGTGGCCGTCATGCCAGCGCACGTTGTCCTGCAAATCGAAGGTGTAGGTCAGGCCATCGGGGGAAACGGTCCAGGCCTTGGCCAATACCGGTTTGGGTTTCAGGTCGGTGTCGAAGGTCAGCAGGCCCTGGAGGATCTTGCCGCTGACGTACTGGGTGGACACGTGGCTGACCACGCCGTGCATCAGCGACGGCGGTTCGGGTTGGGCCACCAGGTTCAGCACGCCGCCGTCATGGGGTTGCGCCTGAGCGGTGCCGGCCAGCAGCACGGCGCCAAGTCCCAGGTATGAAAGGACACGGCGAAAAGATAAAGGGCGCATGGAGACTCCTTGACTAAGGTTTTGTCAGGGATTTAGCAAGGGCTGTGCCATGGGGCGATGGCCTTGGGTTTACGGCGGTCAGGGGCCACCGCAGTGATGAAAAAACCACAGTGGCCGGGACGAGTGTGGAAAAAGCAACAGCCCGCCCTCTTGAGAAATGGTTGTGCGTAGCAGCTGCCGAGCCTTGGCGAGGCTGCGTCTGCGGTGTGTCAGGTAACCCGCCAACGCTGCCTCGCCAAGGCTCGGCAGCTGCTACGGTAAGGTTTGAAGTTTGAGGGACCCATCACTGGCACAAGGTTTGCCCGTCTAACCGCTATCTGAACCCATGAGTTTGAAGCGCATGTCACTGGATTATCTGGGCAACCCCATCGACACCCTCAACCCCGTCACCCGTCAGGGCCTGGATGATTTCATCGGTGGTTTTCTCGGCTATCAGCCCCGCGCCGAGGGCATTCTCACGGCGGCCGACGCCGATCCCGATTCAGCGCTGGCCAGTGGATTTGCCGGGCTGTTGCTGATGTTTATCGAGTCGCCTGAAGGCCCCGCACTGGCAGAGAAGTACCGCCAACGAGCGGCGGCGGTGAATTCGCAACATCCCCGAGCTCTACGGTATTTGGAGCTGCTGCAGGCCTGGATCAGTGATGAGCTGGATGAGGTGCTGCGCCTCAGCGAGCATCTGCTGGACCTCTATCCCCGGGACTTGTTTGCCGCCAAGCTCAACCAGTATCTGGAATTCAACCGGGGCAACTGGCCGGCGCTGCTGCGTATCGGTTTGAAAGCCACCGCCGGCGCGCCGGATATCGCCCACAGTCATGGGTTACTGGCGTTTGCGTATGAGCAGTGTCATTTGCTGGAGGAAGCCGAGGCCAGTGCTCGGGAAGCCTTGCGCCTGCAAGCGTCCGAGCCGTGGGCTCATCACGCGCTGGCCCATGTGATGCTGACTCAGGGGCGTATCGAGGAAGGCATCGGGTTTCTCGAGGGGGTGAAGCATCACTGGGACGGTTTGAACTCGTTTATGTACACCCATAACTGGTGGCACCTGGCGTTGTTTTATCTGGCACGCGGTGAGGACCAGCGGGTGCTGGAGATTTATGACCGGCATGTGTGGGGGATCTTGCCGGAGTACTCCCAGGACCAGGTGGGCGCGGTGTCGTTGCTGGCGCGGCTGGAGTTGGCCGGGATTGATGTGGGTGAGCGGTGGCAGGCGTTGGCGCCTTACCTGCAGCGGCGGGTTGGGGATGCGGTTCAGCCGTTTTTGAGTGTGCAGTATCTGTACGGGTTGGCCCGGGCGGGTAAGCCTGAGGCGGATCAGTTGTTGTCGGCTTTGCGCAGGCACAGCCTTGGTGCGCGGCCGGTGTGGGGGGAAGTCACTTTGCCGTTGGCCGAGGGGTTGTTGGCGCATGCCAGGGGCGATGCCGGGCGGGCCCTGGAGCAGTTGGGAATTGCGTTGCCGCGGCTGAATGAGATTGGCGGGAGTCACGCCCAGCGGGATTTGTTTGCGCAGGTGGAACTGGATGCGCGGCTGCGGATTGGGGATTGGTTCGGGGCGCAGCAGGCGCTGGAATTACGCCGGCGGTATGACGGGCTGGATGTGCCGACGAATCGGGCTTTGGTGGTGGTGTATGAGGCGCTGGGGTTGCCTGAGCAGGCGCTGCGGGCGCGGGCGCGGATTGGGGGTATATCCGTTATTTAGGTAACGGCCGCATAGGGTTCCGCTCTTACAGCGGCTCACTTTTGAAAAGCGCAAAAGTAACCAAAACGCTCTTGCCCCACCACTCGGCACCTCGCTTGGGCTCGGTGTGCCCTCACTCCGGCTTTGGAGCGTGGGCCGCCGCGATGGGCCATCCTTGGCCCAGCGCGGCTAACCCGGCGTCCTGCCGGGTTACCCACGCTCCAAAGCCTACGTTCGGCCAGCGTGGTTTAACGGGGCGCCTAAGATCAAGATCAACAGCAGATCAAGAGCACAGCGGCCTACCGGCCGGCTTGAGTGTGGTGGGCAACAGCAACAGCAAGATCAGAAGCTAAAGCGGGCACGGTCCAAATGTGGGAGATTCTATGGTTTGGGGGAAGCCCCCAAAACTGCTTTCGACTGGTATTCACTTTGGTTTTTCATGAGGGAGAGCGCGATACGCGCTAGCTTGCGAGCGATGATAACCAAGGCCTGAGTCGTTTTCAGGCCTCTGCCCAGATAGCTTTGATAGAGCGGTTTCCAAGCGTTTGACTTGATACCTGCTGACGCCGCGTTATGCAGCAACCGACGGATCTCCGAGTCCCCC
>NZ_JAARNI010000015.1:0-115800 GCF_011765255.1 Pseudomonas sp. AN3A02
TGATCTGACCGCCTTCGGTGATTGCGGTGTTGGTGGTCGACAGCGTTACGGTGGTGGTATCGATCGAATCCGAAATGATTGTGGTCGGCGGATTGGTGTTGTCCGGGACCAGCTTCTCGAAATTACCGCCAGTAGCGGTGCTGATCGTGGTGCTAACGGTGGAACCGTTGTTGTAGACATCATTAACCGGGGTCTGGAAAACCACAGTCCCCGTGGTTTTGCCCGCATCAATGGTGATGACCTGGCCGTTGGACAGAGTCACGGTCACTGGAGCATGAGCTTCGTTGCTCAAGGTCGCGGTGTAGGTGATCTGGCCGCCTTCGGTAATGGCAGTATCGGTGGTCGACAGCGTCACCGTGGTGGTGTCGATCGAATCCGAAATGACGGTGGTCGGCGGATTAGTGTTATCCGGAACCAGCTTCTCGAAGTTGCCGCCAGTGGCGGTGGTGATCGTGGTACTAACGGTCGAACCGTTGTTGTAGACGTCGTTGACCGGAGTCTGGAAAACCACAGTGCCGGTGGTTTTACCCGCATCAATGGTGATCACCTGGCCGTTGGACAGAGTCACAGTCACCGGCGCATGCGCTTCGTTGCTCAAGGTCGCGGTATAGGTGATCTGACCGCCTTCAGTGATCGCAGTGTCGTTAGTCGACAGCGTTACGGTCGTGGTGTCGATCGAGTCGCTAATCGTGGTGGTCGGCGGATTGGTGTTATCCGGGACCAACTTCTCAAAGTTACCGCCAGTAGCCGCTGTAATCGTGGTGCTAACGGTGGAACCGTTGTTGTAAACGTCATTGACCGGCGTTTGGAAAACCACGGTGCCCGTGGTTTTGCCCGCATCAATGGTGATCACCTGGCCGTTAGACAGGGTCACGGTCACCGGCGCGTGAGCTTCGTTGCTCAAGGTCGCGGTGTAGGTGATCTGACCGCCTTCAGTGATCGCGGTATCGGTGGTCGACAGCGTTACCGTGGTGGTGTCGATCGAGTCGGTAATCGTGGTGGTCGGCGGATTGGTGTTATCCGGGACCAACTTCTCAAAGTTGCCGCCAGTAGCGGTGGTAATGGTTGTGCTAACGGTCGAACCGTTGTTGTAGACGTCATTGACCGGAGTCTGGAAAACCACGGTGCCCGTGGTTTTGCCCGCGTCGATGGTGATGACCTGGCCGTTCGACAGGGTCACGGTGACCGGCGCATGCGCTTCATTCGAAAGCGTGGCGGTGTAGGTGATCTGGCCGCCTTCAGTGATTGCGGTGTCAGTGGTCGACAGCGTTACGGTGGTGGTGTCGATCGAATCCGAAATGACGGTGGTCGGCGGATTAGTGTTATCCGGGACCAGCTTCTCGAAGTTGCCGCCAGTGGCGGTGGTGATCGTGGTACTAACGGTCGAACCGTTGTTGTAGACGTCGTTGACCGGTGTTTGGAAAACCACGGTACCCGTGGTTTTACCAGCATCAATGGTAATAACTTGGCCGTTAGACAGGGTCACGGTCACCGGCGCTTGAGCTTCGTTGCTCAAGGTTGCGGTGTAGGTGATCTGACCGCCTTCGGTAATGGCGGTGTCAGTGGTCGACAGTGTCACGGTGGTGGTATCGATCGAATCCGAAATGATGGTCGTCGGCGGATTTGTGTTATCCGGGACCAACTTCTCGAAGTTGCCGCCAGTGGCAGTGGTGATCGTGGTGCTAACGGTCGAACCGTTGTTGTAAACGTCATTGACTGGCGTTTGGAATACCACAGTGCCGGTGGTTTTACCGGTATCGATGGTGATCACCTGGCCGTTGGACAGGGTCACGGTCACCGGTGCATGCGCTTCATTAGAAAGCGTTGCGGTGTAAGTGATCTGGCCACCTTCAGTGATCGCAGTGTCGTTAGTCGACAAGGTCACGGTGGTGGTGTCGATCGAGTCGGTAATCGTGGTGGTCGGCGGATTTGTATTGTCCGGAACCAGCTTCTCGAAGTTACCGCCAGTAGCGGTGGTGATGGTTGTGCTAACGGTCGAGCCGTTGTTGTAAACATCGTTGACCGGTGTCTGGAAGACCACGGTGCCCGTGGTTTTACCCGCGTCGATAGTGATCACCTGTCCGTTGGACAGAGTCACCGTCACTGGAGCATGAGCTTCGTCGCTCAAAGTTGCGGTGTAAGTGATCTGACCGCCTTCGGTAATCGCAGTGTCGTTAGTCGACAACGTCACCGTCGTAGTGTCGATCGAATCCGAAATGACGGTAGTCGGCGGATTGGTGTTGTCCGGGACCAACTTCTCGAAGTTGCCACCAGTGGCCGTCGTAATGGTGGTGCTAACGGTGGAACCGTTGTTGTAGACGTCGTTGACTGGCGTTTGGAAAACCACGGTGCCCGTGGTTTTGCCCGCGTCGATGGTGATGACCTGGCCGTTGGACAGGGTCACGGTGACCGGAGCATGCGCTTCATTCGAAAGCGTGGCGGTGTAGGTGATCTGACCGCCTTCAGTGATCGCAGTGTCGTTAGTCGACAACGTCACCGTCGTGGTATCAACCGAGTCGGTGATCGTTGTCACCGCTGGCGTAGTGCTCGGCACCAGGTTCTCAAAATTACCGCCAGTAGCCGCGGTAATGGTGGTGCTAACCGTCGAACCATTGTTGTAAACATCATTGGCTGGCGTATCGACGACAACCGTCCCGGTGGACTTCCCGGCTTCAATGGTAATCACCGAGCCATTGCTCAAAGTGACGGTCACCGGTGTCTGCGCTGGGTTAGTCAGGGTAGCGGTGTAAGTAATCTGACCGCCTTCGGTCACGCTTTCGCCCGCCGTCAGGGAGACGGTGGTGTTGTCGATCGAATCGGTAATGGTGGTAACCGCTGGCGTAGTCGCCGGCACCAGGTTCTCGAAGTTACCGCCGGTAGTCCCGGTAATCGTGGTGCTGATGGTCGAGCCGTTGTTGTAAACATCATTGGCTGGCGTATCGACGACAACCGTCCCCGTGGACTTTCCGGCTTCAATGGTGATCACCGAGCCATTGCTCAAGGTGACAGTCACTGGCGTCTGCGCGGGGTTGGTCAGGGTAGCGGTGTAAGTGATCTGACCGCCTTCGGTCACGGTATTACCGGCCGTCAGCGTGACCGTAGTGGTATCGATCGAATCGGTAATGGTGGTAACGGCTGGCGTAGTTGCCGGCACCAGGTTCTCGAAGTTACCGCCGGTAGTCCCGGTAATCGTGGTGCTGATGGTCGAGCCGTTGTTGTAAACATCATTGGCTGGCGTATCAACGACAACGGTCCCCGTGGACTTCCCGGCTTCAATGGTAATCACCGAGCCATTGCTCAAGGTGACAGTCACTGGCGTCTGCGCGGGGTTGGTCAGGGTAGCGGTATAAGTAATCTGACCGCCTTCGGTCACGGTATTACCGGCCGTCAGCGTGACCGTAGTGGTATCGATCGAATCGGTAATGGTGGTAACCGCTGGCGTAGTCGCCGGCACCAGGTTCTCGAAGTTACCGCCGGTAGCCCCGGTAATCGTGGTGCTGATGGTCGAGCCATTGTTGTAAACATCATTGGCTGGCGTATCGACCACAACCGTCCCGGTGGACTTCCCAGCTTCGATGGTAATCACCGAGCCATTGCTCAAGGTGACAGTCACTGGCGTCTGCGCTGGGTTGGTCAGGGTAGCGGTGTAAGTAATCTGACCGCCTTCGGTCACGGTATTACCGGCTGTCAGCGTGACAGTGGTGGTGTCGACGGTGTCGGTGATTTGGGTCACCGCCGGCGCGGGGTCGGTGGTCAGCACCAGGTTGTTGCCACCGGTGGTGCCGGTGACGGTGACGCTGATCTGGCTTGCATCGATGTACGGGGTGTCGTTGGGGGCCAGGGGCACATTCACGGTGCCCGTCAATTGGCCGGCCGGGATGGTGATCACCGCGCCATTGGACAGGGTGATGCTCAGGTCGCTGGTGGGCGCCTGCGTCACAGTGGCGGTGTAGGTCAGCACGCCGCCAGCTTCGGTGATGGTCGGGGTCGCGCCCAGGGTCAGGGTGGATGCTTGCAGCACCAGGCCGCCCGCGTCGCTCGCCTGTCCGCCAGTATTCTGGGTCAGGGCCGAGGTGGTCACACCCAGGCCGGCTGTTGGGAAACCAATGGTCGGCGCGACGCTGGCCGCCGTTGCATCCAGCACCACGAAACTATGGCCGCCACCCGCTGCGCCCGTGCCGGCCGCGGTCGGCCCTGCTGCGGTAGCTTCCAGGTCGGTGGTCGGGTCGGCGCCGGCAGCGATGGCTTGCTGCAGCTCGGCAACCGACGGCGCGGCCTGGGCAGTGGCTTGGGCCAGGTCGAGGCTGGAGTCCGGCGTGTCGGCGCTCCACTGGGTTTCACGGCCCAGGTCCAGTGTGCGGCCGTCGGCCAGTTCCAGGCTAACGGCGCCCGAGAGGCCGGTGTCTACCTGATCCCCTGCGAACAGTCGGTCGCCTTCGACAAGTACACGTCTGACTCCTTCTGGAGAAATGACGAAAACTTGGCCAACAATGCTTTTGACGATGGCAACAACACTGCTCATTGAAGATTTCTCCGGCGATCCGTTCGGGTAACTTCCATAGACCTGAGCACTGGTTAGCGTCAGTTTGGAGGTGCTTGGACTTTTGACAGGTGATTCGTCAATAATTTGGCTATAATTTTTCGGAATTAACTTTATGCCAAACTATTGACCTTATGGCCGCCATCCTAAACAATCGCCCCACTAATGTCACATTGATATTTATGCGGCGAACCGTCCTACATGTGTGAACCAGTTCCGCTTTTGAACTTTCCGACGTACGGTCATTACGGTTGCCATTTTCCGACACAGCGACTCGATCTGCTGTGATTTGAGACAAGAAGTCCTGGGGAATTTTTGAAATGCGTTTGCACCTGTTTAAGGCACTGCCGTTCGTCCTCGCCGCGAGTTTTGTACACGCCCAAACATTGCCACAGGCCATGCAGCAAGCGCTCGATGTGCATCCTGAAGTTCAGGCCGGCGTAAATAGCCGTATCGCCGCCGACTACCAATTGCGAGCCGCCCAAGGTGGCTACCTGCCGAAGGTGGATTTGGCCGGCGGCTACGGTCGCGAAGGTGTGGACAACTCCACCACTCGTGCCACCAATGGCCGCGGCAACAACCAATGGGACACGCTCAATCGCGGCGAATCGAGCCTGCGCCTGCAGCAAATGATTTTTGACGGTTTTGCCACTTCCAGCGAAGTAGGGCGTCAACAAGCCACCGTTAACTCCCGTGCTTATTCGTTGCTTGGCACCTCCGAGCGCACCGGCCTGACCGTTGCCCAGGTCTACCTGGACGTGCTGACCCGTCGTGAATTCGTACGCCTGGCTGAAGAGAACCTGCGCAACCACGAGCGCATCTACGACCAGATCAAATTGCGCACCCAGCGCGGCGTCGGTAACGGTGCTGACCTGGACCAGGCTGAAGCCCGTCTGGCTCAAGCCCGTAACAACCTGATCACCGAGCAGACCAACCTGGCCGACTCCCAGACTAACTATCTGAGTGCCGTGGGCCAGATGCCTGACCAGTTGGAGCGCCCGGCACCGTTCATGGCAATGCTGCCAGCCGATCTGAACGAAGCGCGTCGCCAGATGCTCGACAACAGCCCGATCCTGCGCTCGGCTGAATCCGACATCGTTGCAACCGAACAGCAGTACCAAGCCGCCAAATCGACGTTTTACCCGCGTTTTGATGCTGAACTCGGCACCAATGCCGACAACAACGTCAGCGGTGACCCGTCCCACAGCAATGGCTGGGAAGCCATGTTGCGCATGCGCTTCAACCTTTACTCCGGTGGCAGCAACAAAGCTGACCTGGAATCCAAATCGGCCCTGTCCAACCAGGCCCTGGATATCCGCAATAACGCCTTGCGCCAGTTGAACGAAGAGCTGGGCCTGGCCTGGAATGCCCTGAACAACGCCAACGCCCAAGTGCCGATCGCCCAGCAATACGTCGATCACAGCACCCGAGTACGCACTTCTTACCAGCAGCAATTCAGTTTGGGCCAACGTACCCTGCTCGATTTGCTCGACAGCGAGAACGAACTGTTCACCGCTTCCCGCCGTTTGGAAGAGATCAAAAATATTCAGTTATTTACTCAGTACCGAATCAAGGCGACCATGGGCGAATTGCTCAAAAGCCAGGGAGTGGTCGCGCCAATGGCCTCCGTCGTGCAAAACGACGTGAAGCCTAAAGTCCAACTGCCCGGGATGAATTGAGTCCCCCCTCAAGCCCCATCTGTTAGTCGAGAGTGCCCCGCGTGGAATCAGAAGTCAGTCGAGTTCATCTCAGTCATGATCCACGCACGCTGCACGACGACCCGTTACTTGACGGGTTGCTTGCGCTTTGCGCATTGCATCAGAAACCTGCCAGCGCGGCGATGCTCACCACTGGGCTGCCGTTGCCTGCGCAACGCCTGAGCGCCGAGCTGTTGCCTCGCGCCGCCGCACGCGCGGGGCTACAGGGGCGTTTGTTGCAACGCAAGCTGGAGCAGATTCCGACCATCGCCCTGCCGGCCTTGCTGTTGCTCAAGGACGGTCGCAGCACGGTGCTGGTCGGTTGGCATGGCGAGGACGAAGCCCGCATTCTGCTCAGCGAAAGCGACGGCGGTGAAGTCATCATCAAGCGCGACGTGTTGGCCGATGATTACACCGGCAAAGTGTTCTTCGCCCAACCCCAGCACAAGTTCGACGTCAACCACGGTACCTTGATCCCCCGTGCCCGCTCCTGGTTCCGCGACACCTTGAAGCGCTCGCGCTGGCTTTACACCGACGCCATCGCGGCCAGCTTCCTGATCAACATCATCGCCATGGCTGCGCCGTTGTTCGTGATGAACGTCTATGACCGCGTGGTGCCGAACCAGGCCACGGCCACCTTGTGGGTGCTGGCTATCGGTATTGCTGGCGCCTACCTGTTCGACCTGATCCTCAAAAGCCTGCGCAGTTTGTGCCTGGACCTGGCCGGGAAAAAAACCGACCTGATCATCTCGGCGACGCTGTTCGAGCGCATTGTCGGGATGTCCATGAAATACCGCCCGGCGCGGGTGGGCAGCTTTGCCCAAAACATCCACGAGTTTCAGAGCCTGCGGGATTTCCTCGCGTCACTGACCCTCACCAGCCTGATCGACCTGCCGTTCACCCTGCTGATTTTCCTGGTGATCGCTATCCTCGGCGGGCACCTGGTGTGGATTCCCGTGCTGGCGTTCCCGCTGGCCCTAGGCATCGGTTATGCCTTGCAAAAGCCCCTGGTGGCGACCATGGAGCGAACCATGGCCCTGGCCGCCGAGCGCCAATCGAGCCTGATCGAAACCCTCGCCGGGCTGGATGCGGTCAAGGTCAATAACGCCGAAAGCGAACGCCAATACCAATGGGAACAGACGATTGGCACCCTCAGTCGCCTGGAGCTGCGGGTGAAGTTGCTGTCGGGCCTGTCGATGAACATGACGCTGCTGATTCAGCAATTGGCGGGCGTCGTGATGATTTGCTTCGGTGTTTACCAGATCATCGACGGCAACCTGAGCATGGGCGGCCTGATTGCCTGCTACATGCTCAGTGGCCGTGCCTTGAGCCCGCTGGCTTCGCTGTCCGGCCTGCTGACCCGCTACCAGCAAGCCAAAGTCACCATGAAATCGGTAGACCAGATGATGGAGTTGCCCCAAGAGCGCAACTTCGAAGAGCGTCCGATGAGCCGCCGCACGCTGCAAGGTGCGATCGAATGCCGGGGCCTGAACTTCACCTACCCGGACCAGCAAAACGCCGCGCTGAAAAATCTCAACCTGGTGATCAAGCCCGGGGAAAAAATCGGCATTATCGGGCGCAGTGGTTCGGGTAAAAGCTCACTCGCCAAATTGATTGTCGGCCTCTACCAGCCTGACTCCGGCGCCTTGCTGGTGGACGGCGTGGACGTTCGCCAGATCGACGTCAGCGAGCTGCGCCATAACATCGGCTACGTACCTCAGGACATCCAACTGCTGGCCGGCACCCTGCGCGACAACCTGGTATCGGGTGCGCGCTATGTCGAAGACGAAATGGTCCTGCAAGCTGCGGAATTGGCCGGCGTCCACGAGTTTGCCCGCCTGCACCCCCAAGGCTACGAGCTGCAAGTCGGCGAGCGCGGGCAGAACCTGTCCGGCGGCCAGCGGCAGAACGTCGCGCTGGCCCGTGCCTTACTGCTCAACCCGCCTATCTTGCTGCTCGACGAACCGACCAGCGCCATGGACAACACCGGTGAAGAACGCTTGAAACAACGCCTGCTAGCTGTGGTGCAAAACAAGACGGTGGTGCTGGTCACGCACCGCGCCTCGCTGCTGTCCCTGGTGGACCGCCTGTTGGTGGTCGATCGGGGTCAGATCCTCGCGGATGGCCCGAAAGCCGTGGTCATGGAAGCGTTGAAGAAGGGGCAGATCAGTGTCGCTTAAGTCCGTCAAAAACTCGATTGGCCGCTACTTCAAAGGCTCCGACTCCCTGCAAGACCAGCCGCTGCCCGAGGTCAACAAAGCACTGATCGAAGATGCGCCGCGGGTCATCCGCTTGACCATCTGGGCGATCATCGCGTTTTTCCTGTTCCTGGTGTGCTGGGCGTATTTTTCCAGCATCGACGAAGTGACGCGCGGTGACGGCAAGGCGATTCCGTCCTCCAAGTTGCAGAAGATCCAAAACCTTGAAGGCGGCATCGTCGCAGAGCTGTACGTCAAGGAAGGCCAGATCGTCGAAGCCGGGGCACCGTTGATTCGTCTGGACGACACGCGTTTTGTGTCCAACGCCGGCGAAACCGAAGCCCTGCGGCTCTCGATGTTGCTGCGGGTCGAACGCTTGAGCGCGCAGGTGGATGACCGCCCGCTGAACATCCCGGACGACGTGCTCAAGGCCGCGCCAAGCCAGGCCGCCAGTGAGCGCTCGTTGTACGACAGTCGCCGTCAGCAGCTCAAGGACGAAGTCGGCGGGTTGCAGGAGCAACTGGTACAGCGTCAACAGGAACTGCGCGAGTTCTCCTCCAAGCAAGGCCAATACCGCAACCAGCTGTCGTTGCAGCGCCAGGAAATCAACATGTCCGAGCCATTGGTGGCCCAGGGCGCGGTTTCTCCGGTTGAAGTGCTGCGGCTCAAGCGTGCGGAAATGGAAACCCGTGGGCAACTTGATGCAACCACCCTGGCGATTCCCCGTGCCGAATCGGCGATCAAGGAAGTGCAGCGCAAGATCGACGAAACCCGCGGCAAATTCCGCAGTGAAGCCCTGACTCAACTCAACGAAGCCCGCACAGAACTGAACAAGGCCGCGTCTACCGGCAAGGCCCTGGAAGATCGGGTAAGCCGCACCCTGGTGACCTCGCCGGTACGCGGCATCGTCAAGCAGCTGCTGGTGAACACCGTAGGCGGCGTGATCCAGCCAGGCAGTGACATGGTGGAAATCGTGCCGCTGAATGACACCCTGCTGGTGGAAGCCAAGATACGTCCGCAAGACATCGCCTTCCTGCACCCGGGACAAGAGGCGGTGGTCAAGTTCACCGCCTATGACTACACCATCTACGGCGGCCTCAAGGCCAAGCTCGAGCGCATCGGTGCCGACACCATCACCGACGAAGACAAGAAAACCACCTACTACATGATCACCCTGCGCACCGACCGCAGCCACTTGGGCACCGATGAGAAGCCGCTGATCATCATCCCCGGCATGGTGGCTTCGGTGGACATCATCACCGGCCAGAAAAGCATCCTCAGCTACCTGCTCAAGCCGATCCTTAGGGCGCGGGCAGAGGCGTTGCACGAGCGCTGATCCCGACTGCACGCCCGGCCGTCCCCTGTGGGAGCCGGGCTTGCCCGCGATGAGGCCCTCCAAAACACCCAAGCGCCATGGCCTGTACAAAAGCCATATCGATATTCGTTAACGGTATTTAAAATGCCGTTCTTATGACTATAAAGTCACTCTCCTGACCGTCCGGGAGTGAACTCATGTCTGCCACCTCTACTGTTCCAACAGCGAACGACACTGCACAAACCTTTGAGATCCGTCCATTTCCCGGCAGCGTCGGCGCCGAGATCATTGGCCTGGACCTGACCCGCCCGGTCAGCGACCAGGACTTCACGCGCATTCATCGCGCGCACCTGGACTATCACGTCGTGGTCTTCCGCGACCAACGCATCACCCCCGAACAACAGATCGCCTTCAGCCGCCGCTTCGGTGTGCTGCAAATCCACGTGCTCAAACAATTCCTGCTGGCCAACCACCCGGAAATCCTGATCGTCTCCAACATCCTCGAAAACGGCCAATCCATCGGCCTGGGAGACGCCGGCAAGTTCTGGCACTCGGATCTCTCCTACAAAGAGCTGCCGAGCCTCGGCTCGATGCTCCATGCCCAGGAGCTGCCGTCCGAAGGCGGCGACACCTTGTTCGCCGACATGCACAAAGCCTGGGACCAACTGCCCGAGCGCCTGCGCAAGGCTGTCGAAGGTCGCAGCGCCGCGCACTCCTACACGGCGCGCTACAGCGAAACCAAATTCGAAGGCAACTGGCGCCCGACCCTCACCCCTGAGCAGCTCGCTCAGGTGGCGGAAGTGGTGCACCCGATCGTACGCACCCACCCGGAAAACGGCCGCAAGGCGTTGTTCGTCAGCGAGGGCTTCACCACCCGTATCGTCGGCCTGCCGGACGATGAAAGCCGTGACCTGCTGGCTCAGCTCTACGCCCACAGCGTGCTGCCCGAAAACATTTATCGCCATCAGTGGCAGCCCCACGACCTGGTGTTCTGGGACAACCGCTCGCTGATCCATCTGGCGGCCGGCTGCCCAAGCCACCTGCGGCGCAAGCTGTTCCGCACCACCATCCAGGGCGACGCGCCTTTCTGATCCGGAGCATGACCATGTCCAAGAAAATCCCATTGGCGCGCCTGGCTGCCACGGTCGGCCTGGGCGTCAGCCTGCTGGCCGGCAGCCTTGTTGCACCTGCCGCCGCCCAGGCCGAAGGCGAGATTCGCATCGCCGAGCAGTTCGGCATCGTCTACCTGTTGCTCAACGTGGTGCGCGATCAGAGCCTGATCGAGAAGTACGGCAAGCAGGAAGGCATCGACATCAAGGTCGACTGGACCCAGCTGTCCGGCGGCGCCGCCGTCAACGATGCGTTGCTCTCCGGTTCCATCGACATCGCCGGGGCTGGTGTCGGCCCGCTGTTGACCATCTGGGACCGCACCCACGGCAAGCAGAACGTGAAAGCCGTCGCCTCTCTGGGCAACTTCCCTTACTACCTGGTGAGCAACAATCCCAAGGTCAAAACCATTGCCGACTTCACCGAAAAAGACCGCATTGCCGTACCCGCAGTGGGCGTCTCCGTACAGTCGCGCTTCCTGCAATACGCCGCGGCCAAGCAGTGGGGCGACAAGGAATTCAACCGCCTCGACAAGTACACCGTGGCTGTCCCGCACCCGGATGCCACGGCTGCGCTGATCGCCGGTGGCACCGAACTGACCGGGCATTTCTCCAACCCGCCGTTCCAGGAACAGGCCCTGACCAACCCGAACGTGCACGTGGTGCTCAACTCCTACGACATCCTCGGCCCGAACTCGCCGACGGTGTTGTTTGCCACCGAGAAATTCCGCAACGACAACCCGAAAACCTACAAGGCGTTCGTCGAGGCGCTGACCGAAGCGGCCCAGTTCGCCCAGAACGACAAAGGCGCCGCCGCCGATACCTACATCCGTGTCACCAAAGCCAAGATCGACCGCGCCGACCTGCTGAAAATCATCGAAAACCCGCAGTTCGAATTCAGCGTCACACCGAAAAATACTTACCCGCTGGCGGAATTCCTCTACCGCGTTGGCGCGATCAAAAACAAACCCGAATCGTGGAAGGATTACTTCTTCCAGGACGCCAAACCGCTGCAAGGGAGCTGACATGAACGCACCCTTGCAAGGCCACACGGCCAGCAACCCGAAAACCACCGAAGCGTTGCTGTCGGTGGACCACGTCAGCCTTGAATACCGCACGCCCGAACGAGTGGTGCGAGCCACCCACCAGGTCAGTTTCGAGATCGACCCGGCGGACCGCTTTGTACTGCTGGGGCCTTCGGGCTGCGGCAAATCGACATTGCTGAAATCCATCGCCGGCTTTATCAAACCCTGCGAAGGCGAGATCCGTTTGCTCGGGCAAAAAGTCGAGCAACCGGGGCCGGACCGCATTGTGGTGTTCCAGGAATTCGACCAACTGCCGCCGTGGAAAACCGTCAAGCAGAACGTCATGTTTCCGCTGCTCGCCTCCAAGACCCTCAAGCGTCGCGAGGCCGAAGAACGGGCGCTGTACTACCTGGAAAAAGTCGGCCTTACGGCCTTTGCCGATGCCTATCCGCACACCCTGTCCGGCGGCATGAAGGCCCGTGTGGCCATCGCCCGGGCGTTGGCCATGCAGCCGAAAATCCTGCTGATGGACGAACCCTTCGCCGCCCTCGATGCGCTGACCCGACGCAAGATGCAGGAAGAGTTGCTGCTGCTCTGGGAAGAGGTGCGCTTCACGTTGTTGTTCGTCACCCACTCCATCGAAGAAGCGCTGGTGGTGGGCAACCGCATCCTGTTGCTGTCGCCGCATCCCGGGCGGGTGCGGGCGGAAATCCACAGCCATCAATACGACCTGCACAGCCTTGGCGGTGTGGCGTTCCAGGCTTCGGCGCGGCGCATTCATCGGCTGTTGTTTGATGAAGCGCCCGAGGCGGAAACCGAGCTGGGTTTCGCCGATATCCGCATCGCTTATTGAAGGGTTTCCACCATGCGCCAGGAATATGAAATCACTCTCGAACCTTTGCCCGGTGTTCGCGTAGAGCGCGAGTTACCGTGGCGTCAGCGCTTGTGGCAACAAGGCTGGCTGCGTAAAAGCCTGATCCTGATCGTGCTCGCGATCCTCTGGGAAGCGGCCGCGCGTTACCAGAACAATGACCTGCTGCTGCCAAGCTTCCTGCAGACCCTGAGCGCGTTCTACGACGGCATGGCCAGTGGCGAGCTGTTGAGCAAGGTCAGCATCTCGCTGGTGGTGCTGATCAAGGGTTACCTGATCGGCATTGTGCTGGCGTTCGCCCTGACCACCCTGGCGGTGTCCACCCAATTGGGTCGCGACTTGCTGAGCACCCTGACCTCGATGTTCAACCCGTTGCCGGCGATTGCCCTGCTGCCGCTGGCGCTGTTGTGGTTTGGCCTGGGGCAGAACAGCCTGATCTTCGTGCTGGTGCATTCAGTGCTGTGGGCGCTGGCGCTCAACACCTATTCAGGATTTCTCGGTGTCTCGGAAACCCTGCGCATGGCCGGTCGCAATTACGGCCTCAAGGGCATGCGTTTTGTGCTGTTCATCCTGATCCCGGCGGCGCTGCCGTCGATCCTCGCCGGGCTGAAAATCGGCTGGGCGTTTGCCTGGCGCACGCTGATTGCGGCCGAGCTGGTATTCGGCGCCACCAGCGGCAAGGGCGGGCTGGGCTGGTACATCTTCCAGAACCGCAACGAGCTCTACACCGACAAAGTATTTGCCGGGTTAGCGGTGGTAATCCTGATCGGTCTGCTGGTGGAAAACCTGGTGTTCGACACTTTGGAGCGCGTCACCGTAAAGCGCTGGGGCATGCAACGTTAATCACCTGCTGCTCCCTGTAGGAGCGAGCTTGCTCGCGAAAAATGCCCAGGCAACGCGCCCCATCAGGATGCCCGCGTTATCGTTAACGTTCTTCGCGAGCAAGCTCGCTCCTACAGAGAAGCCTGCTACGATTGCGCCAAGTTCACTCCCAATCCATCACGAGTGCTTGGCATGCAATTACCGGACATGAACCTGCTGGTCGCCCTCGACGCCTTGCTCGACGAGGGCAGTGTGGTGGGTGCCGCACGGCGGATGAACCTGAGCCCGGCCGCCATGAGCCGCACCCTCACGCGAATCCGCGAGGCAGTGGGTGATCCGATCCTGGTGCGCGCCGGTCGCGGCCTGGTGCCGACGCCCAAGGCCCTGGAGTTGCAGGGCCAGGTGCGTAATGTGGTGGAACAGGCGGCGCTGCTGTTCCGCTCGGCGGACGAAGTGGACTTGCGCACGTTGCGCCGCCGATTCAGCGTGCGGGCCAATGACTTTTTTGTCGGGGTGTATGGCGGTCGGCTGTTCGACACCATGGAGCGCATGGCACCGCTGTGCGAGCTGCGCTTCGTGCCCGAAGGCGACACCGATGATGAAGCCCTGCGTGAAGGCCGGCTCGACCTGCGGGTGGGCAACACTATGCCGATCACCCCGGAAGTGAAGGTGCAGAACCTGTTCACCACCACCTTCGTCGGGCTGGCGCGGGAAGGCCATCCGTTGTTCGATGGAGAGATCACCGCCGAACGGTTCGCCAGCTACTCCCACATCAGCATCTCCCGACGCGGCATCGCCCGTGGGCCGATCGACACGGCGCTCAACGCCCAGGGCCTGGAACGTCGAGTCGCCATGATCGCCCCGGGGTTTCACGGCGCGATGTTCATGCTGCCGGACTCCGACCTGATCCTGCCGGTGCCCAAGGAAGCGCTCTACAGCGCCAATCGCCTGAAGCTGCCGTTGCGCGCATTCACCCTGCCAATCTCCCTGCCGACCCTGGTGTTGACCCAGGCCTGGCATCCGCGTTTCGACAAAGACCCGGCCCATAAATGGCTGCGCGAGACCATGCGTGAATGCTGCGAGGCGACGTGGCAAGAAGCGCAACCCACGTGAGTCGCAAGTGAGCTCGGTCAATGTGGGAGCTGGCTTGCCTGCGATGCGGGCGACCCGGTTTTTCAGGAATAGCGAGGTGATGCCGTCGCGGGCAAGCCCGGCTCCCACAGAGGTCGCCTACATTTTGATCATTGCGTCTGGTGCACTTATAAGCTTCCTATAAGTCACTTTTTGTCATGTCTAAGCCTGATTAAACTGCTCGGGTATTTCCTATTCCGAGTTGTAGTTCATGACGTCCCTCGCTGCTCCCGCACCCCTGGCCGCAGCCAAGCCGACCGCCATCACCCTGCCCGTTTTCGGCCCGCGCATCATCATCGGCCTGGTGGGCGTGTTGCTCGCAGTGCTGGTGTCCGGTCTCAACGAGATGGTGACCAAAGTTGCCCTCGCCGATATTCGCGGTGCGATGTACATCGGCTTCGACGAAGGCACCTGGCTGGTGGCTGCGTACACCGCCACCTCCGTCTCGGCGATGGCCTTTGCACCCTGGTGTTCGGTGACGTTCTCTCTGCGCCGTTTCACCCTGTGCGCCATTGGGCTGTTCACCGTGCTTGGCGTGCTGTGCCCGTTCGCACCGAATTACGAAAGCCTGCTGATTTTGCGCACCGTGCAAGGCCTGGCCGGCGGCGCTTTGCCGCCGATGCTGATGACCGTAGCGCTGCGGTTCCTGCCGGCCCACGTCAAGCTGTACGGCCTGGCGGGCTACGCCCTGACTGCGACCTTCGGCCCCAGCCTCGGTACACCGTTGGCGGCAATGTGGACCGAATACGTCGGCTGGCAATGGGCGTTCTGGCAGATTGTCGGGCCGTGCCTGCTGGCCATGGCCGCCGTGGCCTACGGCTTGCCTCAGGACCCGTTGCGCCTGGAGCGCTTCAAGCAGTTCAACTGGCGCGGCCTGCTGCTGGGGTTCCCGGCGATCTGCATGCTGGTGATCGGCCTGTTGCAGGGCAACCGCCTGGACTGGTTCGAATCACCGCTGATCACCTCGTTGCTGATCGGCGGCCTGGTGTTGCTGGTGTTGTTCATGATCAACGAGTGGTCGCACCCGATGCCGTTTTTCAAGTTGCAGATGCTCGGCATCCGCAACCTGGCGTTCGCGCTGATCGTGCTTGCCGGCGTGCTGATTGTGCTGCTGGCGGTGACCATCATTCCATCCAGCTACCTGGCTCAGGTACAAGGCTACCGCCCGCTGCAAACTGCCCCGGTGATGCTGATCATGGCGCTGCCGCAGTTGATTGCGCTGCCGTTGGTGGCGGCGCTGTGCAACCTGCGTTGGGTTGATTGCCGCTGGGTATTGGGTATCGGCTTGAGCATGCTGATCCTGTCCTGCGTGGGCGGGGCGCAACTGACGTCGGCGTGGATCCGCGATGACTTCTACGCGCTGCAATTGCTGCAAATTTTCGGGCAACCCATGGCGGTGTTGCCGCTGTTGATGCTCTCCACCGGCAGCATCACGCCGCAGGACGGGCCGTTCGCCTCGGCGTGGTTCAACACCGTCAAAGGCCTGGCCGCCGTGGTCGCTACCGGCGTTATAGACGCCCTGACCACCCACCGCCTGCATTTCCACTCGACCATGTTGGTGGACAGCCTGGGCAACTCGCCCCTGGCCGACAGCGATGCCGCCGGCCTTGCCCATCGCTTGCACCAGCAGGCCGTGGTGCTCACTTCTTCGGATCTCTACTACGTCATGGCCGGTGTCGCGGCGGTGTTGATCCTGCTGATTTTCTGGATGCCGACGCGGATTTATCCGCCCCGCGCGCCGACTTGATTGCTCACTGAGCCAAAGGGATCGTTATGAAACGCAAAGACAAAATCGCTGTAACCGTCATCACCGTGTTCGCCGTGGGTGTGCTGGTTTACCTGCTGGCGCCGGGCGTGTTCGGCAGCAAGCGCCAGACCACCAACGACGCCTTCGTCGCCGCCGACTACACCCTGGTGGCGCCACGCGTGGCCGGGTTTATCAAGGAAGTGCTGGTGGAAGACAACCAGCGGGTCAAGGCCGGCCAGTTGCTGGCGCTGATCGATGACCGTGACTTCCGCGCCGCAGCCCAGGCGGCCGACGCCGATACCCTGGTGGCCCAGGCGCAGCTGAAAAACGCCACGGCGACTCTGGAGCGGCAAAGCTCGGTGATCGCTCAAGCTCAGGCCACGGTGGCGGCAGATCGCGCCGAAGTGGCATTTGCCGAACATGAACTGAACCGTTACAACCACCTCGCCGGCGTAGGCGCTGGCACCGTGCAGAACGCCCAGCAAGCCAAGACCCGCATCGACCAGGCCACCGCGCGCCTGGCGAATGCCACGGCGGTGCTGGCTGCCGAGCGCAAGCAGGTGGAAATCCTCAGCGCCCAGCGCGACGCGGCTGAAGGCGGTCTGAAACGTGCCCAGGCGGCGCTGGAAATAGCCAGTTTTCAATTGTCGTACACCCGCATCGTTGCACCCGTGGACGGCATGGTCGGTGAGCGCGCGGTGCGGGTTGGCGCCTATGTGACGCCGGGCAGCAAGATCCTCGCCGTGGTGCCGCTGGCCGAGGCTTATGTGGTGGCTAATTTCCAGGAGACCCAACTGTCCCACATGCACGCAGGCCAAGCGGTTGAAGTGCGGGTCGACAGCCTCGACGGTGACGTGCTCAAGGGGCACCTTGAAAGCCTGGCGCCGGCCACTGGAGTGACGTTTGCCTCGGTCAAGCCGGACAACGCCACCGGCAACTTCACCAAGGTGGTGCAGCGCATTCCGGTGAAAATCATTCTGGAGCCCGGCCAGGCGCTGACCGAACGCCTGCGGGTCGGCATGTCGGTGGAAGCCAGCGTCGACACCCACGCCGCCGCCCAGCCACGCGAGGTCGCCCAGCAATGAGACGCCTCGCCTGGATTACCTTGAGCTTGTTCAGCCTGAGTGCCTGCACCGTCGGCCCGGACTTTCAGCGCCCGCAAAACCCGCTGGGCAAATGGACCGAGCCTCAGGGCCGACAAGCCGCCAGTCATGCGGTCAACGAGCCGTTGGAAGAGCGTTGGTGGGAAGTGTTCCATGACCAGCAACTCACCGCGCTGACGCGTCGTGCACTGACCGACAACCTCGACCTGAAACTCGCCAGCAGTCGCCTGCAACAAAGCCGCGCGGCGCGCCAGGTGATTACTGCCGAGCGCTACCCGACCGTCAACGCCACCGGCGATTACCTGCGCCAACGCAACAGCGCCGATGGCTTGAGCGATCCCTCCGGCAAGAATGGCCGCTCGGCCTTTAACCAGTGGGACATGGGCTTTTCCGCCGCCTGGGAACTGGACTTCTGGGGCCGGGTAAAACGCGAAACCGAAGCCGCCGACGCCACCTTGCAAGTCGCCGAAAATGACCGCCGTGCGGTGCTGTTGTCAGTGCTGGCGGAAACTGCCCAGGACTACATCCAACTGCGCGGCGTGCAGAACACCCGGGCCGTCACCGAGCAAAACCTCGACGTCGCCCGCCACAGCCTCAAGCTGTCGCAGCTGCGCCTGGCCGACGGGGTTGCCACTGACCTGGACGTCGCCGAAGCCGCCGCCCAAGTCGCCGCCATCGAGGCGCGCCTGCCGGACTTGCAGCAACGCCAGGACCAGTTGATCAACGCCCTGAGCTTGTTGATGGGCGAACCGCCACAAGCCTTGTATGCCGAACTGTCCAAGGACGCCGCCGTGCCGCAGACCCAGCGTCAGGTTGCCATCGGCCTGCCGTCGCAACTGGCCGAACGTCGCCCCGATATCCGTCAGGCAGAAGCGCGCTTGCATGCCGCCACCGCTTCCATCGGCGTGGCCAAGGGCGACTTCTACCCGCGCATCACCCTGTCCGGCAGCGTGGGCTCCCAGGCGTTGCAGTTGGCAGATCTCGGCTCGTGGAGTTCTCGTGCATTCGCCTTTGGCCCACAACTGAGCTTGCCGATTTTCAACGGTGGCCGATTGCAAGGCATGCTCGATCTGCGCGAAGCCCAGCAACAGGAAGCGGCCCTGGCCTACCAGCAAACCGTGCTGCGGGCCTGGCATGAAATCGACGACCAGCTGACTCGCTACAACGCCAGCCAACTGCGCCGCGACAGCCTTGCCGAAGCCGTCCGGCAGAACCAGATCGCCCTCGCTACTGCGCAGCATCAATACGTCGAAGGCGTGGTGGATTTCGTCAACGTGCTGACGGTGCAAAGCGCGTTGCTGGCGACGCAAGAGCAGTGGGTGGAAAGCTCCACCGGCGTGTCCCTGGCCATGGTCGGGTTGTACAAGGCGTTGGGCGGTGGCTGGGAATCGGTGTATCCGTTGCAAACCGCCGGACGCTGAATGACAAAGAACTTTGCCAGCCGCGCAACAAGGTGTAATGATAATTGCTCTCAATAACGTATCTGAGCTTTTCATGGACACCGCGACTGACGGCCGGCAACAGCTTCATCTCCTGTATCGCGACCATCACGGCTGGCTGCAAGGCTGGCTGCGCAAACGCCTGGGCGATCGCGAGCACGCCGCCGATGTGGCGCAGGACACCTTCCTGCGCTTGCTGGTATCGGGGCGCTTTCCCGGTGACAAGGAAAGCCGCAGCTACCTGACACAGATCGCCCGCAACCTGGTGATTGATCAATGGCGGCGCCTGCGCATCGAGCGCGCCTACCTGGAAAGCATCGCCCACCTGCAGGAGCCCGAGTCGCCGTCCCTTGAAACCCGCGCATTGATCCTTGAAACCCTGATGCAAATCGACGCCATGCTCGACCGCATGCCCGACAACGTGCGCCGCGCGTTCCTGTTGTCGCAGTTCGAAGGGCTGAGCTACGCACAGATCGCCGAGCGCCTGGAGGTGACCGTCAGCTCGGTGCAGAAGTACATGACCCGGGCGATTCTCGCCTGCTATCAGGTCGTCTACGAAGAATGAGAACCCGGCACGAAGCGCCGATTGCCCCGGCCATTGTGGAGCAGGCCAGCGAGTGGTTGATGCTGCAGTGGGGCGGCGAGATGGACGGCGATCAGCGCCAGGCCTTCGCGCGCTGGCAGGAGGCCGACCCGGAACACCGGCGCGCCTGGAAGCGCTTGCAACAGTTACAGCAAACCCTCGGCGGTGTGCCGGTCGACAGTGCCCGTGCGGTGTTACGCGATACACCGGACACCCAACGCCGCGCCGCCTTGAAACTGCTCGGGCTGTTGCTGGTGGCCGGTGGCAGCGGCTATCTGGTGCAAAGCAGCCAGCCTTGGCAGGCGGCGTTTGCCGAATACCGCACCGCCACCGGCGAGATTCGTCACCTGACCTTGAGCGATGGCACGCGCCTGGACCTCAACAGCAACAGCGCGGTCGACCTGCGGTTCAGCGCCAGTGAGCGGCGTATCCGCCTGATACGTGGCGAGATCCTGCTGACCAGCGGCCACGATCCGTCCCGGCCATTGATCGTCGAAACCCCGGCCGGAGATGTGCAGGCCCTGGGCACCCGGTTTGCCGTGCGTGAAGTGGACGATGGCAGCCGCGTCGACCTGTATGAAGGGCGCGTGCAGGTGCGTCCGGTGCGCGGTGCGGCGGTGCAGATGAATGCCGGGGACAGCCTGTGGTTCAGCGCCAGCCGGACTTCGACGCTGGCGCCTGTGAATGCCAACGCCAGCAGTTGGACCGAGAACCGCTTGATCGCCGAGCGCCAGCCGCTGGGGCAGTTCGTTGCCGAGTTGAGCCGTTATCGCCCGGGGCTGTTGCGCTGCGATGCGGCAGTAGCCGGCTTGCTGTTGACCGGCGTGTTTCCGCTGAATGACACCGACGCGATTCTCGACGCGCTTGCGCGTTCGTTGCCGGTGCAGGTACAGGCGGTGACGCGCTATTGGGTCACGATCAAGGCGCGGGTCTAAAAAAATTTTTTGCCTACGGCTTGTCGGTTTTCCAACCCCGTCCGGGATACCTCTTGAAAGCCAATCAAGAAGCGTTCTCACGGGGAGCCCTGCAATGTCGCACCACCCAATCCAACCTCTGGCCCGCGCCCTGCGCCGTGGCCTGTTTGTCAGTTTGCTGGCGACGGCGCCTGTGGTGCCGAGCGTGGTCCAGGCCCAGGAGAGCGCTGAAGCCCTGCGCCAATACAACATTCCCGCAGGCAACCTCGACCAGGCCTTGAACCAGTTCGCCAGCGCCTCGGGAATCCTGTTGTCGGTGGACGCCTCGCTGACCCAAGGCAAGCGCAGCGCCGGCTTGCAGGGCCGCTACGCCACCGGGCCAGGGTTGGAACGGTTGTTGGCCGGCAGCGGGTTGGTCGCGGTGCAATCCCAGGGCGGCTGGTCGTTGCAGGCGCTGCCGGCGAACGGTGCGCTGCAACTCGGGGCGACGCAGGTCAGTGGCCAACAGGATCAGGAAACGGCCTGGGGCGCGGTCGACGGCATCGTTGCCAAGCGCAGCGCCACCGGCAGCAAGACCGATTCGGCGCTGGTGGAAATTCCTCAGACTGTCAACGTCATTACCGCAGCCGAGATCAAGGCGCGCGGCGCCCAAAGCGTCACCCAGGCGCTGCTTTATACGCCGGGCATGACCGCCGGCGGTTTTTCCGACCGGGTCAAACTGTTCGATGAACCCACCTCCCGTGGCTTCTCGCCTACGCCGCTGTACCTGGATGGTTTGCACTTGCCTTATGGCGGCGGCAGCACCGGCGGTGCATTGCAGATCGAGCCGTACTCTCTGGAACGCATCGAAGTGCTCAAGGGCCCGGCCTCGGTGTTATACGGGCAGAACCAGCCGGGTGGCATCGTCAATATGGTCAGCAAGCGCCCCAGCGAAACCCCGGTGCATCAAGTGGTGCTGGAAGCCGGCACCTACGAACACAAAAGCGCCGCCATCGACCTCAGTGGTCCACTGGATGAACAAGGCCAGTTTCTCTATCGCCTCACTGGCCTGGCCAAGGACGAGCAGGGCGAGATCAACTACGTCGAGAACAAACGCCAATTCATCGCCCCCAGCCTGACTTGGCAGCCCAACGACGACACGCGCCTGACCGTGTTTGCCCAGTACCAGAAAGACAAAGGCGTGCCCGAGGCCCAGGGTTTGCCCGCGTCCGGGACGATCTGGGACAACCCCAACGGCAAGATCAAGCGTGATGTGTTTATCGGCGAGCCAGGCGTCAACCAGTACAACCGTGAGCAGTACGTGTTGGGCTATGAGGTGTCCCATCGCCTGAACGACACCTGGACCCTTAAGCAAAATGCCCGCTACGCCGAAGTGGACGACCGCTACACCGCACCGCTGCACGGCTACAAATTTGTGCCCAACCCGGCAACTGGCGTGCAAGACCAACGCTACCTGCAGCGCTTTGGCGTGGACTGGTCGCAGAACAACAAAGTGTTTGGCGTGGATAGCATCGCCCAGGCGGAATTCGACACCGGGGCTCTGTCCCATACGCTGATCGTCGGCCTCGATTACTACCACTTCAACTCGCAATTCCACGGCCTGTACGACCGTAATCCGCCGGTGATCGACCTGTTCAAGCCGGTCTACGGCCAGCGGATGAATTTCGGCCAGCCGTATCGCTGGGACCGCACCGTGACCCAGACCGGCCTGTATGTGCAGGACCAGATCAAACTGGATAAGTGGGCGCTGGTCCTTGGCGGGCGCTACGACTGGGCCAACGTGGTCAACAAGGAGCCGCTGGCCGACACCCGCACCAGCAGCAAAGATCAGGCGTTCACTGGCCGGGCCGGTTTGGTGTACCTGTTCGATAACGGCCTGGCGCCGTTTATCAGCTATTCCGAATCCTTCCTGCCGCTGTCGGGCACCGATATCAGCGGCAAACCGTTTGATCCCTCTACCGGCAACCAGTACGAAGTCGGCCTGAAATATCAGCCGCCGGGCCAGAAGAGTTTTGTGCAGGTCTCGGTCTACCAACTCGACCAGGAAAACGTGCTGACCACCAACCCGGTAGACACCACCTTCAGCACCCAGAGCGGTGCCATGCGCTCACGGGGTGTGGAGCTGGAAGCCAAGGCCTCCCTCAGCGATGCCTGGGACGTGGTCGCCTCGGCAGCGCGCAACGACATCAAATACACCAAAGACAATGACGGCCGCCAAGGCCGACACCCGGCAGGCATCTCACCGCTTACCGCTTCGGTGTGGGTCAATTACACCGTCCTCGGCGACACGCCCCTGGCGGGCCTTGGGGCAGGCGTGGGTACGCGCTACGTTCGCAGCAGCTTCGGTGATTACTACGCAGGAGCGTTCAGCATCCCGTCCTATACCGTCTACGACGCCAGCCTGAGCTACGACCTGGGTGCCTCGCCGTTCAAGCTCAAAGGTGTGAAGCTGGCGATGAATGTGCAGAACCTGACCAACAAAACCTACGTGTCGCAATGCACCAGCGACCTGGATTGTTATTACGGGGAAGGGCGCACGGTGGTGTCGAGTTTGACCTATGACTGGTAAACATTTGCGAACGGCGGCCGTTAACGTGTTTTAGCCAAACACCCTTCAGGAGATTTTCCGTGTCAGTGATCGACAACCCCTACGCGCCGCCGCAGGCCGAATTGAGCCAACCGCTCGCCGCTGCATCCACGTTTTTTGTGGTTGCACCGCGCAAGCTGGTGATCATGATTCTGCTGACCTCGGGTATGTATTTCGTCTATTGGTTCTACAAGCAGTGGACCTGCTATCGGCAGGCGACTGGCGCGAACGTCTGGCCGGTTGTGCGGGCGTTCTTCTCGGTGATTTTCCTTTACCCACTGATCATGAAAATCCGCCGGCAAGTTGAGGTCAAGGCTCCGACGTATCAATGGCAGCCACGCAGCGTGGCCATCGGGTTGGTTGTTTGCGGTGCCTTGCCCTACATGTACTCATGGGCCCTTGCGCCGCTGACCGCGATGAAGATCAGTGCTTGCCTGACGATTGTGCATCTCTACCTGATGGTGCAGGTACAGCGCGCGGTGAACCAAGTGGAGAATGACCTCAGGGGTGAGGTGAACAAGCGCCTGACCTTGGCCAACTGCATCTGGATCGCTATCGGGCTGTGTTTTTACGCGCTCTCGATTGTATCGGCGATGCGGTTAGCTGAGCTGGCGCGGGGTTAGAGGAGGAGCTGCTTCTGAGCTTGCAGCAGCATGAAGGTAATGTCGTCTTCGCCTTGGAGATCATCGAGGCTTTGGCCCGCAATAGCCTTTAGTTGTTCCGCGGGTGAGAGCTCAGCCCAAAAACCGTCAGTGGCCAAGATCCACTTCGTATCAGGG
Source organism: Pseudomonas sp. AN3A02 (assembly GCF_011765255.1). Lineage (NCBI taxonomy): Bacteria > Pseudomonadati > Pseudomonadota > Gammaproteobacteria > Pseudomonadales > Pseudomonadaceae > Pseudomonas > Pseudomonas sp. AN3A02. Next base: position 23,858 of record NZ_JAARNI010000015.1, read on the forward strand.
CCTGCTTGCAACGATTGGATATGCGGCTCATGCGGCCTGCGATAGCTCATGCAGTTCCACAGTGTTTTACGTGTAGGGCTGTTGGCGATAAGGTCGTGGCTAAGGTTGCTCTTCCAGTTGGGGCCGCAGTGAGGCGGGCTTAGCCAGTTTACCGCGCGCCCATCTTCCAGCTGTCCCAGGCAACAGTCACCTGCGTGAATGGAAACGGCGGTGTGGCCATGAATCATGAGTACGAGATAGCTGGCGGAGGCTAAGGGGTAATTTGCGCAAAGGGTTGAGCGTACTTCGCTGAGTGAAGTGAGTGTCAGATCAAGGGTTTTGTCGGGACAGGAAATCTCAGAGCGCTTGAGGTTGGAAAAGGAAGCCAGCACATAGTGAGTCAGTGCCCGCGCCAAGGCGCCGCTTTCGGGCTTTGAGGTGCCGTCTGCTATTACGTAAAGGTAGGCACCGCTGTTGTATGCCGAGCCGGCGGCGTCCCTGTTTTCCGCTCGGTTGGTTCCTTGGCGGGTTACGCTCACAGGTAGGGTCAAGCGTGCGCTCCGGATGCAATCATTGTGTTCAGCCGTTCATGAATCAACGTTTCACGATCAGGGTCCTGAGCTGTACTTTGAACCACGTCTAAAAACGCCGTAAGCCTCAGGAGTTCAGAAAGTTGTTGGCTGACGAACGTTCGTAGCTCGCTCGGCGCTTGCTTCATTTCTTCACCCAGCTCTTCGCGGCCATCAACCAATGCGATGATGTCTTCAATGTCGTTGGACATCAGAACATCCCCGTTTCCTCGCCCCTTATAGGCCTGCAGTTTCGCGGCAAGAAACCACGGCGCAGCGAATACCTTGATTCGAATGCCGTCGGGCAGGTCGTGGTAAACAGCATTTTCCAACCCGCCCACGAACCAGGTATTTGAAAACCCTAATACCTTTTCATCCGTCGGCATAAAGTCGACTTTCAGGGCGCCCAGGCGCAAGCGGCAGGTAACAGTGTCTTGTCCGGTATTCTTGAAGCCCTTGGATTTGAGATGATCCTCCAGCCGATACCAGTCAGCGGTACTTGTCAGATGAATGACCAGATCGACATCGTCGGTGCCACGAATGGATTCCTGAGTGAATTCATCGGTGATAAGCAGGACAGTGGTGCATCCGCCGACGAAGGCCACTTGTTCGCGTAGCTCTTCCCCCAGCGCCTCGGCAACCTCTTCAAGCATGTGCAGCATCATGGTTCTGTTTGAGTTCACAGGATCCACTCCCTCAGCATCGCGTCGGCCACTTTGGTTTCTCGTGGGCCACCGATACGAATGGCGTCGACGAGGGCGAGGAAGTGGTAGAGAAGCTCGTCCTTTTTTACTGCGCCCGGGACAGTTTTATATAAGGGTGTGATTTCCTGACCTTTACTTTTGCCATAGGCATCAGGCCAAACAGGCATGAGGTCGCCGCCACTCATGACTTTCCCTGCCAGGATCGGGGCTGCGAATGCAGTCGGAATGCCTCTCACAATAGGGCCGGGCTTCACGGGAAATATATAGCGAATGCTGTAGGTCACCAGATCGAGAAGCGCTTTGCTTCTAACCAGTGGTGAACCGTCGGAGTGGTTTGTGTAAATCAGGCCAATGTCGCGGCAGCGATTGAGTGACGAGGACACTTCGGTTTTGCTTAGCCCGAGTGCGGAAGATAGAGCTCGCACGGAATAGCTTTGAAGATTGCCCTTCTCTACTTCTTCGTCGCGATCATCCCAGCCACGCCAATCTTCCGGCTCGGAAAACTGATAGGTCTTGAGATAACTGAAGGTGCCATCAGAGTGCTGCATTCTCTGGGCCCATGGGTCATGCTCGTCATTGGGGACGGTAAATTCGCGCTTTTTTACGCGCTCCCCTTTTGCCCGCAGTTCAAGACTGATTAGTTTGAACAGAACTACGATATCTTGACTTTTCATGGGGCTCCGGTTCCGAGTGTCCTCTGTCCGCGGACAGAGGACACTTTCTTGCATAAAGTCTTAATCCGTGTCAAGCATCAGGTCGGATTCTGCAAAAACACCACATACCCACGAAACCACTCATTCCCCTTCAAATACCCCGGCTCCTCCCATTCCCCACCCTGAATCAACCCAATCTTGAACGGCACCCCCAGCCGATTCATGCGTGGCAGGTACGCCGCGTAATCCGGGATGCTGTGGCGGCCCTGGTAGGTTTGCACCACCACTTCATCAATCACGCCTTTGAGTTGTGCGATGGCGGCCGGGTCAGCATTGCTGCTCCAGTCCATCAGCCCGGTGATGCTCAGGCGCAAATCCTTGGGCAGGCGCTGGCGCAAGTCGCGCAGGAAGTCGGCGTATTCTTTGAGGTATTGCGTGCGTGCGTCGAAGTCGATCTGGATGCCAACCACCGGGTTGCCCGCGTCTCGCCAGCGTTGCACTTGGCCGAGCATCTGGGTGTAGACCGACTCGGGCCAGTGCAGGGTGTGGGCGCGGTACACCACCCAGATTTCACCTTGGGTGATGCGCGGCACACTCATGCCCTGGGCGATGAATTGCACGCCACGCTGGGGTGCGCGGCGGGTTGAGTTGATCTGGCCCTGGAGGATGTACAGGATTTTCGCCTGCTTGAGCACCGGCTGTGGCGCGACGCCGCTCCACAGCCAGAACGCATCATGGTCGCGGGCGTCTACCGCGCCGAAGGCCGGGCTTGCCAGCAGGAGCAGGGCCAGCCAGAAGCGCTTCACGGCTTACCAGTAGTACTGCTGCGACTTGCCCCACTGGGTATCGGCAAACCCGGTTTTCAGCTGGCGGAACCAGCCTTTGCGCACTGCCTTGTCGACGTCTTCGCCACCGCAGCTGTTGTAGCCCGAAGGCCCATAGCAATTGATGGCGCGAAACAGTGCGTAGGCCTTGTCGTTGTGAGGGGCCTTGGGATTGCCGATCACCCGCTTGTAGCCTTCGAGCCGCGAGAAGGTTTCACCCTTGAAGGGCGAGGCGGTACTGCCCAGGCTGCCGGCGGAGCGCGCTTGTTCCAGGGGCATGCCGTCCAGACCGTTACGCAGGACGAATTCACCGAGGCAGTTCAGGCCCTGCGGGTTTTTCGGATCGGCCTGCAGGGTGCTGGCGATTTGCGCGATGCTCGGGCAGGTGTAGCCGGACTCGGCCTTGTCACCGTTCCATTGGAACAGTTTCAACGACTGGCCGCCGCCGTAGACGTAACCCAGGCTGGTGCCGAGCTTGTCGTCGGGAACCGAGGCAGGCAGTTGTTTCAAGTCCTCGGCGAAGGTCTCGAATTGGCCGCGCATCAGGTCTTTATAAAGCAATGTGAATTGCGCGGTCTGGCGCTCTACCGGGTCGCTGGCATCGGCAAGCCGTTGGCGCAGCAGATCGGGACCGGCGACGTTGCGCAGCAGGATATAGCGCACCTGTTTGGCACTGATCGGCGAGTCGGCGGCGAATACCTTGGCCAGTTGGCCGCTGCGTTCGTAGTTCATCGCCAATGCCAGCTCCAGCTGGTCACGTTGCAACGGTTGTTTGGCCAGCGGCAGCAGTTGCAGCCACAGCGCTTCGGCGGCTTTCCAGTCTTCCTTGGCTTCCAATGCCAGGCCGCGCAGGGTCTGCTGGCTGAAGGCGAAGTAATCGAGGTTCGACGGCACGTCCTGCGGCAACAGCTTCAAGGCGCGATCGGGTTGATGCTCGACGTACACGGCAAACGCCGCTTGCACGTAGGCGTACAGCGCCGGTTCCTGGGCGAATATCGACTTTTGCCCGTCAAGGGCTTCGCGAGTGAGCCTTGGCGGTTCACCTGCGCGCATCCACATCAGGTCGTTGAGGGCCAGGATCAACGGATTGTCCACGGGTGCCGTGGTGGTGGTCAGCAGCTTGGTGTCGGCTTCCTGCACCAGTTCATCCAGCGATACGTTGCGCTGGGCATCGGTGGCCTGGGTCAATTGCCAGGCAAAGTCGTTTGCCAGTTTGTCGGGGTTGGGCGCCAGCCAGTGCACCCGGCGCAGCAATCCACGGGCGGAAGCGGCGTATTCGCCCTGTGGATAAGTCTTCAGGTAATCATCGAATCCGGTCTCGGCCCGTTGCAGTGCGGACTTATCCACATGCTCAAGCGAGGGGGTGCCGTATTCGTCGAAAGCATTTTGCTGGGCGTCGTTCAGCGCGGTGCGCGCCGTCATGTACAGCGCCGTTTCCTTGAGCCAGGGCAGCGAACTGCTCGTCAGCGCCGTGAAGCCTTTTTGTGCGTCGCTGAAGCGTCCGCTGTAAAAATCCCCGGCCGCTTGCAGGTAGGCCAGCAATGCCTGGCCGTCTGCCGATTTCAACTGATCGGCCTCGCCCGCAGGGACGCCGTCCGAGGAACAGTTGGTGAGCATCTGCAAGCGCAGTTTGGCCAGCAACTGGCGCTCGGCCTGCGGTACATCGGCCTTCACCACCTGGCTGATAAACGCGGCGGCGCTGTCATCGGCGTTGCTGCGGCAACGGCTGCCTTCGCCGGAAAGGAAGGCTTCACCGGCGGCCTTGTAGTCATCGCGCTTGATGCCCAGTGGGCTGAGCAGTTCATCCAGTTCGGCGGTGCGCGAGTCGTCGGGCTGGTTGTCGGGCTCATCCGCTGCGGGCGTGAGCCGATACGCCGGGAATGGCACCGGGCCAAAGCCTTCGGAAAAATCCTGCTCGCCCAGGTCATTCGGTGCCAGCGGCATGACGTTTTTGTCTGCCAGCAGCAGCCGCAGGTTGACCCGGCTGTCATTGCCCGGGCTTAAAAACGGCAGGTTGCTGCACACGTCCAGGCTGTTACGCGACACCCGCCAATCCGGGTAGCACGAATCATCGCCGCTGGCGTGGGCCTGAAGGGGAAGGGTGGTGAGCAATGCCAGTGCCAGGGGTGACAGAAGACCGATGCGCATGAAGTGTCCTTGATCCTGAATCCATGGAAGGCTGCAATCATAGCCTGATCCGGCCAACGCGTCGGAGAAGCCCTGCGCAAAATTCAGATTTGTCCGATTGGCGGATGGCGGCTCAAAACGAGCAAAACAGCGGGCGAATCGAGGTCTTTTCACCTAGAGTGGCGGGTGTTCGCGCAAGCGCAGGTTTGGTAGTGGGTGAGGAAGTAGAGGTGCAACGCTCTGTGGCGGAACAAGACAACAAGGCCGGGGCCTTTCCCGTGGTCAATCCTGGCCTGTGGGAGCATGCCGGTTGGCTCGCTCGATTGTGGTGGGTGCCGCTGGTGGCATTGGCTATGGCCGTGCGCTTCTATGGTTTGACCGCCTCCGCGATTTGGGGAGATGAAGGTTCAAGCCTGCTGCTCGCCGAGTACTCCCTGGAAGACCTGTGGTTTCACGCCGCCCATGACGTTCATCCGCCGCTGTATTTCTTCATGCTGCGCGGCTGGATCGAGCTGTTTGGCGACAGTATTTTCTCCCTGCGCAGCATGAGTGCGATCCCAGGCGTGGTCGCCGTCGGCCTGGGCGTCTGGCTGACGCGCCTGGTCGCGACCCGCCGCGCGGCGGTACTGGCCGGAATTCTGTTGGCGTTGCTGCCCACGGCGGTGCGCTACAGCCAGGAAGTGCGGATGTATTCGCTGCTGGGCGTGTGGCTGCTGGCTGCCACCCTGGCATTGGTGTATTGGGTTCGCCAGCCTGAGCGCAAGCGGTATCTGGTGGTCTATGCGCTGTTAATGACCGCCGCCTTCTACACCCACTACTTCACCGCGTTGTGCGTGCTGGTGCACTGGACTTGGCTGGTATTGCTGCGGCTGCCACGGGCCGGCGGCCTGCGCCTTGTCACCCGTCCTGGCTGGTGGTTGGCCAACGTGGCGATTGTGTTGCTGTACTTGCCCTGGCTGCCGAACTTGCTCGGCCTGGTGCAGCACACTGAAGAACTCAAGGTGGGGGGTGATATTGGCTGGGAAGACCCGGTCAACCTGTATTCCCTACCGTCGATGGTGTGGCAGTTCCTCATTCAGGACCCGGGCGACCATGTGTGGCGGCCACTGTTTGTCGGGTTTCCGTTGTTGCTGGTAGCGCTGGTGGGCGTGACCGCCTGGCGCGATCAAAGTCGCTATCGCTTTGGCTGGTTGCTGGCGCTTTTCTTCATGCTGCCGGTGCTGCTGGTCTATGGGGTGTCGTTTATTTCCCCGGTGTTTATCGAGCGTTATCTCACGGCCTACGCGATGAGCTTGCCGATCATCGTGGCGGTGGCTGTCGACCGTCTGTCGCACCGCGTGTCACTGGCCGCGGCGGCGCTTTTCGTGCTGTTTGTCGGGGTCGAACTGGTGGGCGTGAAGACCAACTCCACCGTCGATGAACATGATCAATTCAACGTCGCGGTGGAGTTCGTCAACCGCAACTACCAGGAAGATGACCGCATCGTCATCAGCGACATGCTGTGGTACTTGCCCTACGTCTATTACGACGAGACCGACGCCCAGTTGCAGCTCTTCACACCGCCGACCGCCACCGGCAAATCGACGCGGCCGAATGCCTATGGTTTTGGCACTTTGGTGGACCAGGATGGCGGGCGAATTTACCTGGATCGCCTGTCGGCGTTGCCGGCGGAAATCCAGCGTGTCTGGCTGATCAGCGCCGCTGATGGCCCGGATGATTTTGCCCCATTACCGGCAGGATGGCGCCAGCTCAGTCAGCAGGATGGCGGTGGCGCACGGGCCCGACTGTTTGTGCTGTGCAACGCGCCGGCAGGTGTTCACCGCACTGGCTGTGATTAATCTGCGCATCACCTCAGAGGTTCTAGACTCAGATGAGCCCTCCTTCAGGAACACATCATGGAATCTCCAGTCCACAGCTTGCCGTCATTGTTCAAACAGCTTGGCTTGCCGGATGACCCGGTGAGCATCGAGCGCTTTATCGCGGTGCATTCCCCACTCAAACCCGAACTGCATCTGGCGGATGCGTTTTTCTGGACGCCAGGCCAGCGGGCGTTTTTGCGCGAAGAGATTTTGGAGGATGCGGATTGGGCGGAGGTGGTGGATGAGTTGAATTTGCGGTTGAGAGAGGGGCGAGGGGTGTAAAAAAAAATCTATAAAACCCCATTAATGTAAAAATAAATGGTGAGAGGTAAAAAAAACTGAGCTTTAATCTCCCTAGTTATTTTTTTCTAGGGACGCTCACCATGCCCGTCGTTGGTTACGCTCATTTATGTGAGGCGTTGAGCCTTAAGGTCATCGCTCCCAAGCGCGTCGCCATGATCAAACCGGTGACCCGCATCACCTTGATTGGTGATTGCCTGGCGGTCCCGCAATCGGTAGCACCCGGACAAGATTCTTTATTCGAGCATGTGCTGTTCGCCCTCAAGCATGAAGGCATCAACCTGCCTGTTTTGGCTCAGACATTTGAGCAGTTTGGCCCTGAGCCTTTTCTGTCTGAACTCGCCAAGTCGCCCAATGGTGTGTTTATTCGCAAAGCCTGCTTCCTGTGGGAAGGGCTCACTGGACGCTCGCTGGATTACACAACGCCGGTGCGCGGAAGTGTTGTTTTCCTGTTCGATCCCAAGCGCTATGTAACAGGCCCCAGTACCCGCAATAGCCGCTGGCGAGTCGATTTCAACGGTCTGGGCTCGTTGCATTACTGTGCCACCGTAGAGCGCACTTCACAGATAGAGACGTTACTGGCGCTGGATGTGTTGGGCCGCGCCAAGTCCTTCATGGCCACCCTCCCGCCTGAAATGATGGACCGCGCCATCCAATGGGCTTACCTGCATGAAACCCGCGACTCGTTCGCCATCGAAAAAGAACAACCCAGCGAAGAAAAGTCCCGTCGCTTCGTTCAACTGCTGCGCCAGGCCCATGAAGGTCGCCTGCTCACCGAGGACTACCTGGTAGAGCTGCAAAACAGCACTGTATCCAATCCCTTCGACAAGGCGGTCGCCTTCCGTCACGAGCAGAATCACCTGCATAACGGTCTGAGGGGCGCTGCGGGCGTCAGCTATGTGCCCCCCGCGCCGGATTTGTGCCAGGAGTTGATGGAAGAGCTAATGGCTTTTGCCAACCAGCCAGTGCGGGACGTCGACCCATTGGTTGCAGCAGCAGTGACCGCCTTCGGTTTCGTGTTCTTGCACCCGTTCATGGACGGCAATGGGCGCTTGTCGCGCTTTCTGGTTCATCAGACGCTCTGTCATTACGGTGCTTTGGAAAACGGCCTGCTGCTGCCGGTATCGGTCGCGATGAAGCATGAGGAACAAGCCTACCTGCAAGCCCTCAAGGCATTCTCACAACCCTCCCGGGAATTCTGGAATGTCACCTGGCTGGATGGCGACCAGATGGCCTTTGACTTCATTGGCCATCCTTCGATTTACCGCTATTGGGATGCCACCCGCTGCGTGGAATTCACCTTGCAGATGGCCCGCCGGGCGCTTGAAGTAGAGCTGCGCGAGGAAACCGAATTCCTGGATCGCTACGACCGCGTGGTTAAAGCCGTAAACGAGCGCTACGACGTGCGCGGCAGCGATCTGTCGAAGCTGGTGATGATGTGCCTGGATAACGAGGGCAAGGTTTCCCGGCACCGACGCAAGCAGTTCCAGTACAGCGTTGCGCAGGAGGTGTTTGAGTTTATTGAGGAGGAGGTAGGACGGGTGACGGCATAGCGGCGATCGGCTCGGTGCAAAAAAATCGCCTTTCGCACGGACGTTTCCGGCACATGAACTAGGGTAAAGAGCAGCGGTTCCTTGGGCTGCGTCGCTTCGCCACCTATCCGCAAATTTGTATCAAAACTTGACTGCCTTGGATCCATCGACCATATTGATAGTTAGCAAACTAACTGTATGCGAAGAATCCAGTGTCCCAGACCCTCGAACAACTCCAGATGAACATCAGCAGCAGCATGGTGGTAGGTGCCAGAACCTGGCGCAAAATCTGCCAGACCACGCTCGTCAGCTATGGCATCTCCGAAGCCTGCGCCGTGCCGCTGCTGATGATCGGCCGCCTCGGCGACGGTGTGCATCAGGTCAAGGTGGCCCAGGCCGCCGGGATGGAAAGCCCGTCCCTGGTGCGTCTGTTGGACCAGCTGTGCAATTCCGGCTACGTGTGCCGCACCGAAGACATCCACGACCGCCGCGCCAAGGCCTTGAGCCTCACCGAGCGTGGCCGCGAGCTGGTGCAGGCGGTGGAAGAACAGCTGGTGCGTCTGCGCCGCGAGGTGCTGGCGACGATCGATCCCGATGACCTGGAAGCTGCCCTGCGTGTACTGCGGGCCTTTGAAGGCGCCAATCAACATCCCATGGTTGTGAGTTCTTGAACGGATTTTTTACCGGCATGCCGCCGGCCAAGGATTGGTTCTATGGCGTAAGGACATTCGCCGCTTCAATGATCGCGTTGTACATCGCCATGCTGATGCAAATGCCGCGTCCGTATTGGGCGATGGCCACGGTGTACATCGTTTCCAGCCCGTTTGTCGGCCCTACCAGCTCCAAGGCGCTGTACCGGGCGGTCGGTACCTTCATGGGTGCGGCGGCGGCGGTGTTTTTTGTGCCGATGTTTGTGCAGACGCCGTACTTGCTGGTGGTGGTGATCGCGCTGTGGACCGGGATTCTGCTGTTCCTGTCCCTGCACCTGCGCACGGCCAACAGCTACGCGCTGATGCTGGCCGGCTACACCTTGCCGCTGATCGCCCTGCCGGTGGTGGATAACCCGCTGGCGGTATGGGATGTGGCCGAGGCGCGTACCGAAGAAATCTTCCTCGGCATCGCCGTGGCGGCGGTGGTCGGTGCGATGTTCTGGCCGCGACGCCTGGCGCCGGTGTTCGATGACTCGGTGAGCAAGTGGTTTGCCGACGCACAGGTCTACAGCCAGCGCTTCCTCAGCCGCAACGTGCAGCCCGAAGAAATCAGCACCCTGCGCGGCGGCATGGTTGCCACCTTCAACACCCTGGAGTTGATGATCGGCCAGCTGCCCCATGAAGGCTCGCGACCGCAAACGGTGCGCAACACCAAGGAGCTGCGCGGGCGGATGATCCACCTGCTGCCGGTGATCGATGCTCTCGACGATGCCGTGTACGCCCTTGAACACCGCGCGCCGGAATTGCTCGATCGCTTCACACCATTGCTGGCCGCCGCCAACGAGTGGCTGGACAGCACGCAAAAGGACGCGCCCCTCGAGCGCTGGCGTGTTCTGCGCGACCAGATCGAAGCCCTGCAACCCGATGCCGACGCCCTGGATGACCGCCACCAGTTACTGTTCTCCAACGCCCTGTATCGCCTCGGCGAGTGGGTGGATCTGTGGCAAGACTGCCGCAGCCTGCAAGCTGCTATCCAGTGCGAAAGCCAGGACAGCTGGCGCGCGGTGTACCGCCACTGGCGCCTGGGCCGGCTGACACCGTTCCTCGATCGTGGCCTGATGTTCTACTCGGCGTTTTCCACCGTCACTGCGATCATCGTCGCCTCGGTGCTGTGGATCCTGCTGGGCTGGACCGACGGTGGTAGTGCGGTGATCCTTGCGGCGGTGGCCTGCAGCTTCTTCGCCTCGATGGACGACCCGGCGCCGCAGATCTACCGGTTCTTTTTCTGGACGGCGATGTCGGTGCTGTTCGCCAGCCTCTACCTGTTTCTGGTGCTGCCCAACCTGCATGATTTCCCGATGCTGGTGCTGGCGTTTTCGGTGCCTTTTATCTGCATCGGCACGCTCACGGTACAGCCGCGCTTCTACCTCGGCATGCTGCTGACGCTGGTCAACACCTCGTCGTTCATCAGCATCCAGGGTGCCTACGACGCGGACTTCCTGGCCTTCGCCAACTCCAACCTGGCGGGCCCGGTGGGCCTGTTGTTCGCCTTTGTCTGGACCCTGATTGCCCGGCCGTTCGGCGCCGAGCTGGCGGCCAAGCGCCTGACCCGCTTCAGTTGGCGCGACATCGTCACCCTGACCGAGCCCGCGACCCTGGCCGAGCACCGCAAGATGGGCGTGCAAATGCTCGACCGCCTGATGCAACACCTGCCGCGGCTGGCCATGACCGGCCAGGACACCGGCATCGCCCTGCGCGAAGTTCGGGTGGCGCTGAACCTGCTGGACCTGCTGGCGTACTCGCCGCGCATCCTCGGGGTTCCGCGTGTGTTGTTGAACCAGGTGGTGGAAGGCGTCGGCGGTTACTTCAAGGCCTGCCTGAAAGCCGGTGAACGTCTGCCGGCCCCCAGCGGTCTGCTGATGACCCTCGACCGTACCCGCCGCGCCCTCAACGGCCAGGGCCTGCAAGGTGAGGACGAAACCCGCCTGCACCTGCTGCACGCCCTTAGCGGCTTGCGCCTGGCGTTGTTGCCCGGCGTGGAATTTCTTGGTGGCACAGAGATGGAAGCGCCGTTACCCGATGGAGCGCCTTTATGATCGGTGATCTGGATATCAGCGGGGTGTTCCTGCCCACGCTGCTGGTGCTGATGGGCATTACGTATGTGTTGTACCTGGTGGTGCACGGGCTGTTGACCCGCGTCCACTTCTATCGCCTGGTCTGGCACCGGGCATTGTTCAATGTGGGTCTCTACGCTCTGTTGCTGGGCGCAGTGGACTCACTCAGTCGATACCTCATGACATGAAAAAACCTTTTTTGACCATCGGCCGTGTAGTCCTGACGTTATTGGTGGTGACCTTCGCCTGCGTCGTGGTGTGGCGCATGGTGATGTACTACATGTTCGCCCCCTGGACCCGTGACGGCCATATCCGTGCCGACATCGTGCAGATCGCCCCGGACGTGTCCGGGCTGATCCAGCAAGTGGACGTGCGTGACAACCAGTTGGTGGTGCGCGGCCAGGTGCTGTTCTCCGTCGACCAGGACCGCTTCAAGCTGGCCCTGCGCCAGGCCCAGGCCGCTGTGGCCGACCGCCAGGAAACCCTGGCCCAGGCCGTGCGCGAGAACAAGCGTAACCGTGGCCTCGGCAACCTGGTGGCCAGCGAGCAACTGGAAGAAAGCCAGTCCCGTGTCACCCGTGCCCAATCGGCCCTGGCCGAGTCGCAAGTGGCGGTGGATGCCGCGCAGCTCAACCTGGACCGCTCGGTGATCCGCAGCCCGGTGGACGGCTACATCAACGACCGTGCGCCGCGTAACCAGGAGTTCGTGACCGCCGGGCGCCCGGTGTTGTCGGTGGTGGACAGCAACTCCTTCCACATCGACGGCTATTTCGAAGAGACCAAGCTCGACGGCATCCACGTCGGCCAGAGCGTCGACATCCGCGTGATCGGCGACAACGCCCGCCTGCGCGGGCATGTGCAGAGCATCGTCGCCGGTATCGAAGACCGTGACCGCACCAGCGGCTCCAACCTGCTGCCCAACGTCAACCCGGCGTTCAGCTGGGTGCGCCTGGCCCAGAGGATTCCGGTGCGCATCGCGTTTGACGACGTGCCGGCGGACTTCCGCATGATTGCCGGGCGCACTGCCACGGTGTCGATCATCGACGACCAACCCAAGTCGGAGAACAAGCCATGAAACGGCTTTTAGCAACCGCCGGGCTGGGGTTGTTGCTGTCGGCCTGCCAAGTGGTGGGCCCCGATTACAAACTGCCGGACAAGGCTGCCGTGAACCGCGGTGACCTTCAGGGCCAGTTGGCCGGGGAGGGCAACAATGTGGTGTCGGCGCCGGTGCCGGCGGACTGGTGGAAGCTCTATCAAGACCCGCGCCTGGATAAGCTGGTGGAGCAGGCCATGGCCTCCAACACCGACCTGCGGGTGGCTGCGGCCAACTTGCAGCGCTCGCGCTATCAGGTGCAGCAAGCCGAATCTGCCGGCGGCTGGAGTGCCGGGGCCAAGGCCGAAGCCCAGCGCTTGCAAGAATCCGGTGAGGCCTATTTGCTGACGGAAAAAGTCCCTGTGGCCAATATCGGCGCCGCGAGCATCAGCACCTCCTACCAATTCGATTTGTTCGGCACCTTGCAGCGCGGCATTGAAAGCTCCCAGGCCAGCGCCGATGCGGCCCAGGCGGCTGCCGATATCGCCCGTATCACCCTGGTAGCGGACGTGGTGCGGTCTTACACCCAAGTGTGCGCGGCCAACGAAGAGCTGGCGATCGCCAACGAGTCCCTCGACCTGCAAGCCCAGAGCACGCACCTGACCCAGCGCCTGCGGGATGCCGGGCGTGGTGATGAAACCCAGGTCACCCGTTCGCAAACCCAATACAAATCCCTGCGCGCCGAAATGCCGCGTTATGAAGCGTTGCGCCAGGCCGGGCTGTTCCGCCTGTCGATGCTGCTGGCCAAGCCACTGAATCAACTGCCGGCCGGCACCGCCCAATGCGCCGAGCTGCCGCATATCGCGCAATTGCTGCCGGTGGGCGACGGCGCCACGCTGCTCAAGCGTCGCCCTGATGTGCGCCAGGCCGAGCGCCAACTGGCGGCTGCCACTGCGCGCATCGGTGTGGCCACCGGCGCGCTGTACCCGGATATCAGCATCGGGGCCACCGTCGGCACCGTGGGTATTCTGGATGACCTGGGCACGCCAGCCACCAACCGCTGGGGCTTTGGCCCGCTGATCAGTTGGACGCTGCCGACCAACGGTGCCCGCGCGCGTATTCACGAAGCCGAAGCCGCGACCCAGGGCGCCCTGGCGCATTTCGACGGCGTGGTGCTCAACGCCATCCGCGAAACCCAGACGGGCCTGGCGCAATACACCGCGCAATTGCAACGTCGCGATGCGTTGGCCGATGCCGGCGCCTCGGCCAAAGAGGCCGCGGAGCAGACGCACCGCTTCTTCCAGGCCGGCCGCGCCTCATTCCTGGCCGACCTGCAAGCCACCCGCACCTACACCGATGTACGAGCGCAACTGGCGGCGGCGAACACCCAGGTTGCCATGAGCCAGATCGATTTGTTCCTGGCCCTGGGCGGCGGCTGGGAAAGTGGACGAACGCAAGCCACACAAGCCAGCAAACCCTGAGCTGATTGCTATGCTTTGACTGGCGGGTTCTGTTGATGACCCGCTTGTCACTGCTCGCGTTTGCTCATGGGGATTCCAATAATGAAAAACCCTTATGCTCCCGCTTTCTGGTGCGTGTTCTTCGCACTGGTGTTGTTATCGGCGACGTACTTCTACGGCATCATGCTGGCCCATCAAATTGACAAGGCCATGGTGTTCCTCGACAGCGCCAGCGCGCTGATCGCGGTGCTGTCCATCGGTGTGGTGGCCTGGGCTTCTTTCCAAGGCCAGCGAATCAAGCGAAGACTGCTCGAACAAGGCAAGACCCGCGTGGCGATCTGGGACACCAAAGTCGCCCTGCGCCGGGTCGAGACGGTGTTCGACCGCTACTTCTGGGGCAGCTACTGGCAACCGGGGCGCACCTTCCAGGAAGTCATGGGTGAACTGACCGGCACCCCGCTGGAAAAAAGCCTCGAAGCCCTGAAAAAACAATGCGTGATGCTTGATCGGCAAGTCGCCGACGGACGGCACTGGCTGAATAACGCCCGGGAATTGTCCGACGTGGCCACGGCGATGGCGCGGGAGCGTTACCAGCTGGATTTTTATGATCCCAAGTCGGATACGCCGGGCAACGCGGTGATTCACCGCGAATTTGAAGTGCTGGTGTACACGTGGACGGCACGGCTGAAGAGCTTTGATCATCAATTGGATGAGATCGATACCGAGTATTCCTGAAATCTGTGGTGTCTGTACTGACGCCTTCGCGAGCAAGCCCGCTCCCACATTCGATCGAGTTGCATCTTTGGAATGCAGCCGAATGTGGGAGCGGGCTTGCTCGCGAAGGCGCTTTACCGTTCACCGCTGAAGTCTGCGCCTATTGAAAAATTGGGCTGCATACGCCAGCCAATGCTAATCTTCCCCGGATTTCGGCGGGCTTGAGCCGACACCCTTCGGGTGTTCAGGGAAGACAGCCCATTTCACAGGATTTGATCAGGTCACTACATGAATAAGCCAGCAGTCGTTCTCTTGGGTATCGTCGTCGCCATTGGTGCAATCAGTGCAGGCGGTGCCTGGTACACCGGCAAGCAACTGGAGCCGGTGCTGCAAACCGCCATCCAGGATGCCAACAAGGAACTGCAGACCTCCATGGCCGGCGTCGACGGCACCGTGACCCTCGAGCTCGTTTCCCTCGACCGCCAGCTGTTCAGCAGCACCGCGCACTATCGCCTCAAGGCCCAAGGCGCAGTGTTCGGCGAAAACCATCAGGACACCGAACTGCTGTTCGTCGACCATATCGAACACGGCCCGCTGCCGTTCTCGCGTCTGGTGTCGCTGAAGTGGTTGCCAGTCATGGCCACCAGTCACTACGAACTTGAGAAAAACCCCACCACCGAAAAATGGTTCGCCGCCAGCAAAGACGTGTCGCCGCTCAAGGGCGTGGCCAACATCGGCTACAACCGCTCGGTTAACGGCAATGTTGAACTGCTGCCTCTGGAACTCAAGGACGACAAGTCGGCCGTGAGCTTCTCCGGTGCCAACCTGGACTTCGATTCGACTGCCGAAGGCAAGAAGGTCAAGGCCAGCGGCTACATGGACAGCCTCAAGGTCTCGGTTGTCGATGCCAACAACGCCAAGCTGGATGCCGAGCTGAGCGGCCTGACCATCGCCAGCAACCTGGAAAAAACCACCTTTGGTTTCTACACCGGGCAAAACACTGTCGAGCTGACCAACACCAAGGTCACCTTCGGCCCGCAGCAAGCGGTGCTGACCCTCAAGAACTTTGAGCAGAAAGACAGCAGCGAAACCAAGGACAACAACCTGGCCGGCCGTGTCGACTACAAGATTGACGAGATCGGTTACCAGGGCAAGCCAGTGGGCTCGGCGGCCATGGCGGTCAGCATGAAGAACGTCGATATCCCATCGATGCTGGTGCTGACCAAGCTCTACCAGGAAAAAGTGCAACCGGCCCAAGCCGCTGCCGCTGCCGGCCAGCCAGTGCCTGAGTTGCAACTGACTGAAGCCGAGCAAACCCTGGCCCAGGCCAATGTCAATCAACTGCTGGCTGCCAAGCCGCAAGTGGCAGTAGAAAACCTGTCGCTGAAAACCACCAATGGCGAGAGCCGTTTCAACCTGGTGGTCGACCTGGCCAAGCCGTCGAGCATGGACCTGCCGCCGGTTGAACTGGGCAAGCAAATCGTTGCGCTGCTGGACGCCAACCTGACGCTGTCCAAGCCGATGGTTCAGGACGTTGCCGCCCTGCAAGCGCAGATCGGTGGTGTGACCGACCCGAAAGCCATCGAGCAGCAATCCCAGATGGCCAGCGAGATGATCAGCGGCATGGCCGTGGGTACTCAACTGGCGACCCTGGTGGGCACCGATGTCGTTTCCAAGCTGCACTACGCCAACAATGAAGTGACCTTCAACGGCCAGAAAATGACCGTCGAGCAATTCATTGGTTTTGTACTGGGCAAGTTCGGCGCGGTTAGCGGCGCTCAATAAAACTCGGCTCAAAGTGATGTAGGCCAATTCTGAATAATTGTTCGGAATTGGCCTTTTTTGTACCCCTCTCAAGGATATTGCGCCCCAGGAAAGCTTGGCTGCGTCATCAGATGTCGGCCGCCTGGTGTGTCGTGCAGGTGAATTTATCACTACAGCTTTCCCTGGTGAGGAAGCTGACGACATGTCGCGTAATGTTCATCCCTTTATCCGTCTGGCCCTGTGTAGCCAGTTACTCTGGCCTGTCGTGGCGTCGGCGGATGCTGCCTATGATTCGCTGATCAACCAGGCCCGTAGCGGCAACTATGGCCCGGCCCTCAACCTGTTGCGCCAATTGCCCGCCGAGCGTCAGACGACGGGGCAGGTCAGCGATCACCTGTTGATTGCCAGTTGGGCACGCCAGGACGCCGAAGTGCTTTCGGTCTACGAGACCCAGGGCCGCAGTCGTACCCTTACTTCCCAAGCGTTGGCCACGGTCGCCCGTACTTATCGCAACCAGCAGCGTTGGGAGCCGGCAATTGCCGTGTATCGCCAGGCGCTGCAACGCGAGCCGAATAACCCGGACCTGCAATTGGGCCTCGCCCTGACCCAGGCCGACGCCGGCCAAACGGCCGAAGCCGTACAGCGCACCCGCGCTCTAGTGGCCGCCAAACCCGACGACGCCGACCGCCGCATGGCCTTGGGTTACGCCCTGACTCGCGCCGGTTCAACCTATGACGCGCTGTTCGAGTTCGACCAGGCCTTCATCCGCGCCGGCAACAAACCCGAAGTCGCCCGCGAATACATCGTCGCCCTGCAACGCGCGCGCCTGCCGGAACCAGCCCTGCGCCTGGCCGCCCGGCGCCCGGGCCTGTTGGACCCGGTCACCCAGCGCCGCCTCGAAGGCGACCTGGCCGCCGAACGCGTGCGCCTGGCCGAGTTCGCCTCACGCAGTGAAAAAGAGCGCTACGTCATCGCCGACCGCGCCCTCAAGGATTACGACCAACTGCTCACCACGTGGACACCGGATGCCAGCGCCCATGATGACGTGGTGCGCTGGCGCATCGACCGCCTGGGCGCGCTGAAGGCCCGGGCACGCACCGCCGAGGTGGTCCGCGAGTACGAAGTGCTGAAGGGCGAAGGTGTGCAACTGCCGACCTACGCGCTGCGTTGGGTTGCTGCCGCTTACCTCGACCAACGCCAGCCGGAAAAGGCCGCCCCGCTGTATCGCCAGGCCCTGGTGGCCAGCGATGCGGACGCGGGTGATCACGTCGAAGACAGCACCGCGCTGTTCTACGCCTTGCTCGAAAACGATCAGGTGGTGGAGGCCCGCGAAGTCGCCGATAACCTGGCGAGCACCCAGAAACCCCGGGTCGAACTCAAGGGCCTGCCCATCGGTAACCCCAACGACGCCTGGATGGACGCCCAACAATTGGCCGCTCAGGCCGGCACCTATGGCGCCGACCTTCCCGCCAGCGAAAAAGGCCTGGAAGCCCTGGTGCAGCAGGCGCCCGGCAATATCGGCCTGCGCCTGGCCCAAGCTGATATGTACCGCGCCCGCGACTGGCCACGGCGTGCCGAAAACACCCTCAAGGAAACCGAAGCCCAGGCCCCGCGCGACATCGGCCTGGAAGTCTCCCAAGGCCATACCGCCCTGGATCTGCAGGAGTGGCGCCAGCTCGATGCACTCACCGACGACGTGGTCGACCGCGCCCCGGACAACCGCCAGGTGCAGCGCCTCAGTCGCCTGCGGGATGTGCATGACATGGCCGAATTGCGCGTCGAGGCCTACACCGGCAAAAGCAACGGTGGCGGCGATAACGGTGCGGGCGCGGTGTCCGGCAGCCGCGATTTCGGCATCGAAACCTTGCTCTACAGCCCGCCCATCGATGAAGACTGGCGCGTGTTCGGCGGTGTCGGCTACGCCACTGCCGACTTTGAAGAAGGCAACGGCCAACACCGCTGGCAGCGCCTCGGTGTAGAGCGGCGCACCCGCGACATGACCCTCGAAGCCGAAGTGTCCAATCACTCCTACGGCTTTGGCTCCAAGCAAGGCGCGCGGGTCGCGATTGCGCGGGACATCAATGACCAATGGCAGTACGGCGGTAGCCTCGACTACCTCTCCGCCAGCACCCCGCTGCGGGCGCTGAACGCCGACATCACCGCCAACGGCGGCAGCGGTTTTATCCGCTGGCGCGCCAACGAAAGCCGCGAATGGAAACTGGCCCTGAGCCCGTCCCACTTCAGCGACGGCAACAACCGCTTCGAAGCGCTGCTCACCGGACGCCAGGGCGTGTACAGCTCGCCGGGGGTGCAAGTCGATCTGGGCCTGGAAGTCGGCACCAGCCGCAACACCAAGGAAGACACGCCGTACTTCAACCCGCGCTCGGACTACAGCATGCTGCCCACGGCGACCGTCAACCACGTGCTCTACCACCGCTACGAAACCCAGTGGAGCCAGCAGTTCCAGGTGGGGGCGGGCACCTACAGCCAGCGCGATTACGGCACCGGCGGCGTTGCATTGGTGGGCTACGGCCAGCGGTTTCGCTGGAACGACGTGCTCGAAACCGGCGCCAACCTCAGCTGGATCAGCCGACCTTATGACGGTGAGCGCGAAAGCGATCTGCGCCTGATCGTCGACCTCACCTACCGCTTCTAGAAGAGTCCGATCATGCCTGTTTTGTCCCGTTGCCTGTTGGCCCTGGGGTTAATGCTGAGCAGCGCTTGCGCCCAGCAACCCGCGCCTTTCACTCCACCCGCCGAGCGGCTCAAGCCCGCCAACGAAGCGCCGTGGCCGAAGAACCACTTTCTCGGTATCGCCTACCACGACATCGAGGACCGCGACCCCGATCAGGCGGTGGTGGCGGTGCGTACCGAGCGTTTGATCGAACAGCTGGCGTGGTTACGGGAAAACGGCTACCAGCCGGTCACCGTTGACCAGATCCTCGCCGCCCGCAACGGCGGCCCGGAGCTGCCGGCGAAGGCGATCATGCTCAGCTTCGACGACGGCTACGCGAGCTTCTACACCCGTGTGATGCCGATCCTGCGCAGCTACAACTGGCACGCGTTGCTGGCGCCGGTGGGCTCATGGGTGGATACGCCGCTGAACCAGCCGGTGGATTTCGCCGGCACACCACGGCCGCGTTCGGACTTCCTGACCTGGCAGCAGGTGCGCGAAATCGCCCAATCCGGCCTGGTGGAAATCGCCGCGCACACCGACGCCAATCACAAAGGCGTGCTGGCCAACCCACAGGGCAACCTGCAACCGGCCGCCACCACCCGACGCTTTGACCCTGCGACCAATCGCTACGAAACCGAAGCCCAGTTCCAGGCACGGATGCGCACCGACGTGGCGGCCATCTCCAACAAGATCCGCGCCGTCACCGGCAAGGCACCGCGTGTGTGGGTGTGGCCATATGGCGCCGCCGACGGTACTTCACTGGCCGTCGTGGGCGAGCAGGGCTACCAGATGGCCCTGACCCTGGAAGACGGTCTCGACAGCCTCGGCAACCTGATGAGCAGCCCGCGTTTCCTGGTGGCCTCCGACCCGGACGGCGAGCACTACGCCAACGCCATCGTCGCGACCCAGGCAGAAGCGCCATTGCGGGTACTGCATGTGGACCTGGACAACGTCTACGATCCGGACCCGGAGCAGCAGGTGCGCAACCTCGACAAGCTGATCCAGCGCGTGGTCGACATGGGCGCCAGCACCGTATTCCTGCAAGCTTTCGCCGACCCCAAGGGCGATGGCCTGGTGCATTCGCTGTACTTCCCCAACCGCCATTTGCCGGTGCGCGCCGACCTGTTCAACCGCGTCACCTGGCAACTGCGCACTCGGGCTCACGTAAACGTATTTGCCTGGATGCCGGTGCTCAGCTTCGCCCTCGATTCGAAGCTGCCCCGTGTCACCCGTTGGGACCCGGAAACCGGCAAGGTCGCCATCGACCCGGACCAGTACCAGCGCCTGTCGCCGTTCGATCCGAAGGTGCGGCAGATCATCGGCGAAATCTACGAAGACCTGGCCCGCACCAGTGCCATCGACGGCGTGCTGTTCCACGACGACGCGGTGCTGTCGGACTTTGAAGACGCCAGCCCGCTGGCGCTCAAGGCCTACGCCGCCAACGGCCTGCCGGACACCATCGAAGCCCTGCGCGCCGACCCTGCGGTGATGCAGCGCTGGACCCGTTTCAAGAGCCGCTACCTGATCGACTTCACCCATGAGCTGACCGCCAAGGTCCGCACGCTGCGCGGCCCACAAGTACAGACCGCACGCAATATCTTCGCCGAGCCGATGCTCAATCCGGGCAGTGAAGCCTGGTTCGCGCAGAACCTCGACGACTTCCTCACCAGCTACGACTGGACTGCGCCGATGGCCATGCCATTGATGGAAGGCCAGGACCTCAAGGGCTCCAATGCCTGGCTGGAAAAACTCGTGGCCACCGTCAAGGCCCGCCCCGGCGCCTTGCAACGCACCGTCTTTGAGTTGCAAGCCAAGGACTGGCGCACCCAGGCTGCCCCGGATCTTTCCGGCGCACAAATGGCCGAGTGGATGGGCGTGCTCAAGCGTCAAGGCGTGACCAGTTTTGGCTACTACCCCGACAACTTCCTGGAGAATTCGCCGGATCTGAAAACCGTGCGTCCGGCCCTTTCCAACCAGTGGAATCCTTGACTCATGTTCGACAGAATCCTCGCGCTTATCGTTTTGTCGTTGGTATTGGGTGTGCCCCTTGGCCTGATCTTTCTGGTCACCGGGCAGTTCCTGATGGACTTCGTATTCTTCTATCCGCTGTTTATGTCCGGCCTGTGGATCGCCGGCGGCCTGTACTTCTGGCTGCACTGGGAGCGCCACTGGCCGTGGGCGGATGACACCCCGGCGCCGGTACTCGCCGGCGAGCCGCTTATCTCGATCCTGATCCCTTGCTACAACGAAGGCGACAACGCTGCCGAGACCATCGGCGCCGCGCTGGCCCAGCAATACCGCAACATTGAAGTGATCGCGATCAACGACGGCTCCAGCGACAACACCGCCGCGGTGCTCGATGCGCTGGCGCTGAAAGAGCCGCGCCTGCGGGTGCTGCACCTGGCGCAAAACCAGGGCAAGGCCGTGGCCCTGCGCATGGGCGCGGTAGCAGCACGCAGCGAATATTTGGTGTGCATCGACGGCGATGCGTTGCTCTCGTCGAACACCGCGGCGTACCTGGTGGCGCCGATGCTCGACAACCCGCGCCTTGGTGCCGTCACCGGCAACCCGCGCATTCGCACGCGCTCGACCTTGATCGGCCGGGTGCAGGTGGGCGAGTTCTCTTCGATCATCGGTTTGATCAAGCGCACCCAGCGGGTCTTCGGGCGGATCTTCACCGTCTCCGGCGTGGTGGTGGCGTTTCGGCGGGCGGCCCTGGACCGGGTCGACTACTGGAGCACCGACATGATCACCGAAGACATCGACGTGAGCTGGAAGCTGCAACTGGACCACTGGAGCATCTTCTACGAGCCCCGCGCACTGTGCTGGATCCTGATGCCGGAAACCCTCGGCGGCCTGTGGAAACAGCGTCTGCGCTGGGCCCAGGGCGGCGCCGAAGTGCTGTTCAAGAACATCCGGGGCATCTGGCAATGGCGCCATCGCTACCTGTGGCCGCTGCTGTTCGAGTACTGCCTGTCCACCGGCTGGGCCTTCACCTTTTTGCTCTCGGTGATCTTCTGGGCCGTGGGTAAAGTCGTGACGCTGCCCGCCGCCATCGCCGTCGACTCGCTGATGCCGCCGGCCTTTACCGGCCTGTTGCTGGCAGTGGTGTGCCTGGTGCAATTCGCGGTGAGCATCATGATCGACCGGCGCTATGAAAAGGGCCTGTGGAAAACCCTGTTCTGGACCGTCTGGTACCCGCTGGTGTTCTGGCTGGTCAGCCTGTTCACCACCCTGGTCAGCTTCCCCAAAGTGTTGTTTCGGCAACACCAGAAACGCGCGCGCTGGGTCAGCCCGGATCGCGGTATCAAAGCCCCCACCAAGGAACTGCAACCATGAACCTGATCCGAACCCAACAGCGCCCGGTGATGTGGGCGATCGACGTATTCCTGACCCTGCTGGCCTGGGCTGGCCTGATCCTCTTGCTGGTGCGCGGCATGGTGCCGATGCTCGACAGCCACGGCGGCCCGCGCATTGATGCACCGATTTTTGCGGCACTGGATACCTTGCAGATTTACCTGTGGATCGCTGTGTTCAACGCGGTGGTACTGATCGGTTGGGCGCGTTACCAGCAACAGCGCGGCAAGCGCTTTGCCCAGCGCCGCTCGGCGGCCAAGGCCTTGAGCGACCAGCGTTTGAGCCACAGCTTCAGCCTGGGGGACGGTGACCTGGAGCAACTGCGCCGCCCGGGTGTGCTGGTGATTCATAACGACCATGAAGGTGGCGTGCAGGAAGTGACAGCGCATGTATCCCGCCATGTGGAGCGGCCAGGGTTGAAGCTGGTGCCGGGGCAGGAGCGGGCGAAAGAGGTCGGTTAACCTGAATGCCGAAAAGTGGGATCCAATTCACAAAGTAGCCGCGAACTTTTCCGGTTTTTTGGCTACTAACCAGTCGTGATACGGGATTGATGGCTAAGTAATGGCAATTGTAAGCCCCTTAGCCGAAGTTGTATCAATACTGTTACCGCTTGTCGGAATAAAAATTCCAATTGCAAGCGATTAAGCGTTGCATGATTTATTTATTGTTAATAATCAGCAACTTAAAGGTCTATTAAACATAACTTTCAACTAAGTCAGATTCTTGGCCGACCGGAAGTTCGATGTTAGTTTGCCGGCCCCCGCTTTCTCGACGGATCGAACATGTCTTTATTACTGCCACGGACTCGGCTGCTGCTGGGCGTTTGCCTGCTGACTTGCTTCGCACTCAATAGTGCGACGGCTGCGCCCACGCCTGGCGATCAGGACCTGATCCGTGATCGGCAAAACCGTCTGCTGGAAGACCAGCGCCGGCGCCTTGAAGACCTCAAGGAACTGCCCGGCAAAGAAGCCAAGCCCGAAGCGCCTGCCACCCCGGCCGACACCCGTTGCTTCCCGATCAAAGACATCGAACTCAAGGGCGCCGACAGCCTGCCTGCGTCGGACCGCGAGCGTCTGCTCAAGCCTTATATCGGCCAGTGCCTGGGCGTCTCTCAGCTCAATCAAGTGCTCAAGGCGATCACCGACTACTACATCGACAAAGGCATGGTCACCAGCCGTGCTTACTTGCCGCAGCAGGACCTGTCCACCGGCCACCTCCAGGTGTTGGTGGTGGAAGGCAAACTCGAAGGCTTGAAGGGCGCCGACGGCAGCAACCTGTCCCAACGCGAGCTGGCCATGGCCTTTCCCGGCAAGGTTGGCGAGCAGCTCAACCTGCGGGAAATCGAGCAGTTGGTGGACCAGTTGAACCGCTTGCCGTCCAAGCAGGCACAAATGGAACTGACCCCCGGCAGCCAGGTGGGCGGCAGTGAAGTGCAGGTCAAGAACGTCCCGCAAAAACCCTGGCGTGCCAGCCTGTCACGCAATAACGACGGGCAGAAAAGCACCGGCGAACAGCAGTGGGGCGCGGGTCTTGAGTGGGACAGCCCGCTGGGCCTGGCCGACCAGTTGGTGTTGCGCGGCGGCCACGATGCCGTCAGCGACCACCAGAAAACCTCGAAAAACACCATGCTCTACTACAACGTGCCGTGGGGCTGGTGGAACTTCAGCTACACCTACAGCGAGAGTGATTACCGCACCTTTGGCGTAACCAACGACTTTAAATTCAAGCAGAACGGCGACAACGAAAACCACCAACTGCGCGCCGAGCGCGTGATCCATCGTGACGACGTGAGCAAGACGTCGGTGAACGTCGGCCTGTCGCACCTGCGCACCAACAACTACATCCTCGACGTGCGCACCGAGCCCAGCAGCAACCGCCTCAGTGAACTGCAACTGGGCATCAACCACGGCCGCCGCATCGGCAATGCCTTCGTCAACCTCGACCTGGGCGTGCAAAACGGCATCGGCGCTTTCGATGCCCAGCGCAACGACCAACAGCGCGACCGCCTGGGCAACCTCACGCCAACTCCCGACTACCGCAAATACACCGCAACCGTCAGCTACCTGCAACCGTTCACGCTGTGGGGCGAGTCGTTCACGTTCACCAGCCTGGCTACCGGTCAGCGCAGTGAGGATGTGCTGTACAGCCCCCAGCGCATGAGCCTGGGTGGCTCGTCGTCGATCCGTGGGTTTAAGGACCAGCAACTGACCGGCGACAGCGGCGGCTATTGGCGCAATGACGTGCGCTGGTCCCGTCCGGTGACCTTGAGCTGGCTGCGCCCGGCCTTCGCCGAATACGGTGCCAGCGTCGGCTATGACCAGGGCGTTATCCGCAACGACCGCTACAACGACAACCTGCACGGCCGGGTCTCGAGCAACTCCCTGGAGCTGTTCGCCCGTGGCAAATACGTCAGCACCAGCGTGACCTTTGCCCATTCCCTGGAACGCCCGGCAGTGATGAGCGAGCGCGAAGCGCCGATCTACTTCCGCATGGATTTCTTCCTGTAATTCAACGCCCCGTTACATCGAGAATATGACAATGGATGTTCGCCACTTTGCCTTCCTGGCCCGCCAACCTTCTGCTGCGCTGAAGCCGCGAGACTCGTTCTTCGGCCTGCCCAAGCGCGGCCTGGTGCTGATCCTGGCCAACGCGCTGTTCTGGCAGCCGCTGCTGGCCCAGGCCGAAGGCATTGTGGTCAGTGCGCCGGGCACCACCGTCGGCCAGGCCGGCAATGGCGTACCGGTGGTGAACATCGCCACCCCCAATGGCAGTGGCTTGTCCCATAACCAATTCAAGGACTACAACGTCGGCCCCAACGGCGTGATCCTCAACAACGCCAACGGCCCCATGACGAACACCCAGCTGGGTGGCTACATCGTCGGCAACCCCAACCTTAAGGGCGGCGCGGCCAGCGTCATCCTCAACGAAGTCAACGGCGGTAGCCCCAGCCAACTGCGCGGCTACACCGAAGTGGCGGGCCAGTCGGCCAAGGTCATCGTCGCCAACCCGTACGGCGTCACGTGCAGCGGCTGCGGCTTTATCAACACCCCCAACGTGACCCTCACCACCGGCAAACCGGTGCTCGACGCCAGCGGCCAGTTGCAGCGCTACCAGGTTGACGGCGGCGCAGTGACCATCGACGGCGAAGGCTTGAATGCCAGCAATGTCGACCGCTTCGAGATCATCACCCGCTCGGCCAAGATCAATGCGCAGATCAACGCACGGGAATTGACCGTGATCGCCGGGCGCAACGATGTTGACGCCAAAAGCCTGAAAGCCACCGCGCGCGCCGATGACGGCAGCGCCAAGCCCGAACTGGCCATCGACTCCTCGGCGCTGGGCGGCATGTACGCCGGCGCGATCAAACTGGTGGGCACCGAGGCCGGCGTGGGCGTGAAGCTCGACGGTACCTTGGCCGCCAGTGGTGGGGATATCCAGTTGGATGCCAATGGGCGCCTGAGCATGGCGCAGACGGCGGCCACCGGTAATATCAAGGTCACCGCGCAGAACGTGAACCTGACCGACAAGGTCTACGCCACCGGCAATGTGCAGGTGAGCAGTGCCGAAGAACTGGTCAACCAAAAGAGCCTGGCCGCGGGTCAGCGCATCGAACTCAACGCGATCAAGGTCACCAACCCGGGCATCATCGAAGCGGGCGTGCAGGCTGATAACAGCCGCAATGCCACCGGCGACCTGGTGGTGAACGCGCAGACCGTGAACACCAGCGGTGACCTGCTGGCCAGCCGCGCGTTGGCGATCACCGCCGCGCAGGCGCTGACCAACCAGGGCAGCATCATCCAGGGCAAAACCGTCAGCGTCAGCACCGCCAAGCTCACCAACCAAGGCGCCACCGCCCGTGTGTACGGCGAGCAAAGCCTGGCGATCAGCGCACCGGCGATCGTCAACCTCGGCGGGTTGATTCGCTTCGGTGAAGGCCAGGCCGCTACCCTCGACAGCGCCTCTTTGGACAACCGCCAAGGCCGCATCGAAATGTCCGGCGGCAGCCTGGTGCTGACCAGCGCCGCACTCAACAACAGCGGCGGGCAAGTGATCGCCAACGCCCTGACCGTCAACGCCGGCAGCCTGAATAACCAGAACGGCAAGCTGATTGCCGGCGCCCTCACGGTGAACGCCAGCGACCTCGACAACAGCCTCAAGGGCCTGATCCAGGCCGACAACGGCGCACTGAACCTCACCGTTGCCAATGGGTTCAACAACAGCCAGGGTTTTGCCCAGGCCAGCACCGACCTGAACCTCAACGCCGGCAACCTCAGCAGCAACGCCAACGGCGTACTGAGCGCCAACACCGGCAAGTTGACCCTCGTCACCGCGCAACAGCTCAATAACGCCCAAGGCCGCTTGCAGGCCGGGCAGGGCGATGTCGAGTTGCACGCGGCGAACCTGGATAACCAGAGCGGCGTAATCGTCGGCAAACAACTGCTGCTCGACGTGACCGGCGGTGACATCGACAACCGCGCCGGGCGCGTGGTGGGCGACCAACTCGACGTGCGCGCCTCCGGCCTCGACAACCGCAACGCCGGCCTGCTGGCCGGTGGCGCGCCGGGCGTGAGCCTGCTGCTCAAAGGCCCGGGCCAATTGCTCAATGCCCAAGGCCGTATTCAAAGTGAAGGCCTGTTGCAGGTACAAGGCGAGCGGCTGGACAACAGCGCCGGCATCCTGATCGGCACCTCGGTTGACGTCACCGCGCAGACCCTCAACAACAGCAACAAAGGCTCGCTGGTCAGCAATGGCGGCGACGTGACCCTCAACGTCAGCGACCTGCTGACCAACGCTGGCGGTGTCATCGACGCTGGCGATCGAGCCGTGCTAGTCAAGGCGCTCACCACCCTCGACAACAGCGGGGGCACCCTGCGCGGCAAGCGCCTCGACATCGCCGCGCAGCACCTGAACAACGATGGCGGCCAGTTGCTGGCCGGTAACCAGGGCCTGAGCTACAGCGGCCAGGAAGCGACCAACCGCAAAGGCCTGATGCTCAGCGGCGGCGCACATACCCAACTGGATACCGGCAGCCTGGATAACACCGGCGGCACCGTGCAAGGCGACACCCTGACCGTCACCGCCGACAGCGTGAACAACGCCAGCAACGGCACGTTGGCCAGCCTGGTGGGCAACCTGCAACTGACCGTCGAAGCCCTCGCCAACCAAGGTGGCAAGCTGTTCGGTAAAGAACAGGTGACGATCACCGGCAACACCCTCAACAACAGCGCGGGCGGCCAGATCAGCGGCAACCAGCTCAACCTGACCTCACGCGACACGCTCACCAACCAAGGCGGCCTGATTGAAGCCAACCAGGGCCTGACCCTCAACGGTGGCAACCTCGACAACAGCGCACGCGGACAACTGCGTGCGCTGGCCGGTGCCAGCAGCAGCCTCAACCTCAGCGGCACCCTGAACAACCAGGACGGCACCCTCGAGTTCGGCAGCGCAGCCTTCAGCCTCGATGCCACGCACCTGAACAACCAGGGTGGCCAGTTGCAGCACGCGGGCAACGGCCTGTTCCGCATCAACACTGCCAGCCTCACCGGCAGCCAGGGCAACATCAATGGCATGGGCACCGCTGACTGGGCATTCGGCAGCATCGACGGCCTGGGCCGTCTGCAACTGAACGAAGTGCTCACGTACAAAAGCAGCCAGGGCCTGACCCTCAAGGCCGGCGACCGCATGGCCAGCAGCAAGGGCCTGATCCTCGACGTGGCCAGCCTCGACAACGGCGGCGAGCTGCTCAGCGACGGTGACATCAGCATCACCACCGGCGATATAACCAACAGTGGCCGCGTATCGGCCCTGCAAACCCTCACCGTCGCCGCGAACACTCTCAACCAGAACGGCGGCCGCCTGGCGGCAACCAATGCGCGCCTGACGCTCAGCGGCACCCTGGCCAACCTCGGTTTCCTCACCGCCCGCCAGCAACTGGATATCGCCGCCGCGCAAATCGACAACCGTGGCACCCTCGGTGCCCAGGGCGCGGTGAACCTCACTGCGGTCAACGGCATCACCAATGCGGCCGACACGCTGTTGTTCAGCGGCGGCGACCTTACCCTGCGCGGTAACAGCTTCAGCAACCTCTACGGTGATGTCTACACTAAGGGCAACCTGACCTTTGCCGCCGTCAATGGCGCACGCGCGGCAGGTTTCAGCAACCTTTCCGGTACTGTGGAAAGCGAAGGCAATATCGGCATCAACGCCGCCTTCGTGGAAAACGCCAAGGCTGAATTCGAGTTGGGCCAGACCGTCACCACCGGCAGCCTCAATTGGCAGTGCGGCCAGCACTGCGGCGGGCACGACTCGTTCAAGCGCGGTCAAATCACCATTAACCAGACCTTCCTTGAATCCGCGATCAAGGACTCGGCCTCTGCGCGCTTGGTGGCGGGCAAAGACCTGCTGATCCAGGGCGACAACGTCCAGAACCGCTACAGCCTGCTGGCGGCCAATGGCAACCTGAGCATCACCGCCAACGACCTGCTCAATCAGGGCGCGGGCACCCGCACCGGCCAAAACACCATCGTCGTGGGTACACCCAAAAGGATCGACATCGATTATTGGGACCAGATGGAGTTTCGTGACGTCCCAGCGTTCAATGCCGCCGTCGCCGCCGGCAACTTCGACCTGGCGCGGTTTGAAGCACTCAAGGCGCGGTCTTCCGATGACCGTTTTGCCGAGGTCAGTAATGTCACCACCTGGACCGACAACGGCGGCCCTGGCTACGCGGCCACGCTACAAGCCGGCGGTACGGTCAACCTCAACGTTGCTCGCACCCTGCAAAACGGCACCCTGCACGAAAACACCCTGGCGCAACTCACTGGCACCCTCGGCGAAGACCAGACCGGCATTCCCGTCGGCGGCATCAACATCAACCTGAGCCAACACGCCAACGACCCGAGCGCCCAGGCGCCCGGCAGCGTATTGCCTGTAGTGGGCGTGGCCCCCGGCGGCGGCTTCGTGCCCGTGGACTACACCGGCACCGCCTTCGCCCCGGTCGATCCCACCACTTCGCCCACCTTCCAACTGCCCAAGGGCGAGTACGGCCTGTTCGTCAAGAACGCCGACCCCACCAGCCACTACCTGATCGAAACCAACCCCGAGCTCACCACCGCATTGGGCTTCTTCAGCTCCGACTACATGCTCGGCAAACTCGGCTTCAACAGTGACAACGCCTGGCGCCGCCTCGGTGACGGCCAGTACGAAACCCGCCTGATTCGCGACGCCGTACTCGCACAAACCGGCCAACGTTTCCTCGCCGGTGGCCTGCTCAGCGACGCCGACCAGTTCCGCTACCTGATGGACAACGCCCTCGCCAGCAAAGACGCCCTGCGCCTGAGCGTCGGCGTGTCCCTCACCGGCCAGCAAGTCGGCGCCCTGACCCACGACATCGTGTGGATGGAAAACCGCGTGGTCGACGGCCAAACCGTCCTCGTGCCGGTGCTCTACCTGGCCCAGGCCGAATCGCGCAACGTACGCGGCAACAGCCTGATCCAGGGCCGTGACCTCAACCTCGTTACCGGCGGTGACCTGATCAACGTCGGCACCCTGCGCGCCAGCAACAACCTCAGCGCCGCGAGTGGCGGCAGCCTCTACAACGGCGGCCTGATCGAAGCCGGCAACAACCTGAGCCTGCTGGCCCAAGACAGCATCCGCAACGCCATGGGCGGCGAAATTCGAGGCAATCAAGTCAGCCTTACCGCCCTCAAAGGCGACATCACCAACGAAAACACCGCGATCCAGGTACGTGACGGCGCCGGCATGCGCACCCTTACCGATGCTGGCGCGAGCACCATCACCGCGCGTGGCAACCTCGCCATCGACGCCGGCCGCGACCTCACCAACCGTGGCGCACTCACCGCCGGCAACGACGCCACCCTGACCGCCGGCCGCGACCTCAACCTGATCGCCGCCAGCGATACCCGCGTGAAACACGAATCCAGTGACGGCGGGCATAAATCCACCATCACCACCGACGTCAAAAACCTCGCCGCCAGCGTCACGGCGGGCGGCAACGTCAACATGCAGGCCGGGCAAGACGTCAACATTATTGGCAGCACCGCTACTGCCGGTAAGGACCTGAATATTCAGGCTGGGCGCGATCTCAACGTGACCTCTGTCAGTGATGTGCACAACGTCGAGGGCAAAGAAAAAGACGGTAAAAAACGCATCAAGACGACCGATGAGCAAACCACGCAGCTGGCCAGTGTGCTGACGGCGGGCGCGGACTTTAAGAGCCTGGCCGGGCGCGACACCACGATTGTGGCGAGCAAGATCAGTGCGGGGAATGAGGCTTATCTGTATAGCGGGGATAAGTTGAATTTGCTGGCGGCGCAGAACAGTACGCATACGTTGTATGACATGAAGGAGAACGGTGGCTGGGGCGCGAAAAAAGCCAAGCGCGACGAAGTCACCCAAACCACCAACGTCGGCACTGAGATCAAGACCGCAGGTAACCTGACCCTGGTCAGCAACGGCGACCAGCTATACCAGGTCGCAAAGCTCAACAGCGGCAACGACCTGATCCTGAAAAGCGGCGGCGCCGTGACGTTTGAAGGCGTGAAGGACTATCACGACGAGAGCCATACCAAGAGCAAGAGCAACATGGCTTGGTTCTCGATGAAGGGCAAAGGCAAAACCGATGAAACCCTGCGCCAGAGCGAACTGGTTGCAAAGGGGCAAACCGTCATCCAAGCCGTGAACGGCCTGAAAATCGATGTCAAGCAGGTCGACCAGCAAACCGTCAGCCAGACCATCGACACCATGGTCAAGGCTGACCCGCAATTGGCCTGGCTCAAGGAAGCCGAGAAGCGCGGCGATGTGGATTGGCGGCAGGTAAAAGAGCTGCATGACTCCTTCAAGTACAGCAACTCTGGCATGGGGCAGGGTGTCATGCTGGCGGTCATTATTATCGTGACCGTGCTGACGGCAGGCGGTGCGAGTGCGATGGCTGGCTGGGCCGCAGGCGCGACAGCGGGCTCAGGGACAGCCATGGCCGCCGGCACAGCTGCGGTTGCGGCAACTAGTACGTCGGCGGCAGTTGCCGCCACCAGTGCCGGGCTAGGCAACATGATGGCCACCGCCGCACTGACCTCGCTGGCCAGCACCGGTGCTGTGAGCACGATCAACAACAAAGGCAACATCGGCGTTGCGCTCAAGGACACCTTCAGCAGCAGTAGCCTGAAAAACGCCGCCATCGCGGGGCTGGCAACCGGGGCGTTGAACTACGCAGACAGTAATTGGTTCAAGGGCGCGAGCCCGGCCGACGGTGCGGGCGCGAAAGTCACTACGGCGGGGCCGGTACAAAACCCAGGCTATTCCAGTGACTGGCTCAGTTGGCAAAAAGCACAGGATGCGGTGCTGCGCGGCGGCACCCATGCCGTCATCGAAAGTGGCATCTCAACCGCCATCAACGGCGGCAGCTTGCAAGACAACCTCGGTTCGGCCTTGGTCTCGCAAGGTTTCGACCTTGCCGCAGCGGCGGGCAATAAGGGCCTTGGCGACCTCGCGAACGAACTGGACCTGAGCCCCGGCTCGACGCAGAAGGTCTTGATGCATGCCCTCCTCGGTGGCGCGCTTTCAGCGGCCCGAGGTGGCGACTTCAAGACCGGCGCCATTGCCGCCGGTGCGGCAGAGGGCTTGACGGCGATTGCGAACGAGAACCTCGGTAAGTACCTGGATGAGCGTTTCGCTACCGATGATCAATTCAAAGTTGCCACCGCGCAGCTCATCGGTATTGCCGCCGGCTCGCTGGTTAACGGCAACCCGAATGACGCCGCGTGGGTGGCGGGCAATGTTGAGCGGTACAACGAGCAGTTGCACCCAAGAGCGCCTGAGCTGATTGAAAAGCAAGCGCCTGCGCTGGCAGCGGAAAAAGGCATCAGTGTCGAAGAAGCCACGCGACTGATGGGCGTTGCCCTGGCGTACAACACCGATGAAAGTTGGAGCAAGTCGATCTCGCAAAAAGACGTAGACGCTATCGACACGGCTACTTTGCAGCATCTGGGTGTTGCGCTTGCACCTATTGCAGATCAATACGCCCGAACCGACGCTTCTGCAGACGGCAGTACGCGGGGGTACTCAGGTAATGAAACAGCGGCCTTGATTCTTGATTTCCGCACGACTCGGCCGACTGCTTACAAAGACAGCACTATAAACATCGACTACCTGGGTGATCCGAAAGGGCGCAACACCCAAGGGTTGGTGGATTTTTACGAGACTAACCTGGATTACAGCGGCAAACCGACTGACTATGGCGACGTTGCCAAAGGCCTGGCAGTAGGGGCTGGCCGCAGTCTATGGGGGTCAGTGCAAGGTCTTGCCAAGACTGCCGGTGGGCTTTTAGGTAATAGCAGCCCACTGGAAATGACCGACGGCCTGCTGGGGCCGATTGCCGACCCGACGGTGGACCGCGGCGGTCAAATGATCACTAGGCAGACGGGCAGGGAATTTGTCTCGCGCTTGCAAGGCAACAGCTATGAGTCAGCGGCGCAAGTCACTGAGTTAATGACTGATGGTTTGACCATGATCGCGCCTTCCGGCCGATTTGGGCAGGTTTCCAAGGTTGGCGAGGCTTCAAGCGTCGTCAGGGCCGACGGCGCACTTGTGGCCCGTAGCGACGTCGGTTTGACCAACGTGGGCCGCCAGGAAACGCTTAGCAGCAGCGGCATCGCACGCGTTGCGGATGACATTCCCAACTATGGCCTGAACCCCAACAGCCTTGACTCAGCCGTGCGCTTCGAGCGCACAGGCGCCAATGCGACAGCCCCGACCACCTCGATTGGGAAATACGAGCAAACCGCCTACACCGGTGATGTGGGCAGCTTCGCCAGGGCCGATGACTTGTTCGCGACCCGACGCGATGACGTCGTTCTCTCGAAATACAAAGAGCCCTGCTGCTTCGCGGCCGGCACCAAAGTCTCGACCCCCAACGGCGACCGCACCATCGAGTCGCTCAAAGTCGGCGACGTGGTCTGGAGCAAACCCGAAAAAGGCGGCAAACCCTTCGCCGCTAAAATTCTGGCCACCCATCAGCGCTCCGACCAACCGATTTACCGCCTCAAGCTGAAAAGCGTTCGCGTAGACGGCAAAGCGGAAGGCGAAACCCTGCTGGTCACCCCTGGCCACCCGTTCTACGTACCGGCCAAGCGCGACTTTATCTCTGTTATCGATCTGAAGCCGGGGGACCTGCTGCAATCCCTGGCAGACGGCGACACGGATAACACGTCGTCTGAAGTTGAGTCGCTGGAGCTTTACCTGCCAGTGGGTGAGACGTACAACCTGACGGTTGATGTGGGGCATACGTTCTACGTTGGAGATCTGAAGACGTGGGTGCACAATACGGGGCCGTGTGCGCTGCCGGAGGGGTATTTTGGTGCAAAAGGCGCAGGTACATCCTTAGAGCGAGGTCTTGCCTATGACAACCCATCAAACCTTGTCCAAAATCGTGTAAGTGAAATTCAGTCACAAATACCTGCGAACTCTCAAGGCCGAATAACTATGGGGGTTGCGGTAGTAGAGGATGCGAATGGTGTTCGCTCTGTTCTGGTCAGTACAAGTGAACCTCGTGGCTATCTTCGCCCTGGAGTGAGTTTGCAAGAAGGCGAGAAAGTAGTTGTTGGAACTGGCCACGCAGAAGCGGATATTGTCAGCTATGCCAACGCTAACGGATTGAAAGTTGTTGATGTCGGTGCGACACGCCCTGTCTGTGCATCATGTCAGAACGTAATTGAGCCGACAGGGGCCAATGTGTCAACACCATTAAAACCACTGCCAAAGGCTAAACAATGATTATGCGTTTAGAAATGGTTGAGAAAGGCCTTGTAGAAAAGCTTAAGTTAGTCAGTCAAGAGCAGCGAAGAAGTGCTGTAAAAGTGGCTTGTGAACTTGCTTTTCAGGCCTGCCCAGTAGAGGTGCCTATTGTTGTCGAATCTCTTAGGCAGCTACGATCTGGTAATAAACTCACGACTGATCAGGTTTCTGGGCTAGATGCTTTAGCTGCACAGTTAGATGAGAAGTATTTTGACTTGCAAGGCAGCCTGGATGAAGAGCAAAACTTAAATGAAGAAGGACTTCAGTTGTTTAGCCAGGCCCGCGTTGTATCGGCGCTGTCCTTAGCTGGTGGAGAGGATTCGCTTATGACAGCGACCGAAGCAATATATGAGGCATCATCAGCCGTTGATGATGGAGCTTATATTTTTAAAGCAGTACTTTCGGTTTTGCCAGAGTCTTAATCAGCAGGTATTTTGCTTTGTCTGTGATCCGGCGCACTCTTGCGCCGGTATTTTCAGTTGCTGCTGCACCCTGATTGCGCCCTCTCTGCACTCAAGTTGCACCCGTTCTGTAGTCTTTCTGCACCCCAGTCTGACGACCTTCGGTCTACCTAACCAATACGCCCTTTTTCAGCATGATTTTTCGCTCCTTAGCAGGAGCAAAATCTCAATACACAAGCCAGTGCCATTTAGTGCAAATCAATGCAGACTCCCTCGGACATGGAACCAGCACGCTTTTGGAGAGGCACGTTACCGACTGTTTACAAATGAGCTGCGCCATTCGTAACCAATAACCGTAAAGGCGTAAAGGGGACTAGGCGTAAAGGGGACGGATTTATTTAAGTATTAAATTCAAAAAATTCCAGATGAGTCGATTAAAAAAAATAGGGGGCAGACCACGTTTTAAGGCTGGCAGAGTTGCTCTTTAAAAACATAGAAGAATAGTGGTCTGACGCCTATTTCCTCGCGTTAATGGTCGGCCTGCTGGCGAAGCGACTAGCAACGACTTCAAAACCGGTGCTGCGGCTGCCGGACTGAATGAGGCACTGATCAACCAGCTGGCTTGGGCAGCACGCGGTAATGACGACATCACGTTGATGCTGTCGCAGCTGACGGGCTTGTTAGCAGCTGCAGCCGTTGATGGTGATCTTGAAAAGGGCTCGGAGATCGCCCAAAAAGCCTCGACGTACAACTGGCTGACTCACCGTGAAATTGAGGATGCGGATAAGGCGAGAGCTGGGTGTAGTGCGCTCGGAGCGGGAGCGGGTGCGTGCGAGAAGAAAATC
Organism: Pseudomonas sp. AN3A02; assembly: GCF_011765255.1. Classification (NCBI taxonomy): domain Bacteria; kingdom Pseudomonadati; phylum Pseudomonadota; class Gammaproteobacteria; order Pseudomonadales; family Pseudomonadaceae; genus Pseudomonas; species Pseudomonas sp. AN3A02. Next base: position 59,231 of record NZ_JAARNI010000015.1, read on the forward strand.
ATCAGGGATATGGAAGAGCTCGATAAGTCCAGAAACCTTGGAATGTTTGATCTTGAGCGCTCATTGCAGCTATCAGTTTTGCGAGACGGAATTACGCAAGGTGAGTACCGTGAAGCACTGCTCGACGGCTTCAATGGCCTTGATCCGAGGGACCTGGCCTTCACGGGCTACGAGCCCGCCAATGAACTGGGTTACCGAGCTGAGGCTTTAGGTAGTCATGTTGTGGACCTTGCCGCCGATTTTCCTGGGCGATTCAAGGCGGGGCTTGAAGGTCTTATAAATAATTACGACCAAATTCCCGCAGGCATCGCACAGGCGGCCAGGGATGGCGTCGATTGGTGGACGGGCCCGATTCCAGAACAAGCCATCGCCCGGGCTGAGGACAAACTGGTCTTCTCCACACCCGAGCAATTGGGCGACAGATTGTTCGATATGACATTGGGCACTGCGGCGGGTGCTGCCGGCGGACTGGTTGGTGGGAAGGCGATTGAGTGGTTTGCGGGGCGTTGGGCTACCCTGGTGGGGGCGGAAGGTGTTGGTGCAAAAGGAACGACAACTGCTGGGGAGCTTGCTGGCGCACCTCCCAAAAATCCATTGCTTGATGATTCGATTCTGAGAGATGGTGATCGTCTGGTCGTGAACCAAGGGCCCGTGCCTACCTGCGGACACAACTCTTGCGGTATGGCTCTGGATACGTTGGGCAAGAAGGTTGATATAGGATCTCTTATCCAAAGGATTGCGCCTTCTGAGGGTGGGATTTACGCTCGAGATGTTGCAAGCCTGATGACTTCTGAAGGTGTTCCTGCAAGTGCCTTTGGGAGCAGAAATGTTGCTGATTTGGCTAGATACACCGGTGATGGAACTCCGGTGGTTGTCCGCATTGTTGACAACACGAAAGGTACTGACTTTTCCCATTTTGTTGTGGTGGATGGGGTTACAACTAGAAATGGAATCTCCGTTGTAGCTATTCGCGATCCGCATGGGGCCCAATATTTTAGTCCCGTCAGTACCTTTCAAAGAAATTTTTCAGGTGAGGTTGTTGTTCCTCGGAGTGCACTTAAGTGATATTAAATATTGATTTCCCTAAAAACATGATCACGGATGAATTACTCAGGCAGGAACGAATTCCCTGCTTTTGCAAAGTTTCAAAAGAGTTTGAAATTTCATTTTCGGATACTGTCCCTGAGTCATCGGGGGTGGTATCAGGCTGGGATCGTAGAGAACTGGAGTTAAGAGCCGTTGCAGGGGCGGGCGGTCGATATACGCATTTCGCTAATGGTTTGATTACGTTGCAGGAAGTTGATGAAGGCGTTTACAAGATCCTTGATCTTGAGATGTTTTATAGAAGTTACGGCTGGTGCGCTGTCTTACGGGGTGGGGTGTATGCGCCTCCCGGAGATTTTTGGGATGAAGAGTAAGACGTAAAGAGACGTAAAGGGGGCGGATTTATTTAAATATTAAATTTTAAAAAAAACTCCAATTTGGTCGATTAAATAAATCCGTCCCCTTTGACCCAGTTGAAATCTTTAACAGTTAACGCGGTCGACGATATAACAGGATTGTCGAAAAGATACTATTAGGAGCCGGGCATGAAATCTATCAAGGAGAAAAAAATGATGTTGATAGGAGGATATGTCTTGGACCCTGACCAAGGAAGACTACAGATACCTATCATCCATCATCCATCATCCATCATCCATCATCCATCAGCCGACAGCTGAAGCGGTAGAAGCAATTGTCCGACAATATGCTTCTCGTGTCGGCGTTATTAGCTTAGTAATCGATCCCGAACCTGAATACGGTCCATATAAATTAGATCTGTACACGGATTCTGGAAACTTTTTCCTCATGTTGGCCAAATATCTTGAAGATGGTGAGCATGATGTAAAAACTATCAGTAATCAGCGTGCAGGAGCAGAAATGATAGAAATTTTAGGCGACCGATATCCTGCGCGGTCAATGACGAAAGATATAAATTTTATCTGCTCGTGCTTCAAAGAGTTTTTGCGCGGTGGTAACGTTAGTGAGTCAAAGTTAGTAATTTCGTAATCACAGAAAATAGGGGGCAGGCCACGATTAGTGTGAAAGCGAATATTGGTGGTCTGCCCCTATCACCCCTCAATAAATTACCTATAACCGCTTGAAATGTGAGCCTAGGAGTTATTTTGAAGACCCTTTTGCTGACCCTCTTTTCTGTTCTATTCCTGAGCGGCTGCAGTTCTACTAGCAATGAAAAGTCTTTTCCCTACGATCAGGCAACCACCGCCCGCATCCGTCTTTTTGGAAATAACGGTTTGCCGGTTGCCATCAATCCAGGACAAGACTGCGCTTCGAGTAAAGAACCTCTTTATGCCTACGGTTATACCGTTGCGGATAAGGTCAATTCCACCTTGGGGCAACACACCAAACGAAGTGTCGGAATGCCTGCTTCCTGGAGAAGTGATCACCTGAGCTACGGCGAGTCTTACGCGGAGTTTGTTATACCCGCGGGTCTACCGTCTGTAGTCGTGATGAAAATGCTTACCGGCGAGGCGTTTTGTGTACCGGATCCCCGCGTGTTTGTTCCTGAGGCGGGTAAAGACTATGAGGCATACCTTCAGAGGCAGGGCGGGCAATGCGGTGGGGTAATTCGGCTGCTCTCCGACGTAGAGGCGCCTGGCGCTGTCGCAGAAGTGCCGTCGAGTAGATGCGCAAAAAATTAGGTGTGTTCATCGGTTTGAGTCGGCAGCTATTCACGCTTGGCGTGCAGCGCAATAGCCGGGGTACAGAGAGGCGGACCACAGGTGTGATCTGCCCCTGTCACGGCCTCACCGCCTAACAAGGCAACTCGTCAGCCGCCCTGTTGCGGTCAGTTGACGCTGTTAAGCCGGCGACCGATGACATCCAGCAAATCACACCCATCGCGCAGCGGAATAGCCAGCAATTGGGCGAAGTCTTGAAGCACCACAGCATCGCTGCTGAGCTGTTCGCGGAAGGCCAGGTTTTCCAGCAGTTGGGTGACGGCGCGAATCCGGTACACGGCGGCGTCGTGGAGGACGTCGAGGGGCGCATGGGTGTCGATAAGCAGGGCGGGGACGGTGCAGTCGTGGCCCGTTAGGGGCATGTATCGATTCATTGTCAGTACTCTGTTGGTGGATTAAGCCACCACTCATTCGTCGCCAAACGAATGGGTGGCAGCTGTACGCAGGTTGGCGAACCGGCAACAGAGTAAACCGGCAGACCCGAAGGTCTCCCGCGCACAGCCGCCATATCATGCACAGCTTTGCGGGTGCAAAAACACCTGCATAGAAGCGGGATGCTTTTGCGCTCTGTTGTCAGGTCGCCAAACCTGAATCGCCATATGGGCGACGGCCCGGACTATAAGCCCGCACCCAAACCCACGCAAGGCAGCAAAGTACTGGCCCACTCCCAATGCCTCATGTCTTCACCCCCATTGCCGACACACTGGCGATGATTAAACGCATCCACCCACCACCAACATTAAAGGACTGATGTGAAAAACCTTCTCCTGATTCTCCTCTCCACCCTCATCCTCGGCGGCTGCGTCAGCCAGCCCCTCACGCCCGAGCATCGTGCGCAGGTCAAGACGGTCAAAGTGCTGCCCGTAAAATGGGAAAAGAACATGGTCTACATGGGCCGTGAACAAGCCTGGGGTGCGGCCCTGGGTGCCGGGCTCGGCGCGGGCGTTGGCATGGCCAGCGGTGCGTCCAAGCTGGGCACGTCGGCCTTGAGCGGCGCGGGGTTTGCCGCCGGTATGAAGGCGGGGCAACTGGCCGAGATGTCGACGCCGGCGGCGATCCTCACGGTGATGGATGCCGAAAATATCGACTTGGGCGTGTTGCTCAAGCAGGCCTTTATCGATGCCTTGGGTAAGACGTCATCGCTCAAGGTGGTGGGTGACGACGAGCCGGCCGATGCGCAGATTCAACTGACGGTGGGCGAGTGGGGTTTTCGCCTGACCCAGGGTTTCAGCAGCGTGGTCTACCCAACGCTAACCGTGGTGGCGCGCATGGACCGTGGCGACGAGATGCTCTGGCGCACGGTGGAGACGGTCACGCCGTTCAATGGTCAGAATGTCTACGGCTACACACCGCTCACTTATCGCACTGATCCTGAGGCATTGCGCCGTGCGTTGACGGGTATCACGCAGATCTCCGGTGGATATCTGGTGAAAGAGCTCAAGTAACTCCGCGAGCAGATCAGGAAATACCAGGAGAGTGACAATGGAAAACACACTTGAAATACGACAGTTGGTCAGCGAGATAACCTCGGCTGTGGGCTATGAAGGGGACTTTGGCGACCGTATAGATAACGTCGACTTGATACTGAGCGAGGTGGATGCCGCGAGTCGCAATGGTGTTCCTGCTGACTATCTGGAGTTCCTTGCCACCTTAGGGTTTGGTGAGCTGGACTGTGCGCTCTATGTGAGTGATGGGCCGGTAAGGTATACCGCTCTAGCCGATGCAGACGCGGGCATCTATGCCGGGCTGTATGTCTTCGCGGGGGACTCCTGCGAGGTTTCATACGCTTTTGATACTCGGAGCAATTGGGCGATCGTTGAGCTGGACGCTGAAATCGATGAGGTTGAAGTCGTGTCTGAAGACTTTTCGAGCTTCATTTTAAATAAGCTGGCTTATGTAAAAGATTTGATCGAAAGGAGGCAGGTATGAAGCGCTATAACCTCGTGCGTGATGTGCCCAATCTGTTTGTTCGGTTAGCGCCTTGAGCCTGCCGGATACGCTGCTGGCCTGCGCGCAAGGCGCCATCAGGGTGCCTATCTGCACGCTGGAAGCTCCCGCGGGCTGGTACGGCCACCCACCTGCGCTTACGCCCATCTGGAGCGACGGCTCCGGCCCCACTTACATCGGTTACTGGAAACACTGGTTTGTGGACCGCGAGCCCTGCTTTGTGGAGATGTATGTCGAAGCCGACGGCATGACCTATGAAATCGCCAGGACTCCCGCACAGTTGTTCGCCGTGATCGCGATGATGTCGATGAGCCTGGACGATGGCATCACACCGGAGCTTGAGGCGTTCGCTGACGCGGTAGGGCTTGATTGCCTGGCTGAGTTAGATGCGTTGTCGTTGAAAACCGGTGACGACCCGAAGGGGTTTGCGCAGGCCGAATTGTTTAAAACGCTGACCCCACTTCACAGCATGCCCGACAGTGTTACACCGTACTCCGGGGACTTCCCTGACCCGTCGAATGCCTCACGAGCCTGGTGGAAGTGCAGTTGCTCCTTCGAAATCGTGGACCGGGACATGCCCACTCCACCCAGTGTGAGACTGCCCGCCTGGTTTGATCCGCTACGGGATAAAAGGACCTTGTTCGATGAGTTCATCGCCGCCGGGCGCCTTGATTGCGCCTGGCTGACGTTGAACTCCGCGGGTTGGTCGATTGCCGATGCCAGACGCGCAATTGTCCAGTTGCAGGTAAAGGCTTGTGATGAGGCTTTTGATCAGGTGGTCGCCGCGTGGCTTGCGGTGGCTGATGTCGACGCGGGTGGTTATTGACCGAACCCGCAGGGCATCTTGAACATTTTGTATATCCCATTGTCTTTACCCCGCCCACCCGCAACCGGTCGGGCTGCATGGACTGCAGCGTTTTCAAATGACATTAAGGATTAATGTGAACCTCGCCCCCAAAACCTCTTCTCTGTCATCGCCGGCTGCGGTGCATATTTGCGCGCCTGCGTTTCAGAAAGGCACCCCGGGGGAATGCAGCGGATCAATTGATCCCTCTCTCAGTACACCTACTGCCGCCGGGCCTATTGGCGGCTTTTAATGTAGTTCATGGAGTTTGAAATGAAGCGTAAGCAGTTCCAGAAAAGCCTGTTGGCACTCATGGTCGGCGCAATCAGTACGCAAGCGCTGGCGGTGGAATTCGACCTGGGGCAGGGCAAGAACATTTGGGTCGGCGAGACCTTTAATGAGTCATTGATTATCAACGGGACGTTCTCCGAAGTAGTGGTGCCGACCACTACCAACCCTGCCGGACTGGGTGTGGCCAACACCACTATCCAGGGTTCGTTGATCAACCGTGCCGACATCACTCTGGATTCCCAAGGCGCCGCCATCCGTGCGATTGCCCTGGACCCGCTGTTCTGGTCGGGCCCGCAAAACCTGAGCCCGGGAACTGTCACCGGGGACGTGGTCCAGGCGGGCAACATTCTTATGAAAAATGGGGGTTACGAGGGCCTTGAGATCGGCGCGACGACCATCGGTGGAAGTGTCATCAACTCCGGCACCATCCGTTCCACGCTGCCCCTGACCCCGCCGGCTTCACCCTCCTACGTGGATGGCGGTGAAGGCATTTACCTGCATGGCACCACCATCGCCGGCGACGTTTCCAACACCGGCGTAATCGACTTGAACGGTGATTACTCAATCGGCCTGATCCTCGACCGTCAGAACAATCTGGGCACCACCGTCGGTGGCAAAATCCTCAACGCCGGCACGCTCAAGGCAACAGGCGAGGGCGCCTGGGGTATCGAGGTGGAAACTGACACCAATCCTCTGCGCATTGAAAACAGCGGTCTGCTTTCCGCCAACGGCAATGACGCCAAGACGGTGATGTTTCTAAACGGCACGGTCGACTACATCCTCAACACCGGCACCCTTGAGGCCACGGGCACCAACGCCAATGCCTTCGAGTTTGCCGGGGCAACCTTTGCCCAGAACAGCGCAACCGGTGCGCGTGGCATCGTTAACCGCGGCACGATCAGCGCCGATGGCACAGCCATTCACGTGGACGCTGCCGATCAGACTTCGGCGTTTGAGATCAACCAGCAAGCCGGCGAGATCCGCAGTAACTCCGGCACCGCCATCGACGCCGCCAACCTCGCCACGCTGAACTGGACCGGCGGCAAAATTACCGGCGACCTGCTCAACTTGAGCGCGGTGAATGTCGCAGGCCAAGCCGATTTCACCGGCAGCCGCATCATCGCCCCGGTCTCGATCAACTCCGGCTCGCTGAACCTTTCCGCCCCGGGCACCACGATCACCGGCGACCTTAACGTTGCCAACGGCGCGGGCATCGATATGCATCTGTCCGACAGCGTCGTGCCGACCACGCCGTACCTGAACGTGAATGGCAACGCCACGTTCGCCCAGGCCTCGAAGCTGACGGTGAGCGCGCAGCCAGGCGACTTCGCACGCACCAACAACGGCACCCAATACACCTTGGTGCAAGCCAACAGCGTGCAGAACAACGGCCTGTCGGTCGCCAGTTCGTCGTCGTTGCTCGACGTGCTCAGCTACTCGGCCGACGCGCAAACCGTCAAGGCGGTGGTGGCGGTCAAGGACAACCAGCAAGTGCAGCAAGAGCTGGCCGGCGTGGGCGCCAGTGCCGCAGCGGCCACGGCGGTCAATACCTTCAAAAATGACGTGCTCGGCAGCCTCAACCAGAACGATCAAGTGTTCCAGGCCCTGGCCAACGCCGGTACTGCGCAGCAACTGGCGCAAGTCAGCGAACAGCTCAAACCAGACGTCAACCGCGGCGCCCTGGACGTGGCGTTGTCGGGCCAAACCGTGATCAACGGTGCGATCTTCAACCGCCTCACCGACCAGCGCGAAAGCCATCAAACCGGCGGCGTGTGGGTGCAGGGCCTGAGCAGCAACATGGACCAGGACGGGCGTGGCGGCAATAACGGCTACTCGGCCAACAGCAGCGGCATGGCCGTGGGTGTGGACGGGCGCTTGAACGACACCACCACGTTGGGCGTGGCGTACAGCTACCTTAACTCCAACATCCATTCCGACCTCGGCAACAAGACCGAAGTGGAGGGCCATGCGCTGTCGCTGTACGGCAACTGGTCGCTGCAAAACTGGTTTGTCGACGGCAGCCTCAGCTATGGCCATAACGACAACGACAGCAAACGCCATATCGCCGGCACCACAGCCAAGGGCAGTTACGACAGCAATGTGCTGTCTGCCAGTGTGATCGGCGGCTACAGCTTCAAGCCGTCGCAGGCCGTGGTGATCGAGCCGCGCGTGGCAGCGCGTTACGCCAACGTGCGCATGGACGGTTTCGACGAGAAGGGTTCTTCGGCCGCGCTGAGCACCCAGTCGCAACGCTATGAAGTGGGCGAGCTGGGCGCTGGTGTGCGTTTGGCGGGCAACTTGCCAATGGGCGCCGGTAGCCTGCAGCCGGAAGCAACCTTGATGGCGTATCACGACCTGATGGGTGATCGCGTCGCACAAACCTCCAGCTATGTGCTTGGCGGTTCTGCGTTCACCGTTACCGGCGCTTCGGTGGCGCGTGACAGCTATGAAGCCAGTGTTGGCGTGAACTACCAGGTGTCGGACTTTACCGTGGGGGCCAGCTACACCCGCCAGGCCCGCAGTGGGTTTGACGCGGATGGGGTGATGCTCAAGGCGCGTTACGCGTTTTAAGTATTACAACCGATAGAAAACGGCGTCGGGCTGCGGTTCTCCCACGTAGCCCGAGCCAGATTTTTAATCTGTATTCAAGGAAGCAACCAATGAAAAAGACCTCACTCCTAATCCTCGCCCTGGCCTTGGCCGGCTGCCACTCCACTGCCAGGAACTCCTCGCCAACCCTGCTCAAGGACGGCGTCCAGTTGCAGCAAAACAAGGTCGAGGTGGATGCCGAGCACGCCAAAGTCATCATGAAGGCGACCGGCTTTACCTATCCGGTGCAGTTCTCCGTGCGCCGTAGTTCCGATGTGGACCAGCGTCCGGAAATCCTCGGGACGGTGGTTGATTCCGGCCGTGGCAAGGTATTCGGCTGGATCGCCAAGATGAGCGAGGTCACCAACAGCGCTGTCGTCAAACGCTTCCCGCAGTTGGAAGTGCAGGCTGACCCGGGGCAGCCCTTTGAAGTGATCGGCGAGTCACGGGTCTACAGCGCCAACTACGCCGGCCTCGTCAAAAAATATGTGTATGAATGCGGCCCTATGAGTTCAGCCTTCAAGCCTGAGAAGCAAAAGGTTTACCTGGTGGAGTTCGTGATTATCGGGAAGGGGTGTGAGCAGCACGTGTATGACGTGACTGCTCCCAATGAGCGTATTCCTGTGGCGACTGTGGCTCCGGCGGCGTGAGCCAGAGCCTGGCGCCAATGTAAATCCTATAGTCGCTCAGGTATCGACGGGTGCCGCCGGGCTCCATGGCAACTGAAGAGGCGCTGATGATTTCTGCAGATGATGTTGATGGCCTGCTTGAAGATATTTTCGAGGGGCGCAGGGATTTGGCGGTGTTTGTCGCTGATGGCAAGTACTACTACCTGGCAGACGACAAGGGAAATTTCTGTATCGATGTCAGGCCTGAATACAGGAGCTATGTCGAAAGTGGCGTCATGGACAGTAGCCTCTATGACCAGGCCGTTTCCGAGTTCAGAGGGGGCGTTCCGGTTCTGGAGGTGAATACCTTTCAGCGCTATCTGGATAGCAACAGCGTCAACGTTTATTCGCTGGAGTGGATGGTCAGTTTCTTCACCTACGGTTACTCCGCTGCCTACCTTGGCGAATTTCATAACCATATCGAGGCCGTTCTATCTGGCCACGCGAAGCCTCGTCTGGATGAATGCGAGAAAATGCGAATGAGGCTGCCCCGCTTTTATGTGGACCTGGATAGCAAGGTGTTCCGGCATGTTGACTGGGACAGGTTTCATGAATCCTATGTGCCCTCGGACTGGGACGGGCAGCCGTCTGGCTCATTCGCGGAGCTGATCCCGAAAGAGCAAAGGTATTGGGTTGTGGATGGCATGGACTTTTGGACGTTGTACGCCTGATGGAGGGTTGGCTTCGTCGCCTTGGCGATAGGTTGGCCAGTGCCGTCGTGCCCCACTCGAAGTAACACACGCACCCGCGCAGGAGAAATACCGTGGTAATGACATTGGTCATGGTTGGACTGGGACTGGCAATTTTGATGCAGCTGGCCATTTTTTGTGTGGCCGTTAAAAACTCGCTGGGGCATGCGCTGCTGTGTCTGTTCATCCCCTGCTATGTGTACGTTTATGCCCGAAAAAATCGCCAGGCCAGGCCGTTCCTTTGGGGGTGGTACGCCGGTATTGGCTTGCTGGCCGCTGGGGCTATTGCTTCAAATTGAAGCAGGACTCGAAAAGGCGCCGACAACGCCGTAAAATGAAGTCAAATTGACATCATTCAGGGAAGAGTTCAGACATGCGCGTTGTTGCTTTACTCCTGGCGTTCAGCTTTCTGGCTGGCTGCGCCTCCAAGCCGGCTTACTACATTTCCCCCGCACCGGTTCAGATTCCCAAGACCGCTACCTATTGGCTCGATACCTTCGACGTTGAAGTAGTGGGCAAGAACCCACGCTTCCTGCCTGATGACAAAGTCCGCGAGCAACTGGGCGTCGACCTGGTCAACCGGCTGCTCAAGGCCAAGCGATACGCCACCAGCAAGGAAAGCGCCGATTACCTGCTGGATGTGAATCTGGTCTACACCCGCCATATCCAGGACTCCAAGGGCGGACTCGCCACGGTGCTTGTCGACGACAACACCATCTTGCTGAGTGTCGACTTCAACTATCAGGTCAAGGTCAAGAAGGGCGGCGCCGAGGTGTTGCACTTTGCCAAGGACCGCAGTGGTCTGGTGCCGGGTGGTGTGTTGGGTCAGTGGCAGCAGTACAAGACCATGGGTGGGGTTATCTCCAACACGGGCAACACCAGCGTCGAGCCTTTTTACACGGGCGTGTTGAGCCGATTTATCGTCGATGATTTGCGCGATATTCCGTCGCGCTAAGTTGCTTTAACCCGAATCACCAACTCCTTGCGTCTGACCTTGTGAACGGATCATTCACTCACGAGGTTCAGACCATGTCCCGTCCTGTTCTGCTGTTGCGTCCTGCCGCCCAAGGCTTTGCCGTGACCCTGCTGGTAGCGCTTGCCGGGTGTGGGCTTTCTTCATCCCGTGATGTGGCCAAGCCTGCTGAATCGGCGCCTGTCGTAGAGGTGCAAAGTGAGCCCGCCAGCGTTCAGGGGGCCATGGTCAAGCGCATGGTTGCTCCTGCACCGATGGCGTCGCGGTTGGTCATGAACGACACAGTCGCCCTGCAATACCAGGCCGAGCCTCGGGAGCAGTATCAGAACCTACCGGACAACCCGATCCGCAGCGTAGCCGAAACGCCGGTTTCCACCTTCAGCGTTGACGTCGACACCGGCAGCTATGCCAACGTACGACGTTTCCTCAACCAAGGCAGCCTGCCGCCCGAGGGTGCTGTACGACTGGAGGAAATGGTCAATTATTTTCCCTACGATTACGCCCTGCCTACCGACGGCTCGCCCTTTGGCGTGACCACGGAAGTGGCCCCCTCACCGTGGAACCCCCACACCCGACTATTGCGCATCGGCATCAAGGCCTCGGACCGCGCCGTGGCGGACCTGGCTCCGGCTAACCTGGTGTTCCTGGTAGACGTGTCCGGCTCGATGAACCGCCGCGAAGGCCTGCCGCTGGTTAAGAGCACCCTCAAACTGCTGGTGGACCAACTGCGCGACCAGGACCGCGTATCGCTGGTGGTCTACGCCGGCGAATCGCGAGTGGTGCTCAAGCCCACCTCGGGCCGCGACAAAACCACGATCCGCAACGCCATCGACCAACTCACCGCCGGTGGCTCCACCGCAGGCGCGTCGGGGATCGAAATGGCCTACCAAATGGCCCGCGAAGGATTTATCGACAAAGGTATCAACCGCATCCTGCTGGCCACCGATGGCGACTTCAATGTGGGCGTCAGTGACTTCGACAGCCTCAAGCAAATGGCCGTCGACCAGCGCCAAAGCGGCGTGTCCCTGACCACTCTCGGCTTTGGTGTGGATAACTACAACGAACACCTGATGGAACAACTGGCCGATGCCGGTGATGGCAACTACGCCTACATCGACAACCTGCGCGAGGCCCGCAAAGTGCTGGTGGACCAGCTCAGCTCAACCCTCGCCGTGGTGGCCCGGGATGTGAAACTGCAAGTCGAATTCAACCCGGCACAGGTCAGTGAATACCGATTGCTGGGCTATGAAAACCGCGCCTTGAAACGTGAGGATTTCAACAACGACAAGGTCGACGCCGGTGAAATCGGTGCCGGGCATACGGTGACCGCGTTGTATGAAATTGTTCCGAAGGGTGAACAGGGTTGGCTGGAGCCGCTGCGCTACGCATCGGCGGCCAAGGCTGACGGTAAAACTGATGAGTGGGCGATGTTGCGGGTACGCTACAAACCAGCGGAAGGCGGCGATAGCCGACTGATCGAACACCCCATCAGCAACCAGCACAGTGGCAAACCCAGCGACGACCTGCGTTTCTCTGCCGCCGTGGCCGCCTTCGCCCAGCAACTCAAGGGTGATGGCCGCTACACTGGCACCATGAGTTTCAAGGACACGGCCGCACTGGCCCGCTCCGCTCGGGGCGACGACCCCTTCGGCTTGCGCAGCGAGTTTGTGCAACAGGTCGAATTGGCCCAGAGCCTCCAGGCCCCGGCCAAACACTGATCCACCTCAAAGGAGTGCGCCACCTGATGGATTCACCCAGCGACGAAGCCCTGCTGTCCCGCTACCGCAGCGGCGACGGTGCAGCGTTCGAAGCCCTGTACGCGCGGCATCGACAGGGCCTGTACCGTTTTCTGGTGTCCTTGAGCAACAAGGCCGAACTGGCCGAGGAAGTGTTCCAGGACACCTGGCTCAGCCTGATCCGCAGCACCAGCGAGCCACAGGGGCGGGCGAGTTTTCGCACCTGGTTGTTCCAGATTGCCCGCAACCGCCTGATCGACCACTGGCGCAAGCACGGCATCCACAACCCACTGCACGACAGCTACGATGAGCAGCTTCACGGCCAGCCCGACGACAGCGCCGGGCCCGAACAACTGCTGAGCCTGAGCCGCGACCAGGCGCGCCTGGACACCGCACTGCAGGACTTGCCCGAAGACCAGCGCGAAGTGTTCCTGCTGCGCCTGCACGGCGAGCTGGAAGTGCCACAAATCGCCGCACTCACCGGCGCCCCACTGGAAACGGTAAAAAGCCGCTTGCGTTACGCCCAGCAGAAACTGCGCCGACTGCTGGCCGAGGAGGTACCCGCATGACTGACTCCCGACATACCCAGGACTCGAACGACGAGGTGCTGATCGAGCATTTCCGTCAACACACCAGCGGCGAGCCGCCGGCTTCCCTGGACGCCTTCATCCTGGCCACCGCCCACCGCGAAGCGCCCGTGCGGCAACCCGGCCTGTGGCAGCGCTGGTTGCAGGCCTGCCAACGGCCGCGCTGGCAGATGGCGTTTGCCACCGTCGCGGGTGTCGCTCTGATGATTGGTTTGGTTACGCGCTCGCCGGTGCCGCAGCCGGAATTATCCACAGGCACTTACGCGGCGGCTCCGCAAGAACTGGCCCGTCCGGCTCCGGCAGCGGCGCCGATGGCTCGATTCTCCGTGGCTCCGCAGGCCGATAGCGCACCGCAGGTGCAGACAGAAGTGGCGGGTTCGCTGGCGGATGAGCCGGTGGCGAAGATGAGCAAACGCGCGGCTGTTGTGCTGCCGCCATTGGAGCAAGGGCTGCAGGAAATCCTGCGGTTGCGGCAGGCGGGAGAAGCGAAGGCGGCGGATGAGAAGCTGCTGGAGTTACATAAGCGCTTTCCCAAGGAAGACTTGCCGGCGCGGTTGGAGGTGTTGCGACAACAACACTGAAATGTCCTGTTCAAAAGTTCTGAATCTAATTTTGGACTTTTGACGGACGCTTTTTGCAACAACCTAGCCGTTCGGCTAGTACGTCAATTTAGGAGTGGAAAATACCTCGGCTTGGCGCCATTGTTTTGAGTTCGTTAACTCTGCAATCGGTACGTGATGGATTACGCCACCCTTGAAAGCCTGCGAATGCATCATCCGGCATGGCGGTTGCTGTGCTCGGACCACGGTTCGTTGGTTGCAAGTTTTTTGCACCGCGTGTTTGTCGCCCCCAACGTGCGAATCATTGCCGCCGCTGACCTGGCGGAGGCGCTGGAAGACGAGTTGTTCGCCTTGCGCAGGCAACTTGACGACAACGCCTTTCCCAAGTCTGCGCTGTATTACCTCAATGATTGGGCCAGCCCGGAAAAGGGCTGGCTGCGCAAGTTTTACCGTCAAGACGACGATGAGCCACAGTTTGATCTAACGCCGTCTACCGAGAAGGCCATCGGTTGGTTGGCTTCCCTCGTTGAACGGGGGTTTGTCGGTACCGAGTCCAGGTTACTGACACTGTTTGAGCTGCTTAAGCAGATGAGCGAGGGCAGTGAAGCGGATCCGGCCAAGCGTGTGGCCGAGTTGCGCAAGCGCCGGGATGAGCTGGATGCGGAAATCTCACAGATCCTGGGTGGTGACGTGCCTCTACTGCACGATACAGCCCTGAAAGATCGCTTCCAGCAATTTACTCAGTTGTCACGGGAGCTGCTCGCCGATTTTCGAGAGGTCGAACATAACTTTCGCCTGCTGGATCGACGTGTGCGTGAGCGAATCGCTATATGGGATGGCGCCAAGGGCGAGCTGCTGGAACAGATCATGGGCGAGCGCGATGCTATTTCAGACTCCGATCAGGGCCGCAGTTTCAGGGCGTTCTGGGGGTTCTTGATGTCGACCAGCCGTCAGGAGGAGCTGACACGGATGCTTGATCATGTGCTTGCCCTGGCGCCGGTGATGGAGTTGAAGCCGGATATTCGCACTCGTCGTGTGCATTACGACTGGCTTGAGGCGGGCGAACATACCCAGCGCATGGTCGCGCAACTTTCCCAGCAGTTGCGACGCTTTCTGGATGATCAGGTATGGCTGGAAAACCGCCGAATCATGGACATCCTGCGGGCGTTAGAAGCCAAGGCCTTGGGCGTTCGTGAGCATCCCCCCTTGGGCAACTTTATGCTTATGGTCGATGTGGCGGCCCGTATCGAGTTACCCATGGAACGGCCCTTGCACACACTGACCCTGAAGCCCGACTTTGCGGGCATGAGCGTGCAAGTCGGCGACGATGATCTCGACGTGAGTGCCTTGTACAACGAGCGGATGGTCGACCTTGCGAGGCTCGCTGCTCATATCGATCAGGCACTGCAGACCCGCTCGCAAATCACATTGTGCGAGTTGATCCGATTACAACCGTTGCGCCAAGGGTTGGCCGAGTTGGTGGCCTATCTTCACTTGGCCAGCGAAACATTTACAGGCGTCGTCGATGACAGCCAGAACGAGCCGATTTTGTGGACGGCTACGTCCATTGACGGCCATCCCGTACGAAAGCAGGCACGGCTGGCGCGCGTTATTTTTGTGAGGCAAGGATGAGCGAAGAACAACATGCGCCGGACGTGGTTATAGACGTTGCCGCAGCAGATCTGTCGACGCTGCTGGTTTTGCTGCTTAAGGGAGTGATTTATCGCGAAGGTGATGAGCGTCTGTGGGGGACGTTACTCAACTGGCAGACCCAGGTTCGCGGCTACGTGACAGTGCTGGGTCTGGAGTTAATGTTGGATGAGGCCGAAGGCTACGCTTTCCTGCGCAGCCGTGCCGAGGCCGACGAGGATGAACCGCAGGTTCGGGTGCCACGGCTTGTTGCGCGTAGACCGCTGTCATTTCCGGTCAGTCTGCTCTTGGCCTTGCTGCGAAAAAAACTGGCAGAGTTCGACGCCTCTGGCGGTGAAACGAGGCTGGTGCTGACTCGTGATGAAATCGTCGAACTGATTCGCGTTTTTTTGCCCGACAGCAGCAACGAAGCCCGGCTTGTTGACCAGATTGATGCACACATCACCAAGATCATCGAGCTGGGTTTTTTACGCCGCCTCAAGAGTACCGCCGGCCCCTTGAGCTATGAGGTGCGGCGCATCCTCAAGGCGTTTGTAGACGCTCAATGGTTGTCTGACTTCGATAAGCGGCTTGGGGAGTACCAGATGCGTCTTTCGGGAGAAAGCGAGTCAGCGCCTGATGGCGTGCAGGAGATTGAACAATGAGTGAGTCGTTGCTTACGGAGTTGGATTTTATCGGTGATGACAGGCTCTCCGGGTTCCGCCTCAGGCGCCTTGAGGTACTCAACTGGGGGACCTTTGATCAGCGGGTCTGGACGCTGTCGCCCGATGGGAAAAATAGCCTGCTGACGGGGGATATTGGATCTGGCAAGTCTACGTTGGTGGATGCGATCACCACGTTGTTGGTGCCCACTCAGCGGATTGCCTACAACAAAGCCGCCGGAGCCGAAAACAAGGAGCGAAGCCTGCGCTCGTACGTGTTGGGGCATTTCAAGTCTGAACGCAGCGAGGTCACCGGAACTGCAAAGCCGGTCGCCCTGCGCGATCACAACAGCTATTCGGTGATTCTGGGGGTATTTCATAACGCAGGCTACGACCAGACGGTGACCCTGGCCCAGGTATTCTGGATAAAGGATGGACAGGGGCCGCCAGAGCGTTTTTACGTGGGGGCCGAACGCGAGCTTTGTATTGCCGCTGACTTTGCTGACTTCGGCACCGACATTGCACAACTGCGAAAACGGCTGCGTAACGACGGCGTCGATATTCAGGACAGTTTTCCCAAGTACGGTGCTTGGTTTCGGCGGCGTCTGGGGATTGATAATGAACAAGCTCTGGAACTGTTTCATCAAACGGTTTCGATGAAGTCTGTCGGAAACCTGACCGAATTTGTTCGTAGCCATATGCTTGAGCCGTTCGATGCCGCGGCCCGTATCACTGCATTGATCGCCCATTTTGACGATTTGAGCCGTGCTCATCAGGCGGTGCTCAAGGCCAAACAGCAGCGCCTGCTGTTGGAGCCATTGGTGGCTGACTGCGACAAATACCAAGGTCTGATTGTTGAGCAGGACGGGTTGCGCGATTGCCGTGAAGCCCTTAAGCCATGGTTCTCGGAGCTCAAACTTGGGTTGCTCGACCGGCGTTTGCAGCTATTGGCCAATGATCAACAGCGCTTGTCTTCTCATAAGGAGCGTCAAGTCGAGCAACGTGACCGCCAACGGTTGGACGTGGACTCCCTCAAGCGGGCGGTGGCCGAGCAGGGCGGTGATCGCCTGGAGCAACTGGCGATTGAGATTCGCAAACAGGACCATGAGCGGGAGCGCCGTCAGCAGCGCGCGCAACGTCACGGGCAGTTGCTTGCGGCGGCGGGTGAGTCGCCTGTTGATGATGAGGCAGGGTTTATCCAGCTGGAGCAACTACTGCGGGCTCGTCGCGAACAGTCGAGTACCGAGGAAGCTGATCTGCAAAACCAGATCACCGAGTGGGGCGTTTCATTGCGTGAAGGGCGGCGCGAGCATGATGCGCTTTCCAGCGAAATCAACAGCCTCAGGGCCCGACGCAGCAATATTCCGGAAGTCCAGATTAAGTTACGGGCAGCCATGTGTCTGGCAACTGGATTAGATGACGAACTGATGCCCTTTGTCGGAGAGCTGCTTCAGGTGCGCGAAGAGTATCGTCCGTGGGAAGGGGCTATCGAGCGGGTGCTGCACAATTTTGGCCTGGCACTGCTGGTACCGGACGAACACTACGCACAGGTAGCGGCATGGGTTGATCGAACTCACTTGGCGGGGCGTCTCGTGTATTTCAGGGTGCGCGCAGTCCGCCAAACCGAGGCGCCAGACCTGCACCCCCAGTCGCTGGTGACAAAACTCAGCGTCAAACCCGATTCGCCGTTTTATCCCTGGTTGGCACGTGAGCTTGCTCATCGTTTTAACTACGCCTGCTGTGAGACGGCGGAACAGTTTCGCCGAGAGGTGCGCGCCTTGTCCCTGTCGGGGCAGATCAAGGGCGCGGGGGAGCGGCATGAAAAGGATGATCGGCATCGTTTGGACGACCGCAGTCGTTATGTTTTAGGGTGGAGCAACGCAGAGAAAATCTCGGCGCTTGAGGCGGTTAGACATCGCCTAGAAATGCATGTGGCTGACATAGGCTCAAGTGTCGCCAGTGCCGAAAAACAGCGTGCTCACTTGCGCCGGCAATTGGAATCACTCGCGGCACTTCATGAGTTTACCGATTACCGAGAAATTGACTGGGCCGAATGCGCCACCCTTGTGGCGCGGTTGCAGGATGAAAAGGCACTGTTGGAGGCCGCGAGTGACACATTGCTGCAACTGACGGCACAGCTCCAATCAGTGCAGGAAGCCCTTCAGGCAACGGAAGATGAAGTGTCCCGCTTGGACAAGGAGTTGGGTAACGTTGAGGCCAAGCACGATGTTGCCAGCACATTGCGTTCCGAAACTCGATGTTTGTTGGTCGTTATCGACGAGTCTGTCCGGGCTCAACTGGAAGCGTTGCGTCTTCATGTCTTGGGTGAGCGGATGTTGTCCGTTGAGTCTTGCGACGGCGCCGAGCGAGAAGTCCGCGAAGCGCTGCAAGGCAAAATGGACGCCGAGGCCAAGATATTGGAGCGGCTGCGGGACAAGATCATCCGTGCCATGGTGGCGTTCAAGGATGCCTACAAACTGGAGACCAGCGAATTCGACGCCGATCTCAATGCCGCCGATGAGTATGGCAACTTGCTGGACCAACTTAACCGCGACGATCTGCCGCGTTTTGAGCGACGTTTCAAGGAGTTGCTCAACGTCAACACGATCAATGAGATCGCCAACTTCAACGGGCAATTGGCTCGGGAGCGCGAAACCATCAAGGAACGGATTGGCCGTATCAATGAATCCCTGGGGCAGATCGACTACAACCCCGGTCGCTACATCGTGCTGGAGTCCCAACTGAGCCCGGATGCGGATATTCGAGATTTCCAGATGCAATTGCGTGCCTGTACCGAGGGCGCACTGACAGGGTCCGAGGATGCGCAGTATTCGGAAAACAAGTTTCTGCAGGTCAAAACCATCATTGATCGCTTTCGTGGGCGGGAGGGACTATCCGAGCAAGACCGACGGTGGACCAGCAAGGTCACCGATGTGCGCAACTGGTTCTTGTTTGCCGCCAGTGAGCGATGGCGTGAGGATGATCGTGAGCATGAGCATTACTCGGATTCGGGCGGTAAGTCCGGTGGGCAAAAAGAGAAGTTGGCCTACACCATTTTGGCAGCAAGTCTGGCCTATCAGTTTGGGTTGGAATGGGGCGCTGTACGTTCGCGTTCGTTCAGGTTCGTAGTAATCGATGAAGCGTTTGGACGCGGTTCCGATGAGTCGGCCGAGTATGGTTTGCGGCTGTTTGAGCAGCTCAACCTGCAGTTGCTGATTGTCACACCGTTGCAGAAAATCCACATCATTGAGCCTTTTGTTTCCAGCGTGGGCTTTGTACAGAACGACGGGGGGAGGGCGTCTCGGCTGCGCAATCTATCCATTGAAGAGTATCGATTGAACCGACCTGATTTATCGTCATGAAATGGACTTCGGCAGCGGAACTCACACAGCAGTTATTACGGCTCTGGCAGCGGGGCGAGCTGCTGCGCTTGCTGGTGACGGAGGACGCTTGGGAGCCACGGCGGCTGATATTGAAGGGGCCGGATACTGCGCAACTGAGTGCTTCCTTCGATAGTGTCAGAGCCTGGGTCGCGCAGCTAAGTAATATCAACGGCATTCGCATCCAGTGGCGGGAAGTCAATCACAGGGTTGTGGGGGCGCAACGCTTGCCGGCTTCTATCTGGGTGGATTCACTGGAAGAGGCTATTGCGTTGATTGGCAAAGAGGGTGAGACGAAGCGCTTCAAGGTCCTGCTTGAACTGACCCGACGCCGCCAACCCTTGCTGGTCGACTGGATGGGGAGCCGGCCGTTGCAGGCTATGGAACTGGAACGGCATTGGGCCGCGCTTCTGGATGTGGTGACTTGGATGGCGGAACATCCTCGGCCCGGTATCTACCTTCGGCAGATAGACATACCTGGAATTCACAGCAAGTTCATCGAAAGATACAAGGCCGTACTGAGTGAGCTGTTCGACCAAGTTCTGCCCGAGCTGGCTATTGCGCAGCAATATAAAGGCGTCACACAGTTTTCTGCCCGCTATGGCTTTCTCGATAAACCCGTAGGGATTCGTTTGCGGGTGTTAGATCCGAGTCTGATCCTCCTGCCGGGTCCCACTTTGCCTGATATCACCCTTGATGCAGCCAGCTTCGCTCAATTGAGTATTGCCGTCAGGCAGGTCTTCGTAACCGAGAATGAAACCAACTTTCTAGCCTTTCCGCCTGTGCCGGGCTCCATTGTGGTATTCGGCAAGGGTTACGGCTGGGATGCGCTAGGGCGAGCGAATTGGCTATCGAACTGTAGGATTTATTACTGGGGCGATATTGATACTCATGGATTTGCGATTCTTGACCAGTTGCGCCGCCGGTTTGGGCATGTCGAGTCATTGTTGATGGACCGCAGCACACTTGATGCCCACGCACAATTTTGGGGGCGAGAAGATCGTCAAGTTGTGTATGACTTGCCTTGTCTGACGTCAGCGGAGCGTTCGGTGTTTGATGAGCTGCGGGACAATCGGTTGGGGAACGGCGTGAGGCTGGAGCAGGAGTATGTGGGTTATCGGTGCTTGATGGCGGCATTGAAGCAACTCTCCGAAGTTTCCGGAGAGTTCGAGCCAACCAACTGAACACATCTCTCTGTTTGCTGCCCCTTGCGCTTAAGTCAGGGCGCCCGGAAGTACTCGACCAGCTCCCGAGCGCTTGGACATTCTGGGTGTTCGGCTGCACGCGTCACGCTGAATCCGAAATGCTTGATCATTTTTTTAGCAAAGGCGGGCTTGTTACCAGGTCCTGAGGTTCCCAATTCTCTGGCGATTTCTTTGAGACGATCATAAGGCTTGTCTGTCGTCCTTTCTGGCTGGGGCTCGTTGTACCCTTGCTTTAGCCATTGACTCATGGCTTGGGTGTCTGCAAGGAACCATGCTTCAAGAGCTTTCACGGCTACAAAGACCATCTCCAATTTTTGGTTTTGGATTCGATTACGGACGATATCAACTGAGTCATCGTCCTCTAAGTCGGTCAGCACATAGATTCTTTCCACTCCCCTTGTTTCAAGAACTTGAATGAAGACCTCGATATTATGGGGCAGGAGGTTGCCTCCGCCTTTTGCGTCGATCACTGGTGTGACGAGTTCGTACCCAGCATCAGTCAATATTTTTTTGAATTTTGAAGATTCAACTACGATTCGTTCACAGTCGCCTTCTACGATAAAACCTACCTTCACCATGGCAGACCCCCGTCAAACAAATTGGTCAGCCAAGCGGTATCAAGGGGGATTTGTTTTTTATCGACTCTTGATTCGGCTGCGCATTTGACGTTCGTCCGGCCTTCTAGCTTATTAACTAGCCAGAGCTCTTCAGGGTTAAGGTTGCGCACCACAGATTCGCTGTGGGTAGTAATGAATACCGGATGATCTACGGTGGCGTTGTCACGCATGAGTGCGACCAGCTCGCCAATTGCTTTGGGGTGGATACCCCGTTCAGGCTCTTCGATAATAGTTAAACCGGCTTGAGAGGTCCGACTTAAGACTGCTGTCATTATGCATAAAGCGTAAATAGTGCCATCCGAAATCAGGCGTGCTGGGAAATGAGTTCTTGTCCCTTCCTCCTTGAATGTGATGACAGTGGTGCTATCCAGTCGTTGTTTTTCAGTTGAGACATTTTCCATGCCGGGAACAATCAGTTCTATCCATTCCAGAACTTGGGTCCGGAAGTGCTTGTCCTTCTCCAGGATAGACAGCATGGTTGCAACGTTTCTGCCATGGCTATCCAGCATGGTTGCATCTGCGGTCGAGTTGTCCGGCTCTTTGGCGGCAATTGGATCAATACGGTAAACACGAATATTGGTTAGGAACTTATACAATGCAGAGTTACTTAAAAGCATAAGCGCAGTCATGTCTTGGGGGTATTCCAAGAAGGACTGAAGCGGTGAGTAATCTGTCAGCGTTACTTTTGTTTCGCCATTCTGCCTGCGGTCAATGTATTGAGTGCCGTTGATTTTTAGGTTTTCGACCACCTGAGGAGCTTTGTCAATTTCAACTATCTTGAGGGCATACTCGAAATTTTCGTTATCAATCTGAATTTTTATCTCGAAAGAGATAGTCGTTCTTTTTTGTTTACGATGCTTGAAGCAATGGATTTGTTGAAAACCACCAAAGTCACGAATCGCAGTAGAGGCGCCTCTTTTTACGATGGCGCCAAAGAAAGCGAGAGCATCGGTAATATTACTTTTCCCTGCGCCGTTCGAGCCGGCCAGTGCAGTGAACGGCGATAAGCTCTCTAGTGTCAGGTTCGTGACACTTTTAAATCCATTGATCGTAATCGATTCGATATTCATGGCAGTTCCTTCGACCTTCACCGGCGGTCGTCGAGCGGCGCGCTTTTCATCGCCTGCGTATTGATCGTCAGAAAATACTAGCCCGCGCATGGTATAGGCGATCAGCCGTCGAGTCACAAATGCAATATTTCTATCCACAAAAAAGCCCCAGGTCTTTCGACCTGGGGCTTTTTCATCTGTATCTGGTGCACCCGGCGGGATTCGAACCCACGACCCCTGCCTTCGGAGGGCAGTACTCTATCCAGCTGAGCTACGGATGCTTGTGCGGGCGACATCATACCCATGTCGACCTTGGGCGTCCATGCCGCTTTTCGGCCTCCTGCCAGTAGGAATACGTACCGCTGGCGCCCTGTGCCGGGCGTCTCGGTGCAATACGGTTGAACTCGCCTGAAACACGCTGATCAGAAAAATGGAGCAAATGCGCCGTTTTCGTTCTTTTTTTCGAACAGACTATTGCCCTGCACCCCCATTGATCCTAGGATTCGTTTGAGATTTCAAACGCTCCTGCCTGGGTGCTGAACCGCACATTTGTCCTTTCGTGCGCTATTTACGTGCTTGCGCCCAGTGAATGATTTCCCTGACGGCAGCCCTCAAGGCGCCTTTCAACAACTCTAATTCGCTCCGCGCGTGCGCGGTGCTGTTAAGGAAAGCCGACATGCAGCTCAAAGACACCCAGTTGTTCCGCCAGCAAGCCTTCATTGATGGCGCTTGGGTCGATGCGGACAACGGTCAAACGATCAAGGTCAACAACCCCGCTACCGGCGAAATCCTCGGTACCGTGCCAAAAATGGGCGCCGCCGAAACCCGTCGCGCCATTGAAGCGGCTGACAAGGCCCTGCCGGCCTGGCGTGCACTCACCGCCAAGGACCGCGCCAACAAGCTGCGTCGCTGGTTCGAGCTGATTATCGAGAACCAGGATGACCTGGCTCGCCTGATGACCCTGGAGCAAGGCAAGCCGCTGGCCGAAGCCAAGGGCGAAATCGTTTACGCCGCTTCGTTCATCGAGTGGTTCGCCGAAGAAGCCAAGCGCGTCTACGGTGATGTGATTCCCGGCCACCAGCCGGACAAGCGCCTGATCGTGATCAAGCAACCGATCGGCGTTACCGCGGCCATCACGCCGTGGAACTTCCCGGCCGCGATGATCACCCGTAAAGCCGGCCCGGCCCTGGCCGCCGGTTGCACCATGGTGCTCAAGCCTGCGTCGCAAACCCCGTTCTCCGCGTTCGCCCTGGCTGAACTGGCCCAGCGTGCCGGCATTCCGAAAGGCGTGTTCAGCGTGGTCTCCGGCAGCGCCGGCGATATCGGCAGCGAGCTGACCAGCAACCCGATCGTGCGTAAATTGTCCTTCACCGGCTCCACCGAAATCGGTCGCCAACTGATGGCCGAATGCGCCAAGGACATCAAGAAAGTCTCCTTGGAACTGGGCGGCAACGCGCCGTTCATCGTGTTCGACGACGCAGACCTGGATAAGGCCGTCGAAGGCGCGATCATTTCCAAGTACCGCAACAACGGCCAGACCTGCGTCTGCGCCAACCGTCTGTACATTCAGGATTCGGTGTACGACGCGTTCGCCGAAAAACTGAAAGTGGCGGTGGCCAAGCTGAAGATCGGCAACGGTCTGGAAGAAGGCACCACCACCGGTCCGCTGATTGACGAGAAGGCCGTGGCCAAGGTTCAGGAACACATCGCTGATGCCCTGAGCAAAGGCGCAACCCTGTTGGCCGGCGGCAAGGTGATGGAAGGCAACTTCTTCGAGCCGACCATCCTGGTCAACGTGCCGAAAGACGCCGCCGTGGCCAAGGAAGAAACCTTCGGCCCACTGGCGCCGCTGTTCCGCTTCAAAGACGAAGCCGAAGTGATCGCGATGTCCAACGACACAGAGTTCGGCCTGGCTTCCTACTTCTATGCCCGCGACCTGGGCCGTGTGTTCCGAGTGGCGGAAGCCCTGGAATACGGCATGGTTGGCGTCAACACCGGGTTGATCTCCAACGAAGTGGCGCCGTTTGGCGGCATCAAGGCTTCGGGCCTGGGCCGTGAAGGCTCCAAGTACGGGATCGAGGATTACCTGGAAATCAAATACCTCTGCCTGGGCATCTAAGCCCGGGGCGAGATTGCAGTAAACGCAGAGGGCACGAGAGCGCTGTCCCTTTGCGTGTTTCACACCGTTATTCGTAGTGGCCGGGAAAGCTGTGGCAGTCGATCATCGCATGCTGCCGTAGTTGCCTCCCCGCCACGTATTCCTTGGACCACGCCACCCGATGAGTGGCGAATGAGGACTTTATGAGCAAGACCAACGCATCCCTGATGAAACGCCGCGAAGCCGCTGTACCACGCGGTGTTGGCCAGATTCACCCGATCTTCGCCGAGTCGGCGAAGAACGCCACCGTGACCGACGTTGAAGGTCGCGAGTTCATCGATTTCGCCGGCGGTATTGCCGTGCTGAACACCGGTCACCTGCACCCGAAAATCATTGCGGCGGTGACCGAGCAACTGAACAAGCTGACGCACACCTGCTTCCAGGTGTTGGCCTACGAGCCGTACGTTGAGCTGTGCGAAAAAGTTAACGCCAAGGTGCCGGGTGATTTCGCCAAGAAAACCCTGTTGGTCACCACCGGTTCCGAAGCGGTAGAAAACGCCGTGAAGATCGCCCGTGCTGCCACTGGCCGTGCCGGCGTAATCGCGTTCACCGGCGCTTACCACGGTCGCACCATGATGACCCTGGGCCTGACCGGTAAAGTCGTGCCTTACTCGGCCGGCATGGGCCTGATGCCAGGCGGCGTGTTCCGCGCGCTGTTCCCGAACGAACTGCACGGTGTGAGCGATGACGACTCCATCGCCAGCATCGAACGCATCTTCAAGAACGATGCCGAGCCGCGTGATATCGCTGCCATCATCATCGAGCCGGTGCAGGGCGAAGGCGGTTTCTACGTCGCGCCTAAATCGTTCATGAAGCGCCTGCGCGAGCTGTGCGACAAGCACGGCATCCTGCTGATCGCCGACGAAGTGCAAACCGGTGCCGGCCGTACCGGTACCTTCTTCGCCATGGAACAGATGGGCGTCGCTGCCGACCTGACCACCTTCGCCAAATCCATCGCGGGCGGCTTCCCGCTGGCCGGCGTGTGCGGCAAGGCTGAATACATGGATGCCATCGCGCCAGGTGGCCTGGGCGGCACCTACGCGGGTAGCCCGATCGCTTGCGCCGCGGCCCTGGCCGTGATGGAAGTGTTCGAAGAAGAGCACCTGCTGGACCGCTGCAAGGCTGTCGGCGAGCGCCTGGTGACCGGCCTGAAAGCTATCCAGGCCAAGTACCCGGTGATCGGCGAAGTGCGTGCCCTGGGCGCGATGATTGCGGTCGAGCTGTTCGAAGATGGCGACAGCCACAAGCCGAACGCCGCTGCCGTTGCTTCCGTGGTGGCCAAGGCTCGCGACAAGGGCTTGATCCTGCTGTCCTGCGGCACCTACGGCAACGTATTGCGCGTGCTGGTTCCGCTGACCTCGCCGGACGAGCAGTTGGACAAAGGCCTGGCGATCATCGAAGAGTGCTTCTCCGAGCTGTGATCGAAAGTTGACCTGATCGACAAAAAACCCGCTTAGGCGGGTTTTTTTGTGCCCGATGAACGGTATTCAGCCGTTGTTCATTGTACGCAGGCGGCTCCTTTGTCTAAGGTGCTGGTATTGCCGATGGAGCGTGCTGGATGACTGCTGTTGATTTACCTGCTGTACCCCGTGTGCTGATTGCCGAGGCCGACCCTTGGTCCCGGGATTTGCTCAAGCAGGTGTTGCTGAATGTGCGCTGTGACGCACGGCTGGATGTGTGTGCCGATGGCCAGCAAGCCGCCGAGCTGCTGCGTGACAAACCCTACGACCTGATCATCGCCGACTGGGAGCTGCCCGGCGTCGATGGCCTGAGCCTGTTGCACAGCGTGCGCCAGCAACGGCGATCGCCGCTGTTGCCGTTTATCCTGCTGGGCACCCGCAACGACAGCGCCAGCGTGCACGAAGTCTTGCCCCTGGCGCCGACGGCGTACCTGACCAAACCCTTGAATATGGAAAGCCTGACCCAGCGCCTGCAAGACTTGCTGCTGAATGAAGGCGAGACGGTGTATTGCGAAGTTCCGGCCCTGGCGCCGGGCATGACCTTGCCGGTGTTTCTGGAGCGGCGCCGCGAAGCGTCCGATGGCGCGCCGCTGCGAGTCGACGTGCAGGCCGCGGTGCAATACAGCCTGGAACCGGAGGGCCTGGACCTCAAGCGCCTGGAAGAGCAGGTGCGCATGGACCCGCAAATCACCGCTGTGCTGATCGCCGCCGCCAACAGCGCCGGCCATCACGGCTCGCCGGTACAAACCCTGGCCATGGCCCTGCACAAGCTGGCGGCCGGGCAGAGCATGAACCTGATCCTGGGGCTGGCCCTCAAGCACAACGTGGTGCTGAGCGACCCGAGCCTCAAGGATTACGCCGAGCGTTACTGGCAGCTGTCCCAACGCACCGCCGATTACGCCCGCAGCCTGGCGCGCATGCTCGACCTTGATCACGAGCGCTGCTACAGCGCCGGCATTCTCCATCGTCTTGGCGACCTGGCTTTGTTGCGATGCCTGCAAGACTGGTTGCAAGGCGGTGGCGAATTGGATGACGAAGCGATTGGCGAGTCCCTCTACACCTTCGGCGCGGCCTATGGCTCGGCGCTGCGCACGCGCTGGCGCTTGCCGTTGGAGTTGCGCCAGTTGATCGCGGCGATTTACTCGCTGGAAGGCGGGGTGTATTCCCGGGAAGCGCTGGTGGTGAACCTGGCGGCGCAGTTGGCGCGGCTGACCGAGCATGAAGGCGTCGAGGCGCTGGCAAAAAGCAAGACGGCGCGCTTGCTCAAGGTGGGTTTGCCGGAATTGGCGCGTATGCGCAAAACTTAGCAGGCGATGCGGGCCAGTGTGGGAGCTGGCTTGCCTGCGATAGCATCATCCCGGTACAGCTGACACACCAAGGTGCCTGCATCGCGGGCAAGCCCGGCTCCCACAGGTAATGGTGTAGCTCAGCCGGCGAGTACGCGGTTTTTGCCTTGGCGCTTGGCCTCGTACATCGCGGCGTCGGCGCGGGCGAACAGGCTGTCGACGTTGGCATCCTCGGCGGTCAGGCTGGCGAGGCCCTGGCTGACGGTGACTGCGAAGCTCTCACCGTCATGGCTGAAACTCAGTTGCGCAATCTCGTGCCCCAGGCGTTCGGCCACCTGCATTGCCATCTCCGGTGCGCAACCGGGCAGCACGGCGGCGAATTCTTCGCCGCCAATGCGCCCGAACAGGTCGCCACGGCGCAGAACCCCTCGACCGCTCTCGGCGATACGCTGCAACACCTGATCGCCCTCCAGATGGCCGTAGGTGTCGTTGACCACTTTGAAGTCATCAATGTCCAGCAACAGGAACGCCAAAGGCGTGCCTTGCAGGCAGGCGCGTTCGAACTCGTGGTGGGCGCACTCGAAGAAGTGCCGGCGGTTGCTGCTGCGGGTCAGCACGTCGGTGGTGGCCAGGCGCTGCAACTCAAGCTCAAGCTGCTTCTTTTCAGTGATGTCCTCGGCCATGCCCACCACGATCACCGGCTGGCCGGGTTCGGCCTGCTGGCTGATGTAGCACTTGTCGCTGAGCCAGCGGATCTGCCCGTCGGCGGTGATGATGCGGTACTCGCGGTCTTCCACGGCGCCGCTGAGCAGCACTTGGGCCAGGCTGTGCTCGGCATAGTCGAGGTCTTCGGGGTGAATGCTGTTGCGCCATTCTCGATGGTCCGCCAGCAGCATGCCCGCCGTACGTCCGAAAACCCGCTCATAGGCCGGGCTGACATACAGCACGCGGCGGGTGTCCCACTCGATAGCCCAGAGCACGGCATTCACGCTGACCAGCAGCGAACTCAGCAGTTGCTCGCGTTCACTCAAGCGTTCCACTTCGCCCTGGGCATGCATCAGCGCCAGCAACGTAGCGGCGGCGGCCGGTCGTGGCTGATCGTGGACGGGGGTGTCGGTGAAGGTCTTTTCGGGGACCATCGGCACAACTCTCTCTGGGCATGCCGCGGGGTTGGGCAGCGGTCACAACAAGGGCCGCCGGGATGGCGAAGTGTTGTTTGAGAGGGGGAATTTGCAGCTAAGTTCCGTTATCAGCGCCGATTTGAGGCGACCAAGAAATGGCGCCAGAAACATGTAGGAGTGAGCCTGTTGGGGTAAGGGGCTTGATGTGGCGAGGGAGCTTGCTCCCGCTGGAGTGCGCAGCGCTCCCAAGATTTTGGGGCCGCTACGCAGCCCAGCGGGAGCAAGCTCCCTCGCCACAGCAGCTCCCTCGCCACAAAAAATCGGCTCGCTACAGCCGTGATCAGACCGCGGCAGGCCGCAGCGAATAGGTCTTCAGTTGATGGGCAAAGTCCCGCAGGGATTGAATCCCGCTGGCCTCGGCCTCGTGTACCCATTCCTTGATCGCCGCCAGCATGTCGTGGCCGTTGGTACTGGTTTTCAGCCAGATCTGTTGCAGCGCCAGGCGCTTCTCGTAGATCACTTTCAGGGCCTGGCTGTGTTCCAGCATGCTTTGGATGCGCACGTGGTGACGGTCATCCAGCAGGCTGGTTTCCCGCGACAGCAGGCGCTTGGCGCGATGGAATTGGTGACGCACCGAGTGATCGACCTTCTCCAGTTCCTGCTTGACCAGCGGGCCAATCACCAACTTGCGGTACTGGGCCATGATCTGGAAGCGGTTGTTGAGGATCGCCATGGCGGTGTCCATGTCCAGGTGGCCCTTGCCTTCAACCCGGTGGGCGATCGGCGCGACCCGTTGGACCTTGGCCAGGCGCAGGAAGCTGAACACTTTGATCCAGGCCCAGCCCAGGTCGAACTCCCATTTTTTCACCGACAATTTGGCGGAGTTGGGATAGGTGTGGTGGTTGTTATGCAGTTCTTCGCCGCCAACGATGATGCCCCAGGGAATCAGGTTGGTCGCCGCGTCGCGGCATTCGAAGTTGCGGTAGCCGATGGCATGGCCCAGGCCGTTGATCACGCCGGCGGCCCAGAACGGAATCCACATCATCTGGATAGCCCAGATGGTGATACCGATAGTGCCGAACAGCAGCAGGTCGATCACGCCCATGATCGCCACGCCCAACAGCGGGTAGGGGGTGTAGAGCTTGCGTTCGATCCAGTCTTCCGGGCAGTTCTTGCCGTAGATGCGCAGGGTCTCGGGGTTTTCGGCCTCGGCGCGGTACAGCTCGGCGCCTTTGCGCAGGACCGTGGACAGGCCCTTGATCACCGGGCTGTGGGGATCATCGACGGTTTCGCACTTGGCGTGGTGTTTGCGGTGGATAGCGGTCCACTCGCGGGTGTTCTGCGCCGTGGTAAGCCACAGCCAGAAGCGGAAGAAGTGTTTCAGGCCAGCATTGAGCTCCAGGGAGCGGTGGGCTGAATAGCGGTGCAGATAGACCGTGACCCCGACAATGGTCACGTGGGTCATCAACAGGGTGACTGCAACCAGTTGCCAGGCCGACAAGTCAAGAAAACCGTTGTACCACATAGGCTGTATGGCCCTCAGATAAAGAAAAAACCAGCTTGCGCATTATCACTAAGCCTACAGATAAAACCAGCCGCCCTTTCAGATAGGAGTGACTGGATGTTTCTTATTCTATAATCCGTAACCTTTGTAGGGCGAATCTGGTTTTTTAGTAAGGATTACTAAACATATGCTGTTTTCATACCGAGGTGCCCTGCGTGCAGGGCTGGTGTACCTGCTGGTTTCGATTGTGTGGATTCAGCTCAGCCATCAGGTATTGATCAACTTTATCGATGAACCCGTGGAGCTGGGCTACTGGCTCCAGATGCGCGGTTACTTGTGGGTCAGCCTCAGTGCCCTGGCGATCTATCTGCTCTGCGCCCGTTTTGCCCGGGGGAACCTGGTCCAGCAACCACTGCGGGAAAACCGTGAACGCCTGCGCCAGGCCGCTGCCGTATTCGATTGCACCCGCGAAGGGGTGTTGGTCACGGACGCCAAGGGGCTGATTGTTCACGTCAACCGAGCCTTTATCGAAATCACCGGCTACCAGTGCGAAGACGTCATGGGCCACCAGCCGAGCCTGTTCAAGTCCGGACGCCACTCGGCCAGTTTTTACCAGGCCATGTTCCAGACGCTGGAGCGCGACGGTGAATGGAGCGGCGAAATCTGGAACCGCCGAAAAAGCGGCGAAATCTACCCGCAGTGGCAGACCATCCGGGTGATCCGCGATGATCAGGGCCAGATCAGCCACTACGTCGCGGTGTTCTCCGACATCAGCGCCATCAAGCATTCCGAGCACGAGTTGGCCCACCTGGCCCACCACGACCCGCTGACCGACCTGCCCAACCGCCTGCTGTTCACCGACCGCGCCGAACAAGCCCTGGCATCGGCGCAGGTGCATAAACGTGGCTGCGCCTTACTGCTGCTCGACCTCGACCACTTCAAAATCATCAACGACAGCCTCGGCCATAACGTCGGCGACCAGTTGCTCAAGACGGTCGGCGAGCGTCTGCAAAGTCTGTTCGGCCCCGGCGTGACCTTGGCACGATTGGGCGGCGACGAATTTGCGGTGCTGGCGGAAAGTTGTCCACAGCTGGTCCAGGCCGCCGCACTGGCGCAACGCATCCTTGATGCGATGAAAGAACCCTTTATCTTCGACGGTCATCAACTGTTTATCAGCGCCAGCATCGGCATCAGCCTGTTCCCCGGCGATGCCCTGAGCGCCGAGCAACTGCTGCGTAACGCCGATTCTGCGCTGTTCAAGGCCAAAAGCGCCGGCCGCGAAAGCTACGCCCTGTATACCGAAGAACTCACCGCCCACGCCCAGCACCGGGTGGAAATGGCCGGCGAACTGCGCCGCGCCCTGGAGCAGCAAGAGCTGCGGGTCTACTACCAGCCGGTGCACGAGTTGCAGAACAGCCGCCTGATCGGTGTCGAAGCCCTGGTGCGCTGGCAGCACCCGGAGCGCGGGCTGGTGCCGCCGGGAGAATTCATCCCGATTGCCGAGCGTACCGGGCTGATTGCCGATATCGACGCTTGGGTCATGGACCAGGCCTGCCGCCAGATGTGCCAGTGGCTGGCCGACGGCGCGCCGCTGACGTTCCTCGCCGTGAATGTGTCCAGCCGCCTGTTTGCCCGGCGTGAGCTGTACGACCAAGTGGCCAAGGTATTGCACGATACCGGGCTGGATCCGGCGTTTCTGGAGCTCGAAGTGACCGAAAGCGCAGTCATGGAAGACCCGGAAGTCGCCCTTGAGCAAATGCACCGCCTGCGGGAGTTGGGCTTGCGCCTGGCGATTGATGACTTTGGCACCGGTTATTCATCACTGCTGCGGCTCAAGCGCTTGCCGGTGCAGAAGCTCAAGATCGATCAGGGCTTTGTCGCCGGGTTGCCGTGGGATGAGGACGATGCGGCGATTGTGCGGGTGGTAATCGCATTGGCGCAAAGCATGGGCATGCAGGTGCATGCCGAGGGCATCGAGCAGGTCGATCAGGCGCGGTTTCTGTTGGAACAACAGTGCGACCTGGGCCAAGGGTACTGGTTTGGTCGGCCGATGCCGGCCAGTGAGCTGGATTGGACGACGGCGCCGACAATTCGCTAAATACCGCCTGGCTTGATTTGAAATAGGGCCAAGTGTGGGAGCGGGCTTGCTCGCGAATGCGGTGGATCAGCCAACCTATGTATTGACTGACACGCCGCCTTCGCGAGCAAGCCCGCTCCCACATTTGGATCTCCACACGGCTTTATTTCACGGGCCGTCCCGCAAAACCCCTCGCAACCCCACGTCCCACCAGAAAATTCTTTCTGGTTATATAAACATTCTTAAATAGTATTTTTAAGAATATCCGCGCTTATCTACTATCGCCCTCACGCCGCAAGCAGTGCCGCCACTGCGAGGCACTTCTCATTTCAGGAGCACGACCATGAGCGCATCTCTACGTAGCGTTGACGGCCAGGACGAAGCAGCCATTTTGCGCGAGATCCAGAGCGCTCTGCGCGATCTGCGGTTTGGTGCGGTGGAAATCACTGTGCACAACGCCCAGGTAGTACAGATCGAACGCAAAGAGAAATTCCGTTTGCAGAACCCGGGCAACAAACCGAGCTGAGCAAGATCGGCGATTCGATTGCAAGACCCGCAACTATAAGAAAAAAGCCAACACCCAAGAATTTCAGGAGCCTTCTATGTCGTCGATTCGCCGTTATGCCCTGGCAGCACTGGCCAGTGCCGTGTTTGCCGGTTCCGCCGTTGCCAAGGATTACGAACTGCTCAACGTGTCTTACGACCCGACCCGCGAGCTTTACCAGGACTACAACGCTGAATTCACCAGCTTCTGGAAGCAGTCGCACCCGGGCGACAACGTCAAGATCCAGCAATCCCACGGCGGTTCGGGCAAGCAAGGCCGCGCGGTGATCGACGGCCTACGTGCCGACGTCGTAACCCTGGCCCTGGCCGGTGACATCGACGAAATCGCAAAACTGGGCAAGACCCTGCCGGAAAACTGGCAAACCCGCCTGCCGGACGCCAGCACTCCGTACACCTCGACCATCGTGTTCCTGGTGCGCAAGGGCAACCCTAAAGGCATCAAGGATTGGGGCGACCTGATCAAGAAAGACGTTTCCGTGATCACCCCGAACCCGAAAACCTCCGGCGGCGCCCGCTGGAACTTCCTCGCCGCCTGGGCCTACGGCCTGAAAGCCGGTGGCAGCGAAGCCAAGGCCCAGGAATACGTGAAAGAGCTGTTCAAGCACGTGCCGATCCTCGACACCGGCGCTCGCGGTTCGACCATCACCTTCGTCAACAACGGTCAGGGTGACGTGTTGCTGGCCTGGGAAAACGAAGCCTTCCTGGCCTTGAAAGAAGACGGCGGCGCCGACAAGTTCGACATCGTTGTACCTTCGCTGTCGATCCTCGCCGAGCCGCCAGTGGCCGTGGTCGACAAGAACGCCGAGAAAAAGGGCAACACCGAGATCGCCACCGAATACCTCAAGCACCTGTACAGCCCGGCTGGCCAGGAGATTGCGGCGAAGAACTTCTACCGCCCACGCGATGAGAAAGTCGCCGCCAAATACGCCCAGCAGTTCCCGAAACTGGACCTGGTGACTATCGACAAAGACTTCGGCGGCTGGAAAACTGCCCAACCGAAATTCTTCAATGACGGTGGCGTGTTCGACCAGATCTACTCGGCCCAGTAAGAGCGAGCTTGCTCGCGAAAAACTTCATGACGCCGCGTGCTTGCTGACTGCCCGCGTTATCGTTGACGTTTTTCGCGGGCAAGCCCGCTCCTACAGGGATCAGGAGCCCGCATTCGTTTGCGGGTTTTGCATGTCCGTTCCGCTAACCAAGGACTCTTATGTCGCGTCGTATCTCCCCCGTCATACCCGGCTTCGGGCTGACGCTGGGCTACACCGTGGTGTACCTCAGCCTGATCGTACTCATCCCCCTGGCGGCGATGTTTGTACATGCCGCTCAACTCACCTGGGATCAGTTCTGGAACATCATCACCGCACCCCGCGTGCTGGCGGCGTTGAAACTGAGCTTCGGCACGGCGTTTTGCGCAGCGATCATCAACGGCATCATCGGTACCCTGCTGGCCTGGGTGCTGGTGCGCTACACCTTCCCGGGTCGAAAAATCATCGATGCGATGATCGACCTGCCGTTCGCCCTGCCCACCGCCGTCGCCGGTATTGCGCTCACCGCGCTGTACACGCCCACCGGCCTGGTGGGCCAGTTCGCCGCCGACCTGGGCTTCAAGATCGCCTACACCCCCTTGGGCATCACGCTGGCGCTGACCTTCGTCACGCTGCCATTCGTGGTGCGTACCGTGCAGCCGGTATTGGCCGATATCCCCCGGGAAATCGAAGAAGCCGCCGCCTGCCTCGGCGCCAAGCCCTTGCAAGTGTTCCGCTATATCCTGGTGCCAGCGCTGCTGCCGGCCTGGTTGACCGGCTTTGCGTTGGCCTTCGCCCGCGGTGTGGGTGAATACGGTTCGGTGATTTTCATCGCCGGCAACATGCCGATGAAAACCGAGATCCTGCCGCTGCTGATCATGGTCAAGCTCGACCAATACGACTACACCGGCGCCACTGCCATCGGCGTGATGATGCTGGTGGTTTCCTTTGTCCTGCTGCTGCTGATCAACTTGTTGCAGCGGCGCATCGAAACCCCATAAGGAGGCGCGGAACATGTCCCAATCGTCTATTTCCGCCGCCTCGTCGGCGAACGCTGCCCGCCGTGGCAGTGCTGTATCCCGGCGCATCCTGATCAGCCTTGGCTGGTTGATCTTCGCGCTGTTTCTGCTGCTGCCGCTGTTTATCGTGGTGTCCCAGGGCCTGAAAAATGGCCTGGGTGCATTCTTCACGGCAATCCTTGAGCCGGACGCGCTGTCGGCGCTGAAACTCACGGTGATCGCCGTGGCGATTTCGGTACCGCTCAACCTGGTCTTCGGTGTCAGTGCCGCCTGGTGCGTGAGCAAGTACTCGTTCCGTGGCAAAAGTATCCTGGTGACCCTGATCGACCTGCCGTTCTCGGTATCGCCGGTGATCGCCGGCCTGGTCTACGTGTTGATGTTCGGCGCTCAGGGCTTCTTTGGCCCGTGGCTGCAAGACCATGACATCCAGATCGTGTTTGCCTTGCCGGGTATCGTGCTGGCGACCATCTTCGTCACCGTGCCGTTCGTGGCCCGTGAGCTGATCCCGCTGATGCAGGAGCAGGGTACCCAGGAAGAAGAGGCCGCGCGCCTGCTGGGCGCCAACGGTTGGCAGATGTTCTGGCATGTCACCGTGCCGAACATCAAGTGGGGTCTGATCTACGGCGTGGTGTTGTGTACCGCGCGGGCCATGGGTGAGTTCGGTGCGGTGTCGGTGGTGTCCGGCCACATTCGCGGCGTAACCAACACCTTGCCGCTGCACGTCGAGATCCTCTACAACGAATACAACCACGTCGCCGCGTTTGCCGTCGCGAGTCTGTTGCTGATCCTGGCGCTCTTCATCCTGCTGCTCAAGCAGTGGAGCGAGAACCGTATTAACCGCCTGCGCGCCGGTGCGGCTGAGGAATAAGTCATGTCGATCGAAGTCCGTAATGTCAGCAAGAATTTCAACGCCTTCAAGGCCCTGAACAGCATCAACCTGGACATCCAGAGTGGCGAGCTGGTGGCGTTGCTGGGCCCGTCCGGCTGCGGCAAGACCACCTTGCTGCGGATCATCGCCGGGCTCGAAACCCCGGATGCCGGCAGCATTGTGTTCCACGGTGAAGACGTCTCCGGCCACGACGTGCGTGATCGTAACGTCGGCTTTGTGTTCCAGCATTACGCGCTGTTCCGCCACATGACGGTGTTCGACAACGTCGCGTTCGGCCTGCGCATGAAACCGAAAAACCAGCGCCCCACAGAAAGCCAGATCGCGGTAAAAGTCCATGAGTTGCTGAACATGGTGCAGCTCGATTGGCTGTCGGATCGCTACCCGGAACAACTCTCCGGCGGCCAGCGCCAGCGTATCGCCCTGGCCCGCGCCCTGGCGGTAGAGCCTAAAGTGCTGCTGCTGGACGAACCGTTCGGCGCCCTGGATGCCAAGGTTCGTAAAGAACTGCGCCGCTGGCTGGCGCGGCTGCACGAAGACATCAACCTGACCTCGGTCTTCGTGACCCACGACCAGGAAGAAGCCATGGAAGTGGCGGACCGCATCGTGGTGATGAACAAGGGTGTGATCGAGCAGATCGGCTCACCGGGCGAAGTCTACGAAAACCCGGCCAGTGATTTCGTTTATCACTTCCTTGGGGATTCGAACCGCCTGCATTTGGGTGAAGACAAGCACGTGCTGTTCCGCCCGCATGAAGTGTCGCTGTCACGCCATGAGCTGGAAGACCACCACGCGGCTGAAGTGCGTGATATTCGCCCGCTTGGCGCGACTACCCGGGTGACCCTGAAGGTCGAAGGCCAGAGCGAACTGATCGAGGCCGAAGTGGTGAAAGACCACGACAGCCTGACCGGCCTGGCACGGGGCGAGACGTTGTTCTTCAAACCCAAGGTCTGGCAAAAAGCCTAAGACCGATGCAACCCACTGTAGGAGCGAGCTTGCTCGCGAAAATCGTTAACGATAACGCATTCATGCTGGATGAACGCGGCGCTCTCTGGTTTTTCGCGAGCAAGCTCGCTCCTACAGTGGTCAGGCGGCGACATTTTTCTGATTTGTCCGCACCGGCCCAGAACGCTCTTCAATCTGCCGCTTCAGGTCATGCCGCAGCCCCACCAGAAACGCCAACTCCGCCACCACAAACAACGGCCCCACGATCAACCCGGACACGTCATCGACAAATGCCGGCTTGCGCCCCTCGTAGTAATGCCCCACAAACTGGATCACCCAGCCCACCACGAACATGCCGATGCCGCTGCTCAGCCACACCAGCGTGCTTTGCGCCGCCAGCACATGCCCGGCCCACACCGACAGGCCCATCAGCACCGTCATCAGCACACCGAGTGCCAGCTCCAGGCGCAAATAGAACCACGCCGAGAACAGTGCCAGCAGCACCGCAGGCGACAGCCAGAGCCCGGCCACCGTCCATTCGGGGCGTGACAGCAGCACGGCCACCGCCACCACAATCAGCGGGATGCCGATAAAGTGGCTGGCGATATTGCGCGGGTCACGGTGGTAGGCGGCGTATTGACTGAGATGGTCGACGAGGCTTTTCATTGTTGTTCCTCCTGTAGGATGTTTGATCATGCCCTGTAGGCCCGCGACACACTGTCAACTGGCCGACAATCTTCGGAGTTCGGATGGATGTAGAGAAGTGGCACCCACGGCTGGCCACCGGTCACTGGTACAGCCATCTGCCTGCTGACTTACAGAATAGCTTGCTGGTCAGCGCCCGGTTGCGGCAGCTGACGGCGGGGCAATACCTGTTCAAGCGCGGTGACCCACCGTGTGGGTTGTACGCGGTGCTGGAAGGCTCCCTGCGCATCAGCGCGGTGAACGAGCAGGGCAAGGAGGCAGTGTTGAGCCTGGCGGAGTTGCCATACTGGTTCGGCGAGATCTCCCTGTTCGACGGGTTGCCCCGCACCCACGATGCCTGCGCCGCAGGGCCTTGTACGTTGTTGCAGGTGCCGCAGCCGGCCTTGCTGCACATCCTTGAACAGACTCCGCGTTACTGGCGCGACATGGCCCTGCTGATGAGCCAGAAGCTGCGCCTGACCTTTATCAATATCGAGCAATTGAGCCTGATGCCGGCGTCGGTACGGGTAGCGCACCGCTTGCTGATGATCGCCGAAGGCTACGGCGACATCGAGCAGGTGCGGCAGGTGCTGCAACTGCCCCAGGAAGACCTCGCCGCGATGTTGAGCCTGTCGCGCCAGACCACCAACGCGTTGCTCAAGAACCTGCAGAGCCAAGGCATCCTGCGCCTGGGCTATGGCGAGATCGAAATCCTCGACCCGCAGCGTTTGCGCGAGGCGGCGCACGCCTGAGGGTGGTAGCCTGCGTTCACGATTATTCGAGGTGTGTTATGCGCGTCCTGTTGGTGGAACACGAGTCAGAGGCGGCAGAGGCGATGGGCCGCAGTCTTGAAGAGGCCAGTTACACGGTGGAGGTGGCGGCCAATGGCATGGCGGCCCTGCGCTTTGTGGAAAACACCGAATACGACCTGGTGATCCTGGATGTGATGCTGCCGGGGTTGAATGCCTGGAAGCTGCAGCAGGCGATTCGGTTGAAAGGTGAGACACCGATGCTGTTTTTGACCACGCCTGACGGGATTGAAGACCGGCTGCGTGGGCTGGAATTGCATGAGGATGATTATTTGCTCAAGCCGTTTGAGGCCCGGGCGTTGGTGGCGCGGGTGAAGAAAGTGTTGCGGCGGGATCGTGGGCGCTGACTGATTCTGGCTTTTGTGGTGTTTGATCGACCGCTTTCGCGAGCAAGCCCGCTTCCACATTTGACCGCATTCCAAAGGATGTACTCGGTCAAATGTGGGAGCGGGCTTGCTCGCGAAGAGGCCCACACAGCCACCGCAACTCCAGCTACCTCAACCCATCCCGAAACTGCCCCGGCGTGATCCCGGTCCAGCGCTTGAACGCCCGGTTGAAACTGCTGGTATCGGCAAACCCCAACAAATGACTGATCTCCGCCAGCGAGCACTCGGGGTCCCGCAGGTGCAGCAGCGCGAGGTTCTCCCGGCACTCATTGAGCAGCGCATCAAACCGGCAGCCCTCATCCGCCAAGTGCCGCTGCAAGCTGCGCAAACTCAAATGCAACGCCTGGGCGATGCGCTCGGCACTCGGCTCACCGTCGGGTAACTGCGCTTCAATGGCCGAACGCACTTTGCGCTCCCAGGTCAGCGGTCGCAGTTGTGCCAAGGTGCGCTTGAGTACGGTTTCATTGTGTTCGGCCAACTCCGGGTTGGCATCATCCAGATGACTGTCAAAGTCCTGGGCGGCGAATTCCAGACGGTCTTCCTCGGCGGCGAAAAACACGGGTGCACGAAACACCGTGTGCCACGGCTTGGGATCGGCCGGCTCGGGCCGTCTCAGGTATACCGCCAGCGGTGCATAATCCCGGCCCAGGCGATTACGGCAGGTACGCACATAAATCGCCGCGAATGCATCAATCGCCTCAAACGCCGGTGCGGGTGTGCCGGCAGGCTGTTGCAGGCGAAAACGATAACGATCACCCTCCCGGCTAAGCTCCAGGCTCAGGGCGTCGCTGACCACCTGGTGATAGCGGACGATCCGCTCGAACACTTCCCGCAGGCTGCCGCTGGCCACCAGCGCGTAACCCAGCGCATGAAAGGTGGTTGGGCTGACAAACCGCGACACCCGCAAACCAATCGCCGGGTCGCCACTGGCCTGCACCGCCAGTTCCCAAAGACGCGTGGTGGCCGACAACGGATAGCGCGCGTTGGGATCGTCCATCTGCTGCGGGTCGAGCCCGGCCTGGGCGCACAACGCGGCGCTGTCGAGGCCCAGGGCGTCGAGCTGCTTGCGCAGGGCGCGGGTCCAGCTGGCGAGGGAGGTCGGTTCGTTCATGTTGATTGGCGCTTGCGGTCAACAGGTTGGCGTGTGGGGCTAGCGTCCCGCCAGATCGCATAGGGCAGGATGTACGCATCAATAAGACAGAGGATGGAAGCATGGACGGTACTTCTGCAAGCCCCCGGCAGATGAACGCACAACAGCGGTCAGCGCATATTCGTGAAGTGGTGCTGGCCGAGGGCCTGTTATTGCGCGAGCGCCACCCGTGGCTGCTGCATCAGGACGCGTTGGGCGCGGGCATCCTGGCCTTTGCTCTGGTGGGCATGCTGGGTTCAGCGTCGCTGTATATCACCGGGCACATGGCGTGGTGGGTGTGCCTGCTGCTCAACGCGTTCCTCGCGTCATTGACCCACGAGCTGGAACACGACCTGATCCACAGCATGTACTTTCGCAAGCAACGCCTGCCCCACAACCTGATGATGGGCCTGGTGTGGCTGGCGCGACCCAGCACCATCAACCCTTGGGTGCGACGCCACATCCACCTCAACCACCACAAGGTGTCCGGCAGCGAAACCGATATCGAAGAGCGTGCAATCACCAACGGTGAACCGTGGGGCCTGGCCCGGTTGCTGATGGTCGGCGACAACATCATGTCGGCGCTGATCCGGGTGCTGCGCGCACCGACCTGGAAGCACAAGCTGGGCATTCTCAAGCGCACGGCGCTGGTCTACGCACCGCTGGCGCTGCTGCATTGGGGCGCGTGGTATGTGTTCCTGGGCTTTCATGCCGCCAATGGCATCGCCAGCCTGCTGGGCGCGCCAATCGACTGGTCAGCCAACACGCTGGCAGTGATGCACATCATCGACATCGCCGCCGTGGTGATCATCGGGCCCAACGTGCTGCGCACCTTCTGCCTGCACTTTGTCAGCTCCAACATGCACTACTACGGTGACATCGAGCAGGGCAATGTGATCCAGCAAACCCAGGTGCTCAACCCGTGGTGGTTGTGGCCGTTGCAGGCGTTCTGCTTCAACTTCGGCAGCACCCACGGGATTCATCATTTCGTGGTCAAGGAACCGTTCTACATCCGCCAGATGACGGTGAAAACGGCGCACAAGGTGATGGCTGAAATGGGCGTGCGATTCAACGATTTCGGCACCTTTGCCCGGGCCAATCGGTTTGAGCGCGCCACCCATTCATCGGTGGCGATCAATCCGGCTGAAACGGCGACGCACTGAGGATTACTCCTGGTTAGCAGGCAATAAAGGCCAGGGGCAGGTCGCGGATCTGTTCGCGCAGCGGCGGCTGGTAGTGGTCGTCGCTGATCAGTTCGTGCAGCAGTTCTTCCCGCAACTGATGGAAGTCGAAACTGCTGCGCTGGCGCGGATGGGGCAGGGCGATGTCCACCACCTGCTTGATCCGCCCTGGGCGGGGCTCCATGACCACCACGCGGTCGGCGAGAAAAATCGCCTCTTCCACGTCGTGGGTCACCAGGATCGTGGTGATTTTCGCCCGCGCGCGGATGGCCAGCAGCTCGTCCTGCATCTGCTGGCGGGTCAGGGCGTCGAGGGCTCCGAAGGGTTCGTCCAGCAGCAGGATGCGCGGGCTGGCCACCAGGCCGCGGGCAATTGCCACCCGTTGTGCCATGCCGCCGGACAGTTGGTGCGGGTAGGCCCGAGTGAAATCGGTGAGGCCCACCAGCTCGATAAAATCGCCGATGCGCTGCTGCTTTTCGGCAACGCTCAGGGGCTCGTTGACCAGGCCCAGGCCGATGTTTTCTTCCACCGTCAGCCAAGGGAACAAACGGTGTTCCTGGAACACGATGCCGCGCTCGCCACCAATCCCGCTGACGGCCTTGCCATCGACGCTGATCTGGCCGCGAAACTGTGTGTCCAGGCCCACCAGCAAGCGCAGCAGGGTGGATTTTCCACAGCCGCTGGAGCCGACGATCGCAACGAACTCACCTTCGGCGATATCCAGGTTGAATTCGCGTATGGCCTCCAGTTCGAAGCCGTCGACGTCAAAGGATTTGCCCACATGGGTGAAGCTGACGATAGGTGCGTTCATGCGTGTCTCCAGCGCGTGGCGCGGGTTTCGATGCGTTGGCCGATAAGGTTGAGAGCGGCGCCGGTGAGGCCCACCAGGAGCATGCCGCTCATGATCAGGTCCATGCGCAGCAGTTGCTGGGCACCGATCATCAGGCTGCCGATGCCGCCGTTGGACGGCATGAAATATTCAGCGCCGATGGTGCCCAGCCAGGCGTAGATCAGGCTCAGGCGCAGGCCGGCAAAAATCCCCGCTGCCGCACCCGGCAGCACCAGGCGGCGCAGGCGCTGGCCGAGGCTCAAGCGCAACACCTGAGCTGCTTCATTCAGTTGTGGGGACAGGTTGAGCACGCTGCGTTGAGTGGCGATAAACAGCGGGAAAAACGCGGCCAGGGCGATGAACACCCACTTGGCCAATTCGCCGAGGCCGAACCAGGCAGTGAGCAGCGGGACCCAGGCGAAAATCGCAATCTGGCGCAGGGCGGCGAGCGTCGGGCCGAGTACCCGTTCACTGGTGCGCGACAGGCCCAGCAGCAAGCCGACGATGAAGCCCAGGCCGCCGCCCAGTACCAACCCACCCAAGGTGCGCCCGAGGCTCAGGGCCAGGGCGCTGACCAGG
The DNA here is from genome assembly GCF_011765255.1 of Pseudomonas sp. AN3A02. NCBI lineage: Bacteria > Pseudomonadati > Pseudomonadota > Gammaproteobacteria > Pseudomonadales > Pseudomonadaceae > Pseudomonas > Pseudomonas sp. AN3A02. The sequence goes on from NZ_JAARNI010000015.1 coordinate 101,040, forward strand.
CTCATGTCCAGCACCCCGGCCACCGTGGTTTGCAGGACGGCCCATGGGCTGACCAGGATGTTCGGATCCACCCAGGCCTGCTGTGTTGCCAGTTGCCACAGCGCCACTAAACCCAGCGGCAGCAGCCATGGTTGCAGGCGTTGCCAGCCTTGGTAGCGCGGGCCACGGCGAATCTGTGCGGTGGCCGGATGCGGCCAGTGCACCCACTTGCGGTCCAGCCAGCCGACGCCGCGGTCCATGACCACGCCCAGCACGCCGATCACCACGATGCACACGAAGACGATATCCAGCATGAACAGCTGCCGCGCCCACACCATCAGGTAGCCGATGCCCTCACTGGAGGCCAGCAGCTCCACGGCCAGCAACGAGGTCCAGCCGGCGGCCAGGGCCAGGCGCACACCGGCCATGAACGCCGGCAATGCGGCCGGCAGAATCAGGCGACGGATCAACAAGTGAGAGGGCAGGCGCAGCACCCGTGCCGCTTCACGCAGGCCGGGCTGGGCGTCGCGCACCCCCACCAGCGTATGCAGGGTGACCGGCACCACAATGGCCTTCACCAGCACCACCAGCTTGAGGGTTTCGCCAATTCCGAAAAACACCATGAATAGCGGGATCCAGGCCAGGGTCGGGACCTGCGACAAGGCGCTGAACGTCGGGAACACCAGGCGCTCCGCTCGGGGACTGAAACCCAGCAGCGCCCCCAGCAATGCCCCGGCACTCACCCCCGCCAGCAAGCCCCAAAACAGCCGTTGCAGGCTGATCGCCAAGTGGCTCCACAATTCGCCGCCGGCCAACTCCACCGCGCTGCTCCAGACCAGCGACGGTGCGGGCAGGATCTGCTCGCTCATCCAGTGATTGCGGCTGGCCAACCACCATAGGGCGAACAACACCAGCGGCAGCAGCCAGGGCAACAGGTGTTCGCCCAGTTGCGGCCAACGTGGCTGCCGCCCTTGGGCAGGGGCCGCCAGTGGCAGGCTCAACAGCGAGATTCGGGCCATGGATGACCTCCGTTGTCCGGTGGGCTTTATGTTTTTTTGATCTTATAAACAAACAATCAAGACGATTGAGGGATAAGAAAAACCATTTAAAGCCGCTACCTGACACGCATCCAATGCATTTGGAGAATATTTTCCATGCTGTTGATGCATAGCCTTCTGGGGCCTGCGTTTGGCTGCCTATAGATCTGAAAGCTATTAAATTGTGAATTTATAGTATTTATAGTTTTGACCCGCTTATGCCTACTTTCTGCTCCCCAGGCTACCGCCGCCCTCAGGAGCACCCCCTATGAAGCTGCCCTTCAAACGCTTGATCACCCTCGTTGCCGGCACGGCGTTGGCCGGGCTGGTGCAGGCTGCCGACCTTAAGGAAATCCGGATTGCCGTGCCCGACCTCACCGCCGGTACTCAACACAGCGGCGGCGGGGTGGTGGACGTGCTGCGCCAACAGCAGATCTTCGAAAAGGCCTTCGCCGACCAGGGCATCAAGATCCAGTGGAATTTCTTCAAGGGCGCGGGCCCCGTGATCAATGAAGCCTTCGCCAATGGCCAGGTGGACCTGGCCTACCTGGGCGACCTGGCGGCAATCATCGGCAAATCCAACGGCCTCGACACGCGCCTGTTGAGTGCCAGCGCCCGAGGCGTCAAACATTATCTGGGGGTGGTGCCGGGTTCGGGCATCAAGACCCTGCAGGACCTCAAGGGCAAGCGCGTTGCGGTGTTCCGCGGCACCGCCAGCCAACTGTCATTCGACAGCGCATTGGCCAGTCAGGGCTTGAGTGAAAAAGACCTGAAAGTCATCAACCTGGACTTCAATGCCGCCGTCGCCGCACTGGCCGCCAAGCAGATCGACGCCACCTGGGGCAGTTCGGGCCTGAGCGCATTGCAGGCCAAGGGCCTGGCCGAAATCCCGTTGAGCACCAAGGACCTGGGCGACGCCGGCAGTATCCAGAGCGTGCTTGTGGGCAGTGGCAAGTTTGTCGATGAGCATCCCGAAGCCGTGGCCACATTGCTCAAGGCGCAGCAGCAAGCAGTGCAATGGCTGACCGATGACAGCAACAAGCAGGCCTACATCCAGTTGGTGTCGGGGCTGGCCAGCTATCCACCGGTGATTCTCACCAACGATTTGCAAGACCAGAAACTCAGCGAGATATTCCCGTCGACCCTCGACCCGGTGTTCCTCGCCAAATTGCAGGACAAGGTGGACCTGGCATCGCAGCAGCGGTTGATCCGCAAGCCGTTCCAGGTGAGCGATTGGGTGGCGCCGAAGTTGGCGGCCGCCGGAATCTGAAGGCCCCCTATCGCAAGCTTCCTTCGTAGCGGGAGTGAGTGTGGCGGTGCACTAGACCGCCACACTCACCTCCTGCTGATCCACTGCCACCAGCGTCTCGATCATCGCCTTGGCCGCCGGCGACAAGCGAAAACCGGTGCGGCTGACGATCCCGCAACGAGCATTCAGGCTCTCCAGGTTCTGTGGCAGGTTGCGCCAGTGCAGCAGCACCAGCTCACCTTTGGCAATGTCCTCGGCAAACGCCTCTTCGGTGCCCACGCCAATCGCATTCGACTGCAACACGATCTTCACCAATGCCGGGAAGTGTTCGGTGTGAATGCTCGGTGAGAAATCCATGCGCCCGCTGAGATTCGCCAGCAGTTTGCGAGTGCCTTGGGAAATCAGCGGCGCGGCCAACGGGTAATCAAACATGTCGTTGGTCGACAGGCTGTCCTTGGCCAGCAGCGGGTGCCCCGGGCGGCAGAAAAACACCCCGCGTTTGGGCGTCAGTGGCCGGGTCTGAAAGTTCGGGTCGGACTCGAACTGGCGGATGTCGGCGATAAAAAATTCGATCTCTTCACGGCTCAGGCTACGGCTGAGTTTTTCCCAGTTATCCACCTGGAAACTGGTGCGGATTTTCGGGTGCGCGGTGATAAACCGCGCCACCGCATCCGGCACCAGTTTCACCGCCGGCGCCGGGCCGCAACCGAAGCGCAGTTCGCCCGCATCGAGCTTGGTCATGCGCGTGACTTCGCTGCTCAACAAGGCTGCGCCGTGCACCAGGGTCAGGGCGTGTTGCAACACCACCTGGCCTTCGGGCGTGGGGCGCAGGTCCTTGTTGCCACGGTCTACCAGCACGCAGCCGAACTCCTGTTCCAGCCCCTGGATGCTACGGCTGAACGCCGGTTGGGTGATGCCCATGGCGTCGGCAGCACGCACAAAACTGCGGTGCTCGTTGAGGGCAATGAAGTAGCGCAGTTGGCGAAGATCCATATGCTTTCCTGGCATTTTAAAAATAGGTCGAAGGCATTTGCGACCGGGGGAGCTGAGGTTTTAAATGCAAGCTCTTATTCCGTCAACGAAGCATTCGTTCATTTGCTAGACCTAAAATGCATATGAATAGAGCCTTGTTGCACGCTACTCCCAACCGAAAGCTGGCACATGAGGGTCATCACCATGAGCAACGCCGCACTAGCTGTTCAACCCGTCGCCCTGGCGCTGGATATCCACCCGGTGGCCGGACGCATCGGCGCCGAGATCCGTGGCATCACCTTATCCGGCGGGCTGGACGCCGCCACTGTCGACGCCATCCAGCAGGCGCTGGTGCAGTACAAGGTGATCTTCTTCCGCGAGCAGACCCACCTCGATGACCAGAGCCAGGAAGCCTTCGCCCACTTGCTCGGCGAGCCGATTGCCCACCCCACCGTTCCAGTGCGCGACGGCACGCGGTTCCTGCTGGAACTGGACGGCGCCCGTGGCCAGCGCGCCAACTCGTGGCACACCGACGTAACCTTCGTTGATGCCTACCCGAAAGCCTCGATCCTGCGTTCGGTGCTGGCGCCAGCCTCCGGTGGTGACACCGTCTGGGCCAACACCGCAGCGGCCTACAACGACCTGAGTGCCGAACTGCGCGAACTGGCGGACAAGCTCTGGGCCGTGCACAGCAACGAATACGACTACGCCGCGCGCAAGCCGGATGTGTCGCCGGAGAAGCTGGAGGAGTACCGCAAGATCTTCACCTCGACGGTCTACGAGACCGAGCACCCGGTGGTGCGTGTGCACCCGGTCAGCGGCGAAAAAACCCTGCTGCTGGGGCACTTCGTCAAACGCCTGAAGGGCTATTCGCAGGTGGATTCGGCGCACCTGTTCAACCTTCTGCAAAGCCACGTCACTCGCTTGGAGAACACCGTGCGCTGGCGCTGGAACACCGGCGACGTGGCGATCTGGGACAACCGCGCCACCCAGCATTACGCAGTGGACGACTATGGCACCCAGGAACGCATCGTGCGCCGGGTAACGCTCAAGGGCGATGTGCCGGTGAGCGTGCAGGGGCAGCGTAGCCAGACCACCCGCGGCCTATAACGCCAACGCAAATCCCTGTGGCGAGGGAGCTTGCTCCCGCTGGGGCGCGAAGCGGCCCCAAAAAAATGGGACTGCTACGCAGTCCAGCGGGAGCAAGCTCCCTCGCCACAAAAGCTTATCGGTCGTTTCGGGTCACCAGACCCCGATCTGCACCACCTTCTCCGCTTCCGGCTCTCCATACCTGAACCATTGGCCACGCAGATCAATCTCGGCGTGGCTAATGGTGGTGCGCCGTTTCAAGCCTCGCAGCCATTCGAACAGATAACCCCGATGCGCCTCGCGCACATCCGCGTGCGCCGGGTCGGTGCCCAGGTCATGCAATTCCTGCGGGTCATTCTGCAAGTCGAACAACTGCGCGCGGTAACCGTCGTAGGCCAGGTATTTCCAGCGTTCGCTGCGCACCATGGTCATGCGGCAGCGGTCGATGGGCTGGTCCAGGCGTTCCCGAGCCGGGGCCTGGAAGGCGTAGTCGTATTCGGCGATGGCGTAGCGGCGCCAGGTGATGTTTTCACCGTGCAGCAGCGGAATCAGCGAGCGGCCCTCCAGGCGGTGTTCGGCACCGGGTAACCCCAGCGCGTGCAGGAAAGTCGGCAGGGCATCGATGGTTTCCACCAGGCGCTCGTCCACCGAGCCACGGGTGATATCGGCGGCAGCCCGAGGGTCGCGCACGATCAGCGGAATACCCACTGCAGGCTCCAGCAGGAATTCCTTTTCACCGAGGAAATGATCGCCGAGGAAGTCACCATGATCGCTGGTAAACACGATCAACGTGTCGTCCCAGCGGCCATTGCTTTCGAGAAAATCAAACAGCCGGCCGAGTTGATCGTCCACCTGCTTGATCAGGCCCATGTAGGTCGGGATCACGTTAAGCCGCACTTCATCCCGGGAGAAATTCAGGCTCTCCTGATGCTGGCGGAAGGCGTGGTACACCGGGTGATCACTTTCCTTTCCGGGCGCCGGCCGAATCGGCGCCTGCACATGCTCAGCGGAGTACAGCGCGTGGTACGGCGCCGGGGCGATGTAGGGCCAGTGAGGCTTGATGTACGACAGGTGCAGGCACCACGGTTGCTCGCCTTGCTCGGTGATGAAGTCGATGGCGCGGTCGGTGGTGTAGACGGTTTCCGAGTGCTGTTCATCCACCCGCGCCGGCAGGTGAGCGTTGCGCATGTGCCAGCCGCTGAGGATTTCCCCGGATTTACCGGCCGCCGCATTTGCCCATTCGTGCCAGGGGTTGGTGCCGTCGTAGCCCTGTTCGCGCAAGTAGTGGGTGTAGGGCGCGGATTCACGTTTTTCGGTGAACAGCGGGCTGTCGGGGAAGATCCCGTCGTGACGGAAATAGGCTTCGAAGCCGACCTCATTCAGCGGTTCTGCCTGGGCACTGTCGGGGTCGATGTCCAGGCGTTGCAGGGCTTCGAGATTGGGCGTGGCGTGGGTCTTGCCCACCAGTGCAGTACGGATGCCGTGGGGCCGCAAATAGTCACCGATGGTCAGTTCTTCCAAGGGCAGTGGCACCGCGTTCCAAGCCACCTGATGGCTGCTGACATAGCGTCCGGTATAGGCCGACATCCGCGACGGGCCGCAAATCGTGCCTTGGGTGTAGGCCCGGCTGAAGCGCACGCCGGCGGCGGCCAGGCGGTCGATGTTGGGGGTGTGCAGATGGGCGTGGCCATAGCACGACAGGTAATCGCGGCGCAGTTGGTCGCACATGATGTACAGCACATTGCGCACGGGTTTGGGTTGGGACATGAGGCTTCACCGAACGGAGGACAGGCGAACGATTTCGCCGCTTGGCGGGCCTTGAAGCAAGTGCATTTGGGGAATGGGTTTTATGCAGTGAGTGCATTTGTTTGGCGACTAACGCTTTCGCGAGCAAGCCCGCTCCCACATTCGATCGCGTTTCTACAGGATGTACGCGGTGAAGTGTGGGAGCGGGCTTGCTCGCGAAGGCGGTCGCTCAGACAGCAAAATTCTCCAGCGCGCACACCTCTTCATCCTGCTCATCAATCACCTTGATCTGCTCGATCATCGCCTCCGCCAGCGGTGACAGCCGATACCCCGCACGACTGACAATCCCATAGCGGGTGTAGCGCTCCTCCAGGTCTTCCGCCAAACCTTCAATTCGCAGGCACACCAGCTCGCCACGGGCCATGTGCAGTACGTCGCTGTTGGCGCTGACGATGCCGATAGCGTCCGAACGCAGCACCACGCCCAGCAGGCTGTAGCCGTTTTCGCATTCGACGTTGGGCGTGTAGTCGGGTCGGCCGCTGAGGTCGACGATGACCTTGCGCGGGTTCGGCGGGCGAATCGTCACCGCCAGCGGATAGCTCATCAGCTCGGCGGCAGTCACGCTTTCCAGCTCCGCCAACGGGTGCCCGGCGCGGCAGCAGAAGTGCCATTTGCGCGGGCGCAAGCGGTGGGTCTGGTAATCCGGGTGGGCCTCGAAATGCCGGGTGTCGGCGACGAAAAATTCGAACTCTTCGCTGAGCAGGCGCTTGCTCAGGCTTTGCCAGTCGTCCACCTGGAACTGCACCCGGGCCTTGGGGTAGCGCCCGATAAAACTGCCGATGGCCCTCGGGATCAAACCTGCCGCTGGCGCCGGGCCGCAACCGAAGCGCAGCTCACCCGCCTCCAGCCCGTTGAACTGGCTGATCTCATTCGCCAGTTGCTGGGCGCCGCTGACCAGCCGCCGCGCATGTTCGAGTAGCACCTGGCCTTGTTTGGTCGGCGCCAGGTCCTTGCGGCCACGGTCTACCAGCTGGCAACCGGCGCTGAGTTCCAGCGCCTGGATGCTGCGGCTGAAGGCCGATTGCGACAGGTTCACGGTCACCGCTGCCGCGACAAAACTGCGTTGCTCGGCAAGAGCGATGAAGTGGCGAAGTTGGCGCAGGTCGATATGCATTTTTCACATTGAAAATATCGGGGAAATGCATTGGCTATGCATTAGGTCGACTCCTTATAAAGGCTATCTCTTATGCAGTAAATGTTTGTAAAAACATAAATAAATAGCCTTTAGGAATATGCGATCCAGCGTATTTCCTGACACCGGAGCCGCTTATGAGCCTGTTGAATCGCGCTGTCCCTCCCTCTCCCTGGCGCCTTAAACGCCTGCCGATGGCGTTGTTGCTGGCGGGCAGTGCCGGTTGGTCCAGCAGCCAGGCGGCCGATGAGCCCGCGCCGGCGCCCAAGGGTGAGAACGCCAGTGGACAGTTGGAAACGGTCACGGTGACGGCGCGGCGGCGTACCGAAAGTGCCCAGGACGTGCCCACGCCCATGAGCGTGATCGGCGGCCAGGCCCTGGAGAGCCAGCGGGTCTACCGGATTCAGGATTTGCAGCAACTGGTGCCCAGCGTCAACGTCGCCTACATGCATGCGCGCCAGTCCAGCGTGTCGATTCGCGGGCTGGGGAACAACCCGGCCAGTGACGGCCTGGAAGGCAGTGTGGGGCTGTACATCGACAACGTGTACCTGGGGCGGCCGGGGATGGCCGTGTTCGACTTGATGGACATCGAACAGCTCGAGGTTCTGCGCGGTCCCCAAGGCACGCTGTTCGGCAAGAACACCACCGCCGGGGTGATCAATATCAGCACCCGCGCGCCGAGTTTTACCCCGGAGCGCAGCATTGAGACTTCCTTGGGCGAGGACGGTTATTTCCAGACCAAAGGCACGATTTCCGGCCCGCTGACCGAGGATCTGGCGGGCCGTTTTTCCGCGTACCGCACCCGCAGCGACGGCGACATCAAGAACGAGTACGACGGCCACGACCTCAATGGCGGCTCGCGCCAAGGTTTTCGCGGCCAACTGCTGTACAAGCCCAGCGACACGTTCAACCTGCGCTGGATCGGCGACTACAACGAAGAGGATTCCAGCGCCGGCACCCGCGTGCTGTACAGCACCGGGCCGACCATCAATGGCACCAACCTGTATCAATCGCGGGCGGCGGCGGCAGGCGCGACCCTTGTCGACGGCACGCACCGCAAGGTCAACCTCGACAGCGACCAGCACGTCACCGTGTTTCAGGGCGGCACTTCGCTGGAAGCCAACTGGACGCTGCCCAGCGACTTCACCCTGACCTCGGTCAGCTCCTACCGCTGGTGGAATTTCACCCCGCGCAACGACGACGGTCTCAATGTACCGGCCTCCTACAACGCCGGCGTGTCGGTGGAAGACAAGCAGTGGTCCCAGGAATTTCGCCTGGCTTCGCCCACCGGTGGCTTCTTCGATTACGTGCTCGGCGCCTACTACTTCGGCTCCGACCTGGACAACAAATCCTTCGCCTATTACGGGCCCAAGGCCGACATCTGGAACGGCACGCCCACGGGCGCCTTGAACAACGTCAGCAGCGTGGGCAACGGGCATATCCGCACCGACAGTTTTGCGCTGTTCGCCCAAGGCACCTGGCACCTGACCGAGCGCCTGGACTTCACCGCCGGCCTGCGGGGTACCTATGAACAGAAAAGTGCCTGGGTCACGCGCAACGCACCTATTGGCGGCGCTGCGGTGACCGGTGCGGCGGCGACTGCACGGCGCGGTCGAACGGGGGCATATGACTCCGGCGACCTCAACCAATACAGCACCAGCCCGTCCGGTTTGTTGAACCTCAGCTATCGGTTCAACGACGACTTGCTGGGCTACGCCACCTTGTCCCATGGCGAGAAATCCGGCGGGGTCAACCTGGCGGTCGGCTCCGCACCCACCGCCGGCCCGGACTCGCTGTTGATCGGTACCGAGCGCGCCAACAATGCCGAATTGGGTTTCAAAAGCACCCTGTGGGACCGCCGCCTGCAACTCAACGCCAACCTGTTCTGGACCCAGGTCAACGGCTACCAGACCAACGCCTACGACGACAGCAACCGCGTGCAGTACCTGACCAACGCCGGCTCGGTGCGCTCACGGGGCGTGGAGGTGGAGAGCACGCTTATCCCGATCAAGGGCCTGACGCTCAACATCAACGGCTCGTACAACGACGTGCAGTACCTGTCGTACAAAGATGCGCCGTGCCCGCCGGAAGTCAGCCTGCGCCCGGGCGCGCCGGCTTCGTGCGACTTAAGTGGCCATCAGGTGGTGGGCGCTTCGAAGTGGATCGCCAACGCCAATGGCGAATACAAATGGAACCTGGATAACGGCTTCGAACCCTACGTCACCGCCAGTTATGCGTTCCGCTCCAAGGCGGTGGGCACGGTTGAAGATTCCGATTACGGGCAGATCCCGGCGTACGCGGTGGTCAACCTCTCCACCGGCCTGCGAGGTAACTACCAGCAAGGGCAGTGGGACGTGTCGTTGTGGCTGAAGAACGCGTTCGACAAGACCTACTACACCACCCTGTGGACCGGCGGTAACGGGGGGTATGAAGGGCTGTTGGGCACCCCGCGCACGCTTGGGGTGACCGGGCGTTACGACTTCTAGGCCGCCACGGGAGCGGGGCGATAAGTCGCCGGGCTGAACACCCGCGTGAGTATCAGCATCGCCACCACCGTCAGCGTCAGCACCAGCCAGGCGCTGACGAAACTGCCGGTCAGTTCCCGCAGCCAGCCAGTCAGCCATGGCGAGATGGCGTTGATCAAAAAGCCCACGCCCTGGACGAACGCGGCCAGTTGGCCGGCTTCCCGAGGGTCGCGGCGGTGGTCCAGGGTCAGCAGCAGGCTCAGGGCGAAACACGCGCCCAGGCCGAAGCCGATCAACGCCACCCACAGGTGCGGGAATTCCAGCGGCGCTGCCAGCAGGCCGATATAGCCCACGGTCTGGGCCAGCAGGCTGATGCTCAGCAGCGGCCGACGATCAATGCCGCGTTGCGCCAGTGCGGGCATCAACAGCGCGGCGATCACCTGGAAGATCGTCATGAACGCCAGCAGCGAACCACTGGGCAATACGTCCCAACCCAACTGCTGATAGTAGGCCGGCAACCACGCGACCATGCTCATGTAGCCGCAATTCACCAGGCCGAAATACAGCGCCAGCAACCACGCCCGACGGTTGCGCAGGCCCTGGAACGGCGCTGTCACCTGCGGGTTTTTCGCCGCGCCCAATGGCAGCCACGCCCACAGCAACAGCGCGCCCAGGGCCGGTAGCAGCCAGATCCCGAGCCCCGCCTGCCAGTGCTGGAAATGCCCCGCCACCCACGGGCTGAGCAGCGCCGCCAAGCCACCGCCGCCCATCAGCGACGCCGAGTAAACCCCCATCGCCAGCGGCACGCGCTGGTGAAACTGGCGCTTGATCATCGCCGGCACCAGCGCCTGGATCAGCGCCACACCCGCGCCGCCGAACAATGCCGTGGCCAGCAACGCCGGCGCCTGGCCAAACAGCCAGCGTGCGAGGCACGCCAGCAGGATCATCATCAAACCCAGGGCGATCCCGCGACGTTCTCCCAGCTTCGCCTCCAGGCGCACACCCACCAACGCCACCAGCCCCATGCAAATCACTGGCAGACTGGTGAGCAGGGCGCTGCTCTGGAAACTCAGCCCGGTGGCCAAGCGGATTTCCCCCAGCAATGGGCTGATGGAGCTGAGGATGGGCCGCAGGTTCAGGCCCAGCACTACCAGCAAACCCCAGCCGGCGAGTTTGCCGGCGAACGAATTATTCAGCGTCATGCAGGGCCTGCCATTCACCGTAAAGGGCTTGCATCGCCGCCTGTGGCAGATGCTGCACGGGCAATTTTTGCTCCGCCAAAGGCAACGTCATTTGCTGGTAGATCGCCGCTGTCGACAGGCCAAAAGGTGCTGCCACTTCGTTGCTGGCGGCGAATACCACGCGGGACACGCCGCACAGGTACATCGCACTCAGGCACATCGGGCAGGGCTGGCCGCTGGCGTAGATCACGCAGCCTTCCAGGCGCGGGCCGAGTTGTTGGCTGGCGGCGCGGATGGCGAGCATCTCGGCGTGGGCGGTGGGGTCCTGGCTCAAGTGGATTTCGTTGACCGCTTCCACGAGCACCTTGCCGTCGCGCACCAGGACCGCACCAAACGGGCGGCCACCGGCGGCTACGTTCGCCTTCGCCAGTTGCACGGCGTGATGCAGATGCTGCTGATCGTCAGTCATGGAAAACCCCTCGTGCGCAATGAGGCGTGAAGTATGGGCAGCCGCCGGAGTATTCTGAAATTAAATATAACCATGCCAATCAGTGGCAAATGGAATGGTGAGGCTCATGTTCGATCCCGTCTTATTGCGCAGCTTTGTTGCCGTCGTCGATTGCGGCAATTTCACCCGCGCGGCTGAGCGCCTGCATCTGACCCAGTCCACGGTCAGCCAACAGATCCGCCGCCTCGAAGACGCACTCGGCAGCCAGGTGCTCGACCGTGATCAGCGTCGCGTGGTGGCCACGGTGGAGGGTGAACGCTTGCTGGCTTATGCGCGGCGCATCCTGGCGCTGCACGAAGAGGCGGCTGACGTGCTGATCAACCAGCAGAGCGATGGCGTGCTGCGCCTCGCGGTGCCCGAGGACTTTGCGGCTGAGCGCTTGATGCCATTGCTGTCGGCGTTTGTGCAGGCTTATCCACGGGTGCGCCTGGAGGTCACCAGCGGCTTGGGGCCGGAGTTGCTGCGGGATTATCGCGGCGGTGAATTCGACGTGCTGCTGGTCAAGCAAATGGGCGACAGTGATGACTGCCTGGCGTCTTGGCCAGAGCCGTTGTGCTGGGTCGACAGCCGCAGTGCGCCCTCTCTGGGACGTGATCCGTTGCCGCTGGTGGCGTTTCCTGCCGGTGGCCTGTATCGCAATGAAATGTTGCATCACTTGGAGGTGGGTGGCTGGCGCTGGCGCATCGGTTATTCCAGCGCGAGCCTGGCCAGCGTGTGTTCGGCGGTGGCGGCGGGGCTGGGAATCAGTTTGCTGCCGGTGCGGGTCTTGCAGCCCGGGCATGTGGTGTTGGGCGCAGACAGCGGTTTGCCGGCGGTGCAGGGTGTGCGGCTGGCGCTGTATGGCCGCAATGGTCTGGGCGCGGCGGGGCAGGCGTTGCTGCGCCAATTGCAGGATTTATGTGCCAGCAATCCCCGCTGAGCCATGCCTTCAGCGAATATTTTGTATGCCTCAAAAGCATTCGAATTTTACGCCTCGGCGCCAGCCCGCGCAGGCCGTGGCTTTGGCGTATCTGGATGTTTCGGTTATTCAATTTGGATCTATCTATAACTTTAAAGATTACTTTAAGAGATAAGCGTCTGGCCCCGATGATTCAGCCCTCGACGGCCGCCAAGGCAGGCCCGTCGGTTTTTTTGCTTAAGACCGCAGGGGAGTTAATCAATGGGCAATGTCCAGACCGCCGCCAGTGCACAAGAGGCGCAATGGCGCCACGCACCGGGTGGTGAGTTGGTCGACCTTGGCCGGCCGCATCGCGCGCCGTTGGGGCAGTTGCGTACGCAGAAAACCCCCAAGGGTGTGCTGAGTCGGCGTGAAGCGATCCTGTTGGGGATTCTCGCGTTGGCCTTGCATGGTGCGGTGATCTATTGGGTCAGCCAGAAGCCAACCCCGGTGCTGCCGATTGTGCCGCCGGAAATTCCGCCAATGACGATCGAATTTTCCCAGCCGGCGCCGCCGGTTGTGGAGCCGCCACCGCCCGTGCCGCCACCGCCGCCACCACCGGTTGTCGAGCCACCGCCACCGGTGGTTGATGAATTGGCCGCCAAGCCGGCGCCGAAAAAGATTCCGAAACCCAAGCCGGTACCGAAGCCTGTGCCCAAGCCCGCACCGAAACCGGTCGCTGAGCAGCCGCCCGCGCCGCCTGTACCTGCGCCACCGGCTCCAGCACCCGCACCGCCTGCGCCAGCGCCGGTAACACCGGCCTCGGCCAACGCCGCGTACCTGAAGAACCCGGCGCCCGAATACCCGTCACTGGCCCAGCGCCGGGGTTGGGAAGGCACGGTGTTGTTGCGGGTGCATGTATTGGCCACCGGCAAACCGGGTGAGATCCAGATTCAGAAAAGCAGTGGTCGCCAGCAGCTCGACGACGCCGCACTGGCTGCCGTGAAGCGCTGGAGTTTTGTACCGGCCAAGCAGGGCGATGTGGCCCAGGACGGCTGGGTCAGCGTACCGATCGATTTCAAGATTCATTAATTATTGGATGCGGTGTGTTGGACACATCGCGACCTGCACAGAGGGAATACATCATGGCATTAGCATCTCCAACTGAGTCCATCGAAAGCGCGGTGATCTGGCTGCTGGTGGTTTTTTCGGTCGCCACCTGGGGCTTGGCCCTGCTCAAGGGCGTCCAGTTCGGCCGCCTCAAGTCCCAGGATCGCAAATTCCATAAACAGTTCTGGGCGGCCTCCAGTCTGGATTCGGCCGCTGAACTGGCGGAAACCAGGCCGGGCGCTGCCGCTCGTGTGGCCCAGGCCGGTTACGCCGCGATTCAGGTGGGTGAGGCGCCACACGCTGCTGACCTGAGCCAGGCGATCAATCATCAGGACCGTTTGGAACGTGCACTGCGCCAACAAATTGTGCGTGAGCGTCGCTCCCTGGAAACCGGCCTGGCGGTGGTCGCGAGTATCGGCAGTACGTCGCCGTTTATCGGTCTGTTCGGTACCGTTTGGGGGATCATGGAAGCCTTGAAAGGCATCAGTGCCGCCGGCTCCGCCAGCCTCGAAACCGTGGCGGGGCCGATTGGTGCCGCGTTGGTCGCCACCGGTGTGGGTATCGCCGTCGCGGTGCCGGCGGTGCTGGTTTACAACTACTTCCTGCGTCGCCTGAAACTCACGGCTGCGGACCTGGACGACTTTGCCCATGACTTCTACAGCCTGGCGCAGAAGAACTCGTTTCGTGTGCTGCTGCACCCGACGTTGAGCAAAGCCGGTGCCCAGGGCGGCGTGCAAAAAGTGAAGGAGGCGTCCTGAGATGGCCTTCTCCACGCAAGACAGCGATGAGGTGCTGAGTGAGATCAACGTCACGCCGTTGGTGGATGTGATGTTGGTGCTGCTGGTGGTGTTTATCGTCACGGCGCCGTTGTTGACCAATGCGATTCCGATCAACCTGCCCAAGACTGAGGCCGTGGCGCCGGTGGAGCAGAAAGACCCGCTGGTGGTGAGTATTGATGCTGCGGGCAAACTGTTTATCAACAAGGATGAAATCCAGCCGGATTTGCTGGAATTCAACTTGCAGTCGGCCAAGGCCAAGGACCCGGATGTTCGGGTGCAACTGCAGGCTGACGATGGAGTTAATTATGGCGAAGTGGCGCGAGCCATGGCGTCTATCGAGCGCGCGGGGATTACCAAGCTGTCGGTGATTACTGCACGTTAGTTTCAAATGCCTCGACAATTTTTTTGGCCGTTTCCTTGGCAGGGTGCGGCCTTTTTTTTTGGCTGTGGTTTTAGGGGGCTGGGTACATATCCGTTATTTAGGTAACGGCTACTTATGGTTCCGCTCTTACAGCGGGTCACTTTTGAAAAGCGCAAAAGTAACCAAAACGCTCTGCCCCGCCTGTCGGCACCTCGC
>NZ_JAARNI010000016.1:0-109345 GCF_011765255.1 Pseudomonas sp. AN3A02
CCATAGAGCATTGGAACCACCTGATCCCATCCCGAACTCAGCAGTGAAACGATGCATCGCCGATGGTAGTGTGGGGTTTCCCCATGTGAGAGTAGGTCATCGTCAAGATTAAATTCCGAAACCCCTGATTGCTAACGCAATCAGGGGTTTTGTTTTGGGCGGTCGGAAAGTATGACGAGCGCCCTTCAAGCATCATCAATGCTAAAGTCCGGCCATTTCTATGCAATGAGCCTATGCATGGCTATCATGCGTGCCTCATTGTGAGGCGGGACTTGCATGCTGACGTTGTTGAAACTTCTAAAAGATGGTCGATTCCACTCCGGAGAAGCGCTTGGTGCTGCCTTGGGCATTAGTCGCAGCGCTGTATGGAAGCAGCTTAAGCATCTCGAGGCGGAATTGAATCTACCTATCCATAAAGTTCGCGGTAGGGGATATCAATTGGCGACCCCCCTGGTTTTGCTGAGTGCTGATGAAATTGCTCGGCATGTGCCGGTTCCCGCATGGCCTGTTCATATATCAGACTCCATTGACTCTACCAATGCCGAAGCGTTGCGTCTTATCGAGGCTGGCCGCACTGCGCCGTTTCTCGTGCTTTCAGAGCAGCAAACTGCCGGCAGGGGACGGCGAGGGCGAAAATGGGTCAGTCCTTTCGCTCAAAACGTGTATTACAGCCTCGTGTTACGGATCGATGGCGGCATGCGTCAGCTGGAGGGCCTAAGCCTCGTAGTCGGGCTGGCAGTTATGCAGGCGCTGCGCGATGCGGGTGTTCGCAATGCTGGATTGAAGTGGCCAAATGACGTTTTGGTGGGGCAGAAAAAGATCGCCGGGATTCTCCTGGAACTGATTGGGGATCCCGCCGACGTTTGTCATGTCGTCCTCGGTATCGGCATTAATGTGAATATGCAGAAAGCGGATGAGGTCGATCAGCAATGGACCTCCATGCAGTTGGAGGCCGGCAGCGCTGTCGATCGTAACTACTTGGTAGCGCGTCTTGGCGTGCAACTGCAGGCTTATCTTGATCGCCACCAGGCGTCCGGCTTTTCCGCGATCCAGGGTGAGTGGGAGCAGAACCATTTATGGCAAGGTCGGCCAGTCTCGCTCATCGCGGGTGTGAATAAGATTGATGGAGTGGTATTGGGAATCGACGGGCAAGGTGCGTTACGGTTGAGCGTGGACGGTGTCGAAAAAGTATATAGCGGCGGTGAGCTAAGCCTGAGGTTGCGTGATGATTCTTGAGCTCGACTGTGGGAATAGCTTTATCAAATGGCGTGTGCTTGAGTCGGATAAGGCTCGGATCTTTGCAGAGGGCGTCGTTGGTTCAGATGCCTCGTTGATCGACAGTCTGCTCGCTCTCACGGGGCTCGCGCTAAGGGACTGTCGGCTGGTGAGTGTCCGCGCCCTGGATGAGACGAATCAGCTGGTGGCTACCTTGGTGGAGGCGTTTGGCGTGAAAGTCCTCTGTGCTGCTTCGGCAAGGCAGATGGGCGGAGTCTGGAACGGATACGAAGACTTTGAGCGCCTTGGATTGGACCGCTGGCTCGCCATGCTGGGTGGTTTTCAGCTGGCCTCGGGCGCGTGCCTGGTGCTCGATTTTGGCACCGCGGCAACAGCTGACTTCATTGCTGCGGACGGTGAGCATCTCGGAGGCTTTATTTGTCCCGGTATGCCGCTGATGCGTAACCAGTTGCGAACCCATACCCGCAAAATACGCTACGACGATATTGCCGCTGAGCGCGCCCTTGAGGCCTTGTCTCCAGGGCGTACAACCGTAGAGGCAGTAGAGCGCGGCTGTACGCTCATGCTGAGAGGTTTTGTGCTGACGCAGTTGGAATTGGCTCGAAGCTATTGGGGCGCCGATTTCACCGTCTTCCTTACCGGTGGTGATGCTGAATTGGTGGCTGACGCAGTGCCTCACGGGAGGCTTGTTCCTGATCTGGTTTTTGTTGGCTTGGCGATGGCGTGCCCTTTGTCCTGAGGTTTTTATGCGTTGGCTGTTTCTGCTTTTGCTGGTCCTCAATGTCTTCTATTACATCTGGCATCAGCAGGAAGCGCCTCTACGGGCTAAAGATGTCACGCCTTTGGCGCTCTATCGTGGCTCTCAGCAAGATATCCGGTTGTTAAGCGAGTCAGCCGATGCGATGGTGCGGCGAGACAGGGTAAAAGCGCCTGAAGCGCAGCCTGCATGCCTGTACATCGGCGGCCTGGCCGATCTGAAAGAGGCTCAGTCCGTCGAGCAGCGCCTCACAAGCCTGGATATCAAGGTCAAATTGCAATCTCTGAACTTGTCTGATGCTCCGGGGTACTGGCTGCGAGTAGCCCCTGAAAGCAGGCGCTTGGCCGATGATCTGCCCTTTGAAAACCTTGCTAATGAATTCAATGAGTTAAAACATAAAATAATGCCGTGCGAAGGCATTGCAACCTTCGAATAGTTTGCATAGAATGGCGCCCGCTTCGCAGTGAAGACCTCTTGGGTCGACAAGGTGAAGCGAAGGTCAACGCAGCTAACCTCATATTTTTTAATGAGAAAGTGGTTGACAGAAGGCTGGCATGATGTAGAATGCCGGCTCGCTTAGGAGGGGTTCCCGAGCGGCCAAAGGGATCAGACTGTAAATCTGACGTCTACGACTTCGAAGGTTCGAATCCTTCCCCCTCCACCATTTTAGCGTGAGCTGCAAGCTCCGCGGGTATAGTTTAGTGGTAGAACCTCAGCCTTCCAAGCTGATGATGCGGGTTCGATTCCCGCTACCCGCTCCAAGTTTGCAGGTTGTGCAAGTTGTTTCGCTCTTGTAGCTCAGTTGGTAGAGCACACCCTTGGTAAGGGTGAGGTCAGCGGTTCAAATCCGCTCAAGAGCTCCATATAACAAGGCAGATATGAAAATATCTGCCTTTGTTTTAACAGCTACCTCTGATTGATTCTGCGCTCTCTCGTGATTTTGTTTGGGTAGGTTCCAGGTTCGCAGGGGTTTGTTGTTGTAAAGTCTTTTTCAGATCGGCATAATTGTCGGCCTGATTTTGTTTTAGGTCAGTAGCTCAATTGGCAGAGCGACGGTCTCCAAAACCGTAGGTTGGGGGTTCGATTCCCTCCTGACCTGCCAGATTCACTTGGTGTGTCTGGCTTTCTTTTCACAGGATCTTCATAGATGACTCCTAAGGCTGAAGCTCAAGGCTCTCGCTTCGATCTGCTCAAGTGGCTTGTAGTAGTCGCTGTTGTGGTGGTAGGCGTTGTTGGCAACCAGTACTACTCTGCGTCGCCGATCCTGTACCGTGTACTCGCATTGCTCGCCCTTGCTGCTGTCGCTGCCTTTGTTGGCCTGCAGACTGCAAAAGGCAAGTCGTTTGCGGTCCTGGTAAAGGAAGCTCGTACCGAGATCCGTAAAGTCGTTTGGCCGACTCGCCAAGAAACCACGCAGACCACGTTGATTGTGGTAGCTGTTGTTCTGGTTATGGCGTTGCTGTTGTGGGGGCTTGATTCCCTGCTCGGCTGGCTTGTTTCCTTGATTGTTGGCTAAGGGTGTCCCGTGGCTAAGCGTTGGTACGTTGTGCATGCTTACTCGGGTTACGAGAAGCATGTCATGCGCTCTTTGCTAGAGCGCGTAAAGCTGGCAGGCATGGAAGATGGCTTCGGCGAAATTCTGGTTCCCACTGAAGAAGTGGTTGAAATGCGTAATGGCCAGAAACGCAAAAGCGAGCGCAAGTTCTTCCCTGGCTACGTGCTGGTTCAAATGGACATGAATGAGGGTACTTGGCACTTGGTCAAGGACACTCCTCGCGTCATGGGTTTCATCGGCGGTACTGCTGATAAGCCTGCTCCGATCACCGACAAAGAGGCGGAAGCAATTCTGCGTCGTGTTGCTGATGGTAGCGACAAGCCCAAGCCGAAGACGTTGTTCGAGCCGGGTGAGGTTGTTCGTGTCACAGATGGTCCGTTTGCAGATTTTAACGGTACTGTCGAAGAAGTTAACTACGAAAAGAGCCGGATCCAAGTGGCAGTGCTCATTTTCGGTCGCTCTACTCCGGTAGAGCTAGAGTTCAGCCAGGTCGAAAAAGTCTAGCTGAGCAAGCATCCCAACCCCGCAGCCTTAGGCTGTGGGGTTTTGTCGTCACTGGGATAAACGCGCAAGTAACCGGGGAGCCTTTCGAGGCGTTCGAACCCGTAATTGGAGTGCCTCATGGCCAAGAAGATTACCGCTTACATCAAGCTGCAAGTGAAGGCCGCTCAGGCCAACCCAAGCCCACCTGTTGGTCCAGCTTTGGGTCAGCACGGCGTGAACATCATGGAATTCTGCAAGGCCTTCAACGCCCGTACTCAGGGTATTGAGCCAGGTCTGCCGACTCCAGTGATCATCACTGTATACAGCGACCGTAGCTTCACCTTCGAAACCAAGTCGACCCCGGCTTCGGTTCTGTTGAAGAAGGCTGCTGGTCTGACTAGCGGTTCCGCTCGTCCTAACACCGTTAAGGTTGGCACCGTGACCCGTGCTCAGCTGGAAGAAATCGCGAAAACCAAAAACGCGGATCTGACTGCAGCTGATATGGATGCAGCCGTGCGTACCATCGCCGGTTCTGCTCGTAGCATGGGCCTTAACGTGGAGGGTGTGTAATGGCTAAGCTGACCAAGCGCCAAAAGGCTATCGCCGGCAAAATCGAAGCGGGCAAGTCCTACAACTTTGTAGACGCTGCTGCTCTGCTGACCGAGCTGTCGACTGTCAAGTTCAGCGAGTCTGTTGACGTTGCTGTAAACCTGGGCGTTGACCCACGTAAATCCGACCAGGTCGTTCGTAGCGCTACTGTGCTGCCACACGGTACTGGCAAGACTGTACGTGTTGCTGTCTTCACCCAAGGCCCAGCAGCTGAAGCTGCTCTGGCCGCCGGCGCCGATCGCGTTGGCATGGACGACCTGGCTGCCGAAATGAAAGGCGGCGACCTGAACTATGACGTCGTAATTGCTTCCCCGGATGCAATGCGCGTTGTAGGTCAGTTGGGTCAGATCCTCGGTCCACGTGGTCTGATGCCTAACCCTAAAGTCGGCACCGTAACTCCAGACGTAGCTACCGCGGTTAAAAACGCCAAGGCTGGTCAGGTTCGTTATCGCACCGACAAAAACGGCATCATTCACACCTCCGTTGGCAAAGTCGGCTTTGATGCCGTCAAGCTGAAGGAAAACGTTGAAGCTCTGATCGCTGATCTGAAGCGTATCAAGCCAGCTTCCTCGAAAGGTATCTACGTCAAGCGCGTTACCCTGAGCACCACTATGGGCCCAGGTCTGGTCATCGACCAAGGCTCGCTGGACGTATAAGACACAAATTGGCGCAAGTAATTGCGCCAATTGAAAGATTGGGGTCCCTGCCTGGCGGGGGCTATCCAAGACCGTAGGCGACGCAAGTCTTAAACCACAAGCCTACGCAGATGGTGCTCCCGGTTCCTTACCGAATCAGACACCAAAACGACATCCGGCCTAGGCCAGATGAAACGGTAACAAGCAGGAGTTAAACCCGTGGCAATTAATCTCGAAGACAAGAAGGCCATCGTCGCTGAAGTCAACGAGGCTGCCAAAGCTGCTCTGTCCGCTGTCGTGGCTGATGCCCGTGGTGTGACAGTAAGCGCTATGACCGGACTCCGTAAAGAGGCTCGTGAAGCTGGCGTATACGTACGTGTTGTACGTAACACCCTGCTCAAGCGCGCTGTTGCTGGCACTGAATACAGTGTCCTCAACGACGTGTTCACCGGCCCGACCCTGATTGCGTTCTCCACAGATCATCCAGGCGCTGCTGCCCGTTTGTTCAAGGAATTCGCCAAGGGTCAGGACAAGTTCGAGATCAAGGCAGCTGCGTTCGAGGGCAAGTTCCTCGCAGCTAACCAAATCGACGTACTGGCAACACTGCCGACCCGTAACGAAGCTATTTCTCAGCTGATGAGCGTGATTCAAGGCGCTACCAGCAAGTTGGCTCGTACTCTGGCCGCAGTTCGCGAGCAAAAAGAAGCTGCCGCAGCCTAAGGCTGAGCAACTCCTCTCGCGTATTTTTGTTTATTTCGATGGCCGCGTAGGCCGTCCCCCAATTCAGGAATTACAGCAATGTCTATCTCCCAAGACGATATCCTCAACGCCGTAGCTGAAATGTCGGTTCTGCAGGTTGTTGAGCTGATCAAAGCTTTCGAAGAAAAATTCGGTGTTTCCGCTGCCGCTGCTTCCGCTGGCCCAGCTGCTGCTGCAGTTGTTGCTGAAGAGCAAACCGAATTCAACGTCATGCTGCTGGAAGCTGGCGAGAAGAAAGTAAACGTGATCAAGGCAGTACGTGAACTGACCGGTCTGGGCCTGAAAGAAGCCAAGGCAGTAGTTGACGGCGCCCCTGCCCAGGTTCTGGAAGCAGTGTCGAAAGACGCAGCTGACAAAGCTAAAGCAACGCTGGAAGAAGCAGGCGCTAAAGTCGAGCTGAAGTAAGCATCGACCTTGCGTCTCCAGCCCAAGCGTTAAGCTGAAGGCTGATGGCTGGTGGCTCTTGCCACCGGCCTTTTTCCGTTATTGGCAATCGACTCGGTCGTCGCCTCTAACGCGCTGTAACCACCCGATGCGGTGGCGCAAACCATGGGGTTTGCAAGATTTTCTGGCTGCTCCCGTCGGGAGGGGCCAAACAAGCAGGTGACCAAGCTGGGGAACGCTGATGGCTTACTCATATACTGAGAAAAAACGTATCCGCAAGGACTTTAGCAAGTTGCCGGACGTCATGGATGTCCCGTACCTTCTGGCTATCCAGCTGGATTCGTATCGTGAATTCTTGCAGGCGGGAGCGACCAAAGATCAGTTCCGCGACGTGGGCCTGCATGCGGCCTTCAAATCCGTTTTCCCGATCATCAGCTACTCCGGCAATGCTGCGCTGGAGTACGTCGGTTATCGCCTGGGCGAACCGGCATTTGATGTCAAAGAATGCGTGTTGCGCGGTGTTACGTACGCCGTACCTTTGCGGGTAAAAGTCCGTCTGATCATCTTCGACAAAGAGTCGTCGAACAAAGCGATCAAGGACATCAAAGAGCAAGAAGTCTACATGGGTGAAATCCCCCTGATGACTGAGAACGGTACCTTCGTTATCAACGGTACCGAGCGTGTTATCGTTTCCCAGCTGCACCGTTCCCCGGGCGTGTTCTTCGACCACGACCGCGGCAAGACGCACAGCTCCGGCAAGCTCCTGTACTCCGCGCGGATCATTCCGTACCGTGGTTCGTGGTTGGACTTCGAGTTCGACCCGAAAGACTGCGTGTTCGTGCGTATCGACCGTCGTCGCAAGCTGCCGGCCTCGGTACTGCTGCGCGCGCTCGGCTATACCACTGAGCAAGTGCTGGATGCCTTCTATACCACTAACGTATTCCATGTGAGCGGTGAAACCCTCAGCCTGGAACTGGTGCCTCAGCGCCTGCGTGGTGAGATTGCCGTTCTGGACATCCAGGACGAAAAAGGCAAGGTCATCGTTGAAGCTGGCCGCCGTATTACCGCGCGCCACATCAACCAGATCGAAAAAGCCGGTATCAAGACGCTGGAAGTGCCTCTGGACTACGTCCTGGGTCGCACCACCGCCAAGGTCATCGTGCACCCGGCCACCGGCGAAATCCTGGCTGAATGCAACACCGAGCTGAACACCGAGATCCTGGGCAAGATCGCCAAGTCTCAGGTTGTTCGCATCGAGACCCTGTACACCAACGACATCGACTGCGGTCCGTTCGTCTCTGACACCCTGAAGATCGACTCCACCAGCAACCAATTGGAAGCGCTGGTCGAGATCTATCGCATGATGCGTCCTGGCGAGCCACCAACCAAAGACGCTGCCGAAACCCTGTTCAACAACCTGTTCTTCAGCCCTGAGCGCTATGACCTGTCTGCGGTCGGCCGGATGAAGTTCAACCGTCGTATCGGTCGTACCGAGATCGAAGGTTCGGGCGTGTTGTGCAAGGAAGACATCGTCGCGGTACTGAAGACCCTGGTCGACATCCGTAACGGTAAAGGCATCGTCGATGACATCGACCACCTGGGTAACCGTCGTGTTCGCTGCGTAGGCGAAATGGCTGAGAACCAGTTCCGCGTTGGCCTGGTACGTGTTGAGCGTGCGGTCAAAGAGCGTCTGTCGATGGCAGAAAGCGAAGGCCTGATGCCGCAAGACCTGATCAACGCCAAGCCAGTGGCTGCGGCGGTGAAAGAGTTCTTCGGTTCCAGCCAGCTCTCGCAGTTCATGGACCAGAACAACCCGCTCTCCGAGATCACCCACAAGCGCCGTGTTTCCGCACTGGGCCCGGGCGGTCTGACTCGTGAGCGTGCAGGCTTTGAAGTTCGTGACGTACACCCGACTCACTATGGTCGTGTATGCCCGATTGAAACGCCGGAAGGTCCGAACATCGGCCTGATCAACTCCCTGGCTGCTTATGCGCGCACCAACCAGTACGGCTTCCTTGAGAGCCCGTACCGTGTGGTGAAAGACGCACTGGTCACCGACGAGATCGTGTTCCTGTCCGCCATCGAAGAAGCTGATCACGTGATCGCTCAGGCTTCGGCCACGATGAACGACAAGAAAATGCTGATCGACGAGCTGGTAGCTGTTCGTCACTTGAACGAGTTCACCGTCAAGGCGCCGGAAGACGTCACCTTGATGGACGTTTCGCCGAAGCAGGTAGTTTCGGTTGCAGCGTCGCTGATCCCGTTCCTGGAACACGATGACGCCAACCGTGCGTTGATGGGTTCCAACATGCAGCGTCAAGCTGTACCCACCCTGCGTGCTGACAAGCCGCTGGTAGGTACCGGCATGGAGCGTAACGTAGCCCGTGACTCCGGAGTTTGCGTCGTGGCTCGTCGTGGCGGCGTGATCGACTCCGTTGATGCCAGCCGTATCGTGGTTCGTGTTGCCGATGACGAAGTTGAAACTGGCGAAGCCGGTGTCGACATCTACAACCTGACCAAATACACCCGCTCCAACCAGAACACCTGCATCAACCAGCGTCCGCTGGTAAGCAAGGGTGATCGGGTTCAGCGCAGCGACATCATGGCAGACGGTCCGTCCACCGATATGGGTGAGCTGGCACTGGGTCAGAACATGCGCATCGCGTTCATGGCCTGGAACGGTTACAACTTCGAAGACTCCATCTGCCTGTCCGAGCGTGTGGTTCAGGAAGATCGCTTCACCACGATCCACATTCAGGAACTGACCTGTGTGGCACGTGACACCAAGCTTGGGCCAGAGGAAATCACTGCAGACATCCCGAACGTGGGTGAAGCTGCACTGAACAAGCTGGACGAAGCCGGTATCGTTTACGTAGGTGCTGAAGTTGGCGCAGGCGACATCCTGGTAGGTAAGGTCACTCCGAAAGGCGAGACCCAACTGACTCCGGAAGAGAAACTGTTGCGTGCCATCTTCGGTGAAAAAGCCAGCGACGTTAAAGACACTTCCCTGCGCGTACCTACCGGTACCAAGGGCACTGTCATCGACGTACAGGTCTTCACCCGTGACGGCGTTGAGCGTGATGCTCGTGCACTGTCCATCGAGAAGACCCAACTCGACGAGATCCGCAAGGACCTGAACGAAGAGTTCCGTATCGTTGAAGGCGCGACTTTCGAACGTCTGCGTTCCGCCCTGGTAGGCCACAAGGCTGAAGGCGGCGCAGGTCTGAAGAAAGGTCAGGACATCACCGACGAAGTTCTCGACGGTCTTGAGCACGGCCAGTGGTTCAAACTGCGCATGGCTGAAGATGCTCTGAACGAGCAGCTCGAGAAGGCTCAGGCCTACATCGTTGATCGCCGCCGTCTGCTGGACGACAAGTTCGAAGACAAGAAGCGCAAACTGCAGCAGGGCGATGACCTGGCTCCAGGCGTGCTGAAAATCGTCAAGGTTTACCTGGCAATCCGTCGCCGCATCCAGCCGGGCGACAAGATGGCCGGTCGTCACGGTAACAAAGGTGTGGTCTCTGTGATCATGCCGGTTGAAGACATGCCGCACGATGCCAATGGCACCCCGGTCGACGTCGTCCTCAACCCGTTGGGCGTACCTTCGCGTATGAACGTTGGTCAGATCCTTGAAACCCACCTGGGCCTCGCGGCCAAAGGTCTGGGCGAGAAGATCAACCGTATGATCGAAGAGCAGCGCAAGGTTGCTGACCTGCGTAAGTTCCTGCACGAGATCTACAACGAGATCGGCGGTCGTAACGAAGAGCTGGACACCTTCACCGACCAGGAAATCCTGGATCTGGCGAAGAACCTGCGTGGTGGCGTTCCAATGGCTACTCCGGTGTTCGACGGTGCCAAGGAAAGCGAAATCAAGGCCATGCTGAAACTGGCAGACCTGCCAGAAAGCGGCCAGATGCAGCTGTTCGACGGCCGTACCGGCAACAAGTTTGAGCGCCCGGTTACTGTTGGCTACATGTACATGCTGAAGCTGAACCACTTGGTAGACGACAAGATGCACGCTCGTTCTACCGGTTCGTACAGCCTGGTTACCCAGCAGCCGCTGGGTGGTAAGGCTCAGTTCGGTGGTCAGCGTTTCGGGGAGATGGAGGTCTGGGCACTGGAAGCATACGGTGCTGCTTACACTCTGCAAGAAATGCTCACAGTGAAGTCGGACGATGTGAACGGTCGGACCAAGATGTACAAAAACATCGTGGACGGCGATCACCGTATGGAGCCGGGCATGCCCGAGTCTTTCAACGTGTTGATCAAAGAAATTCGTTCCCTCGGCATCGATATCGATCTGGAAACCGAATAACACGTGACGCGAATCGAGAGCGGGGCTGCTTAGCCCGCTCTCTGCTCCGCCAGGAGGAAAGGCCTTGAAAGACCTACTGAATTTGCTGAAAAACCAGGGTCAAGTCGAAGAGTTCGACGCCATCCGTATTGGATTGGCCTCGCCTGAGATGATCCGTTCGTGGTCGTTCGGTGAAGTTAAAAAGCCGGAAACCATTAACTACCGTACGTTCAAACCAGAACGTGACGGCCTGTTCTGCGCCAAGATCTTTGGCCCGGTAAAGGATTACGAGTGCCTGTGCGGTAAGTACAAGCGCTTGAAGCACCGTGGTGTGATCTGCGAGAAGTGCGGCGTTGAAGTTGCACTGGCCAAGGTTCGTCGTGAGCGCATGGCGCACATCGAACTGGCTTCGCCGGTTGCCCATATCTGGTTCCTGAAATCGCTGCCGTCCCGTATCGGCTTGCTGATGGACATGACCCTGCGTGATATCGAACGCGTTCTCTACTTCGAGAGCTACGTCGTTATCGATCCAGGCATGACCACCCTTGAAAAGGGTCAGCTGCTGAATGACGAGCAGTACTTCGAAGCGCTGGAAGAGTTCGGCGACGATTTCGATGCTCGCATGGGTGCCGAAGCCGTCCGCGAACTGCTGCACGCTATCGACCTGGAACACGAGATTGGCCGTCTGCGTGAAGAGATTCCGCAAACCAACTCCGAAACCAAGATCAAGAAACTGTCCAAGCGTCTGAAGTTGATGGAAGCCTTCCAGGGTTCCGGCAACTTGCCAGAGTGGATGGTGCTGACCGTTCTGCCGGTTCTGCCGCCAGACCTGCGTCCGCTGGTACCGTTGGATGGCGGTCGCTTCGCGACTTCCGACCTCAACGATCTGTACCGTCGCGTGATCAACCGTAACAACCGCTTGAAGCGTCTGCTCGATCTGTCCGCTCCGGACATCATCGTGCGCAACGAAAAGCGTATGTTGCAAGAAGCTGTCGATGCCTTGCTCGACAACGGTCGTCGTGGCCGCGCTATCACCGGTTCGAACAAGCGTCCTCTGAAATCCTTGGCTGACATGATCAAGGGTAAGCAAGGTCGTTTCCGTCAGAACTTGCTCGGTAAGCGTGTTGACTACTCCGGTCGTTCGGTAATTACCGTAGGCCCGACCCTGCGTCTGCACCAGTGCGGTCTGCCGAAGAAGATGGCTCTCGAGCTGTTCAAGCCGTTCATTTTCGGCAAGCTGGAAATGCGTGGTCTCGCGACCACCATCAAAGCCGCCAAGAAAATGGTCGAGCGCGAACTGCCAGAGGTTTGGGACGTTCTTGCTGAAGTGATCCGTGAACACCCGGTTCTCCTCAACCGTGCACCGACCCTTCACCGTCTGGGTATCCAGGCGTTTGAACCCGTACTGATCGAAGGTAAGGCTATCCAGCTGCACCCTCTGGTCTGTGCTGCGTACAACGCCGACTTCGACGGCGACCAAATGGCCGTGCACGTACCGCTGACGCTGGAAGCCCAGTTGGAAGCGCGTGCGTTGATGATGTCGACCAACAACATTCTGTCGCCAGCCAACGGTGAGCCAATCATCGTTCCGTCGCAGGACGTTGTATTGGGTCTGTACTACATGACTCGTGAAGCGATCAACGCCAAGGGCGAAGGTCGTGTGTTCGCGGATCTGCAGGAAGTTGACCGTGTGTTCCGTGCCGGCGAAGCCGCACTGCACGCCAAGGTTAAAGTCCGCATCCACGAAACCATCAACGATCGTGACGGTGGCAGCGTCAAGAACACCCGTATCGTCGACACCACTGTCGGCCGTGCGCTGTTGTTCCAGGTTGTTCCACCTGGCCTGTCGTACGACGTGGTCAACCAGCCAATGAAGAAAAAGGCGATCTCCAAGCTGATCAACCAGTGCTACCGCGTGGTTGGTTTGAAAGAGACCGTTATCTTCGCTGACCAGTTGATGTACACCGGTTTTGCTTATTCGACCATTTCCGGCGTTTCCATCGGTGTTAACGACTTCGTTATCCCGGACGAGAAAGCCGCCATCATCGGTGCTGCTACCGATGAAGTGAAAGAGATCGAAAGCCAGTACGCCTCCGGCCTGGTAACCCAAGGCGAGAAGTACAACAAAGTGATCGACCTTTGGTCCAAGGCCAACGACGAAGTGTCGAAGGCGATGATGTCGAACCTCTCGAAAGAGCGCGTTATCGACCGTCATGGCGTAGAAGTCGATCAAGAGTCGTTCAACTCGATGTACATGATGGCCGACTCGGGCGCACGGGGTTCTGCTGCGCAGATCCGTCAGCTCGCCGGTATGCGTGGCCTGATGGCCAAGCCGGACGGTTCCATCATCGAAACGCCGATTACTGCGAACTTCCGTGAAGGTTTGAGCGTACTTCAGTACTTCATCTCGACTCACGGTGCTCGTAAAGGTCTGGCGGATACCGCGTTGAAAACCGCTAACTCCGGTTACCTGACTCGTCGTCTGGTAGACGTTGCGCAAGACTTGGTTGTGACTGAAGTTGACTGCGGTACCGAACACGGTCTGCTGATGACTCCGCACATTGAAGGCGGCGACGTTGTAGAGCCGTTGGGTGAGCGCGTACTGGGTCGAGTAATCGCCCGTGACGTATTCAAGCCAGGTACCGAGGAAATCATCGTTCCTGCCGGCACTCTGGTAGATGAGAAGTGGGTCGAGTTCATCGAACTCAACAGCATCGACGAAGTGATTGTTCGCTCGCCGATCAGCTGCGAAACCCGCTACGGCATTTGCGCCAAGTGCTACGGCCGTGACTTGGCTCGTGGTCACCAGGTGAACATCGGTGAAGCGGTCGGCGTTATCGCTGCCCAGTCCATCGGTGAGCCGGGTACCCAGCTGACTATGCGTACGTTCCACATCGGTGGTGCGGCAAGCCGGACCTCCGCAGCTGATAGCGTTCAGGTGAAGAATGGCGGTACCGTCCGTCTGCACAACCTGAAGCACGTTGAGCGAGTGGATGGCCACCTGGTTGCTGTGTCCCGTTCCGGTGAGCTGGCAATCGCTGATGACTACGGTCGTGAGCGCGAGCGTTACAAGCTGCCGTACGGTGCTGTGATTTCGGTTAAAGAAGGTGACAAGGTCGACGCTGGCGCAATCGTGGCCAAGTGGGATCCGCACACTCACCCAATCGTTACCGAAATGAAAGGTACCGTGACCTACGTGGGCATGGAAGAAGGCATCACGATCAAGCGTCAGACTGACGAATTGACCGGTATGACCAACATTGAAGTACTCGACGCCAAAGACCGTCCAGCTGCAGGCAAAGATATCCGTCCTGCTGTGAAGATGGTTGATGACAACGGCAAGGATCTGTTGCTGCCAGGCACTGACGTTATCGCTCAGTACTTCCTGCCAGCCAACGCCTTGGTCGGTGTTGCGGATGGTGCGAAGATCGCGATCGGTGATGTTATCGCTCGTATCCCGCAAGAAACTTCGAAGACCCGTGACATCACCGGTGGTCTGCCGCGTGTTGCCGACTTGTTCGAAGCTCGTCGTCCGAAAGAAGCGTCGATTCTGGCTGAAGTCAGCGGCACCATCGCGTTCGGTAAAGAGACCAAGGGCAAGCGCCGTCTGGTCATTACCCCGAACGACGGTAGCGATCCGTACGAAGAGCTGATTCCGAAGTGGCGTCACCTGAACGTCTTCGAAGGCGAACAGGTAAACCGCGGCGAAGTTATCTCCGACGGCCCGAGCGATCCACACGACATCCTGCGTCTGCTGGGTGTGAGTGCGCTGGCCAAGTACATCGTTAACGAGATCCAGGACGTTTATCGTCTGCAAGGCGTGAAGATCAACGATAAGCACATCGAGACCATCCTGCGTCAGATGCTGCGTAAAGTTGAAATCGCTGAATCCGGCGATTCGAGTTTCATCAAGGGCGACCAGATGGAACTGACTCACGTACTGGTAGAGAACGAGCGTCTGGCTGGCGACGAGAAATTCGTTTCCAAGTTCACTCGTGTGTTGCTGGGTATCACCAAGGCGTCGTTGTCCACTGAGTCGTTCATCTCGGCGGCCTCCTTCCAGGAGACCACTCGTGTACTGACCGAAGCAGCGGTAACCGGCAAGCGCGACTACCTGCGCGGCCTGAAAGAAAACGTGGTTGTGGGTCGACTGATCCCGGCCGGTACCGGCTTGGCCTACCACAGCGAGCGTAAGCGCCGCCGTGAACTCGACAAGCCGCTGCGCGTAAGCGCCAGTGAAGTGGAAGCTGCACTGACCGAAGCGCTGAACTCAAGCGGTAACTGAGTTCTGCGGTAAATAAGACCGGGCCCTGGCAGCCCCGTTCGTCGGATCGAGACAGAATTGTCCCGGTTCGATGGAGGGGGAGGTCGGGGCCTTGCCTTGACTGGGGGCAAGATCCTCTTTAGACTCTTGTACCCCTAAATTTGGCGGGAATTCGTTCCTGCCATTTTGCTTTTCTTGCAAGACAATAGCGTCGCAAGACAACAGTGGAGCTAGTAGATGGCAACTATCAACCAGCTGGTACGTCAGCCGCGTAAGCGTATCGTCGAGAAATCCGACGTGCCTGCGCTGCAGAACTGCCCGCAACGTCGTGGCGTATGCACTCGCGTGTATACCACTACGCCGAAAAAACCTAACTCGGCACTGCGTAAAGTATGCCGTGTGCGTCTGACCAACGGTTTCGAGGTTTCCTCGTACATCGGTGGTGAAGGCCACAACCTGCAAGAGCACAGCGTGGTACTGATCCGCGGCGGTCGTGTAAAAGACTTGCCAGGTGTTCGTTACCACACCGTACGCGGCTCCTTGGATACTTCCGGCGTTAAAGGTCGTAACCAGGGTCGTTCGAAGTACGGTACCAAGAAGCCTAAGTAGTAGCGGCTTTTTGTAAAACTGAATCATCTTATTTTCTGAGTCGATAAGAGTAAGGTCGGAGGCGTCCCGAAAGGGCACTAATTCCGAGCGAACCTGAAGACCGTTTGAGGGCTTATCCATGCCAAGAAGACGCGTAGCAGCCAAGCGCGAAGTGCTTGACGATCCAAAATACGGAAGCCAAATTCTGGCCAAGTTCATGAACCACGTGATGGAAAGCGGCAAGAAAGCCGTTGCCGAGCGTATCGTTTATGGCGCGCTGGAGAAGGTTAAAGAACGCAAGAACAGCGACCCCCTGGAAATCTTCGAGAAAGCTCTCGACGCCATCGCTCCGCTGGTCGAAGTGAAGTCGCGCCGTGTAGGCGGTGCTACTTACCAGGTTCCGGTTGAAGTTCGCCCGTCCCGTCGTAACGCTTTGGCAATGCGCTGGTTGGTAGACTTCGCCCGTAAGCGCGGCGAGAAGTCTATGGCCCTGCGTTTGGCTGGCGAACTGTTGGACGCTGCTGAAGGTAAAGGTGCTGCTGTTAAGAAGCGTGAAGACGTGCACCGTATGGCTGAAGCCAACAAAGCTTTCTCGCACTACCGCTTCTAATTCTAGCTTCACTAATTTTGCGAGGGCTTTATGGCTCGTACTACTCCGATTAGTCGCTACCGTAACATCGGTATCGTCGCTCACGTGGATGCTGGTAAAACCACCACCACCGAGCGCGTCCTTTTTTACACCGGCAAAAGTCACAAGATGGGCGAGGTGCATGACGGCGCCGCGACCACAGACTGGATGGTTCAGGAGCAGGAGCGTGGTATTACCATTACTTCTGCTGCTATTACCGCCTTCTGGAAAGGTTCCGAGAAGCAGTACAAAGATGAGCACCGCTTCAACGTAATCGATACCCCGGGCCACGTAGACTTCACCATTGAAGTTGAGCGTTCCCTGCGCGTACTCGACGGCGCTGTCGTTGTGTTCTGCGGCACCTCGGGTGTTGAGCCTCAGTCGGAAACCGTATGGCGTCAAGCCAACAAATACGGCGTTCCACGTCTTGTTTACGTAAACAAGATGGACCGTGCTGGTGCGAACTTCCTGCGCGTGATCGGTCAGATCAAGCAGCGTCTGGGTCACACCCCGGTACCAATCCAGTTGGCTATCGGTTCCGAAGACAACTTCCAGGGCCAGATCGATCTGGTGACCATGGAAGCTGTTTACTGGAACGACGCTGACAAAGGTATGGTTCCTGTTCGCAAGCCTATCCCTGCTGAACTGCAGGAATTGGCTGACGAGTGGCGCAACAACATGGTTGAAGCTGCGGCCGAAGCCAACGAAGAACTGATGAACAAGTACCTCGAAGGTGAAGAACTCACCAACGCGGAAATCAAGGCCGCTCTGCGTCAGCGTACTATCGCTGGTGAGATCGTCTTGGCTGTTTGCGGTTCCTCGTTCAAGAACAAGGGCGTTCCCCTGGTTCTCGATGCTGTGATCGACTACCTGCCGGCCCCAGTGGATATTCCTGCCATCAAGGGTACTGACCCGGATGACGAGACTATCGAGCTGGAGCGTCATGCAGACGACGCAGAACCGTTCTCCGCTCTGGCATTTAAAATTGCCACTGACCCATTCGTGGGTACCTTGACCTTCGTCCGCGTTTACTCGGGCGTGTTGAACTCCGGCGACGGCGTGATCAACTCGGTTAAAGGCAAGAAAGAGCGCGTGGGTCGTATGGTGCAAATGCACGCAAACGCCCGCGAAGAGATCAAGGAAGTACGCGCTGGTGACATCGCGGCCTTGATCGGCATGAAGGACGTCACCACTGGTGAAACCTTGTGCAACGCTGACAAGCCAATCATCCTGGTTCGCATGGACTTCCCGGAGCCGGTTATTTCGGTTGCCGTTGAGCCTAAGACCAAGGATGACCAGGAAAAAATGGGTATCGCTCTGGGCAAGCTCGCTCAGGAAGATCCATCTTTCCGCGTCAAGACTGATGAAGAGACTGGTCAAACGATCATCTCCGGCATGGGCGAGCTTCACCTGGACATCCTGGTTGACCGGATGCGCCGTGAGTTCAACGTCGAAGCCAACATCGGTAAGCCTCAGGTTTCCTATCGTGAGCGCATCACGAAGAACTGTGAAATCGAAGGCAAATTCGTTCGTCAATCCGGCGGTCGTGGCCAGTTCGGCCATTGCTGGATCCGTTTTGCACCTGCTGATGAAGGTCAGGAAGGTCTGCAATTCGTGAACGAAGTAGTGGGCGGTGTTGTTCCTAAGGAATACATCCCGGCTATCCAGAAGGGTATCGAAGAGCAGATGAAGAACGGTGTTGTTGCCGGCTATCCGCTCATCGGCCTGAAGGCGACCGTTTTTGACGGTTCTTACCACGACGTCGACTCCAACGAGATGGCGTTTAAGGTGGCTGCTTCCATGGCTACCAAGCAACTGGCCCAGAAGGGCGGTGGTGAGTTGCTTGAGCCAATCATGGCAGTAGAAGTCGTTACGCCTGAAGACTACATGGGTGACGTGATGGGCGACCTTAACCGTCGTCGCGGCATGATCTTGGGTATGGAAGATACGGTTTCCGGCAAAGTGATTCGTGCCGAGGTTCCGTTGGGCGAGATGTTCGGTTATGCGACCGACGTTCGTTCCATGTCTCAGGGTCGCGCAAGCTACTCTATGGAATTCAAAAAATACAACACAGCTCCGGCGCACATCGCTGAAACTGTATCCAAAAAACAAGGCTGATTCAGTCCTTTAGGCAAGGAGTTAATTGTCGTGGCTAAAGAAAAATTTGATCGTTCCCTACCGCACGTCAACGTTGGCACCATCGGTCACGTTGACCACGGTAAAACTACGCTGACTGCTGCTCTGACTCGTGTTTGCTCCGAAATTTTCGGTTCGGCTATCGTTGACTTCGACAAGATCGACAGCGCGCCAGAAGAAAAAGCTCGTGGTATCACCATCAACACTGCTCACGTTGAATACAACTCGCTGATCCGTCACTACGCTCACGTTGACTGCCCAGGTCACGCTGACTATGTGAAGAACATGATCACCGGTGCTGCCCAAATGGACGGCGCGATCCTGGTTTGTTCGGCCGCTGATGGTCCGATGCCACAAACCCGTGAGCACATCCTGCTGTCCCGTCAGGTTGGCGTTCCGTACATCGTGGTTTACCTGAACAAGGCTGACCTGGTAGACGACGCTGAGCTGCTGGAACTGGTTGAGATGGAAGTGCGCGATCTGCTGAGCACTTACGACTTCCCAGGCGACGACACTCCGATCATCATCGGTTCTGCTCGTATGGCTCTGGAAGGCAAAGACGACAACGAAATGGGCACCACTTCCGTACGGAAACTGGTTGAGACTCTGGACAGCTACATCCCAGACCCAGTACGTGTTATCGACAAGCCGTTCCTGATGCCAATCGAAGACGTATTCTCGATCTCGGGTCGCGGTACTGTTGTGACTGGTCGTATCGAGCGCGGTATCGTTAAGGTTCAAGATCCACTGGAAATCGTTGGTCTGCGTGACACTACCGTCACCACCTGCACCGGTGTTGAAATGTTCCGTAAACTGCTCGACGAAGGTCGTGCAGGCGAGAACTGCGGCGTTCTGCTGCGTGGTACCAAGCGTGACGACGTTGAGCGTGGCCAGGTTCTGGTTAAGCCAGGCTCGGTTAAGCCACACACTACCTTCGAAGCTGAAGTGTACGTGTTGAGCAAAGAAGAAGGCGGTCGTCACACTCCGTTCTTCAAAGGCTACCGTCCACAGTTCTACTTCCGGACCACTGACGTGACCGGTAACTGCGAACTGCCGGAAGGCGTTGAAATGGTAATGCCAGGCGACAACATCAAAATGGTTGTCACCCTGATCAAAACCATCGCAATGGAAGATGGTCTGCGTTTCGCTATCCGTGAAGGCGGTCGTACCGTCGGCGCTGGCGTCGTAGCCAAAATCATCGCTTAATAAGTGATGACTTGAAAAAGCCCCCGCTCAGCGGGGGCTTTTTTATTGAGTTGACACCCATATGGGGCGTCTATAGAATTGCGCCTCCTTTTAACGGGCGTGTTGCGCTCGCTGGGAATAGCAGCCGGAGTCTGAAATCCAATGGCAAATCAGCAAATTCGTATCAGGTTGAAGGCTTTTGACCACAAACTGATCGACCAATCCACCCAGGAAATCGTGGAAACCGCGAAACGTACTGGTGCTCAAGTGCGTGGTCCAATTCCACTGCCTACCCGTAAAGAACGGTTCACCGTTCTGGTCTCCCCGCACGTCAACAAAGACGCGCGTGACCAGTACGAGATCCGTACTCATAAGCGCGTGCTGGACATCGTCCTGCCAACGGATAAAACCGTTGATGCACTTATGAAGCTTGATCTGGCGGCCGGTGTGGAAGTACAGATCAGCCTCGGCTAAGACTTGGGTCTTAGTCGTGTAACGCTCTGAAATGGGCGGCCATAGCGGGTGAAAGCCCCGTACACTCATGAGGTTTACAACATGACTATTGGTGTAGTCGGTCGTAAATGCGGTATGACCCGTATTTTCACCGAAGAAGGTGTCTCCATTCCGGTTACGGTCATTGAGATCGAGCCGAATCGCGTCACCCAGTTTAAAACTGAAGAAACCGATGGCTATCGTGCAGTGCAAGTCACTGTCGGCGAGCGTCGTGCTTCGCGTGTGACTGCTGCTCAAGCAGGTCACTTCGCTAAAGCAAACGTTGCAGCTGGTCGTACTGTTATGGAGTTCCGTCTTGAAGACGGCGACTACCAGGCTGGCGATCTGATCAACGCTGAAATCTTCGCCGCTGGTCAACTGGTTGATGTAACCGGTCAGTCCAAGGGTAAAGGCTTCCAGGGTACGATCAAGCGTTGGAATTTCCGTGGCCAAGACAACACTCACGGTAACTCCGTTTCCCACCGCGTCCCGGGCTCTATTGGCCAGTGCCAGACTCCTGGTCGTGTATTCAAGGGCAAAAAAATGTCCGGTCATATGGGCGCTGAGCGCGTGACCGTGCAGTCCCTCGAAGTAGTGCGCGTCGACGCTGAACGCAATCTGTTGTTGGTCAAGGGTGCTGTTCCTGGCGCTACTGGCGGCAACCTGGTTGTACGTCCAGCGGCCAAGGCTCGCGGTTAAGGGGAAGCTGACATGCAATTAAATGTAAATGACGCTCAAGCGATCGAAGTTTCCGAACTGACATTTGGCGGCGAATTCAACGAGACGCTGGTTCACCAAGCAGTCGTGGCCTACATGGCCGGCGGCCGTCAAGGTAGCAAGCAGCAAAAGACCCGTTCCGACGTTCGTGGTGGCGGTAAGCGCCCTTGGCGTCAGAAAGGTACTGGCCGCGCTCGTGCCGGTACTATCCGTAGCCCAATCTGGCGTGGCGGCGGTACCACTTTCGCAGCACGTCCACAGGATCACACCCAGAAGCTCAACAAGAAGATGTATCGCGCAGCACTGCGCTCCATCCTTGCTGAACTCGTGCGTACTGATCGTCTGGTCGTGGTTCAGGACTTCGCTGTTGAAGCGCCGAAAACCAAAGATCTGCTGAACAAGCTGAACGGCATGGGCCTGACTGACGTCCTGATCGTGTCTGAAGCTGTTGATCAGAACCTGTACCTGGCTGCTCGCAACCTGCCACACGTTGATGTACGTGACGTGCAAGGTTCCGATCCAGTTAGTCTGATCGCATACGACAAGGTGTTGATCACCGTGTCGGCCGTGAAGAAATTCGAGGAGCTGCTGGGATGAACCAGGAACGCGTATTTAAAGTTCTGCTTGGCCCGCACGTTTCCGAAAAGGCTACGGTTCTGGCTGACAAGAAAGGCCAGTTCGTTTTCAAGGTTGCAACTGACGCAACCAAGCTGGAAATCAAGAAGGCCGTCGAAAGCCTGTTCAGCGTGAAAGTAGAGCGTGTTACTACCCTGAATGTTCTGGGTAAGAGCAAGCGCACTGCTCGCGGTCTGGGCAAGCGTAATGACTGGAAGAAGGCAGTTATCTCCCTTCAGCCAGGCCAAGATCTCGATTTCAGCAGCAGTGCTGAGTAAGGAAGGGGTGCATCATGGCAATCGTTAAATGCAAACCGACTTCCCCTGGCCGCCGTTTTGTGGTCAAGGTGGTCAACCAGGAGCTGCATAAAGGCGCTCCTCACGCACCGCTGCTCGAGAAGAAATCGAAGACTGGTGGTCGTAACAACAATGGTCGCATTACCACTCGTCACATCGGTGGTGGCCATAAGCAGCATTATCGTCTGGTCGACTTCCGTCGCAACGACAAAGATGGCATCACTGCCACTGTCGAGCGTATCGAATACGATCCAAACCGTACTGCTCACATCGCTCTGCTGCTGTACGCAGATGGCGAGCGTCGCTACATCATCGCCCCTAAAGGCGTGAGTGCTGGTGACCAGCTGATCGCAGGTGCTTTGGCGCCGATCAAGCCGGGCAACGCTCTGCAACTGCGCAACATTCCAGTTGGTAGCACCGTACACGGCATCGAATTGAAGCCGGGTAAAGGCGCGCAAATCGCTCGTTCCGCTGGTGCTTCGGCTCAGCTGATCGCTCGTGAAGGTGTCTACGTGACCCTGCGTCTGCGCTCTGGTGAAATGCGTAAAGTACTGGCTGAGTGCCGTGCGACCCTGGGCGAAGTCTCGAACTCCGAGCACAGCCTGCGTTCGTTGGGTAAAGCTGGTGCCAAACGCTGGCGTGGCGTTCGCCCAACCGTTCGTGGTGTTGCCATGAACCCGGTTGACCACCCACACGGTGGTGGTGAAGGTCGTACCTCTGGTGGTCGTCATCCGGTATCGCCATGGGGCTTCCCGACTAAGGGCGCGAAGACTCGTGGTAATAAGCGTACCGACAAAATGATCGTCCGTCGTCGCAAGTAAATAGAGGGATACGACAGTGCCACGTTCTCTGAAAAAAGGTCCTTTTATTGATCTTCACCTACTGAAGAAGATCGAAGTGGCGGCGGAAAAGAACGATCGCAAACCGGTGAAAACCTGGTCGCGTCGTTCGATGATCCTGCCACAAATGGTCGGTTTGACCATTGCAGTGCATAACGGTCGCCTACATGTTCCAGTTCTCGTGAACGAAGACATGGTCGGCCACAAACTAGGCGAGTTTGCCGGTACCCGCACATATCGTGGGCACGTGGCAGACAAGAAAGCCAAGCGTTAAGGGGTAAGGAATGATGGAAGTAGCCGCTAAGTTGTCGGGCGCTCGAATCTCCGCCCAGAAAGCCCGCTTGGTCGCCGACCAGATCCGCGGGAAGAAGGTGGGCGAAGCGCTCAACCTGTTGGCTTTCAGCAGTAAGAAAGCCGCCGAGATCATCAAGAAAGTGCTGGAGTCGGCCGTAGCCAACGCCGAGCACAACGAAGGCGCAGACGTTGATGACCTTAAGGTCAGCACCGTTTTCGTCAACGAAGGGCGTTCGCTGAAGCGCATCATGCCTCGTGCCAAAGGCCGAGCTGATCGCATCGTCAAGCGGTCTTGCCATATCACTGTCAAGGTTGCTGACAAGTAACGGAGTCGAAGAGATGGGTCAGAAAGTACATCCCATTGGCATTCGCCTGGGAATCGTCAAGGAGCACACCTCCGTCTGGTACGCAGACGGTCGGACTTATGCGGACTATTTGTTCGCTGATCTGAAGGTGCGTGAGTATCTCCAAGACAAACTAAAAAGCGCGTCCGTGAGCCGTATCGATATCCATCGTCCTGCTCAAACTGCACGTATCACCATCCACACCGCTCGTCCAGGTATCGTTATCGGGAAGAAAGGTGAAGATGTTGAGAAACTGCGTCAGGACCTGACCAAGCAAATGGGTGTGCCTGTGCACATCAATATCGAAGAGATCCGCAAGCCGGAGCTCGACGGTATGCTGGTTGCGCAGAGCGTAGCTCAGCAGCTGGAGCGTCGCGTAATGTTCCGTCGCGCTATGAAGCGCGCTGTACAGAACGCCATGCGCATTGGTGCCAAAGGCATCAAAATCCAAGTGAGCGGTCGTCTCGGCGGTGCTGAAATCGCACGTACTGAATGGTATCGCGAAGGTCGTGTGCCACTGCACACCCTGCGTGCCGACATCGACTATGCCAACTACGAAGCTCACACCACTTACGGTGTGATCGGTGTAAAGGTTTGGATCTTCAAAGGCGAAGTAATTGGTGGTCGCCAAGAAGAACTGAAACCACAAGCACCAGCGCCTCGTAAAAAAGCTGCTAAGTAAGGGGTACGCCAAATGTTGCAACCAAAGCGTACGAAGTTCCGCAAGCAGATGACAGGCCACAACCGTGGTCTGGCTCAGCGCGGTAGCAAAGTCAGCTTCGGCGAATATGCGCTGAAGTCTGTAGCTCGTGGTCGTCTCACCGCTCGTCAGATCGAGTCAGCGCGTCGTGCACTGACCCGTCACGTTAAACGTGGCGGCAAGATCTGGATCCGTGTATTCCCGGACAAGCCTATTTCCAAAAAGCCCCTCGAAGTTCGTATGGGTAAAGGTAAGGGTAGTGTGGAGTACTGGGTTGCCCAGATTCAGCCAGGTAAAGTCCTGTATGAAATCGAGGGTGTAACTGAAGAGCTGGCGCGTGAGGCTTTTGCCCTGGCTGCTGCAAAGCTGCCGCTCGCCACCGCCTTTGTTAAACGGACGGTGATGTGATGAAAGCGAATGAACTTCGTGAAAAAGACGCGCCGCAGCTTAACGAGCAACTGCTCGGCCTGCTGCGCGACCAGTTCAATCTGCGTATGCAGAAAGCAACTGGCCAGTTGGGGCAGTCTCACCTGCTCCGGCAAGTTAAGCGTGACATCGCTCGCGTGAAGACTGTGCTCAAACAGCAGGCAGGTAAGTAATCATGGCTGAAGCCGAAAAAACCGTCCGTACGCTGACTGGCCGTGTTGTCAGCGACAAAATGGACAAGACCATCACCGTTCTGATCGAGCGTCGCGTAAAGCACCCGATCTACGGTAAATACGTTAAGCGTTCGACTA
Source organism: Pseudomonas sp. AN3A02 (assembly GCF_011765255.1). Taxonomy (NCBI): domain Bacteria; kingdom Pseudomonadati; phylum Pseudomonadota; class Gammaproteobacteria; order Pseudomonadales; family Pseudomonadaceae; genus Pseudomonas; species Pseudomonas sp. AN3A02. Next base: position 24,548 of record NZ_JAARNI010000016.1, read on the forward strand.
AGCTGCACGCGCACGACGAAACCAATCAGTGCCACATCGGCGACAAAGTCACTATTCGTGAAACTCGTCCGCTGGCCAAGACTAAGTCTTGGGCACTGGTTGATGTTCTCGAACGCGCTGTGGAAGTCTAAGGACTAGGGGTCGGAGAAATTATATGATTCAGACTCAATCCATGCTCGATGTGGCCGATAACAGCGGCGCACGCCGCGTTATGTGCATCAAGGTGCTGGGTGGCTCCCATCGTCGTTACGCTGGTATCGGTGACATCATCAAAGTTACCGTGAAGGAAGCAATTCCTCGCGGTAAAGTGAAAAAAGGCCAAGTGATGACTGCTGTTGTAGTCCGCACTCGTCACGGCGTACGTCGTGCTGATGGCTCTATTATCCGCTTTGATGGCAACGCTGCTGTTCTTCTGAACAACAAGCAAGAGCCGATCGGCACCCGTATCTTTGGGCCAGTGACCCGTGAACTTCGTACTGAGAAGTTCATGAAGATCGTCTCGCTCGCCCCAGAAGTGCTGTAAGGAGATCCGACATGCAAAAGATTCGTCGTGACGACGAGATCATCGTGATCGCCGGCAAAGACAAAGGTAAGCGCGGTAAGGTGCTTAAGGTTCTCGCCAATAACCGTCTGGTTATCGGTGGTCTGAACCTGGTCAAGCGTCATACCAAGCCTAACCCGATGTCGGGCGTACAAGGCGGTATCGTCGAAAAAGAAGCTCCACTGGACGCTTCTAACGTCGCCATTTTCAACGGCGAAACCAACAAGGCTGATCGCGTTGGTTTCAAAGTAGAAGACGGCAAGAAAATTCGTGTCTTCAAGTCGACCCAAAAAGCGGTTGATGCTTGAACACTGCTAGGTAGAAGACCATGGCACGACTAAAAGAGATTTACTGGAAGGAAATCGCACCGAAGCTTAAGGAAGAACTTAAGCTTTCGAACGTGATGGAAGTTCCACGCGTTACAAAAATTACCCTGAACATGGGTCTGGGCGAAGCGGTCGGTGACAAAAAAGTCATCGAACATGCTGTTGCCGACCTGGAAAAGATCACCGGTCAGAAAGTCGTTGTGACTTACGCTCGGAAATCCATCGCTGGCTTTAAAGTCCGTGAAGGTTGGCCGATCGGCGTCAAAGTGACTCTGCGCCGTGAGCGTATGTACGAATTCCTGGATCGTCTGCTGTCGATCTCCCTGCCTCGGGTCCGCGACTTCCGCGGCCTGAATGCCAAGTCCTTCGATGGTCGTGGTAACTACAGCATGGGCGTTAAAGAGCAGATCATCTTCCCGGAAATCGACTACGACAAGATCGATGCTCTCCGCGGTCTGGACATCACCCTGACCACCACTGCCAAGAACGATGATGAAGGCCGCGCTCTACTGCGTGCGTTCAAATTCCCGTTCCGCAACTGATTGGAGTAGGACCATGGCCAAGATGAGCATGAAAAACCGCGAGCTGAAACGTCAGCTCACGGTTGCCAAGTACGCCAAGAAGCGTGCAGCACTGAAAGCAATCATCGTTGATCTGAACGCAAGTCCAGAAGCACGTTGGGAAGCTACAGTTGCTCTGCAGAAGCAGCCACGTGACGCAAGCGCTTCGCGCATGCGTAACCGCTGCCGCCTGACCGGTCGTCCACACGGCGTTTACCGCAAGTTCGGCCTCGGCCGTAACAAACTGCGTGAAGCGGCAATGCGTGGTGACGTACCAGGTCTGGTTAAAGCCAGCTGGTAAGTACTTTCGAAGTCTCGGCGGTCAGGATCGCAAGATACTGACCGCCGGTGGCCTAGAATCTGGAACAAGCCCCTTTTGGGGCTTGTTTCATTTCCGGAGTGTGTCTAAAATACGCGGCTCGCCTGAGCCCGTGTGTTTTGTGCTCGGAGATTCTCGGCGACACGTAATGGCCGCAAGGCTAATTTTTTTGTATTAGGAGCGTCTAGCCATGAGTATGCAGGACCCGTTAGCGGACATGCTAACTCGTATCCGTAATGCCCAGATGGCTGAAAAGTCCGTCGTAAGCATGCCATCTTCCACGTTGAAGGTTGCTGTTGCCAAAGTCCTGAAAGACGAAGGCTACATTGCGGGTTATCAGATCAGCAGCGAAATCAAACCACTGCTGTCCATCGAGCTGAAGTACTTCGAAGGCCGTCCGGTCATCGAAGAAGTGAAGCGCGTTAGCCGTCCAGGCCTGCGTCAGTACAAGTCCGTCGATGATCTGCCAAAAGTTCGTGGCGGTCTCGGTGTGTCTATCGTCTCCACCAACAAAGGTGTGATGACGGATCGTGCTGCGCGCGCTGCCGGTGTCGGCGGCGAAGTTCTTTGCACTGTGTTCTAAGGGGGGATAAGCATGTCACGCGTCGCTAAGAACCCCGTTAAGCTGCCAGCCGGTGTCGAAGTAAAATTCGCAGGCCAACAGCTTTCGGTGAAGGGTGCCAAGGGCACTCTGGAACTGAACATCCATTCGTCCGTTGAGATCGTTGAAGAAGCTGGTGAGCTGCGTTTCGCTGCTCGCAATGGCGATCAACAAACTCGCGCAATGGCCGGTACCACTCGTGCGTTGGTAAACAACATGGTCCAAGGCGTAAGCCAAGGCTTCGAGCGTAAGCTCCAGCTGGTCGGTGTTGGTTACAAAGCGCAAGCAAAAGGCACGGTTTTGAACCTGGCCCTTGGCTTCTCGCACCCAGTGGATTACGAACTGCCGGAAGGCATCACCGCTGAGACCCCAAGCCAAACCGATATCCTGATCAAGGGTATTGATAAGCAGCTGGTAGGTCAGGTGGCCGCTGAGATCCGCGACTTCCGTCCACCAGAGCCGTACAAAGGCAAAGGTGTGCGCTACGCGGACGAAGTCGTCCGTCGTAAAGAAGCCAAGAAGAAGTAGGGCATAGCAAATGACCGACAAAAAAGTTACTCGACTGCGTCGCGCTCGCAAAGCACGCCTGAAAATGCACGAACTCGAAGTCGTGCGTCTCTGCGTGTTCCGCTCGTCGCAGCACATCTACGCCCAGGTCATCTCGGCCGACGGCAACAAAGTCCTGGCAAGCGCCTCGACTTTGGATAAAGAACTGCGTGATGGTGCCACTGGCAACATCGACGCGGCCACTAAGGTTGGCCAGCTGGTCGCTACGCGTGCTAAGGCCGCTGGCGTCTCGCAAGTGGCTTTCGACCGCTCTGGCTTCAAGTACCACGGCCGCGTGAAAGCGCTGGCTGATGCTGCTCGTGAAGCTGGGCTGGAGTTCTAAGTTATGTCAAATAACGACCAAAAGCGCGACGAAGGCTACATTGAGAAGCTGGTTCAAGTTAACCGCGTAGCCAAAACCGTTAAAGGCGGCCGTATCTTCACTTTCACGGCGTTGACCGTGGTTGGTGATGGTAAAGGGCGCGTTGGCTTCGGCCGTGGCAAGTCACGTGAAGTGCCTGCTGCGATCCAGAAGGCAATGGAAGCTGCTCGTCGCAACATGATCCAAGTTGATCTGAACGGCACCACGCTGCAGTACGCAATGAAGTCCGCTCACGGCGCTTCGAAGGTGTACATGCAGCCTGCTTCTGAAGGTACCGGTATCATCGCTGGCGGCGCTATGCGTGCTGTCCTCGAAGTTGCTGGCGTTCAGAACGTTCTGGCCAAGTGCTACGGCTCGACTAACCCGGTAAACGTGGTTCACGCCACTTTCAAAGGTTTGAAGGCTATGCAGTCTCCTGAATCCATTGCCGCCAAGCGTGGCAAAAGCGTCAAGGAGATCTTCTGATCATGGCTACCGTTAAAGTAACGCTGATCAAAAGCATGACCGGCCGCATCCCTAACCACAAATTGTGCGTTAAGGGTTTGGGTCTGCGTCGCATCGGTCACACTGTAGAAGTACTTGATACTCCCGAGAATCGCGGGATGATCAACAAGGCTTACTACATGCTGCGTGTCGAGGGTTAATTCGATGAAACTCAATGATCTGAGTCCAGCGCCGGGTTCCCGTCGCGAAAAGCATCGTCCGGGCCGTGGTATCGGTAGTGGTTTGGGCAAGACCGGTGGCCGTGGCCACAAAGGTCAGTCCTCCCGCTCCGGTGGCACCATCGCTCCAGGCTTTGAAGGCGGTCAACAGCCGCTGCATCGTCGCCTGCCGAAGTTCGGTTTCGTTTCCCTGAAAGCCATGGATCGCGCAGAAGTGCGTTTGTCCGAGTTGGCCAAAGTGGAAGGCGATATCGTTACCGTGCAGACCCTGAAAGATGCCAACGTGATCAACGTCAACGTACAGCGTGTGAAAATCATGCTGTCCGGTGAAGTGACTCGCGCTGTCACTATCGGCAAGGGAATCGGCGCCACCAAAGGTGCGCGTTCGGCTATCGAAGCAGCTGGCGGCAAGTTCGAGGAATAAATGGCTAAGCAAGGTGCTCTCTCAGCGCTCGGCAAAGGCGGTATGTCTGAACTTTGGGCTCGTCTGCGTTTTCTGTTCCTGGCGATTATCGTCTACCGAATAGGCGCACACATCCCGGTTCCAGGTATCAACCCGGACCGACTCGCAGACCTGTTTCGACAGAATGAGGGGACCATTCTTAGCTTGTTCAACATGTTTTCCGGCGGCGCGCTGGAACGGATGAGCATATTTGCACTGGGGATCATGCCGTACATCTCGGCATCGATCATCATGCAGCTGATGACCGCCGTTAGCCCGCAGCTGGAGCAGTTGAAGAAGGAAGGTGAAGCTGGCCGTCGCAAGATAAGCCAGTACACCCGCTACGGCACTGTGCTCCTCGCCCTGGTCCAAGCTATCGGCATGTCCGTTGGCTTGGCCGGGCAGGGTGTTGCGTTCACTGGTGACTTTGGCTTCCATTTCGTCGCGGTATCCACTTTTGTGGCTGGTGCGATGTTCATGATGTGGCTGGGTGAGCAGATTACTGAGCGTGGTGTTGGTAACGGTATCTCGATGTTGATTTTCGCAGGTATCGTTGCCGGTCTTCCGAGAGCGATTGGGCAGTCTTTCGAGTCTGCACGTCAGGGTGATATCAATATCTTCGCCCTGGTTGCCATCGGTTTGTTGGCAGTAGCGATTATCGGTTTTGTGGTGTTCATTGAGCGTGGCCAGCGTCGTATTGCTGTTCACTACGCCAAGCGTCAGCAGGGCCGCAAGGTCTTTGCCGCGCAGACCAGCCACTTGCCGCTGAAAGTGAACATGGCCGGGGTTATTCCCGCCATTTTCGCGAGCAGCATTTTGCTGTTTCCGGCTTCGTTGGGTGCCTGGTTCGGTCAGTCTGAAGGTATGGGCTGGTTGCAGGACATCTCGCAGTCGATCGCTCCTGGTCAGCCGTTGAATATTCTGCTGTTTAGTGCAGGGATTATTTTCTTCTGCTTCTTCTATACGGCGTTGATGTTCAATCCGAAAGACGTAGCGGAAAACCTGAAGAAGTCCGGTGCCTTTATTCCGGGTATTCGTCCAGGTGAGCAGTCTGCGCGCTACATTGATGGCGTTCTGACTCGCTTGACCATGTTCGGTGCTCTATATATGACGGCCGTGTGCTTGTTGCCCCAGTTCCTGGTGGTTGCAGCAAACGTTCCGTTCTACCTTGGCGGGACCTCGTTGCTGATCGTCGTCGTGGTTGTGATGGACTTCATGTCCCAAGTACAATCGCACCTCGTTTCGCACCAGTACGAATCCCTGATGAAGAAAGCCAACCTGAAGGGTTACGGCAGCGGCATGTTGCGCTGAGTACCCATAAGGTTCGAGGAGTTGGTGATGAAAGTTCGTGCATCGGTGAAAAAGCTGTGCCGTAACTGCAAAATTATTCGCCGCGAAGGTGTTGTTCGAGTAATTTGCAGCGCGGAACCGCGTCACAAACAGCGCCAAGGCTGAGTGTGATCCGCTTGAAGCCCGGCAGCTAGTGCGCTGCCGGGTTGATTATTTGTTATTACAGCGATATTATCTCGCGCCCTATTTCTTGGCTTCCGGGGCGTAGGTAGCTGTCAATTGGAGTCCCACTGAATGGCCCGTATTGCAGGCGTTAACATTCCAGATAACAAGCACACTGTTATCTCGCTGACCTACATCTATGGTGTTGGTCGCACTACTGCGCAGAAAATTTGCGCAGACACTGGGGTAAACCCAGCCGCAAAGATCAAAGATCTGAGCGACGAGCAGATTGAGCTGTTGCGTGGCGAAGTGGCGAAGTTCACCACTGAAGGTGACCTGCGTCGCGAAATCAACATGAAAATCAAGCGTTTGATGGACCTCGGTTGCTACCGTGGTCTGCGTCATCGTCGTGGTCTTCCAGTACGCGGTCAGCGTACCAAGACTAACGCGCGTACCCGTAAAGGTCCGCGTAAGCCGATCCGCAAGTAATCGCCCACGCGAATCGACAGGAAATTAATCATGGCAAAACCTGCTGCTCGTCCTCGTAAAAAAGTTAAAAAGACAGTGGTTGATGGCATCGCCCACATCCATGCATCTTTTAACAACACAATCGTGACCATCACCGACCGTCAAGGTAACGCGCTTTCTTGGGCTACCTCCGGTGGTTCGGGTTTCCGCGGTTCCCGCAAGTCCACCCCGTTTGCTGCTCAAGTAGCTGCTGAACGTGCTGGTCAAGCTGCGCTGGAATATGGCCTGAAAAACCTCGACGTCAACGTCAAAGGTCCAGGTCCAGGTCGTGAGTCTGCTGTCCGTGCATTGAACGGCTGTGGCTATAAGATCGCCAGCATCACCGACGTGACGCCAATCCCGCACAACGGGTGCCGTCCGCCGAAGAAGCGCCGCGTGTAATCCAGGAGATTGTAAAGAATGGCTCGTTACATTGGTCCAAAATGCAAACTCGCTCGTCGTGAAGGCACCGATCTCTTTCTGAAGAGCGGCGTGCGCGCGATCGAATCGAAGTGCAACATTGAAGCAGCACCTGGTATCCACGGCCAACGCCGCGGTCGCCAGTCCGATTACGGCACCCAACTGCGTGAAAAGCAGAAGGTCCGTCGTATCTACGGCGTTCTCGAGCGTCAGTTCAGCGGCTACTACAAAGAAGCTGCTGGCAAGAAAGGTGCAACCGGTGAAAACCTGCTGCAACTGCTCGAATGCCGTCTGGACAACGTTGTATACCGTATGGGCTTTGGTTCGACTCGTGCCGAATCCCGTCAGCTGGTATCGCACAAATCCGTCAGCGTAAACGGCCAAACCGTTAACGTCCCGTCGTACCAGGTTCGTGCTGGTGACGTGGTCGCGATTCGCGAGAAAGCAAAAAATCAACTTCGCATTGTCCAAGCTCTCGATCTGTGTGCCCAACGTGGCCGCGTAGAATGGGTAGAAGTAGACACTGAGAAGAAGTCGGGCGTTTTCAAGAACGTTCCTGCTCGCAGTGATCTGTCCGCCGACATCAACGAAAGCCTGATTGTCGAGCTCTACTCCAAGTAAGGGCTAGAAAATAGGTGCATCCATGCAGATTTCGGTAAATGAGTTCCTGACACCCCGTCACATTGATGTGCAGGTTGTCAGTCCAACCCGCGCCAAGATCACTCTCGAGCCTCTCGAGCGTGGTTTTGGCCACACCCTGGGCAACGCGCTGCGCCGCATCCTGTTGTCCTCAATGCCCGGCTGTGCAGTAGTCGAGGCCGAGATTGACGGTGTGCTCCACGAGTACAGCGCCATCGAAGGTGTACAGGAAGACGTAATTGAAATCCTGTTGAACCTTAAAGGTCTGGCTATCAAGCTGCACGGCCGTGACGAAGTTACGCTGACCTTGTCGAAGAAGGGTTCGGGGGTGGTTACCGCTGCCGATATTCAGCTGGATCATGATGTCGAGATCGTTAATCCCGATCACGTAATCGCTAACCTGGCGTCTAACGGCGCCCTGAACATGAAGCTCACCGTAGCTCGTGGTCGTGGTTATGAACCGGCCGACTCGCGTCAGAGCGATGAAGACGAAAGCCGCAGCATTGGTCGCTTGCAGCTCGACTCTTCGTTCAGCCCGGTTCGCCGTATCGCATACGTGGTGGAAAACGCCCGTGTCGAGCAGCGTACTAACCTGGACAAGCTGGTTATTGATCTGGAAACCAACGGTACTCTGGATCCTGAAGAGGCTATCCGCCGCGCTGCAACCATTCTGCAACAGCAGTTGGCTGCGTTCGTCGACCTCAAAGGTGACAGCGAACCAGTGGTAATCGAGCAGGAAGACGAGATCGATCCGATCCTGCTTCGCCCGGTTGACGATCTGGAACTGACTGTACGTTCGGCTAACTGCCTTAAGGCGGAAAACATTTACTACATCGGCGATCTGATTCAGCGCACCGAAGTAGAACTGTTGAAGACTCCGAACCTGGGCAAGAAATCCTTGACTGAAATCAAGGACGTTCTGGCCTCCCGCGGTCTGTCCCTCGGCATGCGCCTCGACAACTGGCCGCCTGCAAGTCTTAAGAAGGACGACAAGGCGACTGCCTGATCGTCGTAATCACCGAACGTGAGTTTGGTAAGGAATGAACCATGCGTCATCGTAAAAGTGGTCGTCACCTGAGCCGTACCAGCTCGCACCGTAAGGCTATGTTCCAGAACATGGCGGTGTCGCTGTTCGAGCACGAGCTGATCAAAACTACACTGCCGAAAGCTAAAGAACTGCGTCGCGTTGCTGAGCCGCTGATTACTTTGGCCAAGACAGACAGCCTGGCTAACCGCCGTTTGGCTTTCGACCGTACTCGTTCGAAAGCTATCGTTGGTAAGCTCTTCAACGACCTGGGCAAGCGTTACGCTACCCGTGAGGGTGGCTACCTGCGCATCCTCAAGTGCGGTTTCCGCGCTGGTGACAACGCGCCTATGGCGTACGTTGAGCTGATCGATCGTCCAGTTGGCGGTGAAGCTGTATCCGCTGAGTAAGACGTCAGTCTGTAACGAAGAACCGGGCCTAGTGCCCGGTTTTTTGTGCGCGGTAGAAAACTGGAATTAACTCGAGCGAATAGGTATTTGGCGTATTAAACTGCTTTTTGCTATCCGTACGGATGGTTGGTTAGTTAATTTCTATCGATGCTCATGATTTAATGAATTTGATGGCGTCATCTTCCTGGTCAATACTCCTCCCAAGCCGATTAGCCGGCAGTTCCAAGACTGACCTGAGGAAGATTGAGCATGAGCCAGAATAAAACCCTTACTACCGCCAGCGGCGCCCCCGTTGCCGATAACCAGAATTCCCGTTCGGCCGGCCCACGCGGCCCATTGCTGCTCGACGATTTTCATCTGATCGAGAAGCTCGCGCACTTCAACCGTGAAAACATTCCTGAGCGCCGCGTACACGCTAAAGGCTCGGGTGCTTACGGTACCTTCACCGTCACCCAAGACATCACTCAGTACACCAGCGCCAAGCTGTTCGAGTCTGTGGGTAAGCAAACGCCGACCTTCCTGCGCTTTTCCACGGTAGGTGGCGAGCGCGGTTCGGCTGATACTGAGCGCGACCCACGTGGTTTCGCCTTGAAGTTCTACACCGAAGAAGGCAACTGGGACATCGTTGGCAACAACACCCCGGTGTTCTTCATCCGTGATCCGCTGAAATTCCCGGACTTCATTCACACCCAAAAGCGCCTACCGCAAAGCAACCTGAAAAGTGCGCAGATGATGTGGGACTTCTGGTCGCACTCCCCTGAGGCGCTGCACCAGGTCACCATCCTGTTTTCGGACCGTGGGATCCCTGATGGCTACCGTCACATGCATGGCTTCGGCAGCCACACCTACAGCCTGATCAACGCCAATGGCGAGCGTCACTGGGTGAAGTGGCACTACAAGACCAAGCAAGGTATCAAGAACCTGGCACCGGCTGAGGCTGCACGCCTGGCGGGTACCGACCCTGATTACGCCCAGCGTGATCTGTTCGGCGCTATCGAGCGCGGTGATTTCCCGAAATGGCGCGTCTGCATCCAGATCATGACGGAAGCCCAGGCGAACGCTCACTACGAGAACCCGTTCGACGTGACCAAGACCTGGTCGCAGAAAGAGTTCCCGCTGATCGAAGTCGGCGAGCTGGAGTTGAACCGTAACCCGCTGAACTACTTCGCTGAAGTTGAGCAAGCGGCTTTCGGTCCAAGCAACATGGTCCCGGGTGTTGGCTTGTCCCCAGACCGCATGCTGCAAGGCCGTGTGTTCGCTTACGCTGATGCCCACCGCTACCGTGTAGGTACCAACCACCAGCACCTGCCGGTGAACGCGCCACGTAGCCCGGTCAATAGCTACCAGCGCGACGGTTCGATGGCATTCGGCGCCAATGGCGGTGCGGCTCCTAACTACGAGCCAAACAGCTATGCCGATGCACCGAAGCAGGCCCCTCAATATGCGGAGCCGTCTTTGGCCCTGAGCGGCGCGGCTGATCGTTACGATCACCGCGAAGACACCGATTACTACAGCCACGCCGGTGCGCTGTTCCGCCTGATGAATGATGAGCAGAAAGCCCTGCTGATCAACAATATCGCCGGCGCCATGGCGGGTGTTTCCAGCGATGTGGTGCAGCGCCAGTTGCAATACTTCTTCAAGGCCGATCCGGCTTATGGAGAAGGGATCGCATCTGCACTGGGTGTATCGCTTAACTAACTCTAAACGATAAGCAGAACCGCCCTCATTTGGGCGGTTTTTGCGTTATTTCAGCTACTTTTCACCGGAAATCTTCACTTTTCTGCCGTTGGTCCCGTGACCTCCGGGTCATCATGGTTCAAACTACAGACTTTCAAGCAGGGAGATGTAGGGCGATGCAAGGTCACCCCGACGTAATCGATTACCTCAACACGTTGCTGACGGGCGAACTGGCAGCTCGTGACCAATATTTCATTCACTCGCGTATGTACGAAGACTGGGGCTTTACCGAGCTCTACGAGCGTATCAACCATGAAATGGAAGAAGAGGCGCAGCACGCCGACGCGCTGATGCGCCGTATCCTGATGCTCGAAGGCACGCCGCGTATGCGTCCCGACGACCTGGACACCGGCACCACGGTGCCAGAGATGCTCGCCAGCGACCTGCGCCTTGAGTACAAGGTCCGTGCCGCGCTCTGTAAGGGCATCGAGCTCTGCGAGCAGCACAACGACTACGTCACGCGGGAAATCCTGCGGGTGCAGTTGAACGACACCGAAGAAGATCACACCTACTGGCTGGAAAAGCAGTTGGGCCTGATCAAGTTGATTGGCCTGGAGAACTATCTGCAATCGCAGTTCTGATTTCTCCGGCTACAAAAAAGCCCCTGTCACTGTGTAAGTGACAGGGGCTTTTTCGTGGGCCTGAACAATCAGTCCTTGTCGCGGGCCAGCAGCGGCTTGAGATAGAAGCCGGTGTGAGACTGCTTCATCTCCGACACTTGCTCCGGTGTGCCGACCGCAATGATCTGCCCACCTTTGGAGCCGCCTTCCGGCCCCAGGTCCACCAGCCAGTCGGCGGTCTTGATCACATCCAGGTTGTGCTCGATCACCACCACCGTATTGCCGTGGTCACGCAAGCGATGCAGCACATCCAGCAGTTGCTGAATATCCGCGAAGTGCAAACCAGTGGTCGGCTCATCGAGGATATACAGGGTCTTGCCGGTATCACGCTTGGACAGCTCGCGGGACAGCTTGACCCGCTGCGCTTCACCACCCGACAGCGTGGTCGCCGACTGCCCGAGCTTGATGTACGACAGGCCGACATCCATCAGCGTCTGCAGCTTGCGCGCCAGAGCCGGTACCGCGTCAAAGAACACCCGGGCTTCCTCGATCGTCATCTCGAGGGTTTCGTGGATGCTCTTGCCCTTGTACTTGATCTCCAGGGTTTCGCGGTTGTAGCGCTTGCTCTTGCACACGTCGCACGGCACGTAGATGTCCGGCAGGAAGTGCATCTCAACCTTGATCAAGCCATCGCCCTGGCACGCCTCACAGCGCCCGCCCTTGACGTTGAACGAGAACCGGCCAGGCCCGTAACCGCGGGAGCGGGATTCCGGCACACCGGCGAACAGCTCGCGAATCGGTGTGAACAACCCGGTGTAGGTCGCCGGGTTGGAACGCGGTGTGCGGCCAATCGGGCTTTGGTCGATATCGACCACCTTATCCAGGTGCTCCAGACCCTTGATGCTGTCATGAGCGGCGGCTTCAAGAGTCGTCGCGCCGTTCAGTGCAGTGGCGCTCAGTGGAAACAGCGTGTTGTTGATCAGTGTCGACTTGCCTGAACCGGATACACCGGTCACGCAGGTCAGCAGTCCCAATGGGATTTCCAGATCGACATTGCGCAAGTTGTTGCCACGCGCGCCTTTGAGGTGCAGTGCCATCTTCTTGTTGCGCGGCGTACGCTTGGCCGGCACGGCGATCTTCACACGGCCCGACAAGTATTTGCCGGTCAGCGAGTCAGGATGCGCCATCACTTCTGCCGGCGTGCCCTCGGCGACAATATGCCCACCGTGCACACCCGCGCCCGGGCCGATGTCGACCACATAGTCGGCCAGGCGAATCGCATCTTCGTCGTGCTCAACCACGATCACCGTGTTGCCGATGTCCCGCAGGTGCTTCAGCGTACCCAGCAGGCGATCGTTGTCCCGTTGATGCAAACCAATCGATGGCTCATCGAGGATGTACAACACACCCACCAGACCGGCGCCAATCTGGCTGGCCAAGCGAATCCGCTGGGCTTCACCACCGGAGAGCGTATCCGCACTGCGGTCCAGCGACAGATAGTCCAGCCCAACGTTAACCAGGAACTGCAGCCGCTCACGAATCTCCTTGAGGATCTTGTCGGCAATCTCCCCGCGGCGGCCCGTCAGCTTCAGCGTGCCGAAGTATTCGCAGGCATCGCCAATCGGCAGGTTGGTCACCGCCGGCAGTGTCTTCTCGCCGACCCACACGTGCCGCGCTTCACGGCGCAGGCGCGTGCCACGGCAATCCGGGCACGGCTGGGTGCTGAGGAACTTGGCCAGTTCTTCGCGCACGCTGGCGGATTCGGTCTCGCGGTAGCGCCGCTCCAGGTTCGGCACGATGCCTTCGAACGGGTGGGAGCGTTTGACGATATCGCCACGGTCGTTCAAGTACTTGAAGTCGACGTTCTGCGAACCGCTGCCATGCAGGATGAATTTCTGATGTTCGGCCGTCAGTTCGTTGAAGGGTACTTCGAGGCTGAACTTATAGTGCGAGGCCAGCGAACCCAGCATCTGGAAGTAATAGACATTACGCCTGTCCCAGCCGCGTATCGCACCTTCCGCCAGTGTGAGGTCACCATTGACCAGGCGCTTGATGTCGAAGAATTGCTTAACCCCCAAGCCATCACAGGTCGGGCAGGCGCCAGCCGGATTGTTGAAGGAAAACAGCTTCGGCTCCAGCTCGCTGATGGCATGGCCGCAGATCGGGCAGGCGAAACGCGCGGAGAAGATGATTTCTTCCCCTGGCTCGTCGTCCATTGGCGCTACCAGGGCGATACCGTCCGCCAGCTTCAGTGCGGTCTCGAAGGATTCCGCCAGACGCTGCTGCAAATCGGCACGCACCTTGAAGCGGTCGACCACTACATCAATCGAGTGCTTCTTCTGCTTATCCAGCTTCGGCGCTTCGTCCAGCTCATAGAGCTTGCCGTTGATCCGGGCGCGGACAAAACCTTGCGCACGCAGCTCTTCGAAGACGGAAAGATGTTCACCCTTACGCTCGCGAATCACCGGCGCCAGCAGCATCAGCTTGGCGCCTTCCGGCTGGGCCAGCACCAGGTCGACCATCTGGCTGACGGTCTGGGCTTCCAGGGGAATGTCGTGGTCCGGGCAACGAGGAATACCCACGCGGGCATACAGCAGACGCAGGTAGTCGTAGATTTCGGTGATGGTGCCCACGGTGGAGCGCGGGTTATGGGACGTGGATTTCTGTTCGATGGAAATCGCGGGCGACAGGCCTTCAATGGTGTCGACGTCGGGCTTTTCCATCATCGACAGGAACTGGCGGGCATAAGCCGACAGGGATTCCACGTAGCGGCGCTGGCCTTCGGCGTACAGCGTGTCAAACGCCAGGGACGACTTGCCGGACCCGGACAAGCCGGTGATGACGATCAGTTTGTCCCGTGGCAGGGTCAGGTCGATGTTCTTCAGGTTGTGGGTTCGAGCCCCACGAATCAGGATCTTGTCCAAGATGGCCTCGCACGGCGGGCGTAAATAATGCAGGAGTATACGGCTAAAGACTGGATGAATATACACTGTCAAAGTGCCGGGTGCAGCCTTACATGAAAGCTGCGCGGCAAAGCGCCGCATATACCCTCTCAATCGATGGGACTGGTAGAATCGCCGCCGGTTCACACGAGGTTTATCCATGCACGATCCCCACAGCGAACGCATGAGTGGCAGCGAGACCCGCGCAGCAAGCGGTCTGGCCCTGGTGTTCGCATTCCGTATGCTTGGCATGTTTATGGTGTTGCCGGTGCTGGCGACCTATGGAATGGATCTCGCAGGAGCGACCCCGGCCCTGATCGGCCTGGCGATTGGCGCCTATGGCCTGACCCAGGCGCTGTTTCAGATTCCGTTTGGCGTCATTTCCGACCGCATCGGCCGCCGGCCGGTGATCTACCTGGGCTTGATCGTATTCGCCCTGGGCAGTGTGCTCGCCGCCAATGCCGACTCGATCTGGGGCGTGATCGCCGGACGCGTCCTGCAAGGCGCGGGCGCGATTTCCGCCGCCGTCATGGCGCTGCTCTCCGATCTGACCCGCGAACAACACCGCACCAAGGCCATGGCCATGATCGGCATGACCATTGGTCTTTCGTTCGCCGTGGCGATGGTGGTCGGCCCGCTGCTGACCCGCGCGTTCGGCTTGCACGGCCTGTTCCTGGCTACCGGTGGCATGGCACTGTTCGGCATCGTGATCGTCGCCTTTATGGTGCCGCATTCCACCGGCCCGCTGCAGCACCGTGAATCGGGCGTAGCGAAACAAGCGCTGTTGCCCACCCTCAAGCACCCGGACCTGCTGCGCCTGGATTTGGGTATCTTCGTATTACACGCGATGCTGATGTGCAGCTTCGTCGCCTTGCCCCTGGCCCTGGTGCAAAAAGCCGGGCTGCCCAAGGAGCAGCACTGGTGGGTCTACCTCACCGCGCTGCTGATTTCGTTCTTCGCCATGATCCCGTTCATCATCTACGGCGAGAAGAAACGCAAAATGAAACGAGTTCTGCTTGGCGCCGTCGCGACATTGATGCTCACTGAGCTATTCTTCTGGCAGTTCGGCGACAGCCTGCGGGCGCTGGTGATCGGCACGGTGGTGTTCTTCACTGCGTTCAACCTGCTGGAGGCTTCATTGCCTTCGCTGATCAGTAAGGTTTCACCGGCCGGCGGCAAAGGCACGGCGATGGGCGTGTATTCCACCAGCCAGTTCCTCGGTTCTGCACTGGGCGGGATCATGGGCGGCTGGATGTTCCAGCATGGCGGTTTGTCGGTTGTGTTCCTGGGATGCGCAGGTCTGGCTGCCCTCTGGCTAGCCTTTGCTGTTACCATGCGCGAACCTCCCTATGTGACGAGCCTGCGCTTGCCGTTATCGCCCGAAGCGATCCGCGAAGCCGGTCTGGTCGAGCGCCTTAAGGCTGTTGTTGGGGTTACGGATGCTGTGGTTGTCACTGAAGAAGCCGCCATCTACATCAAATTGGACACCGAATTATTGGATCGCGCGACGCTCGAGCAACTGGTCAACCCAGTGCCGACAGCGCGCCCAGCCTAGGAGAACGTTATGGCCCGTGGGGTTAACAAAGTCATATTGGTCGGTACATGCGGCCAGGATCCCGAAGTTCGCTACTTGCCGAACGGTAACGCCGTGACCAACCTGAGTCTGGCGACCAGCGAGCAGTGGACCGACAAGCAAACCGGCCAGAAGGTCGAGAAAACCGAATGGCACCGTGTGTCGATGTTCGGCAAGGTTGCAGAGATCGCCGGTGAATACCTGCGCAAAGGTTCGCAGGTCTACATCGAAGGCAAACTGCAAACCCGCGAGTGGGAAAAAGACGGCATCAAGCGTTACACCACTGAAATCGTGGTCGACATGCAAGGCACCATGCAACTGCTGGGCGGCCGTCCACAGGGCGACCAACAAGGCCAGGGCGGCATGTCCAACTCGGCACCGCGTCCACAGCAGCAGTCGCGTCCGCAGCCAACCCAGCAGCCACAGCGTGAGTCGCGTCCAGCGCCACAGCAGGCCGCTCCTCAGCCGGCAGCCGACTTCGACAGCTTTGATGACGATATTCCGTTCTAAGGTCGCTTGAGACCCGAACTGTCGCGTAACACCTGAAAACCCCCGATGGCCTTTGCCTCGGGGGTTTTTCATTTCGTGGCTGGCAACCGGCTACTCATCGGTAGATGCGGCGCTCACCACCAACTCCCGGAACCGCTCCAGCACCGACGACGTATCGCCCACCCGCGTAGCCAGGTGCAATGGCGCTACCAGGCTCCGACATTCCGAAAGCTCCCGATAAACAATCCCGTCACCCCGCAACCGCTGCATGGACGCGGGCACAATCGATACCCCAAGCCCCGCAGCCACCAGGCTCAACGTTGCCGTCATGCGTGGCGCCTCTTGCACAACCTGCGGGCTGAAACCCGCCTCGCGACACGCCACCAGAATCGCGTCATACAGCCCAAGCCCCACCCGGCGCCGATACAACACAAACGCCTCGGTGGCCAATGCCGCCAACGGCAGCGGCATCGACGGATCGATAGCCAGCGGATGATCAGTGGGCAGCGCCAACAACATCGGCTCCACCAGAATTGGTTCATCCTGCAACGCCTGCGTCCCGCTTAGCGGCGAGCGGATAAATGCCGCGTCGAGCTTTTCATGGAGCAGCGCGTCCAGCAGTTCACCAGTGCCAGCTTCTTCCAAAACAACAGAAACACCGACAAAGGTTTCCCGAAACAGGCGCAACACGCTGGGCACAAATGGATGCAAGGCGGCAGAGCTGGTGAAGCCAATGGCCAAGCGTCCACGTTCACCACGGGCAGCGCGGCGCACGATGTCGGCCACACCATCGACACTGGCCAAGATATGTCGCGCCTCTTCCAGCAAGGCCAAACCCGCAGTGGTCGGGCGCACGCCCCGTGGCAGGCGCTCCATCAACACCACGCCCAACTCGGCTTCCAGACTTTGCAGCAATCGCGTCAATGGTGGTTGCTGCATGCCCAGCCGTTCTGCTGCACGGGTGATATAGCCTTCTTCGGCAATCGCGACGAAGGCCTTGAGCTGCCTGAGCTCCAGCATAGGAATACTTTTCAGGTATGGGAGATGCTCAATCCTGGCATTTGTTCTCATGGATCACAAGATTTAGGCTGTCGTCACTCCTCACAGAAGAAGGAACGCCGCAATGACCTGGTCAGCCAAGCAATACTCGATGTTCGAACAGCAGCGCACCCGTCCCGTCCGGGATCTGGTAGCGGCCATCCCTGAGGGTGACGTGCGCAGCGCCGTCGACCTGGGATGCGGCCCGGGCAATTCCACTGAGGTGTTGGCCGAGCGTTTTTCACAGGCATTGGTCACCGGCATGGACAGCTCCGATGACATGCTGGTCGACGCCCGTAAGCGCCTGCCCGCGTTGAATTTCGAATTGGCTGATATCGGCGCCTGGAACCCGGCGCTGAAATTCGACGTCATCCTTGCCAATGCATCGCTGCAATGGCTGCCCGACCATGCCACGCTGTATCCGCACCTGGTAAACCAGTTGACGCCAGGCGGCACCCTGGCGGTGCAGACGCCCGACAACCTCGATGAACCGGCCCACAAGCTGGCGCGGGAAGTGGCGGCGGACGGCCCATGGGCTGAAAAGATCGGCGCGGTGAAACACAACGAGCGCCATACCGCGAGCTACTACTTTGAGCTGTTGAGCAAACACTGCTCCACGGTAGATGTATGGCGCACCACTTACCACCATCCGCTGGCCGGTTCTGCTGCGGTGGTGGAGTGGTTCAAGGGGTCGGCGTTGCGCCCATTTCTGGCGCCCCTGACTGAATCAGAAAAGAGCGCCTTCCTCGATGAATACCTGGCGCGGATCACCAAGGCTTATCCAGCGTTGGCCGATGGCACGGTGTTGCTGCCATTCCCGCGCTTGTTCATCATTGCTACCCGGTAAGAGCGGGGGCGATCAATCGGCGGACAAGAACTGTTCCGCCGACACCACGCTCGCATAAGCAAACCCTAACGACGACATAAACGCCGCATGCACCTGGGCTGCCGGAACAGTGGTGCCATTGAATTCCAGGTCCCGCGTCGCGCAGGCATCGTGGATAACGGTCACACTGTAGCCCAGGTCCGACGCGGCGCGCACCACGCCGTCGATGCACATATGGCTCATGCTGCCCACCACCACCAGTTCGGTGATGCTGCGTTGTTCCAGCAGCGCCCGCAGGTTGGTTTCGCGGAACGCATTGACGAAATGCTTGAGCACCACCGGCTCGTCGGCCTGGTTCAATACTTTGGGGTGCAGATGCGCACCTTCCGAACCCGGGGTGAAGAAGGGTGCATCGTCGGAGGTGAATTCGTGACGTACATGAATCACCGCATCGCCGGCCTGGCGAAACGCCTGGAGCACTTGTTGTGCCTTGTCCGCCGCTGCGTCCACTCCGTCAAGCGGCCACTTGCCCTGGGGGAAGTAGTCGTTCTGGATATCGATTAGGATGAGTGCTTGCTTGGCCATGTTGGTTTCCTTGTGAGGGTTGATGCGTCCAGTATCCTGGCTGGCGCGGCGCCTGGGGATTGGCCGCACCGACAATAACAGAGGGAAAACTGACAATGGCGATCGTCGAGCTCGGCGTGCTGATCTACAGCGGTGCGCAAATGGCCGCCGTGCATGGCTTGACCGACCTCTTCGCGGTCGCCAACCGGATTGCGGCCGAGCATCAGTCCGAGCAACTGCCGTCTCTGCGCATCAGTCATTGGCAGGCCGAAAAAGGCCATGCGCCGACCCGTGTATTCGACAGCCAGCCCGGCTCCGGTCAGGCACTGACAGCCTTGCTGATTCCGCCCTCCATTGCCGGCTTTTCCGAGGGCCAGGCGTCCGCCGAATTGCTGGATTGGCTGCGCCAGCAACACCGCACCGGGACCATTCTGGGCGGGGTGTGCGTGGGATCGATCCTGATGGCGGAAAGCGGCCTGTTGGACGGGCGCAGCGCCACCACGCACTGGACGTCGGCCAAATCCTTCGCCGCCCGTTATCCGGCGATTCGCCTGGAAGCCGACAAACCCATCGTCGACGACGGCGACCTGATCACCACCGCCGGCCTCATGGCCTGGTCCGAACTGGGCCTGCGCCTGGTGGACCGTTTGCTCGGCCCGAGCATCGCTGCCAGCACTGCGCGTTTCCTGGTGATCGAACACAGCGACAGCGCCAGTGAATGCGGGAGTAACTTTGCGCCGATCCTCGCTCATGGCGACAGCGCGATTCTCAAGGTGCAGCATTGGCTGCAGGCCAGCGGTGCGGTGGATGTTTCGTTGGTCACTATGGCGCAGGAGGCGGGCCTTGAGGAACGCACGTTCTTGCGACGGTTTCGCGCCGCTACCGGCTTGAAACCCACCGAATACTGCCAACACTTGCGGGTCGGCAAGGCACGGCAGATGCTCGAATTTACCAACGGCACCATTGACCACATTGCCTGGACCGTGGGTTACCAGGACCCCGGTGCCTTCCGCGCCATCTTCAAGAAAATCACCGGACTGGCGCCAAGCGACTACCGCAACCGTTTTGGCGTGACACCCACCAAGACCCCAGCCTGAAATCGTGCAGAACGCCGCGACACCTTGAGCACTTCGTGCAGAATAAAGCAGGCCAAGTGCTATCGCTTTTCCCGCAACCGTTTGATTCCCCGGGCGTTTAAACAAACGCCGCCTTGGCTTGATCCCTGCTACCGTTTCCCTACACACATGGCAGCACAGCCAAGGGGGACGCATGACCCCGACAAATCGCAAAAAAATTGTGGTGGCGCATTCAATCCGTCCGCAAGCGCCCTTGCACGAGGTGGAAACCAACCGCGCCCTGGCCCGTTGGCTGGCGCACGTCCTCGGGCTCAAATATGGCGGCAGCTATAACCCTGAGCTGCACAGTGGGCGCGACCTCTATCTATTACCTACCCAGACGCTGGTTGGCGCGGCGCAGGCGCGGCAATTGGGTGTCAAAGGACCTGAGGATTTGTGGGGCGGCTATGTCGATCACGATTTCATCTGCACCAAGGCCATCAGCCACGGCTTGTTGAACAAAAACGCGGTTGCCCCCGAAGGTTGGTCGCCACTGTTCTCCGAGCGCATCCGCAACGTCGTGCTGGATGGCTTGAGCGTGCACTCCCTGGAAGATGCACGACCGGCAGCGACCCATTTGCTCTACACCGGCCCGATCCGCCTCAAGCCCGTTCATGCCTGCGCCGGTCGCGGCCAGGAAGTGATCCGCAGTCTGGATGAATTCGACGCCATTCTCGCGCGCCCCGACGCGGCGCAATTGTTCAGCGAAGGCGTGGTGCTGGAGCAGGACCTGAGTGACGTGGTCACCCACAGTGTGGGCCAAAGCTTTATCGGCGATCACGTCATCAGCTACTGCGGTGATCAATACCTGACCCGGGACGGGCAGGGCGAAGAGGTTTATGGTGGTTCTAACCTGTTGGTGGTCCAGGGCTACTACGAAGACCTGCTCAAGCTCGACCTGCCAGATGACGTGCGCCTGGCTATCGAACAGGCACAAGTCTTCGATAACGCGGCGGATGAGGCGTATCCCGGGTTCTATGCCTCGCGGCGCAATTACGACATCGCCCAGGGCCTGGACAACGACGGCCAGCGCCGCAGTGGCGTGCTCGAGCAATCCTGGCGCATGGGCGGGGCGAGCAGCGCGGAAGTCGCGGCGCTGCAAAGCTTCGTCAACAACCCCGGGCTGCGGGCAATTTACGTCTCGTCGGTAGAAACCTACGTCGACCAGCCGCTGCCCGCTGACGCGATCGAGGTGTACCGGGGCCCGGCAGAAAACAGCGACTTTCTTCTCAAGTACGTAACGGTCAAATCTTATGACGGCTAGAAGCGAAACCATTGCCATTGATATCGACGACGAACAGATGAGCGGGACCTTCCTCAGTCCCAAATCGAAAGTCCCGGGGGTGTTGTTTGTCCACGGCTGGGGCGGCAGCCAGGAGCGTGACTTGGAGCGCGCCAAAGGCATCGCCGGACTCGGTTGTGTATGCCTCACATTCGACCTTCGCGGCCACGCCGGCAACGGCATTCCGTTATCCCGCGTTACCCGGGAAGACAACCTGCGGGACCTGCTCGCAGCCTATGACCGCCTGCTGTCACACCCGGCCATCGACACCTCGGCGGTGGCGGTGGTCGGCACCAGCTACGGCGGTTATTTGGCCGCCATCCTTACCTCGCTGCGCCCCGTGCGCTGGCTGGCGCTGCGGGTGCCGGCGTTGTACCGCGACCAGGAATGGCTCAAGCCCAAGCGCGACCTCGACAAGGCCGACTTGATGGATTATCGCGGGACCTTTGTGCACGCCGAAACCAATCGCGCGCTGCATGCCTGTGCGGCGTTCACCGGTGATGTGCTGATCGTTGAATCCGAAACGGATGACCATGTGCCCCACGCCACCATCATGAGCTACCGCGCCGCCTGCCAGCAGACGCACTCGCTGACCCACCGGATTATCGACGGTGCGGACCACTCCCTGAGCGACCCGGTGTCCCAGCAGGCCTACACCTCGATCCTGGTGGACTGGATCACCGAGATGGTGGTGGGCGAACGCTTGAGCATCATCCAGTCGTAGGCGTCTTCTTCACCCGCAGCGCCTTGGCCTTGGCTTCCACCGCCAGGTACATCACCAAGGCGACCAGCAGCGGCAGGATGAAGTAGATCGCGCGGTAGGCGATCAACCCCGCGAGCAGGCTGCCGCGGGACGCTTCGTGCTGCAGCAAGGCAATGAACACTGCCTCCAGCACACCAAGCCCCGCCGGGATGTGTGTGACCACTCCGGCAATGCTGCTGATCAGCAACACCCCAAGCACTACCGGATAATCCAGTTGCTTGGGCAGCAGCGTGAAGATCACCGCCGCCATCAGCGACCAGTTCAGCGCACCGAGTGCCAGCTGCAGCACTGCCATGCGCAGCGACGGCAGGCTGATTTCAATCCCGCGCACCGACCATGCGCGCTTTTTCGACAAGCGACAGGCCAGCAGATAACCCAGGCTCACCAGTACCAGCAACACACCGACGCCTTGCAGCGCGCCGCTGCTAAGCTTCCACCCCGGCGGCAATGTCACCAGCCCGCTGCTGAATACCGCGCCGGCAATCGCCATGTAGCCAAACCAATTGGTGGCCAGGCTCAAGCCGAGAATTTTTGCGATATTCCCGCTGCTCACCCCCAGCCGTGAATACAACCGATAGCGCATGGCGATGCCTCCGACCCAGGCGCTCAGGTTGAGGTTGAAGGCGTAGCTGATGATGCCCACCGGCAGGATCTGCTTCCAGCGCAAAGGCTGGCGGATGTAGGTGCGGCCGATCAGGTCAAAGCACGAATACACCACGAAGCTGCACGCGGTCAGCGCGCCGGCGATGAGCAAGGTGCGCAGCTTGAAATTCCCCAAGGTGTCGAACACTTCGCTCCAGTCGATACGCCGGGCGAGCAGGGTGAACAACACAATCAACACCAGGAAAAACACCACCGTCAGCGGTTTTTTCCAGCGTTTAAAAAAGCCGGGTTGAGCGCTTTCTTCAGCGGTGCGAACTTGGGTCATGATCCGGGCGCTCCTCATGGACGAAGGGTTTCAACCTCGGCTTGTGTGCCGGCAGCCAGCCGGTCCACGATGGAAAATGCCGCAGCACATGGAACACTACGAAGCCCACGGTCACTCGCCAGAACCAGCCACGAGGCGTGCGGTTTTCCGGCATGGTCTTGCAGTGGTTCTGACTCAAATATTCCAGGCGCTCGAACAGTTGCTGATTGAAGCCACGATCACGAATCAGCACATTGGCCTCAAGGTTCAGCGACAGGCTCAGCGGGTCGAGATTGCTCGAACCCACCGTGCTCCATTGCTCATCCACCAACGCCACCTTGCCGTGCAGCGGGCGCTGGCAGTACTCGTGGATCACCACGCCTTCCTTGAGCAAATAGTCATAGAGCATGCGCGCGGCCAGTTTGGCCAGCAGCACATCCGGCTGGCCCTGCATGATCAATTGCACCTGCACGCCGCGCCGCGCGGCATTACGGATTTCCCGCAGCAGGCGGTAGCCGGGGAAGAAGTAAGCGTTGGCAATCACCACGCGCCGTTCGGCCTGGCGTAGGGCGTGCAGGTAGGCTTCTTCGATGTCGGAACGGTGTTGCAGGTTGTCCCGGTAAATCAGCCGCACCAACCCATCGCCGTCACCCGCGGCCCATGGCGATGGCCGTTGCTCACGCCGCCAGCCACGGCGTTTGCGCACGCGCCGGCCACTTTGGGCGAGGGCGAAATGATGCAGGTCGGCGACTGCCGGGCCATTGACCTGCACCGCATAATCCTGCTTGGCCTCGGGGCCGAAATCCCCCAGGTGATCCGCAGAAAAATTGATCCCGCCGATAAACGCCACGCTGGCATCTACCACCACAATCTTGCGGTGCAGGCGGCGAAACCAATTGGTGCGAAAGCCCAGTGTCTTGCTCGCCGGGTCGAACATCTGCACGGTCACGCCGGCCTGGCTCAATTCGCTGAGAAACCCCGGTGTCAGCTCGCCACAACCAAAGCCATCGAGGCTGGCGACGACCTTTACGCCACGCTGCGCCGCCTCGATCAAAATGCCTTTCAGCTCGTGGCCGACCTTGTCTTCAAACAAGATAAAGGTCTCCAGCAGGATCTCCCGCTGAGCCTGGCGCATCGCCTCGAACACCTTGGGAAAGTAGGCCTCGCCGTTCTCCAGCAATTCAATCTGGTTGCCGCTCTGCCAGCCATAATCCAGGTCCCGGGCGACGGCATCGTCCGGCGGTTGGTCGGTCGCGATATGTTCTACCGCGACCTTTTCCAGCGGTGCGCTGTTCATAACTCGATCTCCACCGACAGCGGCGCATGGTCCGACAAATGCGACCACGGGCGGCTGGTCAGGACTTGTGGCTGATGCACCTTGAGGTTGCGCACATAAATGCGGTCCAGCGGCAGCAGCGGCAGGCGAGCGGGGAACGTGCGGGCCGGCTTGCCGTGGGTTTCGATAAACACTTCCCGCAGCCCGCAGTGGGCGAGATCGGCCCGCTGGCGCCAGTCATTGAAGTCACCGGCGACAATCACCGGCGCGTCGGTGGGAATCTCGGCGATCCGCTGTGCGATCAGGCTCAGTTGCTGCTGGCGATGCACTTCCCGCAGGCCCAGGTGCACGCAAATGGCATGCACCTCCTGCACGTTGCCCGGCAAACGCAGCACGCAATGCAGCAGCCCGCGGCTTTCGTGGCCGCTCTGGGAAATGTCGAGGTTGTCGTAGCGGATGATCTGGAATTTCGACAGCAACGCGTTGCCGTGGTCGCCATGGGGATACACCGCATTGCGACCGTAGGCATATTGCGGCCAGATGCTGTCGGCGAGGAACTCGTACTGCGGCATGCTCGGCCAGTTGCTGTAGCGCTGGGGATGGCGCTCGTGGGTGCCGTGGATTTCCTGGAGGAACACCACGTCGGCGGCCACACTGCGAATCGCCTCCCGCAGCTCGGGCAAGATGAAGCGCCGGTTGAGCGCGGTGAAGCCCTTGTGGGTATTGACCGTCAGCACCCTGAAGCGGGTGATGGTTTCGGTGGGCGTGGTCGGCATCAGCTCCGGATGGGTCATGGCAACACTCCCGCGTCCGGCAACGTGCCGGGTTCGGTGGCCAATGCCTGGTCCAGGCCAAAACGCTGGAGCAATTGGCGCGCGTCGAAGGGCGCGCGCACCTTGATGTCGTTATCGAAATAGCAAAACACCTCGCGTTGCTTGCGGGCGCGGGGTTTGTGTTTCGGGTCGATCAACTGTGCATCGGTGGGCTGTTTGCCGTGGCTCCAGCGTTCGATGCGATCTCCCCAGCGCTTGAGCGCTTCGGGTGTATAGCCGCTGGCATACAACTCTTTGTCCCCATGCAGGCGCAGGTAGACGAAGTTCGCCGTGACGTCCTCAAGATAGGGCCACTTGCCGGCCGTGTCCGCCACCACCAGAGCCACGCCATACTTGTCGAGCATTTCGACAAACTCCGGCACGGCAAAACTCTTATGGCGAATCTCCACTGCATGTCGCAGCGGCTTTTTACCGTGGGCCTGCATGCTCGCCTTGCCGTTCAAACGCGGCTCATGCTCGCGGGCGAGGGCGGCGGCCTGCTGGGTAGTGGCGGGTAATTCGGCGAGGAAGGCTTCAAACAATGGCGGGTCGAATTTGAAACTGGGTGGGAACTGCCAGAGGATCGGCCCGAGTTTTTCCTTGAGTTCCAGTACACCGGAGGCGAAGAAATTCGCCATCGGCTTGTGTGCCTCCCGCAACCGCAGGATATGCGTGATGTAGCGCGGCGCCTTGACGCTGAACATGAAGCCTTCAGGCGTGTCGCCATACCACTCGGCATAGCGCTTGGGGGTTTGCAGCGCGTAGAACGAGCCGTTGATCTCGATGCTGTTGACCGCCCGTGAGGCAAACTGCAGCTCGCGCTTCTGGGTCAGGCCCTCGGGGTAGAAATCCCCCCGCCAGGGCGTGTAGCGCCAGCCGGAAATGCCGATATGAATCGCGGCCATGATGACTCCCGTGGGTTAACTGTGTGGTGACCTCCGTTTTAGGGTGACTGTGATGATCGGGAGAAAGTTTCGACGGTCCTACAGACGGCACTTATCAAAATGTGGGAGCGGGCTTGCTCGCGAAGACGGTGGGTCAGTCGATATCTCTGTTGACTGACACACCGCTTTCGCGAGCAAGCCCGCTCCCACATTGGGTTCTTTATCGCTGCGGGATCAGTGCCCGCCAACCACTCGGTTTGAGCTCTCGGCATACACCGGCCCCAACCGGTCAAGGCGACCACTCCAGGCGGTCAGCGCCAAAGCCACTAACACCACCGAACCGCCAATCCACGCGGTGTGGATCAAGCCCATGTGGGCGACGATCAAACCACCGGCCCACGCACCACCGGCAATCCCCAGGTTAAACGCCGCGATGTTCAGCCCCGAGGCCACGTCCACCGCATTTGGCGTGTGATGTTCCGCCTGGCGCACCACATACACCTGCAAGCCCGGCACGTTGCCGAAAGCCACCGCGCCCCACACCAGCACAGTGGCCAGGGCCAGCCATGGGTTGCTTGCGGTCATCGTCAATACAAACAACACAGCAGCGAGCAGGGCAAAGATGATTTTCAGGGCGCTGATCGGGCCGCGTTTGTCCGCCAGTTTGCCGCCCCAGATGTTACCGACGGCCACCGAGATACCGTACACCAGCAGCACCAGGCTGACGGTACCGGCGCTGAACCCGGAGATGTCCTGAAGGATCGGCGCCAGGTAGGTGAACGCGATGAACGAGCCGCCGTAACCCACCGCCGTCATGGCGTACACCAGCAGCAGCCGTGGTTGTTTCAACACTTGCAGTTGCTGCAACAGCGACGCGGGTTTGCTGTGGGCGATGTTTTTCGGCACGTAGAGCAGGCTGCCGATAAACGCGATCAGACCCAGGGCCGAGACGGCGAGGAAGGTTTCACGCCAGCCGAAGTGCTGGCCGATAAATGTCCCCAGCGGTACACCGGTCACCAACGCGACGGTCAGGCCGGTAAACATGATGGCAATCGCACTGGCGGCTTTTTCCTTGGGCACCAGGCTGGTGGCGATGGTCGAGCCAATCGAGAAGAACACCCCGTGGGCCAGGCCGGTGACGATCCGCGCCAGTACCAGGGATTCATAGCTCGGCGCTTGCCAGGCCAGCAAGTTGCCGAGGGTGAACAGCACCATCAGCGACAACAGCAGCAATTTGCGCGGCACTTTGCCGGTCAGGGCGGTGAGCACCGGCGCGCCGATGGCCACGCCCAGGGCGTAGAGGCTGACCAGCAGGCCGGCGGACGGCAGGCTGACGCCAAGGTCGGCGCCGATGGTGGGTAACAGGCCAACGATGACGAACTCGGTCGTCCCGATGGCAAAAGCGCTGAGGGTCAGCGCGAGCAAGGCAATGGGCATGGCTGCAACTCCGGTGGGTTTCAATCAGGAGCGCAGTCTCGGGTTTTGGCTTGTGCGGAAAAAGACAGGTATTGGCATTTGATATTTGCCTGGAACGCACGGATCGACGTGCTGGGGGAACGATCCGGCCCCAAACCCGTCAGTTCCTTACAGACCCCTCTGAAGGAGCCCGGTGTTTTGTTGAATTTCAAGACTGTGCTACTGCTCGGCACGCTGCTGTTTTGCGGCAGTGGCGCGCTGCAAGCGGCCACCGCCCCCGCGGCTCCAGCGCCTGCCGCCCCGGCCACGCCAGAACTGTTGGTGGAAGGTGGCCTGCTCGGCGCCATCAGTTCCAGCATCGATAATGTGCAGGACAAACTCGACCTCAACCAGAACCTGGTCGACGCCTGGCGCCTGCGGGCCGATCGGGCGGCGGATGAAGTGGACAAGCTGGTCAACCAGCCGTCCGAGCGCTCCTCATGGAGCGTGGCCGGGGATTTCCTGTTGTTGTCCGGGGTGTGGATCGGCGCCTTCGCCGTGCTGACCCTGCTCGGGCGGGTTATCGTCAAGCGCCTGAGCCTGCAGCGACATATCGCACCGCGCCAGCGCCTTCAGGCGTTGCTCGGCTACTTGATTCCCTACACGATTCCGGCCTTGATCTGTTTGCCACTGACGCTTTACGTCAGCCATTTCCTGCCCACGTCAGTGGGCCGTGCGCTGGCACTGTGTTTTGCCTACGCCACCAGCAGCGGTATTTTTTCCACCTCGATGCTGCTGTGCGTGATCGTCATGTTCAACGTCGGCCACAAGCGCCCGGCGGTGCAGATTATTCGTGACTACTGCCCCAAGCCGCTGTTCCTGATCGGCTTCCTTGCGGCCCTTAGCGATGCGCTGACCAGCCCGCAGATCGCCCGCCAATTGGGCGGCAATATCACCGCCAGCGTGGCGATTTTCACCGGGCTGTTTGCCTCGGTGATTTTCGGCATGCTGGTGATTCGCCTGCGTCGTCCGGTGGCGCATTTGATCCGCAACCGGCCCCTGGCCCAGCGCTTGAAACACCCGGCGGTGCAGCAAACCCTGCGAGTGTTTTCCGGACTGTGGTATTGGCCGATTCTGTTGATGGTGCTGGTGTCGGCGATCAACCTGATCGGCGCCGGCGACGACAGCCAGAAAGCCCTGCGCTGTGCGCTGTTCACCACGATCCTGCTGATCGGCACGGTGTTCCTCAGCACGGTGTTGCAGCACCTGTTCCAGTCCCGCAGCACGGTGGCGGTCCAGCGCAGCAGTGCCTACAAGGAGCGTTTCCTCAGCCTGCTGCACGCGCTGTTGCGCATCGTGATGGCCATCGCCTTTATCGAAATCCTCGGTCGTATCTGGGGCGTTTCGCTGTTTGAGTTTGCCCAGCGCAATTCCGTGGGCCGGGCCATCAGTGATTCCCTGAGCAGCATCGGGTTGATCCTGCTGGTGACCTGGCTGTTCTGGGTGGTGCTCGACACCGCAATCCAAGAAGCGCTGAAACCACCGGTCAACAAACGCTCCAGCCGCCAGCCCAGCACGCGCGTGAAAACCATCCTGCCGCTGCTGCGCAACGCGGTGAAAATCATCCTGGTGGTGATCTGCGCGATCACCACCATGGCGAACCTGGGGATCAATGTCGCACCGCTGCTGGCGGGTGCCGGGGTGGTGGGTTTGGCCATTGGTTTTGGCTCCCAGCAACTGGTGCAGGATGTGATCACCGGGCTGTTCATCATCATCGAAGACACGCTGTCGATCGGCGACTGGGTGGTGCTCGACTCCGGCCACGCCGGTACCGTCGAGGGGCTGACCATCCGCACCCTGCGCCTGCGGGACGGCAAGGGGTTTGTGCATTCGGTGCCGTTCGGGCAGATCAAGGCCGTCACCAACCAGTCGCGGCAATTCGCCTACGCGTTCTTCTCGGTGCAGTTCACCTACGACACCGACGTTGACAAGGCCGTGGAGTTGATCCGCGAGGCGGGGCAGTCGATCCGCGACGACGTGTTCCTCAAATACAACCTGCAAGGGCCGCTGGAGATATTTGGCGTCGACAAGATGGACCTCAACGGCGTGGTGCTGACGGCGCAATTCCGTACGGTGTCGGGCGGGCAATATGCGGTGAGTCGCGCGTTTAACCAGCGGTTGAAAAAGCTTGTGGATAACTGCGCGTTCGTTCACTTCGCGCAAACTTATCCACAGCAGGTGATGGTGCCGCAGCGGGTCGGGCAGCAGGTGGATGAGCAGGGAGAGGAAGTGCCTTCGTCGGTGGTGCTGACGGAGCAGCCAAGAACCCAATAGGTTTGGGGTGGGGCTACAGGCCTCTTCGCGAGCAAGCCCGCTCCCACATTCGACCGCATTCCAAGGGTGGAACCGGATCGAATGTGGGAGCGGGCTTGCTCGCGAAGGCGTCATGACGGGCGCTACACCAGTCAGCGCCTGATCAGCTTCTCCCGCACCAACCCTGCCGCCTGCGCATCCAACTCCAGCAACACCTGCTGTTTGCCAGCAATCTCCACCGCCGCCGGCAATCCATCCCGATACACCAGCCGATTACCGCTCAACGCCGGCACCTTGCTACCCGGCAGCATCGTGCCCACCAGGTTCAGCGGGTCCGCGCCGCATACCGCAATCAAGCTGCCATCGTGAGGCCGCCGCCGAACTTCCCGCAGCAAGGGAATCGCTTCCGGCAACGCAAACTGTTCCCCCGCCAAACCACTCACAAACCGCCCACCACGAATCTCGCCCCGGGCTTCCAGCCGGTGGAAGGTGCGCAGCAATTCCCGCCAACTGGGCAGCCAGTCCGCCTCGCGCTCCAGCAGGCGCCAGAACACCACGCCGTATCGCCGCAGTAAGGTCATCGCCACATGCTCCAGCGTCTCGGCCGAGTGAGCCCCCGGACGTGTGCCATCCGCCACCGGCGCGCGCCGTACCAGGGCCCAACGTCCGGCATCGTCCATCCCGCCGACAAACGCGCCACGCCCGCGCCGACTGCTGCGGGCCTGGCGTTTG
The DNA here is from genome assembly GCF_011765255.1 of Pseudomonas sp. AN3A02. Taxonomy (NCBI): domain Bacteria; kingdom Pseudomonadati; phylum Pseudomonadota; class Gammaproteobacteria; order Pseudomonadales; family Pseudomonadaceae; genus Pseudomonas; species Pseudomonas sp. AN3A02. Next base: position 54,587 of record NZ_JAARNI010000016.1, read on the forward strand.
CTCGCGGGCGTGGTCAGGGCGCGCAGGCCGGCGAAGCTGTCGGCGTTCGCCAGCCCCGCGCCCACCAATTCCTGCAAGGCGGTTTCCAGTTCGCTGCGCAGCAGATGCGCTTCGTGGATCAATTCATCGAAAAACAGCGCGCCGTTTTCCCGCAGTGCCTGATGGACTTTCTGTGCCTTGGGCGACAGCTCGGCGCTGTCGGGCGCGTCGGTCAATCCACTCCACAAAGGCACCTGGCTGCGGGGCAACAGCACCACCGGCGTGCTACGCAAGGCCGTCGCGCCAGCCTTGTTGCTCAGGCGTGTCCACACCACCTTGCCGCTGCGGCACAAATCGTCCAGCCAGTGGGGCGCGTAATCCTTGATCCGCGCACTGAGCAAATCGCTGTCCCAAGCCGATGTTGCTGCGGCATACCCTTCGAACTGCGCGACGATCTGTGGCAACACCGCGCTGCCCTGGCCCCGGGTGCCGTCCGACAGGTGCTGCCAGTCGAACAGAAACCGCATGAAATCCTGCAACGCCACCGGCTCGATTTCCCGGCGCAGGCGCTTGACCGTGTAGCGGTGAATACGCGCCAGCAGGTGGCGTTCGCACCATTGTTCGTCGCTGGCGCCGGGGCTGAAACGGCCGCGCAGTACGTAGCCTTCGCTTTCCAGCCGTGCGAGGGCCTGCGACACGTCGGCTACCGGCAAGGCCAGGGGCGCGGCGATCTCGATCAACGTCAACGGGCCGAAGCCACTCAGGCGCGCCCGCAGCAGCTCGACCAGCGCTTCGTCGAAGGTCCAGGGTTCATCGAAACCGCGCAGCAGCGGCAGGTCATTCGGGTAAATCGCCTTTAAGCAACTCAAACGCTCCACCGCCACCCACACGGCTTGCCCGGCATGGATCTGCAAATGGTTGGCGCGCCCACTCTTGGCCAGGGCGTGCAGCCATTCGGCCCACTGCGGCGTGACCTCGGATTCGGCGATGCACGCCAAACTCATCAACGCTTCATGCATCTCATCCAGGCCATTAGGTGCCGGCCAGGCTTCCTCGCACACACCGGCAATGGCCTCGGCGTCCAGCGCGCCGAGGTCGTCGGTGCTTTGCGGGTCGCTCCAGCGGCGGTTGAGCACGGCCTGGGTGCGGCGCTCTTCAAGGGGGGCGTCATCGAGAAAGGTGTAGGGGCGCGCGCTGAGAATCTCCGCCGCCAAGGGTGACGGCGCCGGCAGGTCGCGGCTGATCAGGCGGATCTCACCGCGCTCCATCCGCCGCAGCAGGGCCAGCCAGCCTTCGCTGTCCATGGCTTCGTGCAGGCAGTCGTCGAGGGTTTGCTCCACCAGCGGATGCTCAGGCACTTCCCGCTCGCCGGCGAGGTTTTCCAGGCAGGCGATCTGGTCCGGGAACACACTGGCGATCAGGTCTTCACTCTTCATGCGCTGGATCTGCGGCGCCACCTTGCGCCCGCCGGTATAACGCGGCAATGCCAAGGCCACCCCGGCATTCCAGCGCCAGCGCACGCCGAACAGCGGTGCATCCAGCACCGCCTGAATCAGGATGTGCTCGGCGGTGTTGCTGTTCAGGTAGCGCCACACCTCATCCAGCTCAAAGCTGTGACTGGTGGACAGCGACAACACGATCGCATCCTCGCTGGCGGCGGCTTGCAGTTCGAAGTTGAAGGTGCGGCAAAACCGCTTGCGCAATGCCAGGCCCCAGGCGCGGTTGATGCGACTGCCGAACGGCGTGTGGATGATCAATTGGGTGCCGCCGGACTCGTCAAAAAACCGCTCCATGATCAACGTGTCCTGGGACGGCAGCGCGCTCAACGCCAGCCGCGCCCGCGCCAGGTAATCCACCAGTTGTTCGGCGCTGGCCAGGTTCAAACCGAGGGTGCCGGTGAGCCAGTCGAGCGCCGGTTGCAGGTTGCCCGGCATGGCGGCCAGCAATTCGTCCAGTTGCCCATGCAAGCGCGCCACGGCAAACGACAACTCGGCACTGCGCCCCGGTGCTTCGCCGAGCCAGAACGGAATGGTCGGCGGCTGGCCGTGGGCATCCTCGACCCGCACCTTGCCGGCTTCTACCCGCAGGATGCGGTAGGACGTATTGCCCAACTGGAAGATATCCCCGGCGATGCTTTCCACCGCGAAGTCTTCGTTGACGCTGCCGATGTTCAGGCTTTGCGGCTCCAGCAGCACGCTGTAGTCGGCGTTGTCGGGGATGGTGCCGCCGCTGGTCACGGCGGTGAGCTTGGCGCCACGCCGGCCGCGCAGGGTTCGGGTGATGGCGTCGCGGTGCAGGTAGGCGCTGCGGATGCCTTGGCGGCCGTTATAGCCCTCGGCGAGCATCTGCAGCAGTGCTTGATAGTGACGTTCATCCAGCTCGGCGTAGGGCGAGGCGCGGTGGATCAGCGTGAGCAGGGCCTGTTCCTGCCATTCCTGGCAGCTGACTTCGGCGATGATCTGCTGGGCCAGCACATCCAGCGGCGCGACCGGGATCAGCAAGGTGTCCAACTCGCCCCGGCGCACGCAGTCGAGGAGGGCGGCGCATTCGATCAGGTCGTCACGGGTGGTGGCGAACAACCGGCCCTTGGGCGTGCCGCCAACCTGATGCCCGGAGCGTCCGACCCGTTGCAGAAAACCGTTGATCGAGCCGGGCGAGCCGATCTGGCACACCAAATCAACATCGCCAATATCAATCCCCAGCTCCAGAGAGGCGGTGGCGATCAACACTTGCAGCTCGCCGGCCTTGAGCCGTTGTTCGGCGTCCAGGCGCAGTTCCTTGGCGAGGCTGCCGTGGTGGGCGGCGACGGCGGTTTTGCCGAGGCGCTCGCTCAAGTGCCGCGCCAGGCGTTCGGCCAAGCGCCGGGTGTTGACGAAAATCAGCGTGGTGCGGTGTTGTTTGGCCAGTTCGGCGAGGCGGTCGTAGACCAGATCCCACACGTCGTTGGCCATGACCGCCGACAGCGGCACCGGCGGTACTTCGATATCCAGGTCCCGTGGGCGCGCGTGGCCGATGTCGACGATCTCGCAGGGCCGGCCGGTGCCCACCAGAAAGCGCGATACGGCCTCGATGGGCTTTTGCGTGGCGGACAGGCCGATGCGGGTCAGCGATTCGCTGCACAAACCCTGCAGGCGCTCCAGTGTCAGGGCCAGGTGACTGCCGCGCTTGCTGGCGGCGATGGCGTGGATTTCGTCGACGATCACCGTGCGGATGCTGGCGAGCATCTGCCGGCCGGAATCCGAGCCCAGCAGCACGTAGAGCGATTCCGGGGTGGTGACCAGGATATGTGGCGGGTGCTTGCGCATCAGGGCGCGGTCTTTCTGCGGGGTGTCGCCGGTACGCACGGCGGTGCGGATCGCCAGCGGCGGCAGGCCCAGTCGTTGCAAGTGGTCGGTGATGCCGGCCAGCGGGTTTTGCAGGTTGATCTGGATATCGTTGGACAATGCCTTGAGCGGCGAGACGTAGACCACCAGCGTCTGGTCTGGCAGTTGGCCGCCATTGGCCAGGCCTTGGTGCACAAGGTCGTCCAGCACGGCGAGAAACGCGGTCAGGGTCTTGCCCGAGCCGGTGGGCGCGGCAATCAGCGTCGAGCGGCGCTGACGGATCAGCGGCCACGCCTGGGCCTGGGCGGTGGTCACCGACGGGAATGTACTGCGGAACCAGGCGCTGACGGCGGGGTGGAAACCGTTCAAGACCGTGTCCGTTGATTCAGGAAGGTTCATACCCCAATTTATGCGGCCAGCCCCGGCAACTTGCAACCCCGGCACGTATTCCTGTGGCGAGGGAGCTTGTTGTGTGAGGGAGCTTGTTGTGGCGAGGGAGCTTGCTCCCGCTGGGCTGCGTAGCGGCTTCAAAAAAGCGGGAGCGCTGCGCACTCCAGCGGGAGCAAGCTCCCTCGCCACTGCAAGCTCCCTCGCCACAAAAGGCTCTCTCTAGCTAATGCACCCAGGCGGCAATGGGCGGCGCACTTTGTAAGTGACGGTTGCGCTACAAACACGCAAAATGCAACGATTCTGGCAAATGCCAACGGCATGGCTCACAAGCCTGTCGATAATAACCATCGTTCCAAACAGACCGGGCCTGCTCAATCTATGCGAATGCGCCTTATGTTACTGGGCGGCGGGAATGCCCTCGGGCAGGCGCTGATTCGCCTCGGTGCGGAGGAAGACATCGGTTTCCTCGCCCCGCGTCCGCCCCAAGACGGCTGGGATGCCGCGAGCCTCACGCAACTGCTCGACGACACCCGTCCCGATGCCTTGATCAATCTCGCCTATTACTTCGACTGGTTTCAGGCGGAGACGGTCAGCGAAACGCGTCTGGCTGCCCAGGAATATGCGATCGAGCGCCTGGCGGAACTGTGCCAGCACCACAGCATCACTTTGCTGCAACCGTCCAGCTACCGGGTGTTCGATGGCTCCCGCGCCACCGCCTACAGTGAAAAAGACGAACCCGTGCCCTTGGGCCTGCGGGGTCAGGCGTTGTGGCGCATCGAGCAGAGCGTACGCGCCACCTGCCCACAGCACGTGCTGTTGCGTTTCGGCTGGCTGCTGGATGACAGCGTCGACGGCACACTCGGGCGCTTCCTGGCCCGGGCCGAAAAACCTGACGAACTGCTGATGGCCGACGACCGCCGGGGCAACCCGACGCCGGTAGACGATGCTGCGCGGGTGATCATTTCGGTGCTCAAGCAACTCGATTGCGCCGCGCCGTTGTGGGGCACTTATCACTACGCCGGCCACGAAGCGACCACCCCGCTGGCGCTCGGGCAGGCGATCCTGACCGAAGCGCGCAACTTCCACCCGCTGGCCGTGGAAGCCCCGACCGCCCAGGCCCACGCCGCCCGTCCGGATGCCGCCGATGAACCGCAACACGCGGTGCTGGCCTGCAAGAAAATCCTCCACACCTTCGGCATCAAGCCACGGGCATGGCGGGCCGGGTTGCCGGCGTTGCTCGACCGGTTCTACCGACACGGTCAAACATAAAAAAAGGCGCCTGTAACCGGCGCCTTTTTTGTGGCGGAGTCCGGACGGATTCAGTTGATGCATGTTGGCCAGGGGGGTGCGCCACGGCATACGAAAAATTTGAAACCTTTGGTGCGCGCGGTCATCCATCCCAATAGAGATTGATTGTGCTTACGGCTCGTTCAGCAAAAGCAAAAGTCTGGATTCAGAAGAAGACTTCGCCCATCCAGCCATGGGCAGCCTAAAAGAGGAGCCCTACCCACCATGGCAACAAATTCTCCGGTGAATGGCTCGCCGCCGCCTCATGATGATGTGTATGAGGAGGAGCACGAACTGCAGTTCGCTTTGAGTACCGCCGGGCTTGGTATATGGCGCCTGGATTTGGCGACGGGTGAGCTGAAGACCTCGGCCACTTGCCGCCTCAACTTCGGGATCGAACCACAGATACCGTTCAGTTATGAACACATGCAGCGCTCGGTGCACTCCGAAGACAGCAACCGAGTGGCTGAAGCCTGGGATCGCTCGATCGCGCAACGTTGCGATTACGACGTTCACTACCGCGTCATCACGCCACGCGGTGAAACTCGCTGGCTGCACGTGTGCGCGAGACCCCGTTATGCCGATGATGGTCTACCCGTCGCGATGGCGGGCACCGTTCGGGATGTTACCCAAGAGAAGTTACTTCAGTCGCAGAAGATGGAAGCGCTGGGGCGGATAACTGGCCGAGTGGCTCATGACTTTAACAATCTGCTGACGGTGATCCGTTCTTCAGCGGATCTTTTGAAGCGTCCTTCAGTATCAGAAGAGCGGCGGCTGCGCCTGGTGGAAGCCATTTCCGAGGTTGTGGTCCGTGGTTCTCACTTCACCAGCCAATTGCTGTCCTTCGCTCGCAGGCAAGCCCTGCATCCCGCACCGCTGGATGTCAATTCAGGCACGTTGGCCATGGCCGATACGATTGCTTTACGGGTTGGGACAGGCATCAACGTACGCATCGAACCCACAGCAGTACCCTGCGTTGTTGACGTTGACGCAGGACAGTTTGAAGCCGCCATTCTCAATATGGTCATGAACGCCCGAGACGCCATGATGGATAAGGGAGAGATGGTCATCCGTGTTGAGTCGATGGACCTTATCCCCGCGTCCAATGGTTATCCCCTTATCAAGGGGCGCTTCGTTGCCGTGTCCATCACAGACAACGGCTCGGGTATCGCTCCGGTCAGCCTCGATAGAATCTTCGAGCCATTTTTCTCTACCAAAGGCAAAGGCCAGGGAAACGGGCTGGGGCTCAGTCAGGTATTTGGTTTTGCCAAACAGTCGGGGGGAGAGATCAGGGTAGAGAGTTGTCTGGGTCTGGGAAGTACGTTCACGCTTTATTTGCCCCGCCCTTGAACTGGATGAGCGGATAGCCCGATTGCGCAAATGGAGTTAGCATCGTAAACCTTCGGCTTAAGGGCCTGTTGTTCACATCAGGGTTGCATTGTGGAAAAGCTAAATCGCCTTCAAAGCGGAATAGAAGGGCTGGATGCTCTGCTCAAGGGCGGGCTAGTCGCAGGTGCCTCCTACATTATCCAGGGGCGCCCAGGATCGGGTAAAACCATCCTCGCCAATCAACTGGGATTTAATCATGCGCGCAACGGGGGCCGTGTCCTGGTCGCCACGTTGCTGGCTGAGTCCCACGACCGTTTATTTCAATTCCTCTCGACCCTGAACTTCTTTGATGTTTCCCGGGTGGGAGCCGAAATTCAGTTCGTCAGTGCGTTTGACACCCTTGAGAACGACGGTCTCGATGAAGTGGTCAAGCTGCTTCGGCGTGAGATCAGTCGTCAGAAGGCCACCGTGTTAGTGGTCGACGGCTTGCTCAATGCACGCTCCAAGGCTGACTCGCCCATCGACACCAAGAAATTCATTTCCGAGCTGCAAGGCCACGCCGCGTTCGCCGGTTGTACGGTGCTGTTTCTCACCAGCTCCCGGTTGGACGACGGCAGTCCTGAGCACACCATGGTTGATGGTGTGATTGAAATGGGTGAGGAGCTTCACGGCAGCCGTTCGGTGCGCCGTATTCAACTACGCAAGACTCGAGGCAGTGGTGCACTGACCGGATTGCACGAGTGTGAAATTACCGACGATGGCCTGGTGGTTTATCCGCGGTTGGAAAGCCTCTACAGCCGTCCATCGTTTCCTGATAGTGCCGATCTGACGCGTATCAACAGCGGCATCGGTTCGCTGGACGCCATAATCGGCGGTGGCCTGCACAGTTCTTCCGTTACGCTCGTCATGGGGCCTTCGGGCGTCGGGAAAACCACATTGGGGCTCAAGTTCCTCGCTGAGTCGACAGTGGAAGCGCCGGGCCTGCATTTCGGTTTTTATGAAAGCCCGCAGCGGTTACGCCTCAAAGGCCTATCGCTGGGTATTGATATTAAAGGGATGGAAGAAAGTGGTGCGCTGAGTATTGCCTGGCAACCCACTACAGAAGGCCTGCTCGATGGTCTCGGCGCACGGCTGCTGAAAGTGGTTGAAGAAAAGGGCATCAAGCGCCTGTTCATCGACAGCTTGAGCGGCATGACCCGACTGTCGACGAACCCGGCACGTATCACCGATTTTTACGGTGCCCTGATGAGCGAGCTCCGTGCCCGTGGCGTAACGGTGTTTGCCTCATGGGAGATGCGTGACGTTTTTGGTTCGGCGGTCAGTTCTCCAACCCCGGACCTGTCCAGTATTGTCGATAACCTGCTGCTGATGCGTTTCTTCGAGATTCAATCTGAACTAAGAAGAATGCTTTCGATTCTTAAGGTACGAGACAGCTTCTACGATCCTTCGCTTCTTGAAGTGGTAATCCATGAAAACGGCGTTGACCTGAAGAAGGCATCAAGAAATGCGTTGGCTGTCCCTAATGATTCTTCGCTGCCGGGCTCAACGTCCAAAGTCTCTGATTCGGGTTGAACTGACATGACCACCATCCTGGTCGTCGACGACGAGTATTTGATCGCTGACATTCTCGGCTATGCGCTGGAGGATGAGGGGTACATGGTCGTAAAAGCGAGCAATGGCCAGAAAGGACTCGAGGTCCTGGAGCGCGAGCGGCCAGCGTTGATCATCACCGACTTCATGATGCCGGTCATGGATGGCCAGGAGTTTGCCGAAGCTGTCCGCGCGCTACCGGCAGTCAATCACTTGCCCATCATCCTGATCAGCGGAGCCCAGGCACATATTGGTATGGAGCGGTCGGACTTGTTCAATGCGGTGTTGAAAAAGCCGTTCAACATTGACTTGGTCATCGCTGAAGTTCGCCAACTCCTGGCTGAAGCCTGATTCGCAGCACACGGGCGTGTGCCTGGCCTCTGATTGGCGCTTGCCTCCATGGGAAGCCTCATAAAAAAGGCCCTGTATAACAGGGCCTTGGGTAGAACCTAGAACTTGTAGCCAATACCGACCATGTACACCATCGGGTCAACATCCACATTGACCTTGGCGCGAGTGCCCTGGCCCAGCGCGTTGTTATCCACAGTGGCCTTGGTGCTGATGTCGATATAGCGCGCCTGGGCGTTGATCATCCACTTGTCGTTGATCATGTAGTCCGCACCGATCTGCGCGGCCCAACCCCAGGAATTTTCCGCCTTGAAGTTGCTGAAACCGGCTTCCTGGGCGCGACCGCCGACGTGTTCGTCGTAGATCCAGGTGTAGTTGATACCGGCGCCGATGTACGGTTGGAATACCGACTTGCTGTCCAGCGGGTAGTACACGACGCTCAGGGTCGGCGGCAGGTGTTTCAGCGAGCCGAGCTTGCCGTTGGCAGCGCCCAGGGCGGTGTTCTTGATCTTCACATCGTGTTCGAACGGCGTGGCCGCCAGCAGTTCGATGCCCCAGTGGCTGGTGAACATGTAGGCGAAGTTCAAGCCCAGTTGAGTGTCGCTGCTCATGGTCGCCTTACCGCCCAGGTTGGTCCCGGCCAGCGGGCCCTGGTCAACCTTGACACTGCTGCTGTCCGCTTTCGGGTTGACGGTGATGGCACCGGCGCGAATCAGGATGTCGCCCGCTTCGTGAGCGTGGGCAACGGGGGCAGCGAGGGCGAGCGCGACAAGCGACGCGCCGAGCAGGGACTTGTTCATGGGAGCTCCAGAGGATGTATTAAAAGAGATACATCCAATGGTAAAGATCGTTCAGGCTGGGCTTTTGACTCAGCTCAATGAAACGGTGATAACGCGCTACTCCTGCAATTCGTACACGTAGATCTTGTCGGCATCCATCTGGTAGCCGGCGTCGGCCAGTTCGCTGCTCGACGGTTTGACCTGCATCTGGCCTTCGATCCAGTACGGCTGATACAACTCGTCGAGCTTCACACCGACTTCGCTTTTGACATGCACGATCTGGTTCGACGGCGGTGGCGGTACATGGATGCACGCGCCGAAATACGGCACCAGCAGGAACTCCGTAGTGCGACCTTCTTCGCTGACTTCAAGCGGCACGATATAACCCGGCAGGCGGATGTGCTTACCGTCCAGGCTTTGTACGACTGGCGCGTTGGGCAGGTCCTGCTTGGCGGCCGGCGCAGACTCCACCGACAACGCATCAGCCATGCCCGACAAGTTGTGCAGTGGTTTCATGTTGGGGATTTCCGGCGGTGCGTCCGGCGGGATCATCTCCTGCCAGGCCAGGTCCCTGGGCTGGTCTTCGGCCCAAGCGGGCAGGGCCACCAGCAGTAACAGCGCGAACACGACGCGACGCATCAACAGCTTCCTCATAAACGTATCGACAGGCCGTCGGCCAACGATTGGCGGTAGGCGCGCCAGGCCGGCACGCTGCCCATCAGCAGGGCTGCGACGAGAATACCGCCGAGCAGGGTCCATTCATATTCGCTCGGCAGCGACAGCGGCAGGTCCAGGCCGTAATTGGCCTGCAAATACCCGCGCGACGCGGCGATGCACACATACAGCAGCCCAACGCCGGCGATCACGCCGGACAACGCCAGGGCGAAAGCTTCGAATATCAGCAAGGTCGCGATATGCCAGGGCCGTGCGCCCACCGAACGCAGGATCGCCATTTCCCGGCGGCGCTCGTTGAGGCTGGTGAGGATCGCGGTGAGCATGCCGATCAAGCCAGTCAGCACCACGAACAGCGAGATCACGAACAGCGCTTTTTCAGCGGTGCCCATCATGCTCCACAGCTCTTGCAGGGCCACGCCCGGCAGGATTGCCAGCATTGGCTCGCCACGGAATTCGTTGATCTCCCGTTGCAGGGCGAAGGTGGAGATCTTGTTGTTCAAACCGAGCATGAACGCGGTGATGGCTTGGGGCGTCAGGTCCATGTTGCGGGCCTGGTCGGCGCTGATCCGGCCTTTGCCCTGGGCGGGCACGCCGTTGTGCCAGTCGATGTGAATCGCTTCCATGCCACCGAGGCTGATATGCAGCGTGCGGTCCACCGGGGTGCCGGTGCGCTTGAGGATGCCGACCACGGTGAACGGCTTGTCATCGTGCTTGACCAGGCTGACCACCGCCACGCCGTGGGCCAGCACCAGCTTGTCGCCAAGCTTGTAATGCAGGGCATCGGCCACTTCGGCGCCGAGCACCACTTCGAACGGGTCGGTGGCGAAGGCGCGACCGCTGTCGAGTTCGAGGTTCTGCCGACGGCCGTATTGATAGTGTTCGAAATAGGATTCGTTGGTGCCCATCACGCGGTAGCCGCGGTGGGAGTCGCCGAGGGAAATCGGGATTGCCCATTTCACCTGCGGGTTGGCGGCGAAGTGCTCGTAGCTGTCCCAGCGAATATTGTTGGTGGCGTTGCCGATGCGGAACACCGAATACAGCAGCAAATTCACCGAGCCGGAACGCGCGCCGACGATCAGGTCGGTGCCGCTGATGGTGCTGGCGAAGCTGGCGCGGGCTTCGGTGCGTACCCGTTCAACCGCCAGCAACAGGCACACCGAAAGGGCGATGGCGAAGGCGGTGAGGATTGCGGTAAAGCGGCGGTTAGCCAGGCTGGCCATGGCTAGTCGAAACAAATACATCTCAAACCTCTGCGGGCGTGGCGGCGCGATTGAGTTCGGCCAGCGACAGGTTGCGGTCGAACAGCGGCGCCAGGCTCTGGTCATGGCTGACGAACAACAGGCTGGCGCCTGCTTCGCGGCATTCGGCGAACAACAACTGAATGAAGGCTTCCCGGGCGTCGTAGTCCAGGGCTGAAGTCGGTTCGTCGGCGATCACCAGTTCCGGCTGGCCGATCAACGCGCGGGCGGCAGCCACCCGCTGTTGCTGGCCAATGGACAGCGAGTCGGCGCGGCGTTCCAGCAGGTTCTTGTCTTTCAGGCCCAAGTGGGCGAGCAAAGTCGCGGCGGCCTGGTCGACGCTGCCATGGCGCTGGGTTGCCCGCTGCGCCCGCAGCTTGGAGAAGTGGCAGGGCAGTTCGACGTTCTCGCGCACCGAGAGAAACGGCAGCAGGTTGAACTGCTGGAAAATGTAGCCGGTGTGGTCGACGCGGAAGCGGTCGCGGGCGCCGGCCGAGAGTTCGGTCAGCTCCTGGCCCAGCAGGCGAATGCTGCCGCGACTGGGCTTTTGCACACCGCCCAGCAGGCCCAGCAGGGTGGTCTTGCCACTGCCGCTGGGGCCCTTGAGGAACAGGGTTTCCCCCGGCTCCAGGCGAAACGTCGGGATGTCCAGCAGCTGTGGGTGACCCGGCCAGTTGAAGGCCAGGTCAGACAGTTCGATAAGTGCTTGGGTCATGGTGACAGGCTCTTCTGTGGGAGCGGGCTTGCTCGCGATGGACGTCAACGATGACGCGGGCATCAGGTTGAACGCGGCGCTCTCGAGTTTTTCGCGAGCAAGCTCGCTCCTACAGGGGTTCGTTTCAGAATTTGAGGGTGGCTGCTGTGGCCGTCGCTTCCACGCCCTGCTGGCCGCTAGGGCCAATGAGTTGTACCTGAATTTTCTGGGTGGCGGGGAAGGTCTTGAACACCTGGGTCAGGTCGAGGTTGCTCAGCGCGGTCGGCGTGGCGCAGGTGAACTGGTAGTGGGCGTGGATTTCGCTGTGGTCGTGGTGGTGCTCGTGAGCGGCGGCGCCTTTGCCATCGGTGGCGTGGTCGTCATCGTCCTCATCATGGTCGGCTTCAGGCTTGTCGCCGAACAGCGGGCTGTTCAGTTCCTGGGTGCTGATCACGCAACCGGCGGCCTTGGGCAGGCTGAACAGCACCAAAGGTTGCTCCAGTTGCTTGCGGGCGGCGGCGACCTTGGCTTTGTCGGTCGGCGTGGTAGCCAGGTGTTCAAAACCCACCAGGTTCATCGCCGGGCTGTCCAGTTCCAGCTCCAGGGCCTGGCCATCGAGCACTGCGTTGAGGCGGCCGACACCGTGTTCGTGGGCACCCAGGCTGCCGTGCTCGTGATCATGATCATGGTCCTGCTCGTCGGCAGCCTGGGCGATGGCCAGTGGCAACAGGGCAAACGGCAAAGCGAGCAGCAAACGGCGCATGGTGGAACTCCCGAACAAAGATGAAAGTTTTGTTATGTGATCTTATAACAATTTTTGCGAGGAGTTTGACCGTCTGCTTGGCGTAGCGCAAGACGCGTGGGAGCATGCTCGTCAGAAAAGTGCGGGAGTAAGTGCGATGTTGAGAATTCGTGGAATCGTCGGCGACCTGCCGGTGGACTTGACCCTGGAGCTGGACGACGGCGACTGGGCCCGGCTGGGCGCGCAGTTGCAGGCCAGCAAACCACCGAGTGCCGAGCCCGTGGTGGCGCCGGCCCCGGGTAACCTGGACGAGAGCCTGTGGCAGGCCGCCCAGGATTTGCTGCGCAAGGCTGGGCAACTCAATGGTCTGGAATTGCTTGATCAACTGGAGGGCTTGGCCGGCAGCGCCTCGGCGGGCAAGCGCCTGCTGGTGCGCCTGCGCCATAGCGCCAAGGTCAAGGTGGCCAGCGGCGGGGATACGCCGCTGTACAGCTGGATCGAGTAAGGCTTAATACAGCGCGGCGAACAGCTTGCGGCGGTAAACGGTGACCAGCGGATGATCGTTGCCGAGCAATTCGAACACCTGCAACAGCGTCTTGTGGGGCAGGCCCTCGCTGTAGCTGCGGTTGCGGGTGAACAGCTTGAGCAAGCCATCCAGCGCGGCCTCGTATTGCTGGCGCGCCAGTTGCTGCACGGCCAGTTGATACACCGCCTCGTCATCCTGAGGGTTTTGCGCCAGGCGGGCCTTGAGATCCGCGGCGTCCGGCAGGTCGGCGGCCTGGCGCAGGAAAGTAATCTGCGCCTTGGCGCCGGCCAGTGCCGCCTTGTGATCATCGCTCTTGACCGCGTCGAGCACGGTTTGCGCTTCGCCCAGCTCACCACGTTCGGCCAGGCAGCGGGCGTACAGGATCAGCGCGGCGGCGTTGGTGTTGTCTTCGCCGAGCAAGGTCACCAGCACGGCCTCGGCCTCGGTAATGCGGCCTTCGGCAAACAGTGCCTGGGCATGCTCCAGCGGATCGGCAGCAGCCGGCGGCGGCATTTGCACATGTGGCTCCAGCATCGCGCGCACGGCGGATTCGGGCTGCGCACCGGCAAACCCGTCCACCGGCTGGCCATCCTTGAACAGCACCACGGTGGGCAGGCTGCGAATGCCAAAGCGCGAGACCACGTCCGGCTCGGCATCGCAATCGACCTTGGCCAGCAGCAACTCACCCTGATAACTCTCGGCAATCTGCGCGAGCATCGGCATCAACGCCTTGCACGGCGCGCACCACTCGGCCCAGAAATCCACCAGCACGGGTTTTTCGAAGGAATTCTGGATCACTGCCTGGTCGAACGTGGCGGTGGTGGCGTCGAAGATGTACGGCGTGGGCTCACTCATGGGGTATCTCGAATAAAGCAGGGGATGGGGCAACTATAAGGGTTGGTGGGGTTGGCTGAAAGCGCGCTGCGAATGGTACAGGCTCACCTTGCGAAACTCCCAGGGCTCGGCCAGGTCGGGCAGTGTCAGGGCATCGAGGATGTCCAGGCGTTGATACTCCGGGTGCTGGAAGTCCCGCACCCGGGAATCGGCGACCAGCGCTTCTCGGCCTCGAGTCAGGAATTCATCCAGCAGCGGCAGGTTTGCCCGGTCGTACAGCACATCGGCGACCAGGATCAGGTCAAACCGGTCGGCCTCGGCGAAGAAGTCTGCGGAGTAACCCAGCATCACGCCATTGAGTTCCGCATTCGCCCGGCAGGCTGCCAATGCCAGTGGGTCAAGGTCGCACGCCACCACTTCCAGCGCTCCAGCCTTTACTGCGGCAATCCCGGCGACGCCCGAGCCTGCGCCGAAATCCAGCACCCGCTTGCCCGCGACCCACTCGGGATTAGCCGCCAGATACCGGGCCAGCGCCAAACCGCTGGCCCAGCAGAAACTCCAGTAAGGCGGCTCATGCAGGATGCGTCGGGTTTCTTCTGGGCTGAAAGCGCGGTCCATGTTGTCGGCGTCCAGCAGCCACAACGACAACTCGGTGCCCGGCAGCGGGCAGGGCACCAGTTGGGCGTCGCCGATCAGTTCGCTGAGGGCGCGTTGCAGGTCCAGCGGTGGCGTCATGGTGCAGTGACGAGTTGCAGCGGCCCTGTGGTCTGGGTGATCGCCTGGGTGATGCGCACCGGCGGCAGGTGCAGGATCAACTGGCCGGACTGGCTGGCGCGACCGCGCAGTTCAACGCGGGCACCCACCGGGAAAGCTTCAGGGTTGAAGCGCAGGCGGAAGGCCAACGGCTTGTTATTGCCGATCAGCACGCTGCTGGCGAGCAGTTGTTGCGGGCGCGAGCGGTCGTCGATCACCAGCAGCGCCAGTTCGACTTCCGCGCCAGCGGGTACGCCGTTCAATTGGCCGCTGACTTCACGCTGGTAGGCGGGCAGCGGGCCGAGGTCTTCTTCCACACCCGGGATTTTTTTCTCTTGTTGAGGGGCGGCAACGGGTGCCGCCGGTTTTGGGGCATGGCTGCTGCAGGCGACCAGAAAACCGAGCAACGTGAGCAAAACAAGTGGTCGTAACTGCATGTACGGCTCCAGAAAGGACAAAATCCGTGGCTTAAAAAATATGAAACATAATAGTCAGCCTATATACCGTAAAGGCTATGGCTTGTCTTGCCACAGGGATGCGCTACCATGGCCCTCCCATTTTTTGTTGCCTGCCACCATGCACTGTCCCTTCTGCGGTGCCAACGACACCAAGGTCATTGACTCGCGTCTGGTCGCCGAGGGCGAACAGGTGCGTCGCCGGCGTGAATGCCTGGCCTCTGGCTGCGGTGAACGTTTCACCACCTTCGAAACCGCCGAACTGGTATTGCCACGTCTGATCAAGACCGACGGCAGTCGCCAGCCTTTCGACGAAGAAAAACTGCGCGCCGGAATGCAGCGCGCCCTGGAAAAACGCCCGGTGAGTGTCGAGCGGCTGGAAGCGGCGCTGGTGCATATCAAGCACAAGCTGCGCGCCACTGGCGAGCGCGAAGTCAAATCCCTGGTAGTTGGAGAATTGGTGATGGGCGAGCTGCAAAAGCTCGACGAAGTCGCCTATATCCGTTTCGCCTCGGTGTATCGACGCTTCCAGGACCTCAACGAGTTCCGCGAAGAGATCGACCGCCTGGCCCGTGAGCCGGTAAAAGAATGAACCCACCTTCGGCAGAACAAGCGGTACTCGACGCTCATTACATGGCCCGTGCCCTGGAATTGGCGCGCAAGGGTCTGTACACCACCCACCCCAACCCACGGGTTGGCTGCGTGATCGTGCGTGACGGGCAGATTGTCGGCGAAGGCTGGCACGTGCGCACCGGCGAACCCCATGCGGAAGTCCATGCTCTGCGGGCGGCGGGCGACAAGGCCCGGGGCGCCACGGCCTACGTGACCCTTGAGCCGTGCAGCCACCACGGGCATACGCCACCGTGCGCCGATGCTCTGGTGAATGCCGGTTTGGCCCGTGTTGTCGCGGCGATGCAGGACCCGAACCCGGAAGTCGCCGGGCGTGGCATGCGTCGGTTGGCCCAGGCCGGGATCGAGACGTACAGCGGCTTGCTGGAAAACGAAGCGCGGGCGCTTAACCCGGGCTTTCTCAAGCGCATGGAGCATGGCCTGCCGTTTGTGCGGGTCAAGTTGGCCATGAGCCTGGACGGTCGCACTGCCATGGCCAATGGCGAAAGCCAGTGGATCACCGGCCCGGCCGCCCGTGCCGCCGTGCAACGCCTGCGGGCCCAGGCCAGTGTGGTGCTGACCGGCGCCGACACGGTGCTGGCCGATGGCGCTCGCCTGACGGTGCGCGCTGCCGAGCTGGGCCTGGATGAAGAAACCACCGCCCTGGCAATGTCCCGTCCGCCGCTGCGCGTATTGATCGACGGTCGCCTGCGGGTGCCGCTGAACGCGCCGTTCTTCAAGGCCGGCCCGGCGTTGGTCATCACTTGCGTGACCCCGGACAACCAGTACCCCACCGGCCCCGAGTGCCTGGTGGTGCCGGGTGTCGACGGCCAGGTCGACCTGCGTTCCGCGCTTGTGGCCCTGGCGGCCCGTGGCGTCAACGAAGTGCTGGTGGAAGCCGGCCCAAGCCTGGCTGGCGCCTTCGCCCAGCAAGGCCTGGTGGACGAGTACGTGATATTCGTCGCCGGCAAGTTCCTCGGCTCCGCTGCCCGGCCTTTGTTGGACTGGCCGCTTGAGAAACTGGCCGACGCCCCCCAACTCAAGATCACTGAAATGCGCGCTGTGGGCGACGACTGGCGAGTCACTGCCATCCCTCTGCCATCAGCGAGCGTATAATTCCCGGCCTGCGCCACGTCTTCAGGAGAACGGCATGTTCACCGGCATCATCGAATCCATCGGCAGCATCCGTGCAATGACCCCAAAAGGCGGCGACGTACGCCTGCTGGTTGAAACCGGCAAGCTCGACCTGAGCGACGTCAAACTGGGCGACAGCATCGCCGTCAGTGGTGTGTGCCTGACCGTCATCGAATTGCCTGGCAACGGCTTTGCCGCCGATGTCAGCCGGGAAACCCTGGACTGCACCGCGATGAACGATCTCAAGAGCGGCAGCCCGGTGAACCTGGAAAAAGCCCTGACCCCGACCACCCGCCTCGGTGGGCACCTGGTCAGCGGTCACGTCGACGGTGTCGGCGAAGTCGTCGCCCGCAGCGAAAACGCGCGTGCCGTGGAGTTCCGCATCCGCGCGCCCAAAGAGCTGGCCAAGTACATCGCCCACAAAGGCTCGATTACCGTCGACGGCACCAGCCTGACCGTGAACGCCGTGAATGGCGCCGAATTTGAACTGACCATCATTCCCCACACCCTGAGCGAAACCATCATGGCGTCGTACCAGCCGGGTCGCCGGGTGAACCTGGAAGTCGACTTGCTTGCCCGTTACCTGGAGCGCCTTCTGTTGGGCGACAAGGCCGCAGAGTCTGACTCTCTTCAAGGGCCCGCCGGGAACATCACTGAAAGTTTTTTAGCCGCTAACGGCTACCTTAAATCCTGACCCAAGGGGGTGCCGCGTGGCGCTCAACAGCATCGAAGAACTGGTTGAAGACATCCGCCAAGGCAAGATGGTCATCCTCATGGATGACGAAGACCGCGAGAACGAAGGCGACCTGATCATGGCCGCCGAGTTGTGCCAGCCGGAACACATCAACTTCATGGCCAAGCACGCCCGTGGCCTGATCTGCATGCCAATGAGCCGCGAGCGCTGCGAGCTGCTGAAGCTGCCATTGATGGCGCCGCGCAATGGTTCGGGGTTTGGCACCAAGTTCACCGTGTCCATCGAAGCGACTACCGGTGTGACCACCGGCATCTCCGCTGCTGACCGCGCCCGCACCGTACAAGCCGCTGCCGCGAAAGACGCCAAGGCCGAAGATATCGTCAGCCCTGGCCACATCTTTCCGCTGATGGCCCAACCGGGTGGCACGCTGGCTCGCGCCGGCCACACCGAAGCCGCCTGCGACCTGGCGCGCATGGCCGGTTTCGAGCCGAGCGGTGTGATCTGCGAAGTGATGAACGACGACGGCACCATGTCCCGTCGCGCCGAGCTGGAAGAATTTGCAGCGGTGCACAACATCAAGATCGGCACCATTGCCGACCTGATTCACTACCGGATGATCCACGAACGTACCGTTCAGCGGATTGCCGAGCAGCCGCTGGACAGCGAACTGGGCCAGTTCAACCTGGTGACCTATCGTGATTCCGTGGAAGGCGACGTGCACATGGCCCTGACCCTGGGCACCATCTGCGCTGAAGAGCCGACCCTGGTGCGGGTGCACAACATGGACCCGCTGCGCGACCTGTTGATGGTCAAGCAACCGGGGCGCTGGAGCCTGCGGGCCGCGATGTCTGCGGTGTCCGCGGCTGGCAGCGGCGTGGTATTGCTGCTCGGTAACCCGGTGGATGGCGACGTGTTGCTGGCGCATATCCGCGAAACCGCCGACCACGTGCCGGTGAAAAAACCAACCACCTACAGCATCGTAGGTGCCGGTTCGCAGATCCTGCGGGACCTGGGCGTACGCAAAATGCGCCTGATGAGTGCGCCAATGAAATTTAATGCCATATCCGGTTTCGACCTGGAAGTAGTAGAATACGTGCCCTCCGAATAAAGGCCGGCGTTGTTTACCCCTTGTTCGCGGTTCAAATATCACTGAGGGGCGCGCACTAAGCGCGTCCCGGCTCTTTAAGAGATTTGTCGAATGACCCTGAAGACCATCGAAGGTACCTTCATCGCCCCCAAAGGCCGCTATGCCCTGGTGGTTGGCCGCTTCAACAGCTTCGTGGTTGAAAGCCTGGTAAGCGGCGCTGTGGATGCCCTGGTTCGCCACGGTGTGAGCGAAAGCGATATCACCATTATCCGCGCTCCCGGCGCCTTCGAAATTCCACTGGTTGCGCAGAAAGTTGCACAACAGGGTGAATACGCGGCGATCATCGCCCTGGGCGCGGTCATTCGTGGCGGTACTCCGCACTTCGAATACGTGGCTGGCGAATGCACCAAGGGCCTGGCTCAGGTGTCCATGGAGTTCGGCGTGCCGGTCGCCTTTGGCGTGCTGACCGTTGATTCCATCGAGCAAGCCATCGAACGTTCCGGCACCAAGGCCGGTAATAAAGGTGCCGAAGCTGCCCTGTCCGCCCTGGAAATGGTCAGCCTGTTGGCACAGTTGGAGGCCAAGTGATTAGCGACGACAGCGATCAGTTCAACCCCCAGGACCCGCGCCCAGCAGACGCCGGCAAGCCCTCGAAGAGCGAAAAGCGTCGTGCGGCCCGTCAGCTCGCGACCCAGGCGCTGTACCAGCGCCACATGGCTAAAACCTCTCTGAACGAAATCGAAGCGCAATTTCGCGTCGACAACGATTTCAGCGCGGCCGATGCCAGCTATTTCCACGACATCCTCCACGGCGTTCCGGCTAACCTGGCGGAGATCGACGCTGCATTGTCGCCGTGCCTGGACCTGGCGATCGAAGAGCTGGACCCGGTTGAACTGGCCGTACTGCGCCTGTCCACCTGGGAACTGCTCAAGCGCGTCGACGTACCGTACCGCGTAGTGATCAACGAAGGGATCGAACTGGCGAAAGTCTACGGTTCCACCGACGGTCACAAGTTCGTCAACGGCGTGCTCGACAAGCTGGCCCCGCGCCTGCGTGAAGCCGAAGTGAAGGCGTACAAGCGCTAACTGGCGCTTGCTGACGCAATGGGCGAGTTTGAGCTGATCCGCAACTATTTCGCCGCCGCGCCTTGTGCGCAGGGCGGCGAAGGCATTGCACTGGGGATTGGCGACGACTGCGCCTTGCTGGCGGTTCCTCCCGGGGAGCAGCTGGCGATTTCCACTGATACTTTGGTGGCCGGCGTGCACTTTGCCGACCCCTGCGATCCGTTTCTGCTCGGCCAGCGCTCGCTGGCCGTGGCAGTCAGCGATCTGGCAGCCATGGGCGCCAATCCCCTCGCGTTTACCCTTGCCCTGACCACCCCGACGGTTGATGCCGATTGGCTGCAACGCTATGCCCAGGGTTTGAACGCCATGGCGCAGGGTTGCGGCGTGGTTCTGGTGGGTGGTGATACCACCCGTGGGCCGCTGAGCCTGACCCTGACGGTGTTCGGGCGGGTGCCAGCGGGCCAGGCCTTGACCCGCAGCGGCGCGCGGCCCGGCGACTTGCTGTGTGTTGGCGGTGAGTTGGGTAACGCGGCAGGCGCATTGCCGCTGGTACTGGGGCAGCGCACGGCAGAGGCTGCGATCGCCGAGCCGCTGCTGGCCCAGTACTGGTCGCCGCAACCGCAGTTGGCGCTGGGTTTGGCGTTGCGGGGCAAGGCCACGTCTGCCATGGATATTTCCGACGGCCTTCTGGCTGATTGCGGGCATATCGCCAAGGCGTCGGCTGTCAGCTTGTTGATCGAGCAGCAAAAGTTGCCGTTGTCGGCGGCCTTGCTGGCGTTCGTTGGCGACGCGGATGCCCGGGTGGCCGCGTTGAGCGGCGGTGACGACTACGTGCTGGCGTTCACCTTGCCGCCAGCCGAACTGGCACCGTTGCTGGCGTCGGGTGTGCCGGTGCATGTGATCGGCCGGGTCGAGGCGGGGCAGGGCGTTACCCTGCTGGACGCGGTTGGCCAGGACATCACACCCGCCATTCGTGGCTATCAACATTTCTGAAAGGCATAGAACCAAGCTGAAGGCCAATCGAACCTATTGATCTTTATCAGCGACAATTCAGCTTAAGCGTCTGTAGGAACCTGCTGTTACAATCTATCCCCTGTGAAATCAGAAATCAGGAGCACACGGTGCCCGTCGTTTTCGTTGCCGCTTCCAAGCTGCCAACCCCTTTTGCCACGTTCACCATGAATGGTTTTCTTGAAGAAGCCACCGGGCGCGAACACGTTGTTCTGAGTCTCGGTGATGTGGCCGACGGTGCGCCGGTTCTCGGCCGTTTGCACTCTGAATGCCTGACCGGCGACGCCCTGTTCAGTCAACGCTGTGACTGCGGCTCGCAACTGGAAGCCGCGTTGCAGGCCATCGCCCGCGAAGGCCGTGGTGTGTTGCTGTACTTGCGTCAGGAAGGCCGTGGCATTGGCCTGCTGAACAAGATCCGCGCCTACGAGCTGCAAGATGGCGGCGCCGACACCGTTGAAGCCAACGAGCGCCTGGGTTTTGCAGCCGATCAGCGTGATTACGCGATCTGCCTGCCGATGCTCGAGCACCTGGGCGTCAAGTCCCTGCGCCTGATGACCAACAACCCGCGCAAGGTCAAAGCCTTGACCGACATGGGCATCACCGTCGCCGAGCGCGTGCCGCTGCACACCGGCCACAACCCGCACAACAAGCTGTACCTGGCCACCAAGGCCAGCAAGCTCGACCACATGATGGGCAACGAGCACCAAGGCGAGGCCGACCGGGCGTGACGCGCGGCCAGGTCAAGCGGCGACTGTCGTTTAACTGGTGGCAATACCTGGCGTTGGCGCTGGTGCCGTTGTTTGTGGTCAACCTGGTGTTTGGCAAGGCCGATCCCTTGCTGCCGGTGCTGGCGATGCCGTTTTTTATCGCCGGCGTGGCCTCGATGTTTGTCAGCCTGCGTTACTTTCATGGCTATAAGCACGCGCTGATCGCCACGGGCAAAGCCCTCGATACCCCTGAAGAACCGGCTGCCTGGATCACCCTCGCGGCCCGTCGTCGTGTGGCGTTGCTGGTGGCTGCATTGCCGGCCTGGGTTGGCGCGCTGGCAGTGTTTGTCGGGCTGGAAGCGGTGCCGCTGTTTCTGCTGGCGCTGTCGACCCTGGTGCTGTTCTACCTCTATCGCATTCCGCGTCAGTTGGGTTGATGCGCGCCTGGCTGGCGGTGTTGCTGCTGGTCGTCGCGGCTCAGGCTGCGGCGGTCGAGCGGGTTGTCAGCCTTGCTCCTTCCTTGTCTGAAATCGTCGTTGAGCTGGGCGCTGCTGATTTGCTGGTGGGCGTGCTGGACGGCGGCGAGCGGCCACAGGCCTTGGCGAACGTGCCTTCGGTAGGAAACTACGGGCAGTTGGACATGGAGCGGCTGCTCAGCCTCAAGCCGGACCTGATCCTGCTCTGGCCGGGCAGCGTCGGCCCGGCCCAGCGTGAGCAGCTCCAACGCCTGAACATCCCGGTGTTTGTCGCCGAACCCCACAGCCTCGAACAACTCACCTCGCAAGTTGAAACCATTGCCCGGCAACTGGGGCGGGCTGATGCCGGCCGGCAATTGGCCGCGCAGTTGCGCCAGCGCTTGGCCGAGTTGCGCTTGCGCTATCACCGAGCCGGGCCTTTACGGGTGTTTTATCAGGTGTGGAACCAGCCGCTGTACACCGTTGGCGGCGGGCAGATCATCAGCGACGCGCTGGGTGTGTGCGGGGCGCGCAATGTGTTTGATGACCTCAAGCTGCCGGCGCCGCAGGTCAGCATTGAGTCGGTGTTGCAGCGCAATCCCGAGGTGATTCTGGCGGGCGATCAAGCGCAGCTTGATGCGTGGAAGGCCTGGCCACAGGTGGCGGCGGTGGCGAACGGGCATTTGCTGGTAGTGCCCGACAAGGGCCTGGAACGACCCAGCGGGCAGATGCTGGAAGCGGTGGCGCGGTTGTGTGAGGTCATTGCGCCGCGTTAGAGATCCGGTGTCCAGGTCACCCCGAACATCAACGCCCGGCCTTCTTCCCGATAGCCATATTGCTGGCCCTGATACTGATACAGCGCCCGGCTGTATTCTTTGTTCAGCAGGTTATCGAGCTTCATCTCCAGCCTGATCTCACGATTTACCGCCCAACTTCCCCGCAGAGCGAGCAAGCCATAGCCGCCCATGGGTTGCTGGTTCGCCGCATCGTCGTAGCTGCTGCTCACCGCTTGCCAGCTGGCGCCGACGCCGAGCTGATCGAATTGACGATCCAGGTCCAGGCTCAAGGTGCGCTTGGCTCGACGCGCCAGTGTGCGCCCGGTGTCGCGGTCTCGTGGGTCGATCAGCGCAATGCCGAGGCTGCTTTGCCAGCCGAACAGCTCTTGCTTGAGCGCCGCCTCGAAGCCGTTGATGCGCGCGGAGCTGACGTTTTGCGGGCCGTTGCTGGCGAACACGATCGCGTCCTGAATATCGGTGCGGTACAGCGATGCTTCGAGCCGGCTGGTATCGCTGAGCTGGCTGCGCCACTGCACTTCGTAGCTTTTCGAGGTTTCGGGCTTGAGGTTCGGGTTGCTGTTTTTAAAGCCGAATTCGTCCGGGTAGTAAAGATCGTTGAACGTCGGTGCCCGGAAGCCTTCGCTGTAGCTCAGCAACAGATCATTGTCCGGGTTAAGCGGTAGGGTGAAGGTGCCACTCCAACTGTTGTGGCCGCCGAACTGTTGGTTCTGGTCGCGGCGCAGGCCCAGTTCTGTGGAGAAAGACTGCGCCTGGAAACGGTGCTGGATAAACGCGGCGCGGTTCCAGCGACTGTCTTCGGCGAACGCGGTGCTGCTGTTGACCCGGTCCTCGTACCAGTCGCCGCCCAGGATCAGGCTGTTCTGCTCATTGAGGGTCAGGTCGTTTTGCCAGTTCAGCGAGTTGCGGTAGGTGTTGAACACGCTGCGTTCGGTGCTGAGCTTGTCCCGGGTTTCTTCGCGGTTCTCGCTGTGGCCCGCTTCCAGCCGGGACTTCCACGTTTCATTGATGCGCGCGTCGACATAGCTGCTGACGCTGCTCACGGTGAAGTTGGAATAGGGCTTTTGCTGGAAGCTTTGGAAGGTGGTCGTATCGAAGCGACCGAACGGATTGTCGAATTCGCTTTTGCCGCGGTTATCCAGCACGTTCACCCCGACTTCGAGGTCATCGTTGAACGCATGGCTCAGGCTGAAACTGGTGGACTGGTTACGATAGGCGTCATGGTCGCGGTCGCTGGGGTACGAGGCATACGTGCGATTGATCCCGGCGGTGTCATCCAGGCTGGCGCCGAGGTTGAAGCGGGTTTGCTTGTCACCGCCGGACAGGCCCAGGCTGCGTTCCCACGTCTGGTTGCTGCCAAATCCCACATGCAGGCGGGGTTGCAGACCGGACTCGTTGCCGCGTCGGGTAAAGATCTGAATCACCCCGCCAATCGCATCACTGCCGTAGATCACCGAACGCGAACCGCGCAGGACTTCCACCCGTTCGATCTGCTGGATGTTCAGGTGCTGCAGGTTGCTGTCGCCGGAAGTCGAGTTGCCGATGCGCTGCCCGTCGACCAACACCAGGCTCTGGGCCGACTTGGTGCCACGAATGTAAACGCTCGCCAGGCTGCCACGGCCACCGGCTTGTGAAACCTGTACGCCGGGCACGCGGCTCAGCAGGTCGGTCACGCTGGTGGGTTGCAGGCGGTCGATGTCGTCGCGGGTGAAGACGGTGTTGGCGGCGCTGCTGTCGTTACGCGCCTGCACCTGGCGGTTGGCGCTGATCACCACGTCGGGCAGCTTGAGGGCTTCGTCGCGTTCGAAGCTGTCGGCGAGCAGGTCGGTGGCTGGCAATAACAGAAGGGGCAGGGCAAAGCGAAGGCGGTTCATGGGCTGTCCGTAGCATTTGAAGTTGGCATAAAACAAATGTGGGAGCGGGCTTGCTCGCGAAGGCGCCGTATCAGTCAATACATCTGTTGACTGACCCACCGCTTTCGCGAGCAAGCCCGCTCCCACATTTTTAATCGCGTTTCTACAGACCCAGCAAAGTCATGCGCTGACGAACCGAAGCTTCAATCCCCGCTTCATCCAGCCCGCACTCGGCCAGCATCTGCGCCGGTTTGGCATGCTCGACATACACATCCGGCAAGCCCAGATGCAGCACCGACTTGAGGATGTTCTCCCGCGCCAGGAACTCACTGACCGCCGCACCGGCGCCGCCCATGATGGCGTTTTCTTCGAGGGTCACCAGCAGCTCATGGCTACCGGCGATCTCGCGTACCAGTGCCTCATCCAGTGGTTTGACGAAACGCATATCCACCACCGTGGCGTCGATCTTCTCGGCCACTTTCAAGGCTTCAGCCAATTGCACGCCGAACACCAGCAAGGCAACGTTGCTGCCTTGGCGACGGACGATGCCCTTGCCGATCTCGATAGGTTCAAGGTCTTTCTCGATCACCGCATTCGGGCCATTGCCCCGCGGGTAACGCACCGCTGCCGGGCCGTTGTACAGGTGGCCGGTGCTGAGCATCTTGCGCAGTTCGTTCTCGTCGCTCGGGGTCATCACCAGCATGCCGGGGATGCAGCGCAGGTACGACAGGTCGAAACTGCCGGCGTGGGTCGGGCCGTCTTCGCCTACCAAACCGGCACGGTCGATGGCGAACAACACGTCGAGGTTCTGCACCGCGACGTCATGAATCAGTTGGTCATAACCACGTTGCAGGAACGTGGAGTAGATCGCTACCACCGGCTTGGCGCCTTCACAGGCCATGCCGGCGGCGAAGGTCACCGCGTGTTGCTCAGCGATCGCTACGTCGAAATAGCGCAGCGGGAACTGCTCGCTGAACGCTACCAGGTCGGAGCCTTCCTTCATCGCCGGGGTGATACCCACCAGGCGCGGATCGGCGGCGGCCATGTCGCACAGCCATTCGCCAAACACGCCGGAGTACTTCGGCCCGCTGGCTTTCTTGGGCGCTGCAGCCGGTGCGTTCAACGGTTCAAGCTTGGTGATCGCGTGGTAACCAATCGGGTCGACTTCCGCCGGGGCGAAGCCTTTGCCTTTTTTGGTGACGATGTGCAGGAACTGCGGGCCTTTCAGGTCACGCATGTTGCGCAGGGTCGCGATCAAAGTTGGCAGGTCGTGGCCGTCGATCGGGCCAATGTAGTTCCAGCCCAGCTCTTCGAACAGGGTGCCGGGAACCAGCATGCCCTTGGCATATTCTTCGGTACGACGGGCAATTTCCCACGCGCCGGGCAGACGCGAGAGCACCTTCTTGCTGCCTTCACGCATGCTGGCGTAAGTGCGGCTGGAGAGGATTTTTGCCAGGTAATTCGACAGGCCGCCGACATTGCGCGAGATCGACATGTCGTTGTCGTTGAGGATAACCAGCATGTTGGCGTTCACTTCCGGCGCATGGTTCAGCGCCTCGAAGGCCATGCCGGCGGTCAACGCGCCATCACCGATCACCGCAATCGCCTTGCGATCGCTGTTCTGCAGGCGGGCGGCAATCGCCATGCCCAGCGCTGCACTGATCGAGGTGCTGGAGTGGCCGACGCCAAAGGTGTCGTACTCGCTCTCGGAGCGGCGCGGGAAGGCCGCGATGCCGTCCTTCTGGCGCAGGCTGGCCATGCGCTCGCGGCGTCCGGTGAGGATCTTGTGTGGATAGGCCTGATGACCCACGTCCCACACCAGCCGGTCGTCCGGGGTGTCGAACACGTAATGCAGCGCAATGGTCAGCTCGATGACGCCCAGGCCAGCACCGAAATGCCCACCGGTCTGGCCGACCGTATAGAGCAATTCCAGGCGCAACTCATCGGCCAGGGTTTCCAGCTCGGCTTCACCCAGGCGGCGCAGACCGGCTGGCGTGTTGGCACGGTCCAGCAGGGGCGTGGCCGGGCGCTTGCGGGGAATCTCTTGGAACGTCGTGGGCATCAGGCGAATCGTTATAGGTATAGAAGAGGCGGCAGTTTACCTCAAGCATCGCAAACTGCCCACGCAGAGCGCCGAACTTGGCTGATATGCGGTGGAAAAGGCCGCAGCTGTCAGTGGCGGCGTTCGACGATATACCGCGCCAGGTCACGCAGTGGCTCGGCAGCCGCGTCGAAAGGTCGCAGGGCATCCAGCGCCTGGTCCCGCAGCTCCAGGGCGTAAGCCTTGGCGGCTTCCAGGCCGAGCAGCGAAGGATAAGTCGGCTTGTCCCGTGCGATATCGGCACCCTGGCGTTTGCCGAGGGTTGCGGTATCACTTTCAACGTCGAGAATATCGTCCTGCACCTGGAACGCCAGGCCGATGGCCCGCGCGTAGGTTTGCAGCGCCGCCAGTTGAGCAGCGTCGGCACGGCCACTGGCGAGGGCGCCAAGGTGCACGGCGGCTTCGATCAGCGCGCCGGTCTTGTGACGGTGCATGTATTCCAAAGCGTGCTGATCGAGCTTGAGGCCGACCGAACCCAGGTCAATCGCCTGGCCGCCGACCATCCCGGCCGGGCCCGCCGCCAATGCCAGCGCGGTGACCATACGCAGGCGGATCTCGGCGTTGACGCTGCTCAGACGCGGGTCCAGCAGGGCGCTGAACGCCAGGCTTTGCAGACCGTCACCGGCGAGAATTGCGCAGGCTTCATCGAAAGCTTTATGGGTAGTGGGCTGGCCGCGACGCAGATCGTCGTCGTCCATCGCCGGCAAATCGTCGTGTACCAGGGAATAGGCGTGGATCAACTCCACCGCACAGGCGGCGCCATTGGCTTCTTCCGGTTGCGCGCCGAGTGCTTCGCAGGCCGCATAGGCGAGCAACGGACGAACGCGCTTGCCGCCATTCATCACGCTGTAGCGCATGGCCTCATACAGGCGGTTCAGCTCAGGGCTGGGTGCAATAAACAGCGGTTCCAGCGCAGCATTGACCCGGGCCTGGCTGCCGGCCTGATAAGCGTCGATCATTCAGGCTGTTCCGCATCGAAAGGTTCTTCGGCCAGCTCCCCGTCGCGTTCCAGCAACACCTGGACCTTCTGCTCCGCCTGCGCCAAGGCGCTCTGGCAGTCGCGGGTCAGGCCGATGCCTTGCTCAAACGCCGTCAGCGAGTCTTCCAGCGACAACTCGCCGTTCTCCATCCGCTCGACCAGGGTTTGCAGGTCTGCGAGGGATTGTTCGAAATCGAGTGCAACTTTTTTGCGGGCCATGGCGGCTATTCCGGTAGACGGTAAACCGGCGCGACACTAGCAGACATGGGGGATTGGGGCAAATGAGTGGGGGAATTTGCCTTGTAAATCAATCGCCTTGGGTGTTGATTTGATAGCGGGTGCTGCGGCCGCCGCCAGGTAGCCGAACCAGGCAGTTTTTTTCCAGAAGATCGGCCAGATGTCGGGTCGCCGTGGCCTTGGACACTTTGGCCACTGCCTGATACAGAGCCGCGCTGATCCCGTGCTCAAAGCCCTTTTCGCCACCGTCGAGGAGGCGATTCAAGACTTTGGTCTGCTCGGCACTGAGTGCGTGGCCCCGATGCCGTTGCCAGAAGCGGCTTTTGCCCAGCACCCGGTCAATCCGCGCCATGGCCTGTTGCAGGCTAAGAAGCAGTGTTTGCAGGAACCACTCAAGCCAATCGGTGACATCCAGCGTGGCCTTTTGACTGGTTTCCAGTGCGCGGTAATAGCCCGCCCGGTCTTCAAGGATACTCGCCGACATGGCGTAGAAGCGGATCGCTTGGTTCTCGGCTTGGGCAAGCGCGAGGTCAGTAATAGCCCGCGTCAGACGACCGTTACCATCATCGAAGGGGTGCAGGGTGACGAACCAGAAATGCGCCAGGCCTGCACGCAGCAATGGGTCAAGGGCCGCATGATTCCGGCTGGCTTCAAACCATTCGATGAAATCGTCCAGCGACTGATCTAGCCCTTGGCGGGGTGGGGCCTCGAAATGCACAGTGGGTCGGTCCAGTCGTCCCGACACGACTTGCATGGGCTCATCGCCCCTTAAGGTTCCTACGTTCAACCCGTGCGTGGAAAGACGGGTTTCCTCGGTGGGAAACAACCATCGATGCCAGTTGAATAGACGGGTGAGGGTAAACGGTTGAGCAAACTGTTGCGTGGCGTCCAGCATCAAGTCAGCCAGGCCCTCGCTACGTCGGCTCACGGAACCATCTTGCAATTGCTCCAGGCCCAGGCGTCGGGCCAAAGAGGAACGTACCGAGCCCACATTCAGTTGCTCACCCTCGATTGCCGAGGAGGTCAGAATGTTTTGCAGCAACGCATCCAGTTCGTTTTCTGAACTCTGTGCCTGGCTGACCGAACCCAGCATGCCCAGCAACTTTCCTTGCGCCTGCGTGCACTCTCGCAACAACGCTGCAAGGCGCTCTGGTTGCCAGTGAAAGTGCGGCCAGTCGGGTTGTTGCCAGATCCAGTATGGGTGATCCATGTAGGTATGCTCGGTGTGTGAGCCGAATAGAAGGCTTATTCGGCTCATTTGGTGAGCCGATTGTGTGAGCTATTCGGCTCACTGTCCAGTCAACTGCGAACGATCAAGATGCGATGGGTGAGGGCAAATCCTGGTCACCGCTGATGCTACGCACGCGGTTGCGCCGGGAGTGGTCGATGGTTAGGTTATTGGCGATGCGATAGAGAAAAGCGCGAACGTCGCCGATCTTCGCGACTTCGCTGTTGATCTGGTGGATGAAGGCGTCATGCATAGTCGTTGGCGATTTCGCGGCAGTTTACTCTGCGGGTGAAGTAGGCCAGGAGTTCACTGCGGTGACGGCGGTGGAGCGGGCCGAGGTTGCGGTTGCGAGGGGAGTCGGGCATGGCAGGGCGGCATTTGTGGGGGAATGGTTGAGGTGGGGGATGGTAGAGCGATGAGATTTTCCGCAAAAAAGGATGAGTAGCCTGAGCAGATGTTGTGAAAGGAGCATGCTTACTATTGGTCGCTGTGCAGAGCGTTGGTAATTGGGTGTGGGGGTGTCAGAAAAAGAAGAATATGCCTGTATTATTTTCCAGCGCTGTATTGGTGAGTTTTATTAGTTTTTTTAATAGGTCAGGGTTCTCGGGGATTGCCGCGATCATTAGGATTTCGAGCATGTTCGTCAGTTCGGTAACACTCTGTATACTTTCATCTTCATAGTCGTCTATTAGTTTTCCGAGTTTTGAATTTATGTTTTCAATGATTCCTGATTTAGTTGGTTGTTGGTATTCGTCTTCGCTCAGGTTCAGTTGTTCTAGTTTGTTCTCAGGGCAAACGTCCAAGTCTAGAAATTTCAAGGCCTCTTGGGTCAAAGGTACAGTTATCAGCTTCATTAAAGCGGTTCCTTTTTGAAGTATTTCTTTTCAGTATGCTTCCAGCGCAAAAGGCTTGTTTGCATAAAAAAACTACCCATGTCGCGCAAGCAAGTAAGTATGAACTCAATTCCCGATAATATTTTCAGTGCTTTCATTTCAGTTGGAATTATATCTTTGTTCTGCTCTAGCGTGGTTGTTTGCTTTTATGGGTTTTATGTTTTGGTGAACGTTTCTGGTTGATGGGGCTTACAGCTATGAAGAGCTCTGCATATACTCGTAAATGCCGCTTCTTGTTATTTCTTTTATTTCTATCTCATTAACTTTAGATAGAATGAGGTTTTTATGGTTTGAGTGGCATATTAACTGAATGGCCCCGTAAGTCTCTCCGTCAAAGAAACGGGCAGATAAAATTGAACGGTCGGCTAATATCAGTCTGAAGTCATTTGTGGTTGATATGTAATCAAGAGCGCTTAATCTTTTCCAGAGAGCAGCTGTTTTATTGTTTTGTGTCATAAGCTGTACTACGCTCCTAGTGCCGCCCAGAGTTGAGGGATCTATTTCCGTAGCGGGTGTGTTGAGGTGCCTTATGTACGAATATACTTCCGTTATTTCATTTTTTTTAAAGACGTCTTCAGGTCCGGCATTTTTTGCGAATTCTTTTAATGCTAGATACTCCTGGGTCTTGCTGTAAGGCTTTATTCCATGAGTACCCCATTGAACTACTGCTGGCCAAATCTCCTTTAGTGACAGCTCAAGCGAACACCAAGATGGCCATGCGTCTATGAGATCGTGATTGAGTAAGGTGACTGTTAGGAAGTCCTTGTCGTCGCTGTGGATAACCTGATCCCAAGGAAAGATACCGTCCTCACATGTAAATACTGTTTCCATTGATCATCTCTTGAAGTAAGTGTGTGAGTCGTCACCAATGGCTAGAGGTACTTTTAGCCCTTCTATGGTAACTTTAGTATTGAAGTGTGGTCCATGATTCCCTGTTACATGACCTAAGGAGTGCTCGCGAATTTCGATTGTCCGATTCTTCAATTCAAAAATATATACCCTTCCTTGTATGTAACGATCCTGATCTGTAATTGTCTCTCGATACACAGTTGTAGGACGCTGATTTTTTTGAATTCCTGCAATTTTTTTTGCCCTCCTGAATGCCCCATTTCTTGAGAGCTTACTATCGGATCCTTTAGGCGGCTCTACGTCGCCTTCGTTTACCTTGGCTTTGCTCGTGGGATCTTCAGCGCGGTGCGTCGGCTTACATCCATCCCCGCCCGGACAGTTATTCAACCCCAACGGATCCACCCACCCCGTCGGGTTGGGCACGTACTGGTATCCGTTCAGGCCGCCCGCCAGCTTCACCGGATCGGGCGTCAGGTAGCGGCCAATGTCCGGATTGTAGTAGCGATGGAGGTTGTAGTGCAGCCCGCTTTCGGGGTCGAAGTATTGGCCTTGGAAGCGCAGCGGGTTTGTAACGGTGTTGACGTCGAGCTTGGCGATTTGGCCGTAGGCGCGGTAGTGGGCGGACCAGACGATTTCGCCGTCGGGCGCGGTGAGTTCCTGTGGGGTGCCGAGGTGGTCGAGTTGGTAGTGGAAGGGTTTTGATTCTTCCGGACCGTAGCCTTTCAGCAGCGCTAACGGGCGGAAGCTGTTGGGTTCGTAGAGGTAGCTTTGGTGGTGATCGGCGCTGTGTTCGGCGATCAGCGTGTCGCCTTGCCAGAAAAATTCGGTGGTCTGGCCATTTAGGGTTTTGGCGATACGGCGGCCAAACGGGTCGTAGCGGTAGCTGGCCTGTGTGCCGTCCGGTTGGGTGACGGCGATCAATCGGTGTTGGCAGTCGTAGCGGTATTCGGTGAGCAACTGCTGGGCACGGCCCCGACGCTCGCGTAGGAGGTTGCCGAAGGCGTCGTAGTCGTAATGACGGTCGCCTTGCATTAACAGGCGGTTGCCTTTCACGGTGCTGGGGCCAACGCGGTCTTGCATCAGCAGGTTGCCCGCCGGGTCATGGACGAAGCGTTCCTGCAGGTCTTGCGCGTGGTTGGCGCGTGTCAGGCGGTCGAGTGGGTCGTAGTGGTAGTCGTGCTGGCCTTTGCGGGTGTCGAGGATGCGGGTCAGGTTGCCGCGTTTGTCGTAGTCGTATTGGCGGCGCTGGTGGCGTTGTTCTTGTTGGGTGATGGCGTGGGCGTGCAGGCGGCCCTGGTCGTCGTAGTGGTAGTGGCTGAGGAGTTGGCCTTGCTGGCGCTGGTGTTCACGGCCGGATTTGAACAGGTGCGAGGTGAGCAGGTTGCCGTTGAGTTCGATGGTGGCAAGGTCGCCGCCTTTGTCGTGGTGAAAGGCCAGGCGGTTGTTGTCGGGCAGGCGCAGGTAGTTGAGTTGCCCGCATTCGTCGTAGCGGTAGCGCAGCGTCCCCCAGCCCTGGTGCTCGGCAGTGAGGCGGTTTTGCAGGTCGTATTCGTAGTGAAGCGGCCAATTACCGTCGTCGACGCTGAGGAGATTGCCGAGGCGGTCGTAGGTGTAATCAACCGTGCTGCGGTCGGGCAGGGTTTTTCTTACGAGGCGCCCGGCAGCATCGCGCGCATAACCGGTAACCAGCTGACTGCCGTCATCGCCGTATTCGGTCTTTTCCAGCAGGTGCCCGGCAAGGTCATAACCGTAGGCAGTACGCCGGCCATCAAACCCGATTTCCTGCTGGATCAGGCCATTGGCGTGATAGTCGAGCCGATAGGTTTCCCCAGCCTCGTTTTCAATCTCGGTGAGTAACAGCCGGACATTGTCGTAGCGGTAGTTGAGCTGCGTGCCGTCCGGATTAATCCGACGGCTGATCAGGTGCAGACCATCGGCATACTCATAGCGCGTAACCCGACCCAGCTCGTCGCGCTCGGCAGTGATTTTTCCGTACGGGTTGTAGCTGAATTCGCGAGTGCCACCGCCCGGCTGAATCACCTTCAGCAAGCGACCCACGGCGTCCCACTGATACTGGGTCAGCGCGCCATGCTCATCCTCGCAAGCCACCTGTCGCCCCAGGTCGTCATAGCGATAACGCCGCATTCCACCATTCGCCAGCTTCTCTTCGGTGAGCTGGCCACGCTCATTCCAGATCAGCCGCTGGCTGCTGTTATCCGGATACCAGACGCCGGTGAGCTTTCCGTGTTGGGTGTAGGTGTATTCGGTGTAGTTACCGTCCGGATCAGTCTTACGGGTGATATCGCCTTGATCGTTACGCTGGTATTTCCACACCGCGTCACCACGGCGTACAACCCGTACGAACCCGTTGTCATGCTCGTAGGACGTGGGTGCATCGTCACCGGGAAACAGCGCAATCAACCGACCGGCTTCGTCGTACTGATAAGCCGTCACCGCTCCCAGCGGGTCCTGCTCGACCGTCAGGCGGCCTTTTTCATCGTAGGATTTGAAGTGCTGCGCGCCGTCCGGATCGATCCGCTGCACCAGCCGTGCGCGCTGGTCGTGGACGTAGACTTCCTGGCTGCCATCGGCGTTGTGCACGGTGACAGTGCCGTTGTCGTCCCACACATACCGCGTGTCCATCTGGGAAAAACTGGCCCAGTGGCGGACACACCTTGCAGCCTTGCCAGACCGTTCCCACTCCCAGAAGAAACTTGCCCCACCGGCCAGTTCCCGCTCCAGGATCACCTGTTGATCGTCGTACCGATAACGTTCGTTTTCGCCGACAGCGTTGGTCGCTTCGATCAACCGCCAGGCATCGTCGTACTTGTAGGCAACAACGTTCTGCTCGGTTATCCAGCCAAGTTCCCGCTGCACCTGATAGTCGACCGCGACGATATGCCCGCGGTCATACCGCAGCAGCAATCCCTGACCAACTTGGTTATCGATCCGCTGAATCCGCCCGGAATAGTCGCGGGAAATGCGCAACCGGTTGTCATACGCATCGCTGATCGACGTCAGCACACCGTCGCGGAAGTGATAGAAAAGCGAGGCCTGAGCCAGTACCAACTCATCAGGCAAAGCGCCCAGATAAATCGCTGCTTCCGCCAGGCTATTGGTGATGGCTGGCCGCGCAGCAGAGGGCAGGGGGAAGGTGGTGCTGCGGTTTTCGTGATCGGTCCATACCACCGATTCGCCACTAACCACCAACCGCTGCGCCAGCGAATTACTCCAGCCAAACCCCAACCCGCAATCCACTTCCACTGCACTGCTGCGATACAACCGCGTCCAGGCAAACGGCAGCACACCTTCCAACGAGCCGTCTGTGAGGGTCAGCAGCTCCTCCCCTGTAACCATCGAAACCGGGCAGCCATTGGTTGCGGTCTTATCTGCGGGAGCGGCCGCGTCACCGCCGGGGTTCTTCGCAGAGGAGGGAACGTCATCGACATGCGCTTTCTCGCGAACCGCCGTGTTCTGACGCGGCCCCCAGCGCATCTGCACGCCACCCTTTTTCAAACCCTCAACAGCGCCCCGAACCGCCACGGCCTTATAGCGATTCGCTGCCCCAATAAAGCTCTGAAGAACTCCGAAAATACCCTTCACAAACTCAATGGCTGCCTCAACAATCCGAGCGCCATACCTGAGCGCACGTGAACTCAGATAAGCGATGCCCGCCGCCGGCAAAACAACCGTCAGCAACGCAGCCACCAACAAGTCGATCAGCAGCGACACCACAAACCCGGCCACCGCCTGGGCGGTACTCCCGGCAACTTCACTGGGCGGCAACGCCGACAGCCAAATCATCGCCGTGCGCAACATCAGGTACAGCGCCGCCTCATCACTGGCCAGCAGCATCGCCTGTTCCATAACCTTTGGCGCAGTGCGAGCCATCTCCATCAATTCGCTGGCTTTCGCCCCCAGGCTTTCAAACAGCTGGCCGGGATCCTTGAAGATCTCCTGCACCTGCTTGATGGCGTCCCACACCCCGGTGATCGCCGCCCAACTTCCCGCCAGCACGCCATTGCCAATCGCACTCGAAGTGGACCTTTCCCAATGCGGCCGGAAACCACTCCATTGCTTGCGCAGCCAACTTTCCAGGTCAGCAGTCAAACCGTCGTAAGACGAAAACAGCGCCTCGACCTGCTCCTGCGAAACCCCACCCTGCACCCGCACCCGGTAACGCTTGCCAGCCACGCAGTGGTGAAAACCTTTCCCCTGTTCATCGAGCATGACCACGGTTGAACTGCCGTCATCCAGCCCAATCACCTCAACCGGAATACCTCCCAGCGGCACGTCATACACCGACTCGAACTTGCTCTCGATCTCCAGTACGCCACCCACCTCACAGCGCACCACCGTCGAGAAGTTGTCATCGGCCTTGCTCACCGACTTGCTCGAATCCCCCACCCGAATGATTCGGTCCATTCCCAGCAACGACGGCAAATCCGCTGCATGGCTGACCTTGTCCAGCGCCTGCGAATACCAGGCACCCACCTGCTGGCGATACACCGCCAGGCTCCGATGGAAGCCATCCAGTTCGTGTTCGATATGGGCAATGTGGGACGAAGAAGCAGTCATCCATGACGTCTCTGCAAAGAGGAGGCGTCGGAGTCTGCAACAGCAAACTAGGGCCTGGACGAGTGGTCCGGAAAATCAGATTGGGCTTACGGGGAGGGAGATTTTTTCCGTGTCGAGCCGCTGCCCGGCACTACGTAAAACGGCGATTCAGCTTATTGATTACCGCGTTCTCCCCAGCATTGCGCCGGGGAGGAGCCGGTGTCGATCAATCGTACAGCCACGGCTTCAGCTCTTGCAGGTTCTTCACCACGATCTGCTGGGCTTCGGGTTTAGGGTCCAGGTTCTTCGGATCGATCTGATAACGCTGCAGGACATATTTCACCAGCGCCTGGCGACTAGGGATTACCAACTGCCCGTCGACCATGCCGAAGTCCGTCTCGATGATCGCCCGCTGGGTCGGCGACAATCGCTGGTCGGGTGCTATCACCAGGTCCACTGCGGTCTCCCAGACCGTGTCCTCGTCGATCAGGTTTTCCGACTTGTCCAGCAACTCCGGCTCGCCCCTCAGGCGGCTGAGCACAAAGTCACGGTACTTACGGTTCTTCTCGCAGTAAGCCCGCACATGCCAGCGCATACCCGTGTACACCAGGGTATGAGGCGCAATCAGGCGAATCTCCGGCTCCGGGTTGGCCAGGGAAACGTACTCGGTTTCCAGGCGCAGCCCCTCGCGGCAGGCCTTGAGCAGTGGGCGCAAAATCTGTGGCCGAATGCTGCGGTCAGGCACTTCCAACACCTTGGTATGGGCATAAGCCAACGCCAGCCCTTCAATGTGCGGCGCTCGTTCATTGTTCTGGTACAGCA
The DNA here is from genome assembly GCF_011765255.1 of Pseudomonas sp. AN3A02. Classification (NCBI taxonomy): domain Bacteria; kingdom Pseudomonadati; phylum Pseudomonadota; class Gammaproteobacteria; order Pseudomonadales; family Pseudomonadaceae; genus Pseudomonas; species Pseudomonas sp. AN3A02. The sequence goes on from NZ_JAARNI010000016.1 coordinate 90,603, forward strand.
GGTGCAAATAGGCGCTGGCGCTGTCGTCGATGAACCTTGGCTTGAACAGTTTGCTCGGGACATAGCCCTTGAGCTGCTTGTCATATGTCAAGTTTCGGGGCGCATGCTCGTTGATGTACGTGTTGATGTCCTTCGACGCCTGCTGCCGGCTGATGCCGAAGCTTTGGATCAAGTGCCCCGTGGTCAGGCGCCCTTCCCACCAGGCGACTGTCTCGATCAAGCGATAGCGAAGTGCCAGGTCCCAACGTACTTGCTCAATGGATTGCTTGCGTTTCATGACCCCTCCCATGTGTGCCATTACTTTACCTGTATCTGTCCACAGTATGGACCTGTAATCAAAGGCTACATATCGTGTGGCTGTCTTCGGGATTGCCCGAAGCTAAAAAAAGGAAAAAGGACATGGGTATGTCGGAGTTGATTTCGACAGGTGCGTTGGTGTTGATCGGTGTGATTCTGCTGGTGTTGTTGATGCAGTACCTGCGGCTTCGGGAGATCTGGAAGTTTGTGATGGGCTGTCGCACCGCGACACGCTGGGCGAAGATCCGGGAGATGGAGAATCGTGAGTTAAAGCGGGCGTTGCGGGCGGAAAGGGCGCGGGTGGCCGAGCTGCGAGGAAGGCTTGAGGTCACGTGAGGCTATGTATACCCCAATCGCTTGCGGGCAAGCGATTGGGGTTGGAGCCACATTAAGCAGCCTGGAGCACCGCCATGCGACCGTTGGGCAGCGACAGTAACAACCGGTTTTCTTCCGAGTCGATCAGCTGTTTGGCTCGGTGTTCGATGCGGTGGAAGGTTTCAGCTTTATCGCCGATGCTGCCGCGGACCAGTTGGCGATGTTGGTCATTGAGGAAGCCTTTATAGAGCCCAATAGCGCCTTGATAGCGCTCGGAACCATCCTCCAGAATTTGTTGTGCCAACTGCGGTTTGCCGACGCGAGCGGCCAGCAGGTACTCGGTGTGCATGCCCAGCGGCATGATTTCCAGCATCATGTGAGCGAAGTTAACCACCAGCTCATAGTGCTTGTTGGTCAGCTCGTTGCTGTTGTGCGCAAGGTTCAGAATGTTATCGATGAACGACAATGCGTGGTTGCGCTTGGCGGCTGCCGTGGCCAGAAGCGGGTAGGCCACTTCCTTGATTTCATGGGCCAGGCTGCGGTCTTTCAGCAGCGTACGGGCGACCTCTATGGCGCCGATGTAGTCGGTGACCTTGTCCATGTAGTAGATGATGTTTTGCGAGTGCAGGTCTTTGGATATTTCGTCGACAGTGCTCTGGATCTTATCGAGCTTGGCGGCCAGGTATTTGGTCTGGATGATCAGGGCGCCGAGGATCACGCACGTCGAGGCAGCCGCAGCCAGGACCGTGGTCATTTGTGCGGCTTTGATCGCCTCTTCAGCAGACTTGATCAGCGTCTCCTTGAACGGCAAGTGCTGGATGATGCCGGTCTCGCCGCTGCCTGCTTTCCAGTAGGCCACGCCGTCATGGATGACGGCTTTGCCCTGTGCCAGCGCATCCAGCAGTTTTTTGGAGAAGGCGGACTCATCGAGCACCCAGATTTTTTGCAGCAGGTCGGCGGCAGCTTGCATTAGAAACGGTCCTCTTTTTCGTATTTTCGGCGCATGTAGGCGATCTGGATAACCGCCGGAATCGTGACTCGGTAGGCGGCGCCGCTGAACATCGGAATGGTAATGGCCAACGCCGCTACCGGCCCTGCGAAAGCGGCCACGGCGCGCCCGCCTATCAACGCAGCGGCGCCGCCTGCGCCCATGGCGGCAGCGCTACCGAAGAACTGGCGCGCGGAGGTCGCGAGCCACGCCGACCACTCGAACGAGCCTTTACCGCCTGAGCTGATCGCCTTGATGATGGCCACTATCGGCATCGAATCAATGGCGTCTGGCAGGTTCATCGATTCCATGGCCTTGTGTTTTTCAGCATCGGACATGCTGTCCCAGGACTGTGCGACCAGCCGTTCGATCAGCGTGTTTTCGATGTCATAGGCCGACGCTTTACTGTCGTATTTGGCTTTTGCCTTGTCGCAGACGTCGCTGAGCATTTCCCGGTACAAAACACCCTGGCGGCGGAACAGGTTGACGATGGAGTCACCGGCAAAATGCTGCAGCTCACCGGCGACCAACTTCCAGCATTGGCGCCATTGGTTCGGCTGTCCCTCAAGCTGTTTGAATTGCGGGTCGTCGGCAATCTCGCTGGCCACGCGTTTTTCGCCGTCGTCATCGAACATCAGGTACTTGGCCAGTTGGCGGATGTCGTCCTCTGTGCAGTACTGGAGAAACGCCAGGTCATCATCCGGTCGGTAGGTGATACCCATTGCTGTAATCCTTTGTCTGTAGTGAAAAGTGGGGTGAAGCCTGCCTAGCGATCTTCCTGAATCACCCAGCGCACTTCGATACGCCGTTGTTGTGCGTCCTCGGGGGCGATGCCGGGAATGGGCTGGGAGTCGCCGTAGCCGGCCACCACCACGCGTTTTGCGCTGGCCGTGTCGAGGTCGCCGATGATCAACTTGCGGGCCTCTCGGGCGCGTGCGGCGGACAGAGTGAAGTTGTCGTCGTATACCGTGCAAAACGCCTCGAAGTTGGTCACTGGGCGTGATACGGGCAAGTTGTCGGTATGGCCTTCGATATACACTTTTCCGCTGCTGAAGGTGGCCAGGAAGTCAGCGATACGCGCCTCGATACTGGCGAACGCCAGTTTGGCCTGATCAGTGACACAGGCGCTGCCGCGGCCGAAAATACCGTCCCGCAAGGTCATCTTCTGCGCGTTGATGTCCAGCACAACCAACCCGTCGTTATCACTGGTTTCCAGCGAGGCCTTGAGTTGGCTGAGAATCGCGCCAACCTTTTCGCGTTGTGAGGTGCTGCTTTTTTCCATCTCCTGCTTGTGCTTGAGGTCGGAGTAGGTCTTTTGCAGCACCGACATCACCAGTAGCAACATGACCACGGCCATGACTCCGGCCATCAGGTCAGCGATGGACACCCATTCATTTGGTTTGTCTTTCATGGGGAAACCTTCACGCCTCTACGGCACTGAAACTCGAGGGCTTGAGGCGCGGGGCGGGGTTTTCAAGCCGCTCTACAATCCGTTGCAGCGGGGCCTGCAGTTGGCCAATCGCGTGTAACTGTCGCTCGTCGTCGGCAGCCGACTTGAGTGCGAGCAGGTGCTCGTCCAGGCGCTGCAGGCTATGCCCGATCATCTCGACCCGGCCTGCGACGGTATCCATTACCGGTTGCAAGGGGCTGGCGTGTTGGAGCTTTTGCAGTTCAGCGACGAGTTCCTCGATTGCGACGGCGCTGCGGGCGGCTTTTTCAGTGACGTCCTGGAATTTAGAATTGACGGCGATCATGCCCCGACTGCTTTCCGACACGGCCTTGAGCCCAGAGACAATGCGTTCACGCAGGTCCCCGACCAGGTCGGTCATGCTCCCAATATTTATGTTCAGGTTTTCGCTGGTCCCCAGGAATTCGATTTGGGCATTCTTCTGGATTGCCATCGAGTCTTCGTTTGACTTCTGTATCTTGTCCATCGTCTGGCCGACGCTACTGGACAGGTTGGTGACAGCTGTTGAAATACCGCCGGTGGCGTTGGCCATGGTCGCGGACATAGTGGCCATATTGTCTGTGAAGCTGTCTCCCATCTGGCCGATGGTACTGCCCAAGTCTTGCTTGATACTGCCCAGTACATCGGCAACACCATCCTTGAAACCACCGATAGCCGACTGCAGTTCCTTGGCTGACAGGCCCACATCGCTGGCAGCACCGGCCATCTGCGTGGCCGCCTCGGAAATCGCTGCCAGGTTGCTGATATTGGCCTCCATATGCTCCAGACTTTTTTGCGCGGCATGGGCGGCCTTGAGCTGTTGCTTCTGCCCTTCGTTGTTCTGTTGCTGAGTGCTGGCGGTGTCGCGCAAAGCCTCCAGCGCTTGCTCGGCGTGGGTGTTGAGGTTCTGAACTTCGGGCAGCAGGGCTTGCTGCAGATCCTGAACTGCGGAGTGGGTCGCGCTCGCCGTGATGCCGTGTTGCTGCAGATGCGTGACGGTTTCCAGCAGGGCATCGCGTGCCTGGTTATTGCTGGTGTTAAGCGTCTGCACCTCGGGCAACAGGGCTTGTTGCAGGTCCTGGATGGCCGAGTGGGTCGCACCCAGCGTGACGCCGTGTTGATGCAGGTGAGTCAGCGTCTCTTGCAGCGCATCACGAGCTTGGGCGTTGCTGGCGTTGAGGGCCTGCATCTCGGGCACCAGGGCCTGCTGCAATGTCTGGACAGCCTTGTGAGTGGCAACCTGGATGGCGCCAGAATGCTTGTTCAGTGTGCATTGGGTTTCAAGCAACGCGTGATTTGCTTGCCCTTGGCTGACCAGTGTCTGGTCAATCCTGCCCAAGGCCTCGATCAGTGCATATTGGGTTTGCTGGCGTTCCTGCTGTTGTGCCAGGCGGCTGAAGTCGAACGCGGCTTTCATCTTGCCGACACACCAACGCAGGCGTCGCTCCTCGTAGCCATTGCGGGCCGACCACGCCTTGAGCAGCAGGAAAGCCATGATGCCCCAGGTGGATGTTTTGAACTTGGTGCCCAAGCCTTCCATCATGTCCATCAGGTTGGCCATGGCATTGTCCATGCCGCCCCCGGCATTGGCTTCGAGCAGGATGGTCGAGGCCTTGTTCAGGGCGATACCCAAGCCGAGGAACGTACCGAGCAGCCCCAGGATCAGCAGGATGCCGGGCATGATGTCCGCGAGCTTTTCGCCTGGGCTGGCCACGGCAGCACTGATCTCATTGACCGAGCCGTGTTCCACGTCCAAGTCATCGACTTGACCGTTGCCGTTCCATCGCTTTTCCCAGGACTCGGAGGTAGCGCCACGCCATACGCCGATCAGCGTCGCGGCGATCAGGACCAGAAACAGGCCGCCAAAAAACAGCTGTATGGGGTCGTTTCCCGGGATCAGGAACGCGATGATTTCGTCGAACTTCACGCCACCACCTCGACCAGCCTGGCCGCTCGGGCGCGACTGGCTTCCTCAAAGATATTGGCGAAATCGATTATCAGGAACTGCTCGGACTCGCTGAGCTCCTCCCATTGCTTACCGTGCTGGGCACACTCGATGATGATCATCCCGGCTGCGCTGCTGTCTTCGAGCAGGTATTCCTTGTCGGCGAAATCCTCGGGATTTTTTTCCAGCATCTGCAGGAAACCTTCGGCGGCAAACACGTAGCTGCGCATTTCATTGGCGCGTTTGCGCTTGCTGTCCATCTGGGCTTTGAGGGCCGGCACCTTGGCCTGCAGGTCGGCCAGTATCGCGGCCTCTTCAGCATCCAGTTCAGACAGACGCTGGCCGATTTCCAGGCGGCGCAGCAGCACCTGATCCTTGGCGATGGCTTGGCTCTGGGCTTTCCATTCCTGCTCCATGGTGTCCAGGTTGCAGCCCCAGGCCATGATCATTTCTTCGAACACGAACGGGATCAACTTCTGCTGGAAGCGCGCGTAGATGACTTCGTCCAGGCGTTGGGTGTCGGCGTCGCTGATGCTCGGAGTTTTCTTCAGCAGCTCGGCGCCGATCTCCATCAGGAACAGGTCGTCGGCATTGATAACGTGGATGTCTTGCGCCAGCATCAGGCGTTTTTCGGTGTCCTTGAGCAATTTTTGCGCGGCACGCAAGCGCAGGTAGTGCTCAAAGTCCTCAATGTTGTTGTTTTCCATGACGTGAGTGATGCGCGTATTGAGCTGTGCATAGCTGGTAATCAGGCTGGCCAGGTCGATGGCCTTGGCGGCATCACCGCGCACCTCGCTGCGGGCCTCGCGGAAGGTTGCTTCGTGTTCTGCCGCGGTGGCCATTTCCTCTTTACTGAGGTTTATGTCGTGCAGGTCCTTGGCTCTCTGAATGACCCAGTGAATGGCGGCATCGAGTTTTTTCGCCATGGCGGTCTTGTCCCAGGCCACCAAGGCATCCAGCGCTTTGTCGAAGGCCGCGATGGCTCCGGCGACCCAAGGAAAGGCGGGCAACGCGGCCGAAGTCCATTGCACGGCGAGCTTCAGAGCCGGCTGTACGACCTTTTCAATAAAGGGCTTCACCTTCTGCCAGACGCTTTTGACTGTGCCGACAAACGTCTCAGCCTTTTCTGCCATCAAGCCGATAGCTTCTCTGGCTACTTCCTTAGTCTTTTCCCAGGCCGACGAGGCAGCTTTTTTGATGCCGCCCCACATTTTTGAAAGAATTCCCATGACGTTGCTCATTATTAAGTTATTGAAGGCCTAGCAGGCTTTTGGCACGGGCCACGTCCTGCTCGCTGTGTATTCGGGTGGGAGGCGGTGTTGCTACCTGGAGGTGACTGGTCAGGACTTCATCGATAGCCGCGTGCAAGTGCTCGGCGTGCAGGCACGGGGCCCCGCCGGTTTTCTCGGCGGCAAGAAACGACTTGGGCAGTGCCAGGCGCATGCACGTGCGGATTTCTCGGCCAGATAGCCCGTCGGAACGCAGACTGGCACTGTCGATCAACGCTCCGCGCGGCCCGGCCAGCGGAATCTGCGGCACCAGAAAGCGCTCCCAAAGCTGTTGCCGGGCGCCCAGGTCGGGCAAACAGAATTCGACGTGGTAACCGATCCTGCTGCGAAAGGCCTCGTCATAATTCTTGGCAAAATTAGTGGCAAACACCACGATGCCCTCGAAACGCTCCAGCTCGATCAGCAAGGTCGAGCGCATGGCATTGACCTCGTTGTCCACGCCCTGGGTGACGGACGACAAGCGCTTGCCGAGCAACGTGTCGGCTTCATCGAAGAACAGCAGCGCCCCGGTTTGCCGGGCCTGTTCGAAGGTCGCCTGAATGTTCTTGGCCGTATCGCCCATGAACTTGCTTTCCAGCTCGGCGATACCCAGTGCCATGAACGGCAGCCCAAGCTGACCGGCGAGTGCCTCGGCACATAAGGTCTTGCCGGTGCCGGGCGGGCCATAGAAGTTCAAGATGGCGGTCATGCCCATCGGGTCTACGGCAGCAAAGCCCCAGTCCTGGTAAATTTTCGTATGAAAGCGCAGGCGCGCCAGGCACTCGTCCAACTGCAGCCGGGTGCGCGCAGGCAGCACCACATCCCGCGAAAGGTTGAAACGCGCTTCGCGCAGAGGTGTTTGCAGCGCAGGGGGCGTCGCCTCCGATAAACGCCGGTGGGCGATCGAAGCGGGAAGATCAGTCATGGGAGAGCCTGGAGTGAGCGGGGGCCGTTAGGCAGATACAGCAGAGCCTTGGGCCAACAGAGCGGATCCTTCGCTGTGACATGGTAACTGCCTTGTACTGCCGGGCCTGGGAGGTGTTGTCAATTGGTTAGGAGCCTACTACAGGGGGTGGCTAGTTGCTACCACCCTTTAGGCGAAGGTCATTCACTGGCAACCGGACATTACTCAGGCTGACAGTGACCGGTCCAGTTCGCTTCAAACTTGACCAAGTCCGTATACACCCGTTGGAGAGTTTCAATCTGATGGGACAGTTGCTGTTTTTTGTCTGCAATCGCTTTATTTGCCTTATGCCAAGGCAGCTCATCGCCCTGCGCGTTATGCAGAATGCCCTGCAGTTCCTTGAGCTTGAAGCCCAGCTGCTGGGCGCACTTGATAAACATCAGAAGCTCAACGCTTTGTGCTGAATAGATCCGATAGCGGCCCTCCCGCTGCGGCGGCGGCAACAGGCCGATTGCCTCATAGTGACGAATCGCCTTGATCGTGGTGCCCGACAACTGAGCAGCTTTGCCGATGTACATGAAAAGTCCTTTTCCCTAAGAGAGTACTGGCCTGTTGTAGCCATCGGTCCCGTTGCTGTGGCGTGGAGCCGAGTACCGGTCCGAACAACAGCGTCTTGATCGGCTGGATGCCACAAAACTCCAGCGTCGTCTTGCGCATCTGGTGCAGCGCGGGCATGCGGTAGAACCACCTGTAATACCACGGCGGCGTGTCCAGGGTCACCAGCAAATGCGCGGTTCGGCCCTTCAGGAGTTTGTCGGGGAAGGCGTTGCCTTTGCGGTATTTGAAGGCGAAACCGGACAGGAAAATTCGGTCGATAAACCCCTTCATCAACGCCGGGATGCCACCCCACCAGATGGGAAAAACAAACGTCAGGTGATTGGCCCACAGGATGTCGGATTGGGCGCCGAGCAGGTCGGGTTCCAAGGGTTGGATCAGGCTGTAGCCATTGTGGAGGATCGGGTCGAAAGCCAGGTCGCCCAGGCGCAGGACGCGCACTTCGTGGCCGGCTGTTTTGGCGCTGGTGATGTAGGTGTCGGTGAGGGCGGAGCAGAAGCTGGTGCTGGAAGGGTGGCCGAGGATGACCAGGATGCGTTGGCTCATGGCGGTGGAGTCCTGAAAATTGGGGGTTCAGGGTGAGGTGTGACCTTAGGGGGAGAGTCAAGAAGTGGCAGTGATTGGGAATGGCCAGGAAGACTCATCCCTTTCATTTGCAGGACGTTTCCTAGAGAATTCCAAGCGCTTGCGCCAGCAAAATCCCGCGACTAGTCTGCGTTCCGTCACCGCATATTCGGTGATCGGGTTTAGTCGCCCGGACAACGCTAGGCGTACAGCGCCATCTCAAAGCCAGGTATTTATCGCCTGCACTTTATGGTGGCTGTGCGCAGGGCACCTTCGGGTGCGCCGGTGCCTAGCGGCCGGTCGACTAACCTGCGTACAGCTGCCACCTTCTGATCGTTTAGTCGCGAGAGGTTAGTGGTTCAACTCACTGCTAGGAGTTCTACCATGGTCAAAGTTACCCCCGATCCACCCGCATTCCATAAAGCCTTACTCCGCGACACTGATGCCTCACGCCGAGTGATTGATCGCTACCTCAAAGCGCCGGACGCGCAGCCTTCACCCACCCCGTTTACCGTTGATGACGAACTGAGTTTCGAAGATGCGCTGGCCCATGCTGCCGAGTTGCTGCATTGCGCCGTGGCGACCGCCCAGGCGTCGACCGAGCCGCTGAATGGCGCGCAGCGGGCAGTCATGCATTTGGTGGAGATGTCGAAGGTGGTGGTGGATAGGGCGTTGGATTGCTTGCAGCCGAGGTGAGGATCCTAAGCCGACACTGAGGTAACGACGCATTTGGTCAGCAACCTACTGACCAAATGCTGATCATCACGGCTCAGGGGCGCAGATCCCGGCAGACAATTGTCATCGAGTAAAGCTGTCCCCTCAGGCGTATGGCTTGAAGTCGTTATTGTCGCGACTGAGTAACTGCATCAGCTTGGGATGGATGAAGAGCTTTTCCTTGCCAACCTGAACCTCTTGCAGAACGCCGATGGCGACTAGCTCTTTGAGGTAACGGGAGGCTGCTTGACGCTGGGCAATCTGTTTGTCGACGACGTTGCTGATGCGGCAATAGGGCTGTTCGAAAATAACGTCCACCAGTTCGCGGGAATAGGTTTTCGGCAACTGCTCGCGAACGAACTGTGTGGTGTGTTCGGACAGGCTGCGGATGGCGGCAATTTTGGCACATGTCCAGCGTGCGGTTTCTTCTACTGCGCTAAGCATGTACAGCAACCAGGGTTCCCAGGCTTGTTCACGAGTGACATCAAGCAACAGGCGGTAGTAATCGGCTCGATGGGCAATGATGTAACGGCTAAGGTAGAGAATCGGTAGATTCAGCAGGCCTTCCTGGATCAGGTACAGGGTGTTGAGCACTCGCCCGGTACGGCCATTGCCGTCGGTGAATGGGTGAATGGCTTCGAATTGATAGTGACTAACCGCCATACGTACCAATGGATCCAGGTCGGTCTCGTTGTGCAGGAAGCGCTCCCAGTTGGCGAGCATGTCACGTAAGCGATCTTCGCCTTCCGGTGGGGTATAGATGATCTCGCCGGTTCGGTCGTTGGCTAGCTGGACTCCTGGCACCCGGCGTATATCCATGTTCACGCCTTTAAGCGTGCGGCAGATTTCGACTGCAGTACCGGTGGAGAGTGGGCGTTCGGCCAACGATTGATAACCCTTCTGCAGGGCTCTGCGGTAGCGCAGTGCTTCCTTGGTCGCTGGGTCGGCATGGCTATCTCCATTCTGAGCGTGCTGAAAGAGCAGGTCCGTGGTGGTGACGATACTTTCGATCTCCGAGCTATCCTTGGCCTCCAGCAATGGAATGGTGTTGATCAGCATTGTCTGGTTAGGGATCAGCTCAGCCGCTTGCTTCAATTCGGCCAGGGCTGTGCGGGCCTCAATGCAGCGTTTGAGCACTGCATGGGTTTCCAGAACAGTTGCCGGTGGCAAAGTGGGAAGCTGGTTGTAGGGCTTGTCAGCCTGCCAGGGAAGGTGGGATGCGGTCATGGATGGGGCTCGGTCTTTGACTTATCCGTCTAAAGGTAAGAGGGGCTCATCAGGGCGCCCTTTCGTGGCGTCAGTGTAAACATGTGTGCACTACGTGTCGCTATATTTTGATTTCTGCGACACGTCTTGACGTCATGTCGTTGGTAACGACAGGTATGCGAAACGTGTTCTTGGAGCGGGCTTTTAGCGACGTATCAGGCGAATGTCCTGAGGATGGAAAAGACGGCTTGCGTGCCTTGGAGCGGTTGGCGCGTTCTCAAATAGCTCGATGCTTGGCAGGTGTAGTGCATTTCTTCCAGGCATTAAAAAGCCGGCTTGTGGCCGGCTTCTCGGGGACTGGTTCAGCTTATTTTTGGTAAACCTCACCAGCCTTCAAATCGTTCACCCAAACTCGCGCCCGGGTGATAAGGGGCATCAGCGGGAACTCCTCCGCATCGCCAGGCAGGGCGGACCGGCTTCACGCCAACCCCCTACCAAATGTGCGGCGGATAATACCCACATTCGCCTCAATTTCCCAGCTTCGGATCCGATTTAGAGCCTTCGTAGCCCAATAAATGCTCATCCAGCGGCACTGGTGGTCGGCGGTTATTCAGTGTCGCCCACCAGAACACCCAACCCAGAATCTCAAAGTTCTGCTCGTGCCGCTGTTCGTAGGTCAAAAACTCGTCCGGATGCTCGGCGCTGTTGTGGCTGCGCATCCGCAGGCCGCCTCCGGGGCGGTTGTAGAGGTATTTGATGCGCAGCATTCCGTCGTGCTCTACCGCGTAGATTTCGCCGTCGATGATCTGTTTGCGGCCACAGTCGATCGCGAGGGTACTTCCGTCCTGGATGATGTCGATCATGCTGTTGCCAACCATGTAGGCACCGAGTGCCCGCTCCGGGTTTACGCCGATGGTTTCAAGGGCGTGCAGGGAGAGGCGGATGCTTTCGGTTGAGGTGAAGGTGGGATGGAGGGGAATCTCCACATCGATTTTTACCGGGCCAGAGACCGGGTGGGTGATGTAGTTGCCGCTGTTTTCGCGGGCAATACGGTGTGAGACGTCTAAATCGGTTCCTTCCAGTAGGTAGTTAGCGGGTGGATGTTTGGGGCCTTCGCCTGTACGCAGCCATCGGCTGGTGACGCACAACAGTTCTGCGAACTCGTTGAGCCGGCCCATGGGGACGCCGCGTTTGAACCAGTTGTTTACGTGCTGAGGCGTAACATTGCGGTTCTTGGCGAAGTCGGAAGCGGAAAGATGAACTTCCCGTAATAGCGCTCTTAAGCGATCACCTGATGTATTCATAAACGCAGAGTTTACTGGCCGTAAAAATAGATCAAATAAACCATGCGTTGAGTTGCCGTATGTAGGTGTTTCCTTATTGAGGGAGTGTTCTACCGGATAACTAAGCTAGTTAAACAGTAGCTGTAAATGTGTTTATTAAAATGCTCGGATGTTTATATTTTTCCCACAAAAAAAGCCCCGATTAATCGGGGCCTTTTTAAAACGAGTAGCGGTATCAGCCTTTGTAGGCAGCGACCGACTTCATGATCTCGGCGCGGGCGGCGTCTGCGTTGCCCCAACCGTCGATCTTCACCCATTTGCCTTTTTCGAGGTCTTTGTAGTTCTCGAAGAAGTGTTTGATCTGTTCCAGCAGCAGTGGCGGCAGATCGGTGTATTCCTTCACGTCGACATACAGCTGGGACAGCTTGTCGTGTGGCACTGCGATAACTTTGGCATCGCCGCCGCCATCGTCAGTCATGTTCAGGATGCCGACCGGGCGTGCGCGGATAACCGAGCCTGGGGTAACCGGGTAAGGGGTCACGACCAGCACGTCGAGGGGGTCACCGTCGTCTGCCAGGGTGTTAGGGATGAAACCGTAGTTGGCCGGGTAGAACATCGGGGTGGCCATGAAACGGTCAACGAACAGGCAGTCGCTGTCTTTGTCGATTTCGTATTTGATCGGCGCGTGGTTGGCCGGAATCTCGATGGCGACGTAGATGTCGTTCGGCAGGTCTTTGCCAGCCGGAATCTTGCTGTAGCTCATTGGGCGTTGCCCCCGTAGTTGGCCATGGAACATGGCCGGATTGGCCTAAAAGTGGCGGCGATTATAGGCATATTCTGACGCCGATGCCATGCGTCAGACGTCGTAGGACGCTTGGCGTTCAGTCTGATACCGCACGTCGCCGGCCTGCAGTTGGTGCAGGCGCGCCAGGGGATCCTGGCGGTAGAAGTGGCGCAGTTGTTCGTACACCTGTGGATAACTGCTGACCAGCAAATCCGGGGCACTGAAGAAATATTCGCTGGTAACGGCAAAGAACTCGGCCGGGTTTTCCGCGGCGTAGGGGTCGATGGCGGTCTCGGCGTCGGGATCGTGGTCGAGTTGGCGGTTGAGATCGTCAAAGGCGCTTTGCATGACGCTGGCCCATTCCTGCACGCGCATGTCGTGGTGCAACGGCGGCAGGCCGTTGGCGTCGCCGTTGAGCATGTCCAGCTTGTGGGCCAGTTCGTGGATCACCAGGTTGTAGCCTTCCCAGTTGCCGCTGGCCAGTACGCCGGGCCAGGCGAGGATCACCGGGCCTTGCTGCCAGGCTTCGCCGCTGTGCTCGCCGTCCCACTCGTGTTCCACGCCGCTGGCGTCGCGATGGCGCTGGGGGCTGAGGAAGTCGTCGGGATACAGCACGATCTCGTGGAAGCCCTGGTACCAGTCGAGGTCGCCGAGGTTCATCAGCGGCAGTTGTGCCTGGGCAGCGAGCAGCAGGCGTTGTTCCTGGTGCAGTTCGACGCCGGGCAGGGCGGTGAGGTGTTTTTCGGCGAGGAACACCACGCAGGCTTCCCGCAGCCACTGGTCTTGCTCAACGGTGATGCCGTCGAGGAAGGTCAAGTGGTGGCGCACCCGCTGCCACGTTTCATCGGCAATCGGGTGCTTGGCCAGCAGGCGCCGGCGACGCCAGGCGCTCAGGGACCACATCGCAGGTTACTGGGGCTTGGCTTCGGAAGAGCTGCGGCCAAAGCGGCTGCGGAACACGCCGATGATCATCGGTACCAGCGACAGCAGGATGATGAACACCACCAGCAGCGACAGGTTTTTCTTGATGAACGGTACGTTGCCGAAGAAGTAGCCCAGTGTCACCAGGCCGCCGACCCACAGGATGGTGCCGAACACGCTGAAACCGAAGAAGCGCGGGTAAGGCATTTTCGCGATGCCTGCGACGAACGGTGCGAATGTCCGCAGGATCGGCAGGAAGCGCGCCAGGGTCACGGTTTTGCCGCCGTGCTTGTCGTAGAAGTCGTGGGTTTTTTGCAGGTAGTCGCGGCGGAAGATTTTCGAGTTGGGGTTGCTGAACAAGCGTTCCCCGGCCGTTCGTCCGATCACGTAGTTGGTACTGTCACCCAGGATGGCCGCGAGCATCAGCAAACCGCCCAACAATACCGGGTCCATCCCACCGCCCGCGGCGATGGCGCCGGCAATAAACAGCAAGGAATCACCCGGCAGGAAGGGCATGACCACCAGGCCTGTTTCGCAAAAGATAACCAGGAACAGAATGGCGTATATCCACACTCCGTAGTTTCTCACCAGCATGTCGAGGTACACGTCGAGATGCAGGATAAGGTCGAGCGGGTTGAAATCCATGGATGGCACCTGTGTGAATGGCCTGGCTCAGCGGGCCTGTGCGGAGGCTTCGGGTAATAAGGGCTACAAGGTTGTGGCGTAATTCTTACGACCCTGAAAGGTCCGCATTATACGGATAGAGTCGTGAAAAGCGTGTTGGTTTTGTAGCGGGGGATGTCGCGACATCGATCTTATTCCAGGCACAGAGTCAGTGTGGGAGGGGCCTCCCACCACCGATGCATGAGCTTTGGTTAATAGATGTCAGTCATCGCTGATGGGCAGCACGTAGTTCTTGAACTCGGTGTCTTCCCGAAAACCGATGGACTCGTAGGTCTTCTGCGCCACCTGATTGTCGCTGCTGGTGGACACACGCAGGCGCACGGCGTGAGTTTCCTTGGCCATCTTCTTCGCGGTACGCATCAGGTTGTCGGCCACCAACTGCCGGCGTGCGTCTTCGGCGACGTAGATGTCGTTGAGGATCCACACGCGCTTGAGGGACAGCGATGAAAAGCTTGGATACAGCTGGCAGAAACCGAGCAGTTTCTTGTCGTCATCGTCGGCCAACGCCAGATAGATCACGGATTCCTTGCGGCGCAGTCGTTTTTCCAGAAAGGCGCGGCTCGAATCAGGGAAAGGCAGCGCACCGTAGAACTCACGGTATTTGACGAAAAGCGGGGTCAACAGGTCCAGGTGTTCCAGGGTCGCTTGAGTAATCCGCATGCCAGGCCTCAACTTCCAAATGGGGTATGACCACACAAGCGGCCGTGTTTCGATGCTGCCTAAAGCGGAGAAAAAGCGCAATCGTGCAAGGATCAGTCCTTCGGCGGGCTGAGCAGGAAGTTGCCTTTCATCAGGTCGGGATCATCCGACTCGAGGGTTTGTACCTGGGCTTCATCCTTGAGGTTGACCCCCGACAACTGCCGGCGGCAGGCCTCACGCATCAAGTACAGCAAGCGGTGAGCGGCCATGCCGTAGCTCAAGCCCTCCAGGCGCACATTGGAGATGCAGTTGCGGTAGGCGTCGGTGAGGCCGACCTTGGGGTTGTAGGTGAAATACAGGCCCAGGCTGTCCGGCGAGCTGAGCCCCGGCCGCTCGCCGATCAGAATCACCACCATTTTCGCCCCCAGCAACTGGCCGACTTCATCCGCCACTGCCACGCGGCCCTGTTCCACCAGAATCACTGGCGACAGCGACCAACCCTCTGCGTGGGTTTGTTCCTCCATGCGTGTAAGAAACGGCAGCGTATGTTTATGCACCGCCAGCGCCGACAAACCGTCGGCCACTACCACCGCCAGGTCCACGCCGCCCGGGTTGGCTTCGGCGTAGTCCCGCAGGGCCTGGGCCGATTCATCACTCAGGCGCCGCCCAAGGTCCGGGCGTTGCAGGTAGCTGTGACGGTCGACGGCGGCGCTGTGCAGCAACAGGCTGTCGCGGCCGCGTTCGGCCAGTTGGCTGCTGAGTCCTACATGGTCAAACGGCAGGTGTACGGCGTCCCGCGCCTGGGCGTGGGCGAACTGGAAATCCAGCTGCGCACCGGTAGGAATGCTGGTGCCGGTACGGCCCAGGGCAATTCGCGCCGGGGTCAGGCGTCGCAGTTCCAGCCACGGGTTGTCCACGTTGTTTTCCGGGGTGTCGATGTGCACAGGCGGTTCCTTCTTCATCCCAATTGCGCCAAGGCGTGGCGGAATGCCGGTGGCAGGCTGTTGCCGAAGTGCACCTTGCCGTCGGCTTGCGTGAAGATGCCCATTTTTGCCAGCCACTGTTCAAACTCCGGCGCTGGCTTTAAACCCAATGTTTGCCGGGCGTAGAGCGCGTCGTGGAACGAGGTGGTCTGGTAGTTGAGCATGATGTCGTCGGAGCCCGGGATGCCCATGATGAAGTTGATCCCGGCCACGCCCAGCAGCGTGAGCAGGGTGTCCATGTCGTCCTGATCGGCTTCGGCATGGTTGGTGTAGCAGATGTCGCAGCCCATCGGCACGCCCAGCAGCTTGCCGCAGAAGTGGTCTTCGAGGCCGGCGCGGATGATCTGCTTGCCGTTGTACAGGTACTCGGGGCCGATAAAACCGACCACGGTGTTCACCAAAAACGGCTTGAAATGCCGGGCCACCGCATAGGCGCGGGTTTCGCAGGTTTGCTGGTCGACGCCAAAGTGCGCATTGGCCGACAAGGCGCTGCCCTGGCCGGTTTCGAAATACATCAGGTTTTGCCCGAGGGTGCCGCGATTCAGGCTCAGGCCCGCGTCGTAGCCTTCCTGCAACACGCTCAGGCTGATGCCGAAACTGGCGTTGGCCGCCTCGGTGCCGGCGATCGACTGGAACACCAGGTCCAGCGGCACGCCACGGTTGATGGCTTCGATGGAGGTGGTGACGTGGGTCAGCACGCAGGCCTGGGTCGGGATTTCGTAGCGCTGGATGATCGCGTCGAGCATTTCCAGCATGGCGCAGATCGAGGCGATGCTGTCGGTGGCCGGGTTGATGCCGATCATGGCGTCGCCGTTACCGTAGAGCAGGCCGTCGAGAATGCTGGCGGCGATACCCGCCGGTTCATCGGTGGGGTGGTTGGGTTGCAGGCGGGTGGACAGGCGCCCGCGCAGGCCCATCGTGCCGCGAAACTGTGTGACGACGCGGATCTTCTGCGCCACCAGTACCAGGTCCTGCACACGCATGATCTTCGACACGGCGGCGGCCATTTCCGGTGTCAGCCCGGGCGCCAGGGCACGCAGGCTTTGTTCGTCGGCCGCGTCGCTGAGCAGCCAATCCCGCAGGCCACCGACGGTCAGGTGACTGACCACGGAAAACGCCTGTTTATCGTGGGTATCGATAATCAGCCGGGTGACTTCGTCGCTTTCGTACGGGATCAGCACTTCTTCAAGAAAGTGCTTCAGCGGAATATTGGCCAGGGCCATTTGCGCCGCGACCCGCTCACCGTCGTTCTGCGCGGCAACACCGGCGAGGAAATCCCCGGAGCGCGCCGGGCTGGCCTTGGCCATCAAGTCCTTGAGGCTGTCGAAGCGGTAGGTCAATGCACCGACCGCGTGGGAAAAGCTTGCCATACAGAGTCTCCTTTTCGGCGCGGGCAGAATGTGAGTAAAGCGCCCGCGCCGAGGTTTACGGCGTTTAGTGCAAGGCGGCCTCTGCGGCCTGGATCGCCGCAAATTCTTCTTCCGGCGTGCCTGCTACCAAGTGATGCCGACTGTAGAAAGCAAAGTAAGCAATTAATACTCCATAGATGATCGCGGCGCCAATCACCACGCGCGGATCCACCAGAAAGCCCGCCACAACAGCGATGCAGGCCAGTACCAGAGCGACGCCCGAGGTGAAGATGCCGCCCGGTGTGCGGTAAGGACGGTCCATTTTGGGGCGGCGGATGCGCAAGGTGATGTGTGCGGCCATCATCAGCACGTAGGAAATGGTCGCGCCGAACACGGCCACCAGGATCAGCAAATCACCCTGGCCGGTCAGCGACAGGCCAAACCCGATGATGCCGGGGATCACCAGGGCCAGGACCGGTGCCTTGCTTTTGTTGGTCTGCGACAGCTTGCGCGGCAGGTAGCCGGCGCGGGACAGGGCGAAGATCTGCCGAGAGTAGGCGTAGATGATCGAGAAAAAACTCGCGATCAGCCCGGCCAGGCCCACCAGATTGACGAAGTGGCCCATCCAGGTGGAACCGCCATAGGCTTTGGACAAGGCTTCTACCAGCGGATTGCCCGATGCCATCAGTGCATAGGCGCCAGCACCGCCGGGCGCGATGACCAGGATCAGCAGGGCGAAGCTGGTCAGCACCACAATGGCGCCGATCAGGCCGCGGGGCAGGTCGCGTTTCGGGTTCTTGGTTTCTTCGGCGGCCAGCGGCACGCCTTCGACCGCCAGGAAGAACCAGATTGCATAGGGAATCGCTGCCCACACGCCGACATACCCGAATGGCAGGAAGGTGCTGGCGCCCTTGGCCTCGGTCACCGGAATATCCAGCAGGTTGGCGATATTGAAGTGCGGCACCATCGCCACCAGGAACACGCCCAGGGCAATGGCCGCGACGGCGGTAATCACAAACATCAGCTTCAGCGCCTCACCCACCCCGAAGATGTGGATGCCGATAAAGATGATGTAGAACGCCAGGTAGATCATCCAGCCGCCAATGCCGAACAGCGACTCGCAATAGGCGCCGATAAACACTGCGATGGCGGCGGGGGCGATGGCGTATTCGATAAGGATCGCGGTGCCGGTGAGGAATCCGCCCCAGGGGCCGAACGCGCTGCGGGCAAAGCCGTAGCCGCCGCCGGCGGTAGGAATCATGGAAGACAGTTCGGCCAGGGAGAAACACATGCACAGGTACATGGTGGCCATCAGCAGTGTGGCGAGGAACATGCCGCCCCAGCCGCCCTGGGCCAGGCCGAAGTTCCAGCCGGCGTAGTCGCCGGAGATCACGTAGGCAACCCCGAGACCGACCAGGAGCACCCAGCCGGCAGCGCCTTTTTTCAGTTCCCGTTGTTGGAAGTATTCGTTGCCGACCTTTTCAAAGTCGACGGAAGACCCGGACGCCGGAGCGCCATTCGGTTCGCTAGGCATGATGGAATCCCTTTCTTATTGTTTTGTCCCGGCTTACTTAAGTAAGCCGAATGAGTAGCAAGGTCTTGTGAAGATCAAGTGTGGGAGCGGGCTTGCTCGCGAATGCGGTGGGTCAGTTCAAAATTCAGTCACTGATACACCGCATTCGCGAGCAAGCCCGCTCCCACATTTTTATTGCATTTCAAATGTGGGAGCGGGTTGTGAGTTAGAAGAAGCCCAGCGGATTGATGTCGTAGCTCACCAGCAGGTTTTTGGTCTGCTGATAGTGATCAAGCATCATCTTGTGAGTCTCACGGCCCACAC
>NZ_JAARNI010000017.1:0-60100 GCF_011765255.1 Pseudomonas sp. AN3A02
GCATCGCCGATGGTAGTGTGGGGTTTCCCCATGTGAGAGTAGGTCATCGTCAAGATTAAATTCCGAAACCCCTGATTGCTCACGCAATCAGGGGTTTTGTTTTGGGCGGTCGGAAACTTAACGAAATGCCGTTTAAAATCCTTTCTCCCTGATCAAGTCAATCAGTGCCCTCAACCCGGCCGGCACATGACGCCTACCTGGATAATAGAGACGAAAACAGTCAAAAGACGGTGTCCATTCCTCCAGTACGCGCACTAACGCCCCTTTCGCCAAATCATCAGCTGCATTCCATTCCGTAAGATAGGTCAAGCCCAGCCCCGCCCTGGCTGCCTCAAGCATCAACGTCGGATTGTCCAGGGTCAAAACCCCCTGCACCTCTACGGCAATTGCTTCGCCATGACGCTCAAACTCCCAGTGGTAGATCGCACCGCTAGGCATTCGGCTGCGAATACACTGATGGGCCCGCAGATCTATGGGGCTGACGGGGACTGGGTGATTGGCAAAATACTCCGGGCTGCCCAATACCGCAAAACGCTGGGCCGGGCTGATATCGACCGCGATCATGTCTTGAGGAACCGTGTCGCCCAGACGAATCCCTGCATCAAACCCCTGCGCAACGATATCCACCAGACGCCCTTCAGTGACGATATCCAGTTTCATCTGCGGATAACGCCGCAGATATTCCAGCAGCAGCGGCATCACCTGCTTTGCGGCACCCGCCGAGGTATTCAGGCGCAAGGTACCGCTGGGTTCTGCGCTGCGATTTCCCGCCTGTTCCAAGGCTGTGCGGATGCTCAACAGTGCCGGCGTAATTGTCTCGACAAACTCTGCGCCCACTTCAGATAACGACACGCTGCGCGTTGTGCGATTGAACAGCCTCACCCCCATCCGCGCTTCAAGCCCTGCAATAGAGTGACTCAGCGCCGACGTCGACACATTCAACTCAGTCGCCGCCGCACGAAAACTTCGATGCCGCGCCACTGCCAATACGGCTTCCAGTTCATTCAGTCCGGATGTGTTCATTGTCCTGGATCACTCATCAACTCATGCCGATTTGTACGGCTTATCAACTCAATCATAGTGAATTACGGTATGACGCACTAGCTCAGCGTCCCGGAGGACCTATGCAACGCATCAACCAGATCTATATCAACGGCGCTTTTGTAACTCCCCATGGCGAAGAGCTTTTTGACCTGTTCAATCCCGCCACGGGCCAGAGTATCGGCCAGGTTCGGTTGGCAAATGAACAGGACGCCCTGGATGCCATCGCCGCCGCTAAGCAAGCGTTTATCGAGTTTTCCCACAGCTCGAAAGAGGTACGCATCGGCTATCTAAAACGCATGCATGCTGCCGTTGAATCCATTGAGGACGAACTCACCGAAGCGATTATCGAGGAGTATGGTGCCCCGGTTTCACGTGCGCGATGGATGGCCAAGCACGCGGCCAGCGTCCTGCAGGATGCTGCCTCGGTACTCGAGAAATACAACTTCTCCCGACGCATCGGTATTGCCGAGGTGGTCATGCAGCCCTTGGGTGTGGCCGGGTTGATCACCCCCTGGAACAGCAACGCCGGTTTTATCTGCGGCAAGCTCGCTGCTGCGCTGGCCGCCGGCTGTACCGCGGTGATCAAACCCAGCGAAATGAGCGCAATCCAGACCTCTATAGTCACCCGCGCACTCCATGAAGCGGGTTTACCGCCTGGTGTGTTCAACATCGTCACCGGTCGTGGCGAAACCGTAGGCACCGTGTTGAGCTCCCATCCTGACATCGCAAAAGTGTCCTTCACCGGCTCGACCGCTGTCGGCAAAACAGTCCTGCGTACCGGAGCCGAGACACTGAAACGCATCACCCTGGAGCTGGGCGGCAAATCACCGGTGTTGGTTCTCGATGATGCGGACCTCAAGGTGGCCGTGCCCATGGCTATCCAGGCAGGCTTCATGAACAGCGGCCAGGCCTGCATCGCCGGCACCCGAATCCTGGTACCTGAAAGTCGCCTGGCTGAAATCGAAGCGCTGATGATCGAGGAAGTAACCAAAGTACAAGCCGGTAATCCTCGTGATCCATCCACGGCCGTGGGTCCCATGGTCAGCCTTAAACAATGGGAGCGCGTGCAGCGCTACATTCAGATCGGGATCGAGGAGGGCGCTCACCTGCTAGCGGGAGGCCCCGGTCTGCCAGAAGGCATCACGGCGGGCTGGTTCGTAAGACCCACCGTATTCAGCCGCGTGACCAATCAAATGACCATCGCCCGCGAGGAGATTTTCGGTCCGGTGCTATCGATCATTACCTACGCAACCGAGGAAGAAGCACTGGCCATCGCCAACGACACGCCCTACGGCCTCCAGGCGTACATCCTGTCATCAAATCCCGAGCGTGCCCGCACGCTAGCCAGCCGTATCGACGCAGGGCGGGTCCTGATCAATACCCTCGCCCATGAGCCGCTCGCACCGTTTGGCGGCTTCAAACAATCGGGCATTGGCCGCGAGTACGGCACATTCGGCCTGGAAGCCTTCCTGGAACCCAAATCGATCCTCAGTTGATTCCTCAGCATGAAAACGTATGAATAAGGTCAACCAGCCAAACCAAAGTGCATGAACCGGCTCCATAAGCACACCGTTCAGGGAAATCGATGCAAAGTGTTTCTGCATTTTTGGTATGGTGCAGCACATTTTCACAAGGACTGATTTCTCCTCCGCAGGAAGCGGCGTCGACCTTATTCAACGAGATGCTGTAGAAATGCCTGAACCGATACCGATCAAGGATCACGAAAAAGAAAACCGCCTGGTCAACAAGCGGCTGTTGGCCTGCGCGCTGCTGGTAGTGGGTATCACCTGCGCACTGGTAGGCCGGATGTACTTCCTGCAGGTGGTGCAGTACGACTATCACTCCACCATTTCCGAGAACAATCGCGTCCACGTCCTACCGATTACCCCGACGCGCGGTCTGATCTATGACCGCAATGGCGTAGTACTTGCCGACAATCGCCCCAGCTACAACTTGACGATCACCCGCGAGCGCACCACTGATCTCAAGGGTGAGCTGGACGCCATCGTCAGCCTCCTGCATCTGCCCGCCGAAGACCGCGGCGTATTTGATAAAGCGCTCAAGCAGGCGCGTCATCCCTTTGTACCCGTCACGCTGTTTTACGAGCTGACCGAAGAACAGATCGCCGTGCTGGCCGTCAACGAATTCCGCCTGCCGGGCGTGGATGTCGAGCCGCAATTTGTCCGCCATTACCCGCTGGGTGCGCACTTTGCCCACTCCATTGGCTACGTAGGCCGGATCAACGAAAAAGAATCCAAGGCCCTCGACTCTGTGGAATACCGGGGCACGCAGTCCATCGGTAAAACCGGGATCGAACGTTTCTACGAGTCCGAGCTGCATGGCCACGTGGGCTATGAAGAAGTTGAAACCAATGCCCAGGGCCGCGTCCTGCGAGTGCTCAAGCACACCGACCCGATCCCCGGCAAAAACATCGTTTTGAGCCTGGACGTCAAACTCCAGGAAGCGGCCGAAGAAGCCCTCGGCGACCGTCGTGGCTCGGTAGTCGCTCTCGATCCGGCAACTGGCGAAGTCCTGGCGATGGTCAGCAAGCCGAGTTTTGACCCCAACCTGTTCGTCACCGGTATCAGCTTCAAGGAATATGCAGCGCTTCACGACTCCCTCGACCGTCCGCTGTTCAACCGCGTGCTGCGCGGGCTCTACGCACCGGGCTCGACGATCAAGCCGGAAGTGGCCATCGCCGGCCTCGACAGCGGTGTGGTCACCGCCCAGACCCGCGTGTTCGACCCCGGCTATTACCAACTCCCGGACTTCGATCACAAATACCGCAACTGGAACCACAGCGGCGACGGCTGGGTGGACATGGATGCGGCCATCATGCGCTCCAACGACACCTACTTCTACGACCTTGCCCACAAGCTGGGCATCGACCGCCTGCACGACTACCTGGCCGAGTTCGGCCTCGGGCAGAAAGTCTCCCTCGACATGTTCGAAGAGTCGGCCGGCTTGATGCCGTCCCAGGCCTGGAAGCGCGCCACCCGACGCCAACCGTGGTTCCCGGGTGAAACCGTGATCCTCGGCATCGGCCAGGGCTACATGCAGGTCACCCCGCTGCAACTGGCCCAGGCCACTGCGTTGATCGCCAACAAAGGCGTGTGGAACCGCCCGCACCTGGCCAAGACCATCAATGGCGTGGCGCCAGTGGATGAAAATCCGATGCCTAACGTCGTCCTCAAAGACCCGCGCGACTGGGAACAGGTCAACCACGGCATGCAACTGGTCATGCACGACCCACGAGGTATTGCCCGGGCGGCTGCAGCCGGCGCGCAATACCGGATTGCCGGCAAGAGTGGTACCGCACAGGTGGTGGCCATCAAGCAGGGCGAGCGTTACAACCGTCTCAAGACCCTGGAACGCAACCGCGATAACGCCTTGTTCGTCGGCTTCGCCCCGGCGGAGCACCCGCGGATCGTGATTTCGGTGATGATTGAAAACGGCGAGGCTGGTGGCCGGGTGGCGGGCCCGGTGGTGCGTCAGATCATGGACGCCTGGCTGCTTGATCAGGAAGGCCATTTGAAGCCGCAATACGCGACGCCCAGCAAGGCTCCGGGTGACCCTCACGTCTGAGATCACGAGGGCATGACGCTGGTCATGCCCCATCCTTTTTTAAAGGTTGCGCATTGGTCGATGTCGCCTACTGTCAATACAGGAGGTGTCTCATGCACGAATCAAATGAAATCAAACGTAAAGTCCTGCTCAACGCTCCACGTCAACGCGTCTGGGAAGCACTGACCGATGCCGAGCAATTCGGCAGCTGGTTTGGCATCGCTCTCAAGGGCAAGCAGTTTGCCCAGGGCCGGGCCATTGAAGCCCAAATCACTTACCCCGGTTACGAGCATGTGGTCTGGAAGGCGAAAATCGAGCGCCTTGAGCCGCAAACGCGCTTTTCTTTCAGTTGGCATCCCTACGCCGTAGACAAGGATGTCGATTACGACACCGAAACGCCCACCTTGGTGGAGTTCACCCTTGAGGATCACGCCGAGGGCATCTTGTTGCGGGTGGTGGAGTCAGGTTTTGACGCGATCCCCGGCGCTCGCCGTCAGAAAGCCTACAAGAAGAACTCCCGAGGGTGGGACGATCAGATGAACAACATCGAAGACTACCTGGCGAAATCCCATCAGCCGTGAGCGGATGGGACGCCGCAATCATCAGCCCTCGTGGGCGGTGCTGATTTCCAGGGTATCGGTGTAGGTTACCAGCACGCTCTGGCCAACCTTGAGGTCTTTGAGGCCGGCGCGGATTTCCGGTTTTTCCACGGTCAGCACTTTGCTCTGGCCAGCTGGATTTTCCAGGGTCACCTGGTTTTTTTTCAGGTCGATGTGGGTGATCTTCAACTGCACCTGCACCTGGCGGAACGCAGCACCGCCCGGGTTCGGGTTATCTGCGGTCGCGCGCAATACGCCAGTCTTCTCGATGGCATCCGGGGCGCTCTTGTCGATGTCGGTATCCAGCACGGCCGCGACCGAATGAGTCACCAGCACCTTGACCTGATCGCCGACCTTGAGGTTGCCCAGGTCCTTGGCCTGTTCGCTGAGCTGCACATGCACCTCACGACCTTCGGCGCCTTGGAGTACTACCTGATGGCTGGCGGCATCCACCTTCAGCACCTTGGTGGTCACCTCATCGGCTTCCAGTGACTTGGACAGCGGGATATCGGCGGCATGTGCCGTCAGGAAACCAGCAGACAGCAAGGTTGCCAGGGTAATTGCCTGACGAAGAGGGCGAAATACGTTCATTCAATAGACTTCCATGTAAGAGGAGCCTTGAGTCTAGTGATGAGCCGGTGATATGCAAATTCGCCAGCCGATCAAAACGAACCTCTGGGGCGGAACCCGATCACAACAATACAGACCGCTATCTGACAAGGAGAACGCCCATGCCCAGTCAAGGTTCATGCCCGGGATTTATCCCGCCCTACATTCTCCATCGGCTGATCGACCATGGTTCCGAGTGGCAGCGTTCGCGAGCGCTGAATACCCTGACGCACGTTCGCCAGTTGCTGCCCAACCCGGGCAAGCCTGGCCCGGCTCCGGTGGCGCCAATCGCCGGCGCGTTGCAACGCAACCTCTACGATGCCGGCCACCTGACGGTGCTCCCCGGTGACCTGGTGCGCGGCGAAGGGCAGCGGGCCAGCGGCGATGCGGCGGTGGATGAGGCATATGACGCCTTGGGCGCGACCCACGATTTTTTCTGGCAGGTTTACGGACGCGATTCTATCGACAATCGTGGTTTAGCCCTCGTCGGCACCGTGCATTATGGGGAAGGCTACGACAACGCCTTCTGGAACGGCGCGCAAATGGTCTTCGGCGACGGTGACGGCGAGGTGTTCCAGCGCTTTACCCGGTCCCTGGACGTGGTCGCCCATGAACTGACCCACGGCATCATCGAGAGCGAAGCCGGCCTGGTTTACCGCAATCAGTCCGGGGCGCTCAACGAATCAATCTCCGACGTGTTCGGCGTACTTACCCGGCAATACGTACTCAAGCACACGGCCGAGCAGGCGGACTGGCTCATCGGCGCGGATTTGCTTACCGACAAGGTTCAGGGCAAGGGCCTGCGCTCCATGTCCCATCCCGGCACCGCCTATGACGACCCCGTGCTGGGCAAGGACCCGCAGCCCGCGCATATGCGGGATTTCGTCGTCACCCAGGATGACAACGGTGGCGTGCACTTGAACTCCGGGATCCCCAACCGCGCGTTTTACCTGGCGGCGACTGCCTTGGGCGGCTCGGCCTGGGAGCAGGCAGGGCAAATCTGGTATGACACCCTGTGCGATGAAAAACTCGATAACGATGCGGACTTCCAAGGCTTTGCCGCCTTGACCGTCGCCCATGCCCGCGAACGTTTCGGTGCGACCCAGGCCAAGGCCGTGGAGAAAGCCTGGGCCGGGGTAGGCGTGAGTCCGGGATGAGGAGGATGTGATGAAACAGCTACCACCCTTGGGCAGCGATGCCACGGTGCGTCTGTCCCGCCAAGGCGGGGTGACCGCGATGCTGAGCCGGCCGCGAGAGATCGAGTTCGCCCAGTGCAACCTGGATGAACGCGAACAGATCTTCACGCTGCTCAATGGTTGCCTGCCGCTGGCCTCGGCTGAGTCAGGAAGGGGCGACCAGCGCTTCTATCAAATCGAAGTGCGTTTTCGCCAGGATGATCGCGATGACCGGTTGCTGCTCCAGGTGCCGGAAGACCTAGCACCTGGAGAGTTAGTCCGGCTGTGGGACAAGGGCCAGGTCTGATCCTCCGGGCTACTTGATCACCACCGGATTCACCGGCGCGCCGCTGCCCCCGACAATCTTCAACGGGGCGGCGGTGTAGAGGAACTTCCACTGGCCGTCATCCGCGCAATCGGCGGCCAGTTCCTCCAGCAACACAATCTCGGTAAAGGCGATTCCCAGGTTGCGCATCAGCGCGCAATGCAGCGGAATCTGCACCCCGGACACCGGGTCGGTGATCACTTCGTTGGCGATGGTATCGGTCACCAGGTTGGGGATTTCCATTTCATGGAACCACTCCACCAGCTCGCGGCTGTAGGTCAGCCCTGGCTCCATCAGGTCCTTGAAGAACTCGGTCTTGCCCAGCTCATAAAACGCACCCATGGAACCGGTGCGGATGATCAGGATGTCGCGCTTTTCAATGGTCACGCCCTGGGCCTTGGCGGCGTCGAGCAAGTCCAGGTGGTTGAAGGTTTCGCCGCGACCCAGGCATTTCTTGCCGCGATGGCGGGCCATGTCGATCAGTACGGCGCGGCCCACCACGCCGCGTTCGGCGATGGCCAGCACGCTGGCCTTGGCCATGCCGCCGACGGTGGTCTGCGCGTCGTAGCCGTTCCACAGTTGATTGTCGTACCAGGCGTGGCCGAGGGCGTCGTACTGCGTCGAGCCTTGCAGTTGCATGAAGATCACGTCGTCGGAGTACGCCGCGCCGCCGGTCATGTGCGGCTGTTTGCCGAAGTGGTAATGGCTGTGGTCGAGGGTGTTGAAGCGCATCGACGGGTTGCGCGCCGGCCACATCGGGTCGCCGTCGGGGTGACCGATCTGCACTTGCAAGGTAAAGGTCTTACCCTGGCGTACCGAGGCGACGCCGCGCAGCACTTCGGCTTCAGTCAGGTAATTGAGGGCACCGACTTCGTCGTCCGGTCCCCATTTACCCCAGTTCTTTGGCAGGCCTTCAAGCAATTCCCGGGTGTTCGGCTCGTTCTTATTATGAAGATCACACATAGCAATTCCGGTCCCTGTGAGAGTGAGTTACACGCAGCGCCCGCCATCGACTTCCAGGCAGGTGCCGGTGATGAACGCCGCTTCGTCCGACGCCAGGTACAGGCAGGCGTTGGCCACATCTTGCGGGGTGGAAAAGCGCCCCAGGGGAATGGTCGCCATGAACTTCTGGCGGTTTTCCGGGGTGTCCGGCACGCCCATGAATTCGCTGAGCAATGCTGTGGCACCGACTACCGGATTCACGCAGTTGACGCGGATATTGTCCGGCCCCAACTCTGCCGCCATGGTCTTGCTCATGACCACCACTGCGCCCTTGCTGCCGTTATACCAGACCAGTCCCGGGCGTGGGCGGATCGCTGCCGTCGAGGCAATGTTGACGAACACGCCGCCGCCCTGGCCGCGAAAGTGCGGCACAAAATGCTTGGCGCTCAAGAAGATGCTTTTGACGTTGACCGCAAATACCCGGTCGAACTCGGCCTCATCGACCTCCAGCATCGGCCGGTTACGGTGGGTGGTACCGGCGTTGTTGATGACGATGTCCAGCCCACCGAATTGCTCCAGTGTGCCGCGCAGCAGCGCGCCCATGCTTTCATCGTTGGCCACGTTGACCTCGATAAAGTGCGCATGGCCGCCGCTTTCGGCAATCTCATTGACCACTCGCTGACCGCCCACGGCGTTCATGTCCGCAACAATTACCTTGGCGCCCTGGCGGGCAAACGTCTTGGCGATGCCCTCGCCAAAACCCGAACCGGCGCCGGTGACGATCGCGACTTTATTGGCTAAACGCATGGTGTGTTCTCCGTTCTTGTTGTTGTGAGGAATCAACCGTGTTTGATCGCAATGGTCTTCAAGGTGGTAAAGCCCAGCAGCGCCTCGAAGCCTTTTTCCCGGCCATAACCGCTGGCCTTCACTCCGCCGAATGGCAGTTCGACGCCGCCACCGGCTCCGTAGTTGTTGATGAATACCTGGCCACAACGCAGCGTGCGCGCCAGGCGCATTTGCCGCGCGCCGTCGCGGGTCCACACGCCGGCCACCAGGCCGAACTCGGTACCGTTGGCCAGGCGAATCGCTTCGGCTTCATCGTCGAAAGGCATCACGGCCAACACCGGGCCGAAGACTTCCTGTTGCGCCAGGCGGCTGTCTGGCGGCACGTCGCGGAACAGCACCGCCTCCTGGAAATACCCGCCGCTGCCGGCCTCGGCCACCACCGTGCCGCGTGCGGCGACGGTGATCCCGGCCTGCTCGGCCTCGCGAATAAACTCCCGCACCAGGCGTTGCTGCTTCTGGTTGATCAGCGGGCCCATGTCCAGGTCCAGCGCCGAAGGCCCGGCACGCAACTCGGAAAAACGCTGGCTGAGGCGCGCGAGCAGGCTTTCGTAGATGCTGCGTTCCACCAGCAAGCGGCTACCGGCGGAGCAGGTTTGCCCGCAGTTCTGCACGATGGCGTTGACCAGCACCGGCAGAGCTTCCTCCAGGTCGGCATCGGCGAACACCAGTTGCGGCGACTTGCCGCCCAGCTCCAGGGTGACCGGGCAGTGGCGTTCGGCAGCAGCTTTCGACACGGCTGTGCCGGTTGCAGTGGAGCCGGTAAACGAGATGTGATCGATGCCCGGGTGTGCGCACAACGCCGCGCCGGCTTCATAGCCGTAACCGGTGACCACGTTGATCGCGCCAGCCGGAAAGCCGACCTCGGCAGCGATCTCCGCCAGGCGCAGTAACGACAGGCTGGCATCTTCCGCCGGCTTGACCACACACGCATTGCCCGCCGCCAACGAAGCGCCGACGCTGCGCCCGAAAATCTGCATCGGGTAATTCCACGGGATGATATGCCCGGTCACGCCATGAGGTTCGCGTACGGTCAATACGGTGTAGCCCGCCTGATACGGCAGGGTTTCGCCGTGCAGTTTGTCGGCGGCACCGGCGTAGTACTCGAAGTAGCGGGCGAGGGCAGTGGCATCGGCGCGGGCGACTTTCAGCGCCTTGCCGGTGTCCCGCGCTTCGATCTGCGCCAGTTCTTCATGATGGTCCAACACCGCCACGCCGAGCTTCGCCAGCAGGCGGCTGCGCTGCACGGCAGATAACGTGCCCCACGGGCCATCGAAGGTTTCCCCGAGTGCCAGGCGCGCCGCGCGGATCGCCGCATCGATATCGGCGGCGGTGCCACGGGCGATGCTCGAGTAGGTTTCGCCGGTGCTCGGGTCGATCACTGGAATGTCTTCCAGCGAGGTCGATGCCAGCCATTGGTTGGCGATGTAATGTGCGTTGGTCATGTTCAACTCCTGTTCCCTGCGACGCATTCGGCGATGGCGCGGCCCACTTCGACGGTGCTGGCGCTGCCGCCCATTTCCCGGGTGCGCGGGCCTTCGGCAAGCACGGTTTCGATGGCGGACACGATCGCCGCTGCGGCTTCCTGGTAAAGCGGATTACCGTCGCCCAAGTGCTCGATCATCAGCGCGGCCGACCAGATCTGCCCGATAGGATTGGCCACGCCCAGCCCGGCGATGTCCGGCGCCGAGCCGTGTACCGGCTCGAACAGTGAAGGGTAATGCCGCTGCGGATTCAGGTTCGCCGACGGCGCAATGCCGATGGTGCCAGTGCACGCCGGGCCGAGGTCGGAAAGGATGTCGCCGAACAGGTTGGAGGCCACCACCACATCGAACCAGTCGGGGTGCTGCACGAAGTGCGCACACAGAATGTCGATGTGAAACTTGGCCGTCTTCACGTCCGGGTAGCGCCGGGCGATCTCGTTCACCCTCTCGTCCCAGAACGGCATGGTGATCGAGATGCCATTGGATTTGGTCGCCGCCACCAGGTTTTTCCGGGGCCGCTGTTGCGCCAGTTTGAAGGCGTAATCCACCACACGGTCCACGCCTTCCCGGGAGAAAATCGACTCCTGCACTGCGATTTCCCGCGAGGTGCCTTCCCACATCCTTCCGCCGACGCTGGAGTATTCGCCTTCGGTGTTTTCCCGCACCACGATAAAGTCGATGTCACCCGGCACACGGCCGGCCAACGGGCAGGGCACGCCAGGCATCAGGCGCACCGGGCGGATATTCACGTATTGATCGAACTGGCGGCGGATCTTCAGCAGCGACTCCCACACAGCGGTGTGGTCGGCGATGATGTCCGGCGCGCCAACCGCGCCGAAGAAGATCGCATCGTGGCTTCCGATCTGCTCGGCCCAGTCGTCGGGCATCATCGTGCCGTGGGCCAGGTAGTGCTCGCTGCACCAGGCAAAGTGGTCGAAGTGAAAGTGAATACCGAACCGCCGGCTGACGGCCTCGAGTACCCGCAGGCCTTCGGGCACCACTTCGCGGCCGATGCCGTCGCCGGGAATCACGGCGATGCGGTGGGTGGGGCGGGTGTTGGAATCGGACACGCCGTGTCTCCTGTCTTGTTTTTATAGGAAGGTCTGGCGGGGGCATTCTTGGCACAGCTGTTACAGCAGGGGAATTGCTCATTGTGGAATCGGCCTTCGCAAAATTCGAAGGCCGAAGGTTTATGCAGGGTTGGCGCTGAGGTAGTCGAACAACGCCAGGCTGGTCAGCGAGGGCTGTTCCTTGCGCATGCACAGGTACATCTGGCGGTCGGCCCAGGCGTCATCGATTTCGATAAAGCGCAAGGCCATCTCCTTGCGGAAAATCTGCACCGCGCCCTGTGGCAGCACGCCCACGCCCTGGCCGGCAGCGATCAGGCGGCACACCGCTTCGAAACTGCGCACCTGCATCCGCAGTCGCAACGGCATGCCGATGGCGGCGGCGGCTTCGGTAATCAACGGCGTGATGGCGGCGTTGTCTTCCAGCCCGACGAAGTCATAACCGAGCAAATCCTCGAAGCGCGCATGGCGCATTTTCAACGGATGATCATGGGGCACGATCAGGCACAGGCGGTCCTGGCAGTAAGGTACAAAGCGCAACTCTTCGCTGGGCCGGGTCGTGACAATGCCGACATCTGCCACGCCGTCGCGCACGGCCTGGAGAATTTCCCGGCTGCGCTCCTCGCGAATGTCCAGGCGGATGCCCGGGTGCAGCGTGTTCCACTGGGTCAGCTGGCGCGGCAGTTCCTGGCTCATCGCCGAACTGTTGGCGTACAGGCAAACCCGGCCGGTGGCGCCCTTGGCGTAGTCGGCGAGGTCGGCGTGCATGCTGTCCACTGCCCGAAGGATCGACTGTGCATGCTGGGCCAACACTTCCCCGGCCGCCGTCGGCGAAACGCCGGTGGAGGTGCGGGTCAGCAGGGCAACCTTGAAGTGCTGCTCCAGCAGCGACAGGCGTCGGCTGGCGGCAGAGAGGGAGAGATGGGATTGCTCGGCCGCCCGGGACAGGTTGCCCAGCTTGACCGCCTTGAGGAACAGCTCGATGGAAGTGAGGTCGGGGGACATGCCGGGGTCCTTGTGCGCAGTGGGTGGAAAAACTACGCAGTTGTGACCCCGGTGTCCAACCTGGGGTTAGAAGTCGATGCTGGCCGACAACTTGGCCACGCGCGGGTCACCTTGGGTCAAGTAACCGCCGAGGGCCGATTCCCAGTACTTGGTATTGGCGACGTTTTCCACGGTGGCACCCAGGGTGACGTCACGCTGGTTCACCTTGAAGGTGTAGCGCGCGCCAACATCGAAGCGGTTCCAGGCGGGCAGGCTGAGGTTGTTGGCCGCGTCGGCGTATTGGCCGCCGGTGCGTAGCATCCGACCGTTAACCGTCACGCCTTGCAGGCCCGGTACATCCCAGTCCACGCCAGCATTCAGTTGGAAGCTAGGTACGCCGATGGCGCGGTTGCCGTCGTTGGCGCCGTTCTGGGTGCCGTTGACTTCGGTGTGGATGATGGTTGCACCGCCCAACAGGCGCAGCCCTGCGATAGGCTCGCCGAACACGTTGAGCTCCACGCCTTTGTTGACCTGCTCGCCCTGGCGAACATAGGTGGCGCTTAAACCGTCGGCGCTGAGTTGTGAGTAGCCATCGGTGGGTTGCTCGATGCGGTACACACCCAGGGTTGCACCGTAGGTGCCCATGTCGACCTTGACCCCGGCTTCGGTCTGTTTCGAACGCGCCGGGGCGTAGGCCTGGCCGGCGTTGCTGATGGGGGCTGTGCCGGCTGTCTGGGGAGCGGTCGGACCCTGGGCCAGGCCTTCGATATGGTTGGCATAGAACGACACATGGTCCCACGGCTTGAACACCAGGCCGTACACCGGTGTGGTGATCGACTTGTCGTAATCGGCGGTGCGAGTGCCCGTGCCGTAGGCGAAGCCCTGAACCACCAGTTCCTGGCGACGCAAACCAGCGGTCACCAGCAAACGATCATCCATAAAGCCCAGGGTGTCGGAGACCGCCGCACTGCGGGCGAAGGTCTTGGCGGTGATGCCCGGGTCGTTCAAGTCGCCGCCCACGAAGCTGCCTTTGACCGGCTCGGCAACGTCCACCGGGTTATAGATATTGCTGGCGTGGCCGGTGAAGTCGAAGTCATAGGCATTGCGGGTCTGGGCCCAGATCCCGGTCAACCCGAGGTTCAGCTTGTGGCTGACCGGGCCGGTCTGGAACTTGCCGTTCAAGCCTGCCATCAGGCTGGTGTTGTCTTCCTGGTGGGCGATGCGCGAGCCACTGACGGTGGCATTGCCCAGGGTGTCGTTCAATGTGACCGACGAGTAGCGGCCGATCTCGTTGGTGTGCTTGGCACCGCCGGCGACATAAGCGGTCCAGTTGTCGTTGAGGTCGTACTCGGCGCGCAACATGCCGAAGGTGTCTTCCAGGCTGCTGGTGCCCCAGCTCGGCGCGTAGTTGGTGTCGGCCGAAGGTGCGTTGGGGATATGGGTCAGGTTCTGGCCAAGCAGCACGGTGTTGCGCCCGCCATTGATCTGCTGTTTCGAGTAGACAAAATCCCCCGACAAACGCAGTGCATCGCCGCGATAATCCAGGCCAACCGCAAACAGCTTCGAGCGCTGGCTCTCGTCGTCGACCCCGGTATCGCCCTCACGCTGGGAGATATTCACCCGCGCGCCGAAGCGATTGTCTTCGCCAAAGCGCTGGCCGATATCCAGGTGCTCGCCGACCCGGCCATCGCTGCTGATGTCGGTGCTGAAGCGGCGCAACGGAACATCATCGGCGCGCTTGGGTTGCAGGTTCACACCGCCGCCAATCCCGGAGCCGCCGGGCGTCACGCCGTTGATAAAGGCGTTGGGGCCCTTGAACACTTCAACCCGTTCCAGGGCGTCGGTGGACATGATCTGGCGCGGCAGGATGCCGTACAAACCGTTGAACGAAATGTCGTCGCCGTTCAGCGGCAGGCCACGGATCACAAAGGCCTGGGCCTGGTTGGCATAGCCTGACGCCTGGCGCACGGACGAGTCGTTGAGCAGCACATCACCGACGTTTTCGGCCTGCTGGTCACGAATCAGTTTTTCGGTATAGGACGACATGCTGAAGGGCACGTCCATGATGTCCTGATTGCCCAGCACCCCCAGTTGCCCGCCGCGAGCGACCTGGCCGCCGGCATACACCGGGGGCAGGGCGTTGGGCGTAGGTGCGTCGGCGCTGATGGTAGTAGCACCCAATTCCAGAGCCTTGCCGTCCTGACTGTTGTTCGCATCCTGCGTGGTTTCTGGAGTGGCGGCGTGAGCGGTGAGGCTCAGGGAACAGCAAAGGGCGAGCAGGGTCGGGCGAAACGGCACAGCAAAACGGCTGGAGGTGGGCATGGTCGATCCTGACGGCGAACCGTCAATGTGAAGAAAAGGGCAACAACGTTGCGCGTCCTCGCTGCGCGGATACGACTCCGGTGCGAATGATAGTAATTGTCATTAATGTTCTGCAACAAGTTTGTGAGATTGATGTCTTCGTGCGTGTAGGCCGTTTCGGTTAAATCGCCGCGCCTTGTCACAGGCCGAGTAGAATCACGCCCTGAAAGCGATTCTTGAGGTGTGGCAAGGTGGATTTACAGCAGGGGTTTGTCCTGACCCGGCATTGGCGCGATACCCCGGCGGGCACGGAGGTCAGTTTCTGGCTGGCCACCGATCACGGCCCAAGGTTTGTGCGCTTGCCGGTGCAGACCTCCGTGATGTTCATCCCCCAGGCCCATCGCAATCCTGCCGAGCTGCAGCTCAAGGGCGAGCGCGGTATCGAGTTGCGCGACCTGGCACTCTGCGACTTCCACCATCGCCCGGTGCTGGGCCTCTACACCAAACAACATCGCCAATTGATGGAACTGGAAAAGCGCCTGCGCAAAGCCGGCATCGACGTCTACGAAGGCGATGTGCGCCCACCCGATCGCTACATGATGGAACGCTTCATCACCGCGCCGGTGTGGTTTGGCGGTACGGCGGGCGAGGGCGGCATGCTGGTGGAGGCGCAGATGAAACCCGCGCCGGATTATCGCCCGCCACTCAAGCTGGTGTCGCTGGACATCGAGACCACCGCCCAGGGCGACCTGTATTCCATCGCCCTGGAAGGTTGCGGCGAGCGCCAGGTGTACATGCTTGGCCCGCCCAACAAAACTGACGCAGTGGACTTCAAGCTCGACTACTGCGACACCCGCGCCGAACTGCTCGAACGCCTGAACCAGTGGCTCGCCACCCATGACCCCGACGCGATCATCGGCTGGAACCTGGTGCAGTTCGACCTGCGTGTCCTGCACGAGCATGCGCAACGCTTGAACGTGCCGCTGCTGCTGGGCCGTGGCGGCGACGCCATGGGCTGGCGCGAACACGGCAGCCGCAACCACTACTTCGCCGCGGCAGCCGGGCGGCTGATCATCGATGGCATCGAAGCCTTGCGTTCGGCCACCTGGAGTTTCGAATCCTTCAGCCTGGAAAACGTCGCACAGACCTTGCTTGGCGAAGGTAAATCGATCTCCACGCCGTACCAGCGCATGGACGAAATCAACCGCATGTTCGCCGAGGACAAGCCCGCGCTGGCGCGCTACAACCTCAAGGACTGCGAGCTGGTCACGCGGATTTTCGAGAAGACCGAGCTGCTGAAATTCCTCCTGGAGCGCGCCAGCGTCACCGGCCTGCCAGCGGACCGCAACGGTGGTTCGGTGGCAGCCTTCACTCACCTGTACATGCCGCTGATGCACCGCCAGGGTTTCGTCGCGCCGAACCTGGGAGACAAACCACCCCAGGCCAGCCCCGGCGGGTTTGTCATGGACTCGCGCCCGGGCCTCTACGAATCCGTTCTGGTACTCGACTACAAAAGCCTTTACCCGTCGATCATCCGCAGCTTTTTGATCGACCCGGTGGGCCTGATCGAAGGCCTGCGTCACCCCGAAGACAGCGAGTCAGTGGAAGGCTTTCGCGGGGCGCGGTTTTCCCGCACCCGGCATTGCCTGCCGTCGATTGTCGCGCGGGTTTCCGAAGGCCGCGAAGTGGCCAAGCGCGAACACAACGCGCCGCTGTCACAGGCACTGAAGATCATCATGAACGCCTTCTACGGCGTGCTCGGTTCCAGCGGTTGCCGCTTCTTCGACACTCGGCTGGCGTCGTCCATCACCTTGCGTGGCCACCAAATCATGCGCCAGACCCGCGAACTGGTTGAAGCCCGGGGTTATGAAGTGATCTACGGCGACACCGACTCCACCTTCGTCTGGCTCGGCAGCGCCCACTCCCAGGAAGACGCCACGCGCATCGGCCTGGACCTGGTGCAGCACGTCAACACCTGGTGGCGTGAGCGCCTGCAGAATGAGTTCGGCCTGCAAAGCGCCCTGGAACTGCAATACGAAACCCACTTCAGCCGCTTCCTGATGCCGACCATTCGCGGCGCGGAGGAGGGCAGCAAGAAGCGCTACGCCGGGCTGGTCACCCGTGCCGACGGCAGCGAAGAGATGATCTACAAAGGCCTGGAAACCGTGCGCAGCGACTGGTCGCCCCTGGCCCGGCAATTCCAGCAGGAGCTCTACCAGCGGATCTTCCACCGCCAGCCTCATCAAGACTACGTACGCGACTACGTACGTCGCACCTTGAGCGGTGAACTCGACGAATTGCTGATCTACCGCAAACGCCTGCGCCGGCAATTGGGCGACTACGAACGCAACGTGCCGCCCCACGTGCGCGCCGCGCGGCTGGCCGACGAATACAACGACCGCCAGGGTCGCCCGCGCCAGTACCAGAACGGTGGCTGGATCAGCTACGTGATCAGCGTCAACGGCCCCGAACCGCTGGAAGTGCGCCAGGCACCGATCGACTACGACCACTACGTCACCCGGCAACTGCAACCGGTGGCGGATGCGATCCTGCCGTTTGTAAACGACGACTTCAGTACCCTGGTGGGTGGCCAGATGGGCTTGTTCTAAAACGGCTTGCCTTGCAGTGGCGAGAGCCTGCAATCTTGGCCACTGACGACCACCAGACGGCGCAGCACTCCCATGACTGAAATCACCCTGACCGGCACCACGGTCGAACTCCGCCCCCTGCAACGCGAACACTCGGCCGCCTTGGTACAGGCCGCCGCCGACGGGCAACTGTGGAACCTCAAGGTGACCAACGTGCCGGGCCCCGACACCGTCGAGAAGTACGTGGACATCGCCCTGGCCGGGCGGGAGGCGGGCACCATGATGCCGTTTGTCATCGTGCGCCGCGACACTGGTGAGGTGGTGGGCAGCACACGGTTCTGGAAGGTTGACCGGGTCAACCGCAAGCTGGAGATCGGCCACACGTATATCAGCCAGTCGGTGCAGAAATCCGGGGTCAACACCGAGGCCAAGCTGTTGCTGCTGACCCACGCGTTTGAAGTGATGGACTGTGTGCGGGTGCAATTCACGACGGATGAACTGAATGAAAAATCCCGGGCCGCGATCCTGCGCCTCGGTGCGGTACAGGAAGGCATCGTGCGCCACGAGCGCATCATGCCTGATGGCCGCAAGCGCAACTCGGTGCGCTTCAGCATCATTGATCCGGAATGGCCGCAGGTGAAGGCGGGGTTGCTGGCCAGGCTGACTCGCTAGGGTTTGTGGCTCAGCTCTTCCACCAGCTCATCCATCAGGTCGGCAATTTTCGGCGTGGTCGACAACACAAAACCTTTTTGCGTGCCCACATAGGTCTCGACGATGTACAGCGTGTCGCCCACATCCAGCCCCAACTCCTGCAAGGCTTCGTCCGGCAGGCGAATGGCGCCGTCGCCGTCCCAGTCTTCGATCGTGACGCGTTTGCTGTGCATGATGGCTTCCCGTTGAACGATTGAACGGCCTAGCCTAACACCTCAACCCACTGCCAGGAGGCTCAGCACCGTGTACACCCTCTACGGAACCCAAGGCACCGGCTCGTGCATCATCGAAATCGCCCTGCAGCGTTGCGGTGTCGAGTGGCGCCAGGTCGACGCCTGCTCCTGGGAAGACAGCGCAGGCAGCGAAGCCCTGGCGCAGATCAACCCGCTCAAGCAAATCCCCACCCTGCAACAGCCGGATGGCAGCGTGTTGACCGAAAGCGCGGCGATCCTGATTCACCTCGGCCTGCAATTTCCCGCCTCGGCGTTGCTGCCCGAGGAGCCCGCCCAAGTCATTCGCGGCCTGGTGTACATCGCCGCCAACTGTTATTCGGCGATTGGCATCATTGACTACCCGGAACGCTGGACCGCCAGCGCCGATGCGCAGCAGCATGGACAGTTGATCAGCGGCACCCGTCGCCGCCTGCATGGGGCCTGGGAAGTGTTTGCCGATCAATTCGCCGACCAACTGGTCACCCCGCAGCAGGCTCCAAATGCATTGGGGGTCATGGCCGCAGCCGTGTCGCGCTGGGCGGGAGGACGCGAGGCGATACAACAGTCGCGGCCTGAGTTTGCCCGGATGCTGGCGCAGGTGGATGCCGACCCCATCGTGGCGCCGGTATTTGCCCGGCATTGGCCGCTGTAAGCCTTAGCAATCAGAAGAAACAATGAGGCCTAAGGTGGCTAAACGCCTTGCGTCGCGGGCGTCCTGACCTACGCTTTCTGAAGCTGGCGTAGGAATCATCCTTGAATTTGACTGTCGCAGACATGAAACTCAAGAACCCTGCATGGAATTCAAAGGAGGTGTGCATGCTCATCCGGTCGCTGACCCTGGCTACCTTGATGGCTTTTACGGGGCCGCTGCTGGCCGCGGATGATCTCAACCCGCTCAAGCAGGACCTGGGCAAGTCACGCCCGTTGGTGGTGGTGGAACTCGACTCCGGCAACCCAACGTTGGCCACTCTCAAGAAACAGCTGGAAGAGCCTGCCAACAAGCAGTCCTTTGAAGAGCGCAGCATGGTGCTCTACACGGTGTCCTTCGGCAGCATCGGCGCCGAAGGCGAGAAGTTCGCCAAGGAGGCCAAGGACAACAAGAAGCTCGCCCCGCCTGAAACCAATGCGCTGATCCGCGCACTCAAGTTGGGTGCCGGCAGTGGTACCAAAGTGATTCTGGTGGGCAAGGACGGCGAGAAAAAACTCGAGAAGACCGTGCCACCGGACACCCTCAACCTGGCGGATTTCTTCAGCGCGATTGATCAGATGCCCCGGGCTGAAAAGGAGCTTGCCGCCCCGGCCGAACCGGAACCGGCTGCGCCGAAAGCCGCGAAGCCTGGCAAAGCTGTGAAGCAAGCACCTGCTTCACAGCAACTGGACGACTGACCCACACTGTAGGAGCGAGCTTGCTCGCGAAAATCGTTAACGAAGACGCGGCCTCTCTGAATGGCCACGCCATCCTCAGGTTTTTCGCAAGCAAGCTCGCTCCTGCAAGTTGAGTAGTTGCAGCCTCTGCACTGTGCAGCATATGATAAACATTATCATTTGCACTCTGCGCGCCCTTCATGTCCCCGACCCCATCGGCAACTCCCACT
This sequence comes from Pseudomonas sp. AN3A02, assembly GCF_011765255.1. Lineage (NCBI taxonomy): Bacteria > Pseudomonadati > Pseudomonadota > Gammaproteobacteria > Pseudomonadales > Pseudomonadaceae > Pseudomonas > Pseudomonas sp. AN3A02. The sequence continues at coordinate 20,044 of NZ_JAARNI010000017.1, forward strand.
GACCTGGCCACGCTTTACCAGCAGCAACACCGCTGGTTGCAGCAATGGCTATGGCGTCGCTTGAACTGTTCGCAGAGTGCCGCCGACCTGGCCCAGGACACGTTCCTGCGCTTGCTCACCAAGAACCAGCCCCTTGAAGTCCAGGCACCTCGCAGCTTTCTGGCGAAAGTCGCGCAGAGCGTGTTGTCCAATCACTACCGCCGGCAAAAACTCGAAAAGGCCTATTTGCAGGCCTTGACGCTGTTGCCGGAAGAGTCGGCTCCCAGTGCTGAAACCCAGTGGATTCTCCTGGAAACCCTGATGGCCCTCGACGAAGTACTCAGCCGCCTGGCACTGCCGGTGCGCCAGGCATTCCTGTGGTCGCAACTCGACGGCTTGAGCCACGGCGAAATTGCCGAGCGCCTCGGCGCGAGCATCACCACCGTCAAGCGCTACATCGTCAAGGCGGGCGCCCAGTGCATCCTGCTGGACAGCCAGCGTTGATCAAGCCGTCGCCACTGTCTTTGGAAGCGGCCGAGCAGGCCATGCATTGGCAGCTGGAATTGCAGGCGCCGCAGGTCAGTGAGCAAACCCGCGCCGAATGGCTCGCCTGGCGCCAGCAAGACCCAGCCCATGAATTGGCGTGGCAGCATTCCCAACGGTTTTTCCAGCGGATGCAGGACGTGCGCGCGCCGGCTCATCAGGCATTGGTGAAGGCCGCACTGTTGCCGGCATTGTCGCGGCGCCGGGTGATCAAGAACCTGGCCCTGCTGCTGGCAGCCGGCAGCGTGGCGTGGACGGCCCGGGATACACCCTTGGTGCAGCACTGGACCAGCGACTACAGCACCGGCGTCGGCGAGCAATGGCGCATCGACCTGGCAGACAATACGGAAGTCCAGCTCAATACCGACACCGCCATCGACGTGAAATACACCGACGATACCCGGCAAATCCATCTGCTGCGGGGAGAAATCCTGGTGTTGCCTAACCCGGCGGACACGCGCCCGTTATGGGTCAAAACCGCCGAAGGCCTGACCCGTGCCTCCGCCAACCGCTTCAGCCTTCGCCAGCGGGGCGGTTTTACCCAACTGGGTGCGGACCAGGGCGTGCTCTCGGCCCAGATCCCCATGGGCACCATCAGCCTGCAACCTGGGGAGATCATCAGTTTCGACGCCAACACACTGCTGGCGCGCAGGGCGCAGCGCGACGGCGAGCTGGCCTGGAGTCGCGGCATGCTGGTCGCTCAGGGGCGGCGCCTGGAAGACTTCCTCCATGAACTGAGCCGCTACCGGCGGGGCCACCTGGCCTGTGATCCAGCCGTGAGCGAGCTGCGAGTGTCCGGCACGTTTCCCTTGGGCGACACCGACCGCATCCTCACGACACTGGGCCAAACCCTCAAGCTGGACGTGGAGCATTTCACGCGTTTCTGGGTCACCCTCAAGCCACGACGAAACCTGGCCTGAATTTATTTTCGCCCAAGGGTGGTCCGTTTGCGTTTCTCACGAGACTCGTATCCCCAGAAGCCAACTTTACTGGGGAGCAGGGCATGCAAGCGCGACAACCGATACGTACAACATTGAAAAAAACACTGGCCGTCGCGGTGGTCCGGGGCATTGCCAGCCTGGCCATGGCGGCGCCCGTGCTCTTGGCGCCGGCGTGGGTACAGGCGGCTGAGCAACACACATTCGATATCAAGCCAGGCTCCCTGGCTGCTGCGCTGAACCAGTTCGGCCAGGTCACGCACATCCTGCTGTCTTACCCGGCGGTGCTCACCGAGGGCAAAACCAGCCCTGGCCTGCAAGGGCTGCATGACCTGGACAGCGGCCTGGCGATCCTGCTCGGCAACACCGACCTGCAAGCCGTGCGCGGCAGCGGTGACAGCTATTCCCTGGAACCGCGCCCCACCGGCGACGCCCTGCAACTGGGTACCGTGTCGATTTCCGGCAAGGCCCCGGGTTCGACCACCGAGGGCACCGGTTCCTACACCACCCAATCGTCCAGCAGTTCGACGCGCCTGAACCTCACACCCAGGGAAACCCCGCAATCGCTCACAGTGATGACCCGCCAACGCCTGGATGACCAGCGCCTGAGCACCCTCAGCGATACCCTCGACGCCACCCCCGGCATCGTCGTGCTACGCGACGGCCTGGGCTCGGAGAGCGACAGTTACTTCTCCCGGGGTTTCCAGATCCAGAACTTCGAAATCGACGGCGTGCCCACCGTCACCCGCATGGACAACTACACCCAAAGCATGGCCATGTATGACCGGGTGGAAATCGTACGCGGCGCTACCGGCCTGATCAGCGGCATGGGCAATCCGTCGGCCACCATCAACCTGATTCGCAAACGCCCGACAGCCGAGGCCCGCGCCAGCGTCACGGCCGCGGCGGGTAACTGGGACCGCTATGGCAGCGGTCTTGACGTGTCCGGCCCGCTGACCGAAACCGGCAACGTGCGCGGGCGGCTGGTGGCGGACTACAAGACCGAACACGCCTGGATCGACCGCTACAAGCAAGAAACCCAACTCCTCTACGGCATCACCGAATTCGACCTGAGCGAAGACACGCTGCTGACCATGGGCTTCAGTTACCTGCGCACCGACGTCGACTCACCCGCCCGTTCCGGCTTGCCCACGCGCTTTACCGACGGCTCGCGGACCAACCTCAGCCGCTCGTTGAACACTGCACCGGCCTGGTCCTATAACGACCACGAGCAAACCAGTTTCTTCACCTCCATCGAGCAGAAGTTCGATAACGGCTGGAGCGCCAAGGCGGAATTCACCCACAGCGAAAACCAGTTCGACGAGGTCTTCAACTACGTCAACGGCTCCCTCAATCGTGACGGCAGCGGCACCACTCAACTGCCGGTGCGTTTCTCCGGCACACCACGCCAGGACAACCTCGACCTCTACGCCACCGGGCCGTTCGACTTGCTGGGGCGCGAGCATGAGTTGATCGCCGGCGTCACCCTGTCCAAGTACCGCGAAAGCGTGCCCAGTTACGGCGGTTGGCACTATGACTATTCCGGTTCACCGGCGGGCGCCATCGACAACCTGTTCACCTGGGACGGGCATTCGGCCAAGCCGGACTTCAACGTTACCGGCAAGTCCTCGGCGGATGAGAGCCAGTACGCGGCCTACCTGAGCACGCGCCTGCGGGTTACCGATGACCTCAGCGTGATCCTCGGCAGCCGGGTGATCGACTGGAAGCGTGAAACTGAAGACCGACCTTATGCGGGGGATGCGACGCGCACCGATGAATCGCAAACTGGGGTCTATATTCCCTACGCCGGGGTGGTGTATGACCTGACCGAGAACTGGTCGGCGTATGCCAGCTACACCAAGATCTTCAATCCCCAGGCAACCTGGGTGCGGGACATCAACAACAAGCCCCTGGAACCGATGGAAGGCAAGGGCTATGAAGTGGGTCTCAAGGGCAGCTTCTTCGATGAACAACTGAATACCAGCCTGGCGTTGTTCAAGCTGGAACAGGACAACCTGGCAATCTGGATCGATACCCCGGGCGGCAATACCTATCGCAACGAGAAAGGCACCACCACCGAAGGCGTGGAGCTGGAACTCAGCGGTGAACTCGCCGAAGGCTGGCAGGCATCCGCTGGCTACGCGTACGCGGTGAGCACGGATGCCAACGACAAGCGCATCGTCACCACCTTGCCGCGCCAGAGCTTGAAGACCTTCACCACCTACCGCCTGCCGGGGGACTTGAACAAGGTCACCGTCGGCGGTGGCGTGAACTGGCAGAGCAAGGTAGGCGAGGACCTGCACACCTTCAGCCAGGGCAGCTATGCGATTGCCAACCTGCTGGTGCGCTACGACATAACCCCCAAGCTCAGCACGTCGGTCAACCTCAACAACCTGTTTGACCGGGAGTACCTCAGTTACGCGGGCAACCACGGGATGTATGGTGCGCCGCGTAACCTGATGACCAGCCTCAAGTACGACTTCTAGGGTCGACCGGCCTGGGGCGCCGGTTTACGCCCCAGGCTTCTCACCGGCCACGGCCGGCGCCTTGCGCACCGGGAACGGGAAGTAGAAGAACCGCAGGAACGCCACCCGCTTGATCACCTCGCCGATCATCAACGGCACCACCACCGCCACCACCAGCCCTATAAACGCGGCCGCCACATCCGGCAGGCCCAGGTGCTGCAGCAGCGCGATGGTTTTGTGCTGGATCTCGCCATGGAAAATCAACAGGATCAGGGTCGACTGCCCGATGTAGGTCATGGCGCGGGTCAATACCGCGGAGGTCATCATCAACCCGGCCAGCGCCCAGCAGATGTACACACCGATCACCGCCAGTGCACTGGTCCACAACCAATGGTCATAGCGCCGTTGGGCCAGGTCCATGGTGTCCCAGGTCGGGATGAAAATCGCGAAGTACACCACCAGCGCCACCACCATGCTCAGCAGTGAGCTCTGGTGTTTGCGCAGAACGTCCCGCAGCAGGTAACCGAGAATGAAATAGGTACTGCTGATCAACGTGACATCCAGGCTGAAGGGCAGCCCCGGCATCGTCCAGGTCTGGCCGCCAACGGTAATCGGTACCTGCCAGAACCAGTCCAGGGTCCAGACCCCCAGCAGCAATTGCACGCCCACCACCACGCAACTCCACACCAGCGACAGGCCCAGGCGCTGCATCAGCCGCAGCATCACCCAGCCAAACAGCATTGCCGCCCAGAAGTGCGGCAGAAACCACAAGGCCTGCCAGGGCAGGGTGTCCACGGAGGCGTACAGCACGCCGCCAATGTCGGGCAGCAGCGGCTGGCCGCGCAGGATATCGCGCACCAAAACGTATGCCAGCATCGTGGTGAAGAACGGCTTGAGCAGGGCATCGGCCTTGCGCACCGCCATTTCAACAAAGGGCTGCTCGGGCTTGAAAAACACCCCGGACAGGAAGAAGAACAGCGGCAGGATAAAGACCGCGAGTATCGGGTACAGCAAATCCGGGGAGTGCTCCACGAACCAACCATGCCCGAACACGATGATCAGGATGCCAATGCCCTTGGCAATATCCATTTGAATCCAGCGTTTTTTCACCTGACTGCTCCCACTCTATAAATCTGCCTTGCGCCACGGCTTGAGCCACAGGCCCATGCCCAGCAACACCACGGCCCCAGCCAGGGTGCTCAACCCCAACTGCAGCCAAATTCCTTGAACCCGAAACAACACCAACGCCGCCACGCTCATCACCAGCCCACTCAACAACCAGTGCCCCTTCCAGGGCAGGGCGCCGAGCAAGGCCTGGCGTTGCATCAGCAGCAACGCGGTGCACAGCACGCCGGCGAGGGCGGCCAGCGGGATACCCGCCAGGCCAAACACAAACGGCAGCACACCCAGCAGCAACACGTTCACCAGGCTGCCCAGCAACTCGCAACGCAGCGGCTGGCGGGTGTCGCCGGCGGCGTAGGCATAACGCGCCAACAGAGCGTTCCAGGCGCCGAACACCAGCGGCACGGCAAACCAGGCCAGCAGCAGCGGCAACGGCGAATCCACCGACTGCTTGGGCAGCAGCAACGCCACCAGGCTCGGCGCCGCCGCCACCAGGCCGACGCCGGCGGGCAGGGTCAGCAGGCTGGCGGTTTCCAGGCCGCGCTTGAGCAGGGCCAGGCGCTCGTCGCCCTGGCGCCGGCTCATCATGCCCAGCAGCACCTGGTTGAGACTCATCAGCGCAATCAGTGGCAAGTTCATCAGCTTGCGGGCCAGGTTGACCCAGGTCACCGCGCCTTCGCCCAGCAACGACGCCACCAACCGTTCAATCAATGCCAAACCCTGGCTGGCGCCATTGCTCAGCAGCAACGGACCGATACGCCCGCCCAGCTCGCGCAATTCCAGGGTCGAAGCCCGCAGCCGCCAAGGCCGCCAGCCCAGGCGCACCATCGACGGCAACAGCGCCAGGGGCATCAGCAAACTGCCCATGAGGCAGGCCAATGCCAGCGAGTGCGGTTGCGTGGCGGTGCCGGCGAGGGCCAGGTAGGTCACCGGCGGCAGGTTGAACAGCAACGAACCGAGCCCCGCGACCACAAAGCGCTCGCTGGCCTGCAACGGAATACTGAACAACGCATGCAGCATCAAGCCCGGCACGCTCCAGGCGAGGATCTGCAAGTTGCTGCTGGCAAGGCTGGTGGCCGTTGCCGCGAGGCCCGGGCCGAGCAGTTGCACCAGCCACGGCGCCAGTAGCGTCAACAGCAGGCTGGTCACCAGCGCAATCAACAGCAGCGCCGGGAACAACACCGCCAGCCAGTCCAGGCGTTCGCTCTCCTTGCGTTGCAAGTACAGCGGCAGGGCGGCGGCGCTCAGCACGCCACCGGCCAGTGACATACGCAAGGCTTCAGGCAAAAACAGCGCAATCAGAAACGCATCGCTGCGCTCACCCGCGCCCCACGCGGCCACCAACAACCACTCACGGGCAAACCCGAGGCACAGCCCCAGCAGGGTCGCCAGGGTCAACCAGAACGCCGATCCGAGCATGCCTAGGGTCCGACGCTATCGAGCAAAGGCTTGCGATATGACACGGTCTTGGCCTGTGGCAGCCGCGCCGGAAACAGTCGCCGCGCCTCCAGCACGTTGATCCCTACCATCAGCCAGAACAGCGCAATCATCACCAGGGCGAAACTGAAGTAGTGGTCAAAAAAGCCGCTGACCAGTGCCGACAGAATCCCCGCCGTGCTGCCCAGCCAAATCGCGTTGTCCTTGGTCAGGCGGATCGGGCCGATTTCCGGCCGGGACTCACGCCACCAGCGCCAGGTCACCGCGATAAACAGCAGCATGCTGATCACGCCGGTCTTGTAGACGAAGTTCAGCCACAGGTTGGAGATCCCCAGCAAGTGCGTGCCCGGCACCGGCGGGTCAACCTTGAAGCCAATGCCCAGCGGGTAACTGGCGACGGCCTGGGGGAACATCCGGTATTCGTCGAAGCGCACTTCGGTACTCGCGTTTTGGGTCGAAAAGATCGTCGCCAGACGTTCCTGCAACGGTGGATACGACAGCACCAGCGCCACGGCCAATGCCACGCCGATCATCAGCAAACGCCCGGTGTAGGGCACCCGCCGCGACGCCATCCAGATCAGCACCAGCGCCAGGCTGACCATCGCGCCCCGGCTACTGGCCAACAGCAAGGCCGCTGCGCCCAGGCAGGCAACGCCCAGGCCGAGGCCGCGTTTCCAGCCAGTGTTGGTGATGCCATAGCAGAACGCCAACGGCAGCAGTAAGGCCATGATCCCGCCGGTGGCGTTGGGGTGCATCCACGGCGAACCCATCCGCGAGGCCATGGCGCCCAGGCCCAGGGACAGGGTGTCGAGGCTGCCGTAATTCATCAGGGTCAGGATCGGCAACATGCCCGAGGCCGAGCGCGAGCGGATAAACACGCCGATGGACATCACCAGCATCGCCAGGGTGCCCAGCAACAACGCGATCACCAGCGCTTCGCGGTTCTTCTGCTCAACCAGCAGCTTGGCGGCGAGGAACAGCACCGACAGATTCAGCAACCAACGCAACCAGTTCGCCAGGCCGCTGGCCTCGGCGGTAATGCTCACCTGGCCGACGATAAACGGCACCACCGTGAAGATCATCAGCCACATCAACATGCGGTCGGTAGGGCGCCGGGACAGCGGTGGCGCAGCCGGCAGGCGCGAGAGGAAGCCGTGCCAGATCACCGCGGCCCAGGTCAGCGCAATCAACGCCTCACTGACCGTACTGCGAATCCCCAGGTTAAGCGTGGAGTAGGGCATGAACGTCGCCACCAGGGCGAACAGCAGCAGCCCCCAGAACGGGAACCGCAAAATCGTCACGGCAGCGGCCAGGCCGATCACCGCCAGCACGGCCTTGGCCGGGGAAAGGAACAGGATCAACCCACCAAACAGCAGGCCGAAGACGATGGCGACGAGGCTACCCAGTGAGATTCTCAATTCAATTCCTCGATCAGTTCGGCCAGGCGCCGACGGTAGGCCTGGTGGTTGAAACGTTCGGCCCAGCTGCGTAACTGTTCAGGTGGTTGTTCGACGGGTTGGTCGGCCAGGTGCAGCATCAATTGCACCAGCGCCGCACCGTCGGTGGGTGAAAACCGTGGCGCCAGGGGCGGGGTTATTTCGTCCAGCGAGGTACCGCTGGCTACCGCGACCGGGGTACCGACGCTCAGGGCTTCAATCACCGGCAAGCCAAAGCCTTCGGCATAAGAAGGCTGCCACAGGCGCGAGGCGTTGCGATAGAGCCCGTGCAATTCGGCATCGGAAACGCCGCTCAACGCGCGTATCCCGGGGTAGTTGCGCTGTGCTTCGGGCAAATGCTCCAGGCTGCCCACCAGCACCAGTTCCGGCACGCTCGGCGATTGGCTGCGCGCCTGCTGCCAGGCGTCCACCAGGAATGGCACGTTCTTGCGCAATTCCCGGGTGCCCACCAGCAGCCAATAGCGCTCGGGCAGTTGCCGGGCCGAGAGGTCTGCCGGCAAGCCGACAAAACCGACCACCTGATTGGGCAACACACGAATCTTGCCGGCCGCCTTGGGAAACAGCCGCGCCGTTTCATCGGCACTGTACTGCGAAGGCGTCCACACCCGGTCTGCCGTGTGCACCGCATAGGTGATCGACAGGCGATCGCTGGCCTTGTAGATCATCGCCTTCAGGCGATTCGCGTGGTAGTTGTCCAGGGTGATCTGAAACAGGTCATGCAACAGCACCACGGTACGCAGGCCTTTGGGTTTGGGCGGCAGCGGCAGGCCCATATTAAAGGTGCTGATGTACACATCAATGCGCTCATCGCGCAGGGCCTTGGGCAAGAATCCCGCCTCGAAACGCAGGCGCTGATGGGGTTGATGCATGGAGGTCTTGGCGCAGCCCCAGTCCGGGCAATGCGCATTCAGGCGCAGTTCATCGCCCAGCGGCGCGACGGTAAAGCGTTCCAGCTCGATACCGGGCATGGCGCGCAGGGCATCTTCCAGGGCGTATACCTGGCGACTGATGCCTGATTGCGGCGAGGTGCCGACGGTACGGTAATCGAGGCCTACGCGCATGCCGGCTCCTTTTGGTTCAGGGGCGACAGTTGGGCGTACACCTGCTCCAGCTGGCTGGCAGCGACGCTCCAGTCATGGGCGCGGCGCACATAGGCGCGACCGGCTTCGCCCATCGGGGCTGCGGTTTCAGGCTGTTGCAGCAGGCGCACCACGGCGTCGGCCAGGCTGTCGGCGGTCTGGCCGCCGAGGTAGTCCAGGCCTTCCACTACATCCAGCCCGGACACGCCCTGGTCGGTACTCGCCAGCGGCAGGCCGGCGGCGAGGGCTTCAAGGACCTTTAGCTTGGAGCCTCCACCATGGCGCAACGGCGCCAAAAATACCGAGCAGCTCGATTGCAGGGCCAGCAGGTTGGGCACAAAACCTTGCCACTCGATGCGCCCGTCCTTCCAGCGTTCGCGCCAGCTTTCCGGCATACCGAAGCCGCAGACACTCATGCGTGCGTCGGGGCAGCGGGCCCAGACCTTCGGCAGGATTTCATCCAGTGCCCACTCGATGGCATCCACGTTGGGTGCGTATTCGTAGTTGCCGAGAAACAGCACGCGGCGGGTCGCCGGGTCAGGGCGGGCGGCGGCGAAGTGCGCGCAATCCACACCGTTGACCACCACCGGCACCGGTTTGCCGGCAATCTGCGCCAGGGTCTGGGCATCGGCCTCAGTCACCGCGACCACTTGCGCGGCCTGGCGCATCACCCGACGTTCCCAGCGGCCGTAGCGCCATTGATCGTAGCGAATAAACGGCAGCGCCCAGCCGGGCAGGCGGTCGTAAGTCGCGGCGCCGAGGGACGATTCCACATTGTGTTCGGTCAGCACAAACGGCTGGGAGCGACGGGCCAACGCAGCTTCGTAAGGCTGGAAGGTGTAGGTGTGTTCGATCTGCACCACGTCCCAATGCTCGGTCAGCAATCGCTCGAAGGTGTCCTGCAGTTCACCCGACAAACCATTCACACTGGCCAGCAGCGGGTAGGGCGTAAACAGCCCCGCCAGCAGGGTTTTCAGGCTGCGCAGCGGGCGGCGCGGCAGGATGATCAGCTGTTCCAGAAAGGCTTCCAGCACCTGGCGATCCGTCAGCGATACCGCCTGTTTGTCATGCAACAGCAAGGTGATCCGGTGCCCGCGCGCAGCCAGGCTGCGCAGCAAATGAAACTGGCGCGTCTTGCCACCGCTGGTAGCGGGCCAAGGCGAGTAGGGCAGGATCCAGAGGATGCGCATGGGTGGCTTCAATCCCATAACAGAATTTGCAGGTTGGGCTTGACCGGTACATCCAGTCCATTGGTGCCACTCAACGGTGTTTCGGTGCTGCGCAATGGGTCGTACAAGGTGGCGGTGGTCATGCCCGGCAAGTGCGCGTTACCGCCACGGGCCGACCAGAAGAACCAGACCTTGCGCCCATCGGCACGGGTCCAGCCGATGCTGAACAGGCCGTCGGGCAATTGGTCGGCGGTGGGCGGATCGCCCGGGGTCAATTTGGGCCCGCTCACCTGCAGGAAATTCTTCAAGGCGGTATACGACGGCTTGGGATTGGTGTCGATGTCGAGCAAGCCATAACTCTGGTCGCGCACGCTGGCGCGCTGGTCCAGGTCACTCAGGGTGAACAGGAAAATCTTGTCAAAATCCAGCGCGCTCATCAGTGCGATGCGGCGCACGATGTAGTCGGCCTGGCCTTGAGGCGTGATGAAGTCCTGCAGCTCTTTCGGGCCTTTATAGGTCGACCAGCCCCACTCGGTGCTCCACAGGGTTTTGACCCCGGCGGCCCGCAGTTTCTGGTTGAACGCGCTGGTTTTGGCGACAAAGTCCAGGTTCGACGGGTCGTTGCCTTCAGGCAATTGGGTATAGGGGTGATAAGACACCACGGTGTTCAGGCTCGGCAGGCCCAGTTGCAGCAGCCCGTCGAGCATATTCTGGCCGTTGGGCATTTCGCTGAAGAACGCCATGCCGGCGGTCACCACCGGTTTGTTCGGGTTCACCACCCGCAGCGCGGCTGCGGTGACTTGCAAGAGGTTCGCATAGCCGGCCGGGTCGGCGACGGGGCGCCAGAAACCCAACAGGTTCGGCTCGTTCCACACCTGCCATGCGTCCACGCTGGGGTAACGCTGGGCCAGCAATGCCATGCGGTTGGCGAAGATGCCCGGGTCCTTGGGCGGGAACTGGTCCTGATAGGGCGAAGAGGTCGGCGCGGTGGTGGCGAACTTCGCCGAGCCCACCAGGTAGAACACCGACTTGATCTGGTTCTGCTGCAGCTTGTTCACCAGCTCATCGAGGGTCGCGACGTTGTACTGGTTCTCGGCGGTTTCCAGCTGGTCCCAGTGCAGGTCCAGGCGCACCCATTCCAGGCCCAGGGCCTTGAGGCGGTCGATCTGCTTCTGATAACGCTCGGGGCTGAACCACAGGAACTGCGCGTTCACCCCCAGAAAATCTTTCCATACGATCTCTTTGCTGCCCTTGAGCACATGACTCTCGGCATCCGCCGGGCGGCCCCAGAGAAAGGCGGTCAGGCCCAGTGCGGCGACGATCGCGAGGGTCGCCAGGTAAGTCCGTTTACGTGCCATGGTTGCCTCCTGCAATGGCTTCACTAAACAGCTTCGCGAACTTCTGCGCGGTCAACGGCCACAGGCGTTCACGACCAATCGCGGCGGCGCGCTCGGCCCAGTCCCTGGCCATTTGCGGATTGCGTGCGAGCAGCAACAGTTGTTCGCTCAAGGCGGCTACATCGCCTTGTGGATAGATGGCGCCATTGCCGCTGGCGACTTCTTCGGCAAACGCCCGGGCATCGGAGGTGATCGCGCCGCGCCCGCAGGCGGCGGCCCACGACAAGGCACCGCTGGTGCCGCGCTGGCGGCCCAACAGGCCGAGCTTTTTCGATTCGCGATACGGCAGCACCATTACATGGTGCGCCTGGATCGTCTGCGGGATGTCGCTGGCCGGCAAATTCAGCCGCCAGTCGATGGAGCCGGCCAGGCCGAGTTCGGCGATCTGGCTGTTCAACTGCTCCAGGTAATTGCCGCCCGCGCCAAACGCCATTTCGGCGGCAGTGCCACCGGCCAGGGTCAGGCGCACACGGTCACGCAATTCGGGGGCTTTTTCAAAGACGGCGGCCAGGGCCTGCAACAGGTCTTCGATGCCTTTGCCACGGTAGATAAAACCAAAATACAGCAGGTGCAGCGTGTCCAGTGGCGGCAAGGGCACTGGCGGGATATCCAGGTTGGCGTGGTTGATCACCGCCACCTTGCCGGCGGGCAATTGCATGCGCGCCGTCAGGCAGTCGGCGCCCAGGCGGGTGAGGGTCACCAGCCGGGTCAGGCCTTGGGCGACGTGGCGTTCTTCGCGCAGGGTCAAGGGATCGGCCAGCACCACCGCCGCTTGCGGCAATGGGCTGGGCAAGGATTCCAGCAGGTTCAGCGGAAAGGGCAATTGCTCGCGCCGCCAGACCATGCGTTCCGGGTCATGCACCGTGGCAGTCAGTGGCAGCGCAGGGTAGGCCTTGCGCAATTCGCGCAGGGCCAAAAACTCCCCCAGGCGCCCACCGCCCAGCTCGGCGTGGACCAGGTCAACACTCTGCCAATCGAAACCGGCAATCGCCTGTTTGATCGACGTCGTGCTGCTGACCACGCCCGTCAAGGGCGTAGCCACCTCGACGCCCAGTTGCTCCAGTGCCGTCTTGAAATGGTTCGCGTAGTCGGCGATCCCATTCTTTTCCGGCGGCAGGGGAGCGAGCAGGGCGATGCGCATCAGAACGAACCCCGATATTTGGCGATGGTTTTCAGCACCTTGACCGGCACCTCGAACTTGCGGCGGTTGATGATGATGCCATCGACCTTGCCGAACGCCGTGGTGAGGATCGACAGTGCATGTTCCACCACCGGTACCGTGCTTTTTTGCGCTTCTACGACCAGCGCAATCAGGTCGGCACGGCGCAGGTTGATGAACGCGTCACGGTTGTCCAGCAGCGCCGAGGCATCCAGCAACACCACTTGGCCAGGAACCGCCGGCTCAATCCCGCCGACCCGTACCCGCACGTCATTCTCTTCCAGCAACTGGCGCAACTGCTCGACGATAAAACTCACCCCTTCACCGTGTCGCGCGGAGGTCAGCCCCAGGGTCAGGCCCTGCTCGGCAATACGCTCCAGCGGCAGCAAGCCATACAGGCGATAAATGCTCGCGTTGAAGGCGTTGGTGCTTTGCGCGGTACTGGTGTCCAGCTCCGGCAGCGTGGTCCACAGCGGCAGGCCGAATTTGCCTTCCACCAGGCCGCCGTCGTGGATCCGTTGATCCAGCAGGTAGCACAGGTAGATCACCAGCAGCCCGACCACGATGGAGAACGGGATCGCCAGCAACAGCATCAACAGGGTTTTCGGGAAGACGCGCCCAGGGTTGAGGGTGGCTTCTTCGATCACCGCGATGTTACTGATTTGGCTCTTGTCCAGTTCACGGTCGATCCGCGATTTCTCCAGGCTGTCGACATACAGCGCGTAGTTTTTCTCGGTGCCGTTCAGCTCACGGGCCAGGCGCGCCAGTTCCGGCTCAATGGCCAGGGCGTCCTTGCGTTGGGCTTCCAGCTCTGTCAGTTGCTTTTGCTGTTGCGTCAGTTGTGTGCGCAGCGCCAGGTTGTTGCTGGTTTCATCCAGCAGCACCCGTTGCAGGTGGATTTCCAGGGTGTTTGGCGCACGGTTTTCCGAGCTTTGCACCGTGTCGCTTTCACCGGCGACCTGGGCCTGCATGGCACGGATCGAGGCGTCCAGGGCTTTGACCGGCGGCGCGTTATCCGTGTAGGTACGCATCATGTCGGCTTTTTCCAGGAGCTTCTGGTTCAGCAGGCGACGCAAGTCTTGTTGCTGCGGGTTCAACGCGATCTGGCGAACCGTGGTCACCTCTTTGGGCTGGCCCTTGAGTTGATTACGGGTGCTTTCGATGGCGCTGTCAGACGAGGCAATCAGGCGGGTGGAGTTGAACACTTCGCCACGCAGCACGTTGATCCGCTCGGACAAGTCTTCCAGACGGTCAGTGATGCTCGATGCGCCGATCTCGTTCAAGTGCGTGAGGATCTGGTCCTTGTAGCTCTTGATCTGGGCAGCGCTTGAAGACACCTGGCCTTCATAGAACGCGTACAGGCTCTTGCGGCCCAACGCCTGGGTGCGCTCGTCGATGTACGTCTCGACCCAATCCTTGACCACCGCCTGGGCGATTTGCGGATCATCCCAACGGAAGCTGATGTCCATCACCGTAGAGCCGACGGCGTGGGTCACTTCGAAGTTTTTCTCCAGGCTTTTCGCCAGGCGTTCCACCGGGGTGGTTTCTTCGACGATGCCAACGGTTTCCAGCACCACTCGCACACCGTCAAACACGGCGCTGATGCCTTTTTTGACGTACCACTTGGTGCGTTTCCACACGCCTTCCGGCGGCTGCATCTTGTCCATCACTTCCAGGTAATGCTCGGCCACGGCACGTACGATGGGGCGCCCGGTCAGCAAGCGCTCTTCGTCGACAATCGGGTCGCGCTGAGTGCTCGGCATGACGATCGGCTGACGGTTGTTGACCTCGATCGGCATCGTCGAGTCACGGCCCGGTTTTACCAGCAACCGCGCGGTGGATTCATACTTGGCCGGCAGCAGGAACGCCCCCAGCAAAATGATCACCAGCGCGGCAATCGCCGCCAGTTTGAACTCGTGCTTGAAGATGAAGAACAGGCGCAGAAGATCACGAAAAGAACGGATCTCGATCATGGGATGTCGCTCCTTTAGTGGTTCGTGGTGTAGCTGTAGCCCACACCAATGGATTTGGTGAAGGGAATCAGCTGGTTCAGGTAAGTGTCCACGCCTTGGATCCGTTCGCCGACGTTGGACTTGGGTACAAACACCACGTCACCGCGTTGCAGCGCCACGGGCTTGCGGCCCAGTGCGCCGTTCTTCAGGTACTGGCTGAAATCCAGGAAGTAAGCGTGATAGATACCTTGGCCATCTTCACGCAGCAGGGCGACCATGCTCGCGTTGCCCACCGGGCTGACGCCGCCGGCACCGAGAATCGCCTGCTCCATGGTCGGGGCCGTGGCGATGGAGATCGCCGACGGGTTGAACACCGCGCCGCCGACGATCACCGTGTTACCCGGCGCCTGGTTGATATTCACCGTGACCCGAGGCTCGCGATACACCGGTGCGAGTTTCTGGCTCAGCTCGGCGGCGACTTCCGCCGGCGTGCGCCGCGCCACCTGGATCGGGCCCAGGAAGGGGTAGTTGATCTTGCCGTCGTTCTGCACGGTGTACAGCGTCAGCTCATAAATCGTGCTGACGTTGAACGCCGAGAGGGTCGGCATTTCCCCGGCATCGCGGACGATCCGCAGCTGGTCGCCGATGCGGATCCGCTCCACCGCCGGCGGCAACTGGGCCATGCGATCGAGGGCCTGCTTGCCCTCGTTCACGGTCTTGCCATCGGGCGCGACGATCCGCGCGGGCGTATTGCAGGCGGCCAATGCCATCATGGCCAGGACGAGCAAGGTTCGTTTCATCAAAAGGGTCTTCCTGTAGGTCATGATGCTCACCTCCAATAACCGGGGAACATGCTGATGCGCCGCTTGAGGGCGAGGGGGAGCTGGCGCTCCAGATGGCCCAGCCGGTAGCCGAGCAATTTGAACGCGCTGCGCACCAGTACTTCGGGTACGCGGTGCAATGCACCGGCTTCGCGTAACGCTCGAAGCTCGGCCAGTACATAGCGTTTACCTTCACCGCCGGCATCGCCAAAAGCCTGGCGAATCCACGGCTCACGGCCGTAGAAAACACCAATGTCGAAGTAGCGGTGAAACTCATCCATGAGACGGTAATCGTGGGAGTGATAGACCAGCGCGGTGGCGGCGTAGCGCACCTTGTAGCCTTCCAGCAGCATGCGGGCGGCGACGTAGGCGTCCTCGCTGCCGATCACATCCGCGGGGAAGCCACCGACGGCTTGCAGGGCGCTGCGCCGGTACACCGAAAAAGAATCCGAACTGAAGCAGGTCTTGATCCCCAACTCCGGCGCATCTGCCAGGCTTTTGCTGCGGCTTTGCGGCGGGTAGTTGAAGTGACGTGACTGGGCGCCCAGCACACCGGCATCCGGGTGCGGCAGTTGGCGGCCATACGCAACGCCGTTGAGCGGGTCCAGTTCCAGCTCGCCCACCAGGTTGGCGAAGGTCTCGGGTTCGGCAGGGATCGCATCCTGAGTCATCACGATCAGCGCGTCGCCGTCGACTTGCTCGCTGGCCCAGCGGCGCGTGCCGCCATGGTTGAAATCCTTGGCATCGATCACTTCGACCCGTACGCCGAACTCGCGAAAACGCGCCACGGTGTCATCGCTGGAGGCGCTGTCCACCACCAGGGTTTCGTCCGGTTGCAGGGTTTGCATGCGCAGCGCCGGCAGCAGCCTGTCGAGGTGGCTGGCCGCGTTGCGGGTCGGGATGATCAGGGCGGTTCGCATCAGCTTTTCACTTCGGCCGGAGCCCGGCCGTAAATGTCGTCAAAGCGCACGATGTCGTCTTCCCCCAGGTACTCGCCGCTCTGCACTTCGATCATCACCAGGTCGATGATGCCGGGGTTGGTCAAACGGTGTTTGTGCCCGGCCGGAATGTAGGTGGACTCGTTGGCGTTGATCAGGAATTCACGGTCGCCGTTGGTAATCATCGCCGCGCCGCTGACCACTACCCAGTGTTCGCTGCGGTGATGGTGCATCTGCAACGACAGCGAGGCGCGTGGCTTGACCACGATGCGCTTGATCTTGAAGCGGCTGCTTTCTTCCAGCACGGTGTAGGTGCCCCACGGCCGGGTAACGGTGCGGTGCAGGCTGAAGGCCGGATGGTTCTGGCGCTTGAGCTCGGCGACGATGTAGCGCACGTCCTGGCTGCGGTTGGCGTCGGCAATCAGGATCGCGTCCGGGGTGTCGACGATGATCAGGTCACTCACGCCCACGGCGCCCAATACGCGCTTGGGCGAGTCGATGTAGCAGTTGTGCACGTCGTGCAGGATCGCTTCACCGTTGATTTGGTTGCCATTGGCGTCGCTCGGGGTGAGCTGGCGCACTGCGTCCCAGGAACCGATATCACTCCAGCCGATGTCGCAGGGCACCACGGCCACTTGCGCGGATTTTTCCATCAGCGCCACGTCGATCGAGATATCCGGCGCCGACCCGAAGCCTTCAGCGTTCAATTCGCGCTGGCGGCAGTTGTTGTTATTCAGGCTGTGGCTGTGGTCGAGGGCGGCTTTCGCGGCGTCCAGTACGGCAGGGGCGTGCAGCGCAAGCTCGTCGAGCAAGGTGCCCGCCTTGAAGCAGAACATCCCGGCATTCCACAGGTGCTTGCCGCCGTCCAGATAACCCTGGGCGGTGGCCAGGTCGGGCTTCTCGACGAAACGCTTGACCCGGAAACCCTGGCCCAGTGCATCGCCTTGTTCGATATAGCCGAAGCCGGTTTCAGGGTGGTCGGGCTGGATGCCGAAAGTCACCAGGTAGCCGGCCTCTGCCAGTTCGCGGGCCTGGGTGACGGCATCGGCGAAGGCGCTTTCATCAATAATCAGGTGGTCGGCGGGCATCACCAGCAACTGCGCCTCGCCGCCGAAATTCTCCTGCACGTGCAGGGCGGCCACGGCGATCGCAGCGGCGGTGTTGCGCCCGAATGGCTCCAGCAGCAGGTCGAGGGCCAGGTGGGTCTTGTTGACCACACGGTAGTCATCGAGGGTGCGAAACAGCATCTCGCGGTTGGTCACCGTCAGCACGCTTTCCACGCCCGGCAAGTGACTGGCCCGCAGGAAGGTCTTCTGCAACAGGCTCTGGTCGTCACGCATGCGCATGAAAGGCTTGGGCATGTTCTGCCGCGACACCGGCCACAGCCGGGTGCCCGAGCCACCGGAAATAATGCAGGGAATCAAGCCGTTGAGGGTGTTCATCAATAGACTTCCTTGGTCGAAAGGACGGCTGGGACCGTCATGAAAACGATGTACAAGTCGAACCACACCGACCACTTCGAGATGTATTCCAGGTCGTACTCAACGCGTTTCTGAATCTTGAACAGGGTGTCGGTTTCACCACGATAGCCGTTGATTTGCGCCCAGCCCGTGATGCCCGGTTTCACCCGGTGCCGCGAGCTGTACTCGCTGACGGCGACTTCGTAGGGCACGCCGGCGGCCTTGGTCGCGGTGGCGTGGGGGCGCGGGCCGACCATCGACATGTTGCCCAGCAGCACGTTGAACAACTGCGGCAGCTCATCGATGCTGGTCTTGCGAATGATCCGGCCCACGCGGGTGATGCGCGGGTCGCCGCGGGTGGTCTGGCGGTCGGCGTTGAAGTCGCTCATCTCGGCGTACATCGAGCGGAACTTGAACACCCGAATCACGTTGTCGTTGTAGCCAAAACGGTTCTGGCGAAACAGCACCGGGCCCTTGGAGTCGAGCTTGATGGCAATCGCCGTGATCAGCATGAGCGGCGACAACGCCACCAGGCCAAGGGTCGCCAGAATCAGGTCTTCGCAGCGTTTGATAAACGGCGACCAACCCCGCAGCGGCACATGGGAGGTGTTGAACATCAGGATGCCGCCGACATCGGTGATGCGGCTGTGGCCATAACGCAGGGCGGCCATGTCGGGCACCAGCATCACGTTGACCGACATCTGCCGCAGGCGCTTCACCAACCCGTTAATCCGCTGCTCGGCGGCCCAGGGCAGGGTGATCATCACTTGGTTGACCTGCTCGGAGCGGATCAGTTTTTCCAGGTCGCGGGTATTGCCCAGCAGCGGCAGGTTGCTCAATTCCTTGGGGATGCGCTCGGTGCGATCGTCGATAAAACCGATCAGGCCGGAGCGGATATCACCGTTGCGTTGCAAGTGGTCGGCCACGTGCACGGCGGTGTCGGTGAAGCCAAGGATCACCGTACGCTGCAAGTATTTGCCGTTGGCCATCAGGTTGCGGAACAGACGCAGCATCACGATCCGCTCCAGCCCGAACAACGCGAGGCTGGCGACAAACCAGAACGCCAGGTTGCGCGGGCTCAACTGCGGGAACATCAGCAGAATCTGGTACATGAACAGCAGGATGCAAAACGCCGAAGACCAGGCCACCAGCATGGTGCGAAACCGCAGGCGGTTGCTGAACAACTCCTCGGAGTAAACCCCCATGGCCTGGAACAGAATAATCGTCAGGATCGCGAAGAACAGCAGCAAGCCGAGAAAGTGCGCGCGCAACTCGGAGGCCATCGGTTCTGGATAAAACACGAGGATCAGCGCTGGCAAAACGGCGGTGAGACCGTGCATCAACTTTACGAAAACAACGAAAAACTCAATAAAACCGGCCCGGGTCAAAAACAGGCTGTCGACTGACGACTTCTCGCGCATAAAAACATCCCTCATTGCACACCAGGGCTTCCTTGTTTGGCTGCTCATCCATAAAGGCAGGGCTTGCTTTATAAGTGGCGCCAGACGAACGGCTTGCTTCGCTGGGTAATACGCAATTACCTATCTATTTGCAGGGAATTTGCGGGGTAATGGCTAAATGATGGTTCTCTTTTCCCTATTCGTCAAGGTTTTGACTTTTTTATAAGGGTGTCGGTCTAGACACATTATCTACTCGTCGACGTGACAGATTGTTGACTGTCTTGGTCGAGCTCTCGGGTTTTTCGAGAACAAAATGCTGGCGTTTTGGAGTGTAGGAACAAATTTGGGAAATTTCCTGCCGGGGAGGAAAACCTTTTTTTGACGGAGGTAGGACGCGGGGTTTTTCGGGGACAAGCGACGAGTGGTGAGGACGTGAGTCCGTCACCACATCGGTGCGGTACTAAGCTTGAAGATCGCTTTTCAAAAATGTCGATCAGTTCGGATGTTGCTAAGCCTTGCGCAAGTGCAAGCACTCAATCGACCGGTCGACGGTGGTCTTGGCTATTTCCAGCAAATGCCACACCGCCAATAACTTCGCCCGCTCGGGGCTTTGCAGCAGTTCACCGCAGTCGAGGGCGGTGGCCGAGGCGCTGCTGAGCAGGCTGGCGGTGTAGAGCAGGGAGTCTTCGAAGCTCAGGTCTTCGTTCACCGTGTGGAAGCCCCGGGAGGGCAGATAGTGTTCGAGTGCGCGATTGAACGCGGCGCGGTTTTTCAGCAGGTCGCTGGGTGGGTCGGGGACGGCTTTATTCATGGTGTAGCTCCTTTTCGGTTAAGGAGCCGGCCCTTCGCGACTAAACGTAGGGTGGCGGCTGTACGCAGGTTAGTCGACCGGCCGAAAAGGAAAAACCCGGCGCACCCGAAGGTGCCCTGCGCACAGCCACCATAAAACCTCATGATGGGACCATGCGCCTTTTCAGAACCGGGCGACTAAACCCGTTCACTGATGAGCAGTGAAGGGGCGAAGACTAGCCACCGGTTCCAACAGGCACAAGGCCGAAAGATTGTCTCGGAAACGTCCCGCAAATCAAAGGGATTTACCCTGCTGGCCCTTTATTCATATCCGAATTGCCTCGCGAATTTTCCCCAAGGCTAATCTCAACGTTGCCAAATCAATCGACCCCAACGCCACCCGCAACGCATGCGGCACATGGGCCGTACAGGCAAACGGCTCTGCGCTGGTGACGCGCACACCCTGGCCCTCCAGCGCAGCCACCACTGCATCCGCCCGCAGACCTTCCGGCAACACCAGCCACAGGTAATACGACGCCGGATGCGCAATCACCTCAAACCCTCGCAATACCTCCCGGGCCAGCGCCTGGCGCTGGCGCGCATCCTGACGCTTCTGTTCCTCCAGCGTATCCACCGCGCCGGACTCGATCCAACGGCAGGCCAGGTTCACCGTGAGCGTCGGTGTGCTCCAGGTCGAGACGCGAATCGCTTGCTCCAGCGCCGGTACCCACGCTTTGGGCGCCACGATAAACCCCACCCGCAACCCCGACGCTACGCTCTTCGACAGGCCGGACACGTACACCGTGCGCAACGGCGCATAGGTGAACAACGGCTTGGGCGCCGGCTCTGCGAGAAAGGCGTAGGCGCCGTCTTCGACCAGTAGAAAATCGTAGCGCTCAGCCAACACTGCAAGGCGTTGGCGGTCGGTTTCGCTCATCACCGTGCCCAGCGGATTGTGCAGGGTGGGCATGCAGTAAAACGCCCGCACCGGGCGCCGTTTGCACAAGGCCTCCAGCGCATCCAGATCAGTATGGCCAGCGGGTTGCGGCAGAGGCTCCAGGTCTATGCGCTGGGATTGGGCCAGGGTTTTCAACCCGGGATACGTCAGCGCATCAACCGCCAACACATCCCCCGGTTGCAGCAACGCCATCAGGCTGACAGAGAGACCTTGCTGCGCCCCGTTGACGATCAGCACCTGCTCGCCACCCACGCGAATCTGCCGATTACGCAGGTGCCGCGCCGCCGTCTGCCGCTCATGGGCGCGGCCACCCTGAGGGGCAGAATGCAGCAGGGCATCGAGGTCGCCCGAGGCGGCGATGGCGCGCAAACCGTCGCGCAGCATTTCGGCCTGGCCGGGCAACGAAGGGTAGTTCAGGCTCAGGTCCACGGTGCCTGGTTGCAGCGGTTGTTGAACCAGGCCCATGCCTCGCAGCAGGGTGGTGTCGCGCACAAACGTGCCGCGCCCTGGCTCGCCCACTACCAGACCACTGGCCTCCAGCTCGCTGTACACCCGCAACGCCGTCGCCAGAGCAATGCGATGGCTGTTCATCAGGCTGCGCACGGTCGGTAACTGGGTGCCCGGCGGCAATTTCCCGGCGCGTATCCGCGTGGCCAGTTCATCGACGATCAGTTTGTAGCGGACCTGAGCCATGGCGCGTTCCCGTGTAAAGCGTATCTAGATCAATTTTTTGTTTGTATCAGGTGAGCTGATTAATCTACAGGCTTTCCCGGTGGATGGCTTGAGCATGATCGACCTCGCAACCCTGGCTGTTTTCTCTGGCGCAGTTCTGCTGCTGTTGTTATTCCCGGGGCCGAACATGGCTTTCGTCATCAGCCACGGTGTGACCTATGGCTGGCGTGGCGGCGTGGCGTCCGGGTTGGGCATCAGTGTGGCGGACCTGCTGCTCACGGCACTGACCGCGACCGGCGTGACCGCACTGGTCGCCAGTTGGCCGCCGGCCTTTGACCTGATTCGCTACGCCGGGGTGTTGTACCTGTTGTGGCTGGTGTTCAAGACCCTGCAAAAAACGCCCGCCCTGGACCCGGCCCACGTCACCCGCGTGCCGTTGGGCCGGGTGTTTGTGCGGGCGATGCTCAACAGTTTGCTCAACCCCAAGGCGTTGCTGTTTTTCATGGTGTTCCTGCCGCAATTCGTCAGCCCCGAGGCGGGGCCCATCGCGCTGCAACTGGTGGTGCTGGGGATCATCCTGACATTGATCAGCGGTGTCTTTCATGCCGTGCTGGGGATCTTCGGCGGGGCGCTCAGCCGGTTTTTTGCCGGCAAATCGGGCAGCGCAGGCTTACAGAAATGGGGCCTGGCGAGCGTGCTGATGGTGCTGGCCATACGGTTGGCATTGATGTCTCGCCCGACGTGAAATCCCACTTATAAAAGGACGTTACCCATGTACATCGCAGCCTTTATCTACAAGCCTGGTGAACGGGATGACGAGTTCCAGCGCCTCACGGATTTGATCGACGCACTGGCGGCAAGGCTGCCGGGATACGTGGGGGCCGAGTCGTGGCACTCGGCGGATGGGCGTTTGATCAACGCCAGTTATTACTGGCGTGATGAAGCGTCAATCCGCGCCTTTGCCAGCCACCCGACCCACCTGGAAGCCAAGCGTCTGTACCGCCGGTGGTACGGCGGTTATCACGTGGTGATTTCCAAAGTGGAGCGGGCCTACGGGGACGGAACGATCGGGCATCTGGTGCCCGCCGACCGCCACGGGCATGCGAATGCTTAACCCAGCCGTGCAGCCGCGCGTGCCACGATTTCACCCCGTGTCTTGCGCGACTCGGCGGTGCGTTTGCGGGCTTCCTCCAGCACATGCGGCGGCGCGGTTTCTGGCCGGCCTGCATTGAATGGTGGTGCCGGGGCATATTCAATCTGCAACTGCACCAGTTGCGCCGCCGCGTCGTTGTACAGCTCGGCCGCCAGGGTCAGGGCAAAGTCGATCCCGGCGGTAATCCCGCCACCGGTCAACAGGTTGCCGTCACGCACCACGCGCTCCTGCACCGGGATCGCGCCCAGCGGGGCGAGCATATCGTGGTAGGCCCAGTGAGTGGTTGCCCGACGCCCGCGCAGCAAGCCCGCTGCGCCCAGCACCAGAGAGCCAGTGCACACCGAGGTCACGTAACGTGCGGTCTGGGACTGCACCTTGAGAAACGCCAGGGTTTGCTCATCCTCCATCAACGCGCCGACCCCTGAGCCGCCGGGCACGCAGATCACATCCAGCGTTGGGCACTCCTCGTAGGTGGTGCTCGGGGTAAAGACCAATCCGGTGCTGGAGGTGACCGGCGCCAGGTCCTTCCACACCAGGTGCAGTTTCACGTCCGGCAGCGATCCCAGCACGTCGTAGGGGCCGGTGAGGTCCAGTTGCTGGATGCCAGGGAACAACAAAAAGCCGATCTGCAAGGTCATGGGAATACGCCTGATAAAGGGATGGACGGCTTCACTCTAGTCACCTAGGCTTTGGCGCATACGCCATTGAGCCCACGAATCACGCCAATCATGCCCAGAATCATCAACGTGCTCGCGTTCCCCAATGTGCAGGTGCTCGACGTCACCGGGCCCTTGCAAGTGTTTGCCTCGGCCAATGACCTGGCGCGCCAGCAAGGCTTGCCGTTGCCCTATGCGGTCAGTGTGATCGCCGCGCAGGCCGAGCCGGTGATGACCTCGGCGGGCCTGGCGCTGGTGGCCGAGCCGCTGCCGGCCGCCGACGCGCCGTGCGACACCCTGGTGATCGCCGGTGGCTGGGGCGTATACGGCGCCGCCGAAGACCCGGCGTTGGTGGACTGGGTTCGCCAAAAAGCCACCCAGTCAAGGCGCATGACCTCAGTGTGCACCGGCGCCTTTCTGCTGGCCGCCAGTGGTTTGCTCGACGGCCGCCGCGTGGTGACCCACTGGACCCGCTGCGAAGAACTCGCGCTCAAACACCCGGAACTGACCGTGGAGGCCAACCCGATTTTTATCCAGCAGGGCAACCTGTGGACCTCCGCCGGCGTGACTGCTGGCATCGATTTGTGCCTGGCGCTGGTGGAAGAGGACCTGGGCCGCGCCGTGGCCCTGGAAGTGGCGCGGCACCTGGTGGTATTTCTCAAGCGCCCCGGTGGGCAATCGCAGTTCAGCGTGACCTTGTCCCTGCAAAAGGGCGGCAGCCGTTTTGCAGAGTTGCACGCCTGGATCGCCGAACACCTGACCCTCGATTTGAACATCGCCACACTGGCCGCCCAGGCGGGCATGAGCGAGCGCAGTTTCGTGCGCCACTACCGCGCCGAAACCGGCCAGACGCCCGCGCGGGCGGTCGAGTTGATCCGCGTGGAGACCGCCCGCCGGCAACTGGCCGACAGCAGCGCGTCGATCAAACGTATTGCCGTGCACTGCGGCTTTGGCTGCGAAGAAACCATGCGCCGCAGCTTCCTGCGGGCGGTGTCGATCACGCCCCAGGCGTATCGCGAACGTTTTTCCTCACCCGGTTGAAGTTGAGCCTGTTTGAACGAATGGGTACGGTTTTGTACCAAGGTGCTATGTTACTCATAGTCCATTGCGCAGTGTCTTGATCCTAGGCCTCTACGTCGCGGTTTCGACCCTTCCGGCGTACGCACACCCATGAATTCACTACCTCCTGTCCTTGTCGAATTACGCGCGGCGACCGCTGCGCTGCATCGACGCCTCGATACCCGGCTGCCGTTTTCCCGCATGGACCTGGCGCTTTATCGCGAGCTGATGGGCGCCTACTACGGTTTCTATCAACCGCTGGAGCGAGCCCTGGCGCCGTGGGGTGAAATCATCCCTGACCTGGAATGGGGGCGGCGCAGCAAAACCCCGTACTTGCAGGCTGATTTGCGGGCGCTGGGCCTGGAAAACCCGCAGATCGACGCCTTGCCGATATGCCCTGAACTGCCCGCCATCACCAACGTGGCCCAGGCCTTGGGCGCCCTCTACGTGCTGGAAGGCGCAACCCTCGGCGGCCAAGTGTTGCGGGACCTGATCGAGATCAAGATTGGCGTGGGCTCCACCAATGGCGGCGCGTTCATGAATGTGTACGGAGCGCAAACCAGCGCTCTGTGGCAGCGCTTCCTTGATTGTCTTTACCCGTTGCAAACCCCGGTCGACCGTTTGGAGGCGGTGAAGGTCGCCGAGTCGACCTTCCTGTGTTTCGAGCAGTGGCTTGCCCACTGTGGGGTATTGCGATGAGCACGGTCGATACGCTGATCGACGATTGCGCCAGCGAACCCATCCATATTCCGGGCTCGATCCAGCCTCACGGGTTGTTGTTGACGCTGAGCGAGCCGGCGCTTGAGGTACTGCAAGCCAGCAGCAACCTCGCCGTCGCCTTGGGCCTGGGTGCGGAAAGCGCGTCGGGCCAGGCGCTGGCCAATGTGCTTGGCAGCGAGGCGGCGGCGCAGGTGAGCCGTGCCCTGGCGGACCTGGACGCCGATGAAGATGAGATGCACCAACTGACGCTTGATGGCTATGCCTACGACATCCTTCTGCATCGTCATCAGGGCCTGCTGTTCCTCGAGCTGGAGCGGGCGATGACCCTTGAGCACCGCGCCGTCGGACAACTCGCCCGCACGCTGCGTCGCTTGCAGTCGACCAAGACGCTCGAGGGTTTGTACCAGACCTGCGTCACCGAGATTCGCAGCCTCACCGGCTATGACCGGGTCACCTTGTACCGCTTCGAGCAGGAAGGCCACGGCAAGGTCATCGGCGAGGCGCTAAGCGAAGGCATGCAGCCGTACCTGGGCCTGTGTTTTCCCGCCTCGGACATCCCGCCCCAGGCTCGCGAGTTGTACCGGCTGAACTGGATCCGCGCGATTCCCGACGCCGAGTACCAGCCGGTGCCTATCCTGCCGGCCCTGCGCCCCGACAACGGCCAGCCCCTGGACCTCAGCTTCGCCGTATTGCGCAGCGTGTCGCCGGTGCACTGCCACTATCTGAAGAACATGGGTGTGCGTTCCTCCATGAGCATTTCGCTGCTCAAGGACGACCAGCTCTGGGGCCTGATCACCTGTGGTCATCGTGAGCCGTTGCGCGTGCCCCATGAACTGCGCACGGCCTGTACCAGCATCGGCCAGCTGTTGTCGATGCAGATCACCTTGCTCCAGGAGCAGCAGGAGCGGCGCCAGCAGCAAGAGAACGCGGCGATGATCGAAGCGTTGGTCGCCGCCATGACTGCGGACCAGTGCGATGTGATGGAAAGCCTGTTGCCGTATGCGCAAACGCTGCTGGACCTGACCGCCGCCGGTGGCCTGGCGATACTGGTGGAGGAGCGCCTGCATGTCTTCGGTGTTTGCCCCACACGTGTTGAGATCCACGGGTTGTACCAATGGGTACGCGGGCAGGGCAAAGGCGTGGTGCACAGCCATCAATTGTCTGTGGATTTCCTGCCGGCGGCGGCTTATCAGGCCCACGCCAGCGGCCTGTTGGCATTTTGTCTGCCCAAGCCGGTGGACAACGCGGTGATGTGGTTTCGTCCGGAGGTCAAGTCCACGGTGGAGTGGAGCGGCCAGCCGGTCAAACATCGGGAACCGGGCGCCACGACCTTGAGCCCGCGCCTGTCGTTTGAACTGTGGAAGCAGCAGGTCGACGGCAAGGCGCTGTATTGGTCGCTCTCGGAGTTGCAAGCGGTGGAGAGCCTGCGGCGCAATGCCCTGGAACACGACCTCGCACGCCAGGTTCAGCGCGAACATAAAGCTGTACAGGCGCGTGATGAACTGGTGGCGGTGGTCTCCCATGACCTGCGCAGCCCGCTGACGATCCTGCTGATGCAATGCGGCATGATGCGCAGCATGGTGCCCGCCGATGACAGCAAGGCTAACCGGCGCCTCTCCTCCGCGATTGAAACCATGCAAAACGCTACTTCCCGCATGAACACGCTGTTGGAAGACTTGATCGATATCTCGCGCATCGAGGCCGGGCGCTACAGCGTGTCACTGCAACAGCTCGATGTGGCGGCGACCCAGGAACAAATCTGCTCAATGTGGCAGCCACTGGCAGCCGCCAAGGGTGTGGACCTGACCTGGCGATCTGCTGCGGGGCTGTGTGTGCAGGCCGACCCGGAGCGTTTGTTCCAGGTGTTTTCCAACCTG
This sequence comes from Pseudomonas sp. AN3A02, assembly GCF_011765255.1. Taxonomy (NCBI): domain Bacteria; kingdom Pseudomonadati; phylum Pseudomonadota; class Gammaproteobacteria; order Pseudomonadales; family Pseudomonadaceae; genus Pseudomonas; species Pseudomonas sp. AN3A02. The sequence goes on from NZ_JAARNI010000017.1 coordinate 47,244, forward strand.
CTGGGCAACGCCCTGAAGTTCACGCCGGTGGGCGGCGTGATCGAGGTGATTGCCGAGGCGGCGGGGGACGAGGTGTTGTTTCGGGTGTGTGACAACGGCATCGGCATCCAGCCGGCGCAACTGCCGTATATCTTCGATCGCTACTGGACCTCCCGCGAGGGCAACCCCACCGGCAGTGGGCTGGGGTTGTATATTTCCCACGGCATCATCGAGGCCCACGGCGGCACTTTGTGGGCTGAAAGCGTGCTGGGGCAGGGCAGCGTGTTCAGCTTCAGAATCTCTGCTGGGGGTTGAGGTCCAGCAATTCGAAGATCGCCTTGAGGGTCGCCTGGGGCGCTTCCTGGGGAATGTTGTGGCCCACGCCGGCCAACACCTCGCGCCGATAAAATCCGCTGAAATTTTCCAGGTCGTCATCTTCAACCGGGGCCGGGCCTACGCCGTCATCGGCGCCGCACAACGAGATGCTCGGCACCGAAATCGGTGGTGGCTGCACCAGCGCCTGCTCGATGCTTTCCAGCGCCGGATCACCCGGCGCGTACATGAAGCGATGACGGTAAGAGTGGACCACCACCTCGACAAAATCCGGGTTATCAAACGAAGGTGCCGTCTTGCCATACAGGCTTGGTCCCTCGGCCCACGACGGCGACCAGAGCGCCCACAGCAACTGGCAGAACTCACGCCGGTTGGCGGTCAACCCGTCCACGCCGCGTTGGGTGTGAAGGTAAAACTGATACCACAGCCGATGCTCTGTTTCCGGCGCCCGAGGCTTGGTCGACGCAGCAATATCCTGGATGTTGTAGCCATCGCCCGTCACCAGGCCCTGCACCCGTTCAGGCCATAGCGCCGCAACGATACACGCCGCGCGTCCGCCCCAGTCATAGCCCACCAGCGTGGCTTTTTCGATGGACAGGGCATCCATGAAATCCAGCAAATCCTTGGCCAGCGCCGCTTGTTGGCCGGAGCGCATCACCTGATCGTTGATAAAACGTGTCGGGCCATAACCCCGCAGGTACGGCACCAAAACCCGGCAGCCACGCTCGGCGATTACCGGAGCGATCTCGTCGTAGCCGCGAGGGTCATAAGGGAAACCGTGCAGCAGAATCACCACCTCACCGCCTTCCGGGCCATGGGCTTCGTAGGCAATATCGAGCATGGGCGTGCGGATGTGAAGGGTGGGCATGGAGGCTCCGAGGGTGGAGGGGAAGTGTGGGAACTGTAGACCAAGCGGGTTACTGAGCATCGTCAGAAAGGCTGCAGTTGTTTTACTTGTCTAGACCGGCCTGGCGCAAGCCGATGCAGTTGCCCCACGGGTCGCGCACCTGGCACATCCACTCGCCGCCTTCGATTTTCATCGGGCCGCGATACAACGTGGCGCCTAACGTTACCACCCGCTGTACCTCGTGAAGCAGATCCGTCACCCGCCAATACACCACCGACCCGGCCGCGCCGCTGGCGACCTTGTTGTCTGCATTCACGATTTCGAGGGCAACGCCGTCCACGTCCAAGTGACCGAAATCGTCGGGCTCATGGTAGATGCGCGTGGCGGTAGGGAAGGCCGCGGCGTACCACTCCGTGGCGGCACGCCAGTCGGAGACGTGAATCAGGATGGAGATAATGGGCATCAACCGAACAACACCTGCTGCCAATGGGTTTCACTGATGATAGCGATCGGAATACCGCTATTTCTTAACTCGACGGCTTTTTTGATCTTTGTTCCATATGAGCTATGGAGCCATTGTTCATTACCAACGCTCCCGACCACGAGAAAATGAACCTTCTTGCTCACCGAGTTGCCGATAAGGCCGCCGCGTTCGACGACAAGTAACTCACATTCTTTGCGAGGCCCGTACGCCATGACACCGGTAAACAAAAAAGTCCGGTCCTGCCACTCCAGTGTCGGAGCCGGATTGTTCAGCGGCAGGCTGCTGACAGAGGAGGGGCGTTGAGGTGACCCCACCGAGATACCGGAAAACTGATGCAGCATTTCCAACAGTTCTGCGGACTCTTCCGCATCGAGAACACCGTCACTCAACATGCTGGCAAGGCGCTGATAAAGAATGTTTACCACCGGATCTTCCAACTGGAGCAGATGGGTTTCTATCCAGGTCTTAAGAAACTCTGCTTCCATCTGATTGATGTTTCCGTCGGCGACCAGGCCGGCAGTGACGCCGAGTAATGCGTCGGCAGAGCGCCGATCTATACGCGCCTTGTGGAAGAGGTGACTGCGTTCGAATTCCTGATGAAGATCGGTCATGCGTCCTTGCTCCTTAAGTCAGTGCCTTGCCAGGTCTCGGTCCAGCTCAGCATGGGCCGAAGGTTTCGCGTTGATGGTGAAACCGATATACACACATGTTGTGATGTTTGCCAAATGACCTGTGGCGAGGGAGCTTGCTCCCGTTGGGCTGCGCAGCAGCCCCAGGTTTTGTTGACTGTGTTCTTTGAGTTAGATGGCGTTGAGCTTTTTGGGGCCGCTTCGCGACCCAGCGGGAGCAAGCTCCCTCGCCACAGTGAGGGGCTGACTTAAATCTCTGCGTGGGTGATGACGTGTTTGAAATGATGCCGCCACAAATCCGCGCCCAGTTTCCCTGACCGATCCAGTGACGAACCTACAGTCAAATCGCTGATCAGCGTTGGCTGCAAGCCAGCGTCAAACAACGCAAACCCGGCCGCCAGCACACAGGTATCAGTCTGGATGCCACACACCAGCACCCTGTCCGGCGCGAGGCTTTTCAGGTGGCTGATGGTCTCGGGCGTGGGGGCGTAGCCGTGTTTGATGAAGACATGGTCGGCAGCGATCAGGCTGTTGTCGTCGGGCGCCGGCTGCCAGCCCAGTTGGCGGGCGAACGGGGTGATGCTTTCGTCGTGGCGCTCTACGGTGGCCACTGAGGGCATGCGGCCCAGCAGGGCGTTGATGCCGCCCACCAGCCAATCGGGCGGGGCGAAGGAGGGTTGTACGTCGATGATCAGCAGAACCTGGTGCATTGGAATCCTGGCAGGGATCGAAGGACCACGCATTGTGCACCGGGTACACCTCGTCTCCAAGTCTGGCGCGCTCTATGTGGGAGCTGGCTTGCCTGCGATGGCGGTGGATCAGCTCATACATCAATGACTGAGACACCGCTTTCGCAGGCAAGCCAGCTCCTACAGGTTTACTCATTTGCCTTCAGATTGTGCTCGGGTTCAAGGCTGCCAAACCGTCTTCACCCCACTCAACTTCCGGTCCAGAAACGTCGCTGCGCTGATCAGCGCCAAATGGCTCAACGCCTGCGGCGTATTGCCCAAATGCCGTGCCTGGTTATCAAACTCTTCGGCATACAACCCCAGCGGGTTCGCGTAGCGCAGTAACTGTTCAAACTCCAGATGCGCCTTCTCCACTTGCCCGGCCCGGGCCAGGCATTCCACGTACCAGAACGAGCACGCCGCAAACGCGCCTTCGGTGCCTTGCAAGCCGTCAATCTGGCTGTCGTCGTTGCGGTAGCGATAAACCATCCCGTCGCGCACCAGGCTTTTCTGGATCGCTTCCAGTGTCGATAACCAGCGCGGGTCCGTCGCCGCAACGAAGCGCACCAGCGGCATCAACAGCATTGAGCCGTCCAGAGCCGTGCTGCCGATATGCTGCACAAAGTGCCCGCGTTCTTCGTTCCAGAAGTTGCTCCAGATATCCGCGTAAATCGCCTGGCGGGTCTGGTCCCAGCGGGCAAACGGCGCCGGCAGCGAGCGCTTGGACGCCAGGCGAATCGCCCGGTCCAGGGCCACCCAGCACATCAGCCGCGAATGCAGGAAGTGATGCTGCTCGCCGCGCATTTCCCAGATGCCGACGTCTTTGTGGTTCCAGGTTTCGCAGACCTGGTCGGCCACTTCCACCGTGTGTTTCCAGCCCTCGTGGGAGATGGCTTCGCCGTATTTGTTGACCAGGTATACGGCGTCCATCAGCTCACCGTAGATGTCCAGTTGCACCTGGTCGTAGGCCTCGTTGCCGATGCGCACCGGTTGCGCACCGCCGTGGCCGCTGAGGTGGCTCAGCTCGGTTTCCGGCAGTTCCTGGCGGCCGTCGATGCCGTACAGAATGTTGATCTTCATCGGCTGATCGCAGCAGTCACCCACGCGGCCTTTCAACCAGCGCATGTAGCCGTTGGCTTCCTCGATAAACCCCAGGCGCATAAACGCGTAGACGGTAAACGAGGCGTCGCGGATCCAGGTGTAGCGGTAGTCCCAGTTGCGCTCGCCGCCGGGGGTTTCCGGCAGGCCGAAGGTGGCGGCGGCGAGGATTGCACCGTGTTTGCGCGAGGTCAAAAGCTTCAAGGCCAGGGCCGAACGATTGACCATCTCGCGCCAGCGCCCACGGTAGTTGGATTGGGAAATCCAGCCGCGCCAGAATTTCAGGGTGCGATCCAGGCACAGGTCGGTGCAGTCGTTTTTGACTCGGGGATCTTCCAGCCCGCCGAGGACAAATTCGGCGCCTTCTTCCTGGCCCAGTTCAAAGGATGCTACGGCAGCGTCGCCATCCAGCTGCAGGGCGTGGCTGCTGGTCAGGCGCAGGCCGGGTTGGTCTGCGGCTTCAAACAACACGTCGCCGTCATCTTGAGTGGCCCGGGTCTGGGCGCGGGCGTAGTCATGACGCACTGCGCAGCGCATATGGATGCTCGCCTTGCCGCTGACCACCCGCACCCGGCGAATCAGGATCGGCAGGTCGTCGACTTCTTCACTGACGGTCAAGAAGTCGGTAATTTCCACCACCGCCTCATTGCTCAACCAGCGGGTTTGCAGCACGTTGGTGTCCGGCAGGTAAATCTGTTCGCGGCGGGCCTCGGGCAAGTCCGGGGTGAGCTGGAAGATCCCGGCGGCGGGGGAGTCCAGCAACGAGCAAAAGATGGACGGGCTGTCGAACTCCGGCCAGCAGAAAAAATCGATGCTGCCCTTGTCATTTACCAGCGCCGCGCTGCGCATGTCGCCAATGATGCCGTGGGCATCGATGGCACTTTGTGGTTCGTTTTTCAGATCAACCATTGCCACGAAACTCCGGATAAAGGCTCATGCCGCCGTCAATAAACAAGGTGCTGCCCACCACGTAGTCGGAGGCATCACTGGCCAGCCACACCACCGCATTGGCGACATCTTCGACGTCACCCACGCGGCCGTAGGGAATCAACTTGAGTAGCTCCACCTCGGCCGCGCCTTCGGTGGCGGCGCGGTTGATGGCCGTGCGAATCGCCCCCGGCGCAACGCCGTTGATGCGGATGCGCTGCTGGCTGACTTCCTGGGCCAGGGTGCGCATCAGCATTTCCACTCCGCCCTTGGACGCGGCGTAGTTCACGTGTCCGGCCCAAGGAATCACCTGGTGCACCGAACTCATATGGATAATCTTCCCGGCGGCCCGGGAAACGCCTTCGCGGATGCCCTGGCGATTGAAGATGCGCAAGGCGGCGCGGGCGCAGAGGAACTGGCCGGTGAGGTTAACGCCGATCACGGCGTTCCAGTCGTCGAGGGTCATGTCGACGGCAGCGGCGTCTTTTTGCATGCCCGAGTTGGCCACCAGAATGTCCAAGTGCCCAAACGCCTCAAGGGTTTGGGCAAACAGGCGCTCGACATCCGCCTCTTTCGACACATCGGCGCCAATTGCAATCGCCTGACCGCCGTTGGCATTGATCTGCGCCGCCAGTGCTTCAGCCGGCGCCGCCTGGGCGTTGTAGTTCAGCACCACGGCAGCTCCAGCCTCCGCCAGGGCCTTGGCGGCCCCCGCGCCGATCCCGGAACTCGCGCCGGTTACCAGCGCCACTTGTTGCTCCAACGAAATGCGCATCGCCCACCCAACCTTTTTCAGAGTGCCCAATTAGCTGACTGACGGCGTGGGCCACAAGTTCACCGGCTGTCTGGAATGCGACGATGGCTGTCTATATCTATCGTTTTTGCCACAGGGCTTTTCGCTAGAATCAACGCCTGATTGATGCGAGACCTGAGCCGATGAACCGCCCACCCCGCCCCTGGCTTGAAGCCTATGCCGACAACTACCGCAACGACGACGTGGTGCACCCCCATTGCCATGCCCAGGCGCAGCTGATCCATGGCGTGTCCGGGGTGATGGTGGTCAGCACCGCCCAGGGCAGTTGGCTGGTGCCGTCCGGGCATGCGCTGTGGGTGCCGGCCGGAACCCCGCACGAGATCCGCATGGCCGGCGAAGTGCATATGCGCACGCTGTTCCTGATGCCCGAGGCCGAGCCGGGGCTGGGGCGCACCTGCCAGGTGATCGAAGTGTCGGCGTTGCTGCGGGAGCTGATCGTCGCCGCCACGCAGATTGCCGGGCACCACAGCCCGCGTCTGCAGGCCATGATCGAGTTGATCCGCATGGAACTGCTCGCCGCGCCGGTGGTGGCGATGCACGTGCCGGTGCCCGGCGAAGTACGGCTAGCCAGGCTGTGCACGCATTTCATCCGCAACCCCTCTGACGACAGCAGCCTGGAATCCTGGGCCGACAGCCTGAACATGAGCGCCCGTACCCTGAGCCGGGTGTTCCAGCGCGAGTTGGGCATGAGCTTCGGTGAATGGCGCAAGCGCGCGCGGTTGGCCCTGAGCTTGAAACTGCTGGCCCAGGGCGTGTCGATTTTAGAGGTGGCGCTGGAGCATGGTTATCAGAGCCCGAGTGCGTTCAGCGCGATGTTTCGCAAGTCGTTGGGCTACCCGCCGAGTCATTTTCGGCCGGTTTGATAACCAATGCGCTGGTTGCCGTTAGTCGCTTTTTTGAGTTCCTTGGGCTAGTGCAGAGCAATCAGCGGGATGCCGGAGGGGCCGATCCAGAGTGGTTAATCGGGAAAGAGGGGCCAGAAAATCACGGTTTAACTCGTTTAGTACCTGTTAGAAATGACAGTAGTAAATATCTCGTTTGTGCGGCATTAGTAAACGCAGCGGCAAGCAGGATGAGTCATAAAAGTTATTTTCAGGGAAGGATCGAAGATGAATCATCTACATGGATTTTTACTGGTCGGCGGTCTCTCGATTGTGGGTTTGGGGGGCGCCCAGGCCGCGACATGGGTTGCGTTTTCATCGTCGGCAGGTGCCCAGTGCACGCCGGCGAGTATCAATAACAGTGGTATGACCGTCGGCAACTGTACGCCCGCCAGCACCACCGCCAATAATGTACCTTGGGTCGGAGATGGCGCTGCCCACGGTGCTCAATCACCCTTGGCGACGCTGGTCAGTGGGCAGCCTTGCTCGGTATGGGGGCTTGCGCATTCGGGGCAAGCAGTGGGGGATTGCTCGGATGCCAACAATGCCTCCTTTGCAGTCGTGTGGGGCTCGGTGTCTCCAACCACCACACCGCTCAAGCTGGATTCTTTGCCTGCCACACTTCTGATTCCCCTGCTTCGCCCCAAGGACGTTGACACCACAGGCACTGCTATCAACGGCCAAGGCGATGTTGTCGGGTCAAGTTTTAACGCGAGCCGCCAAGGCACTGTGGTGTTTTACCCAGCAGGTACAGGTGCGCCGCAGCGTGTATCGGATTGGGGAGACGGCTGTGCCGCCGTCGATGTAAATCTGCCGGCATCAGGCAATCTCATGATCGCGCTCAACTGTCCCAATAGTGCCGGGAATTCTACTGCGAAAGTCGCTGAAAAGACCGGGGCGGCTTTCAGCGTGACCTCGCTGGCGCTGCCAACGGGGGCCAGTTACTGCACTGTTTCCCAAACGAATAACGCATCGCAGTTCATCGGTACGTGTATTTATCCCAACTCGGCGACCAACGTCGCTAAAAGTGCCTATTGGAGCAGCAACACAGCGGCGCCTTTGGTGCTGACGCTATCAACGGGGTCAAGGAACACCGCCGTCGGCATTAATCAGGCTGGGTTGGCTCTGGTTGTTCAAACGACAATCGAGGGGCGTAGACAGTACATTGCCTGGCAGCCGTCGACCTTGCCGTTGCCGATTGTTCAGTTCATCCCGCTACCCACTGGAAGTGTATGGGGAGACGCAGGGGCAATAGCCGGTGGAAGCCGGGTCACGTTGAACGCTGTCACTCCCAGTCAATACATCACGGGTTGCACGTGGGCACCGTCGGCTGGAAGCGTTTGTGTGCCCACTATAGGCGGAGGGAGCAACAGCCAAGTGGCTGTCATCTCTGAAAATGGCAGCTATATGGCGGGTATGGTGCTGGACGCTGCGCAAACTGTGATCAGCGTCACGACCACATTACCTTGAGCAAAAGAATAAGGAGGATTGGGCAATGAACATCAGGAAAATGATCATGTGCATGGTGTGTGCTTCGATAGCGGTCGGGGCCGTGCCGAGCAGCGTAGCAATATCAAAACTATCCAATCACGCTAATTTTGAAAAGTTTGCACAGAGTTCGGGTTGGACATTGCTTAGCGCCGTTTTCCGTCCCGGGATTTACACGGATGCCCCAATTCCCTACGCCACAGGGGTTACCGAGAAGAATGCCCCCTCCGTCGATTCCTGTCGCGGGGGAATTGTTTTTGTGAAGGATCCGCGCTCTGGGGTCGTCAGCAAAGAGTACTGCTAAGAGGTAGGCCGCTCCGCCCGTACGCTGTGTTGCGTCATGTAACGCTGTTGTCCGTTTAGCGACGATACATGGCCCTCACGCGGGCGAATCGGACAGGCCATCTGCCTAGTCTGCAAGGCTCCTTCTTGAGCGAGCCTTGCGATGCACAGCCCTTCTTTTCATCCATGGATGCCCATCGCCCTGTTGAGTGTGCTGGCCGGGTGCAGTGGCGTGTCCGGCCAGCCGTCGACCGTCACGGCGCAGCCCTCGCCGCGGCTATCCTTCGAGTCGGCCGAGCCATTGCCCGCCCGCTGGTGGCAGCTGTACCGCGACCCGCAGCTGGACGCCCTGGTGGCGGGGGCCTTGCGCCAGAACAAAGACCTTGAAGCCGCTGCCGCCCATGTCGACGCATTGCTGGCGCGGCTCGAACAGGTCGACGGTGAGCGCCTTCCGTCTACCTCTCTGGATTATGGCCTGGCCTACGGTCGCAGCCGGGATGACCAGACTCTGGCCCAGGCCACCAACGGTCATGCCGGTGCCGAATGGAGCCACACGCCTGAGTTTTCCCTGAGCTACACCCTCGACCTGTGGGGCGAGGTGCGTTATCGCATTGCCGCGGCACGGGCCGATGCCCAAGTGGCGCGAGCGCTGGAAGACGAGTTGCGGGTGACGGTGGCCGCGCAGACGGCCCGCGCTTATGCCCAGGCCTGTGTTTATGGATTGCAGGAGCAGGTGCAGGCCCACTCGGTGCAGTTGCTGGAGCAGAGTGTTGCGGTTACGCAAAAGCTGCAAAAGGCAGGTGCGGCGACGGACCTGGACCTGACTCGCCTGCAAGGCCTGCTGGAAGAAACCCGCGCGCCCTTGCCGATGTTCACGGCTCGGCGCAGCAGCGCGTTGTATGAGTTGGCCGTGCTCAGCGGGTTGCCGCCCGAGCAGGTCACACCACGCAACTGTACCCACAGCCCGCAATTGCAGGCGGCGTTGCCGGTGGGCGAGGGGTGGGCGCTGGTGCAACGGCGGCCGGATATCCGCCGTGCCGAGGGGCAACTGCGCTCGGCGACCTCGACGGTGGGCCTGTCCCGGGCCGAGCTTTACCCGCGAATTACCTTTGGCGCGATGCTCGGTTCATCCGCCAGCAGCCTGGGCAAACTCGGTGACCGCTACGCGACGGTGTATTCCGTCGGGCCGCTGGTGTCCTGGCGCTTTCCCAATCGGCAGATCGCCCAGGCGCGGGTCAAGCAGAGCCAGGCCGAAGCGCGCCAGGCCCTGGCGCGGTTCGACGGCACGGTGCTCAACGCGTTGAAGCAGGTCGAGCAGGCCATGGCCTTGTACCAGGGCGAACAACAGCGGCGCGAGGCCCTGGCTGCCGCGCTGGACAACAACCGCCGCGCCTTCGACCTGGCCTCCCGGGCCTACCACGCCGGCGCGCTGGACGCCCTGCAACTGCTGGACAGCGAGCGCAGCCTGGTGGGTCTTGAGGCCCGCGTGGCCGAGTCCGACCTGCGCCTGATCAATCGCCAGATCGACCTGTTCCAGGCCCTCGGTGGCGGTTGGCAGCGTGATGATACAACCGACCCCTTATCTGTCGCTGTCAATGGAGCCACACCATGAACCAGGCTGTTGAACCGATTCGCCTGACCGTTATGCAACGCCATCGTCGCGCCCTGGTGACCACGGCTTCTCTCGCTACGTTGCTGGGGCTGGCAGCCTTTGCCGGGTATTGGTGGCAATGGGGGCGTTTTCTGGAAGAAACCGATGATGCCTATGTACGCGCTGATTGGGTCGCCATCAGCCCACGGATCGCCGGGTATGTGGCCCAGGTACTGGTGGAAGACAACCAGCCGGTCAAGGCCGGCGACGTACTGGTGCGTATCGACGACCGGGATTTCACCGAGCGCCTGAACAGCGCCCAGGCACAACTGCAACAGGCGCAGGCGGCAGCGACGGCGCAACAGGCCTCGCTGCAAACCCTCGACGCGCAAATGGGCGAGCAGCAGCAACGCATTGCCCAGGCAAAGGCTGCGTTGAGCAGCGGCGAGGCCGAGGCCCGGCGCGCGAGGCTCGATTACCAGCGATATCGCGAGTTGGTCGCCCAACAGGTGGCCAGCGCCCAGCACCTGGAAACCGTCAGCGCCAGCCAGGCCAAGGCTCAGGCGGCCTTGGTACAAGCCAGCGCCCAGGTCGCGCGCCAGCAAGCGCAGTTGCAGGTGTTGCAGGCGCGCCGGCAACAGGCGCAGGCGCAAATTGTCGAGCATCAGGCGCGCATCGGCGAGGCCCAGGCCAATCTCGCCCTGGCCGGTAATGCGTTGAAGGACACCGAGATTCGCGCGCCTTTCGACGGCGTGGTGGGCCAGCGCAAGGTTCGTCGCCAGCAGTATGTGATGCCCGGCCTGCCACTGCTGGCGGTGGTGCCGGTGGAACAGGCCTATGTGATTGCCAACTACAAGGAAACCCAGTTGCAGCACATGGCGCCCGGGCAGTCGGTGGAGATCGCGGTGGACAGTTTTGCCGGTGCGCATTGGCACGGCCAAGTGGAAAGCATCGCCCCCGGCTCCGGTGCCGTGTTCGCGCTGTTGCCGCCGGACAACGCCACCGGCAACTTCACCAAGATCGTCCAGCGGTTTCCGGTGAAGATCCGCCTGGAGCCCGGCGAATCGCGGGTTCTGCCGGGCATGTCGGTCATCGCCACGGTCAACACCCGTCCCGCCGTGAGCCAGGAGCACGTTCATGGAGGCTGAAGGGCGTGTGCCGTTTCGCGCCTGGGTAGCGGTGATCGGCGGGCTGTTCGGCTGCTTCATGGCCGGGATGAACGTGCACGTCACCAGCGCCGCGCTGCCGGAAATCGAAGGCGCACTGGGCGCGACTTTTGAGGAAGGCTCGTGGATTTCCACTGCTTACCTCGTGGCGGAAATCATCATGATTCCCCTCACCGCGTGGCTGGTGCAGGTGTTTTCCCTGCGCCGGGTGATGCTGTGGGGCTCGGGGATATTCCTGGTGGCGTCGGTGGCGTGTTCGCTGTCGCCCAACCTGCAAGTGATGATTCTGATCCGGGTGGTGCAGGGCGCGGCCGGGGCTGTGCTGATTCCCTTGTCATTCCAGCTGATCATCACTGAGCTGCCGGCCAGCAAGATCCCGCTGGGCATGGCCTTGTTCAGCCTGGCCAACAGTGTGGCCCAGGCCGCCGGGCCGTCGATTGGTGGCTGGCTGACCGACGCGTATTCCTGGCGCTGGATCTTCTACCTGCAACTGTTCCCGGGGATTGCGTTGCTGGCGGCGGTGGCCTGGTCCATCGACCGCCAGCCGATGAAACTCGGCCTGTTGCGCCAGGGCGATTGGCTGGGCATCGGCTGCATGGTGCTGGGCCTGGGCGCGTTGCAGATCGTGCTGGAGGAGGGCGGGCGCAAGGACTGGTTCGGCTCGCCCTTTATCGTGTGGATGACGCTGTTGGCGGTGGTGGGATTGATCGGCTTCGTGGCCCGTCAGTTGTGGGGCAAGCATGCCTTTATCAACCTGCGGCTGTTGGGGCACTACAACTTTGGCGTGGCCAGCGTGGCGATGTTTATCTTTGGCGCGAGCACCTACGGGTTGGTGTTTCTGGTGCCCAATTACCTGTCGCAATTGCAGCACTACAACGCCAGCGAAATTGGCGTGAGCTTGATTGCGTATGGGCTGGTGCAATTGATCATGGCGCCGTTTCTGCCGCGCTTGATGAAGTGGGTCAGTGCAAAAATGCTGGTGGCCTCGGGGTTTGCGATCATGGCCTTGGGCTGCTGGATGGGCGCGCACCTGTCGGCGGACAGCGCCGGCAATGTGATCGTGCCCTCGATCGTGGTGCGCGGGATTGGTCAGCCGTTGATCATGGTCGCGTTGTCGGTGCTCGCCGTGCATGGGCTGGCCAAGGCGCAGGCGGGGTCGGCGTCGGCGGTGTTCTCGATGCTGCGCAACCTGGGGGGCGCGGTCGGTACGGCGCTGCTGGCGCAATTGGTGGTGGTGCGCGAGCGGGTGCATTCGGCGCGGATCGGTGAGTCGGTGACGCTGTTTGACCCGGTGCTGCAACAGCGCTTGCCTGGGGGCGGGGCGCTGCAGGAGCAGTTGCCGGAGCATCAGGTGGTGTTGGACCTGCTGGACCAGAGTGTGCGCCATCAGGCGTTTTTGATGGCCTACAGTGATGCGTTCTTTCTGGCGTGTGTGGCGTTGGCCGCGTGTGCGGTGGCGGCGTTGATGTTGCGGCGTATCTAGGGTCAATGTTGTGGTTCGCTCAGGTGAGCGCAATGTTTCGGGTGGGTTTTTATGGTTTGGGGGGCTGGGTACATATCCGTTATTTGGGTGATGGCTGGTATTGGTTCCGCTCTTACAGCGGCTCACT
>NZ_JAARNI010000018.1:0-31196 GCF_011765255.1 Pseudomonas sp. AN3A02
ACCGTGACCCTGTCCAACGGCCAGGTCATCACCATCGACGCGGGCAAAACCACGGGCACCGTGGTTTTCCAGACTCCAGTCAACGACGTCTACAACAACGGCTCCACCGTCAGCACCACGATTACAGCGGCTACTGGCGGCAACTTTGAGAAGTTGGTTCCGGACAATACAAATCCGCCAACCACTATTATTTCGGATTCGATCGATACCACGACGGTGACGCTGTCGACCACCGACACCGCAATCACTGAAGGCGGTCAGATCACCTACACCGCGACCTTGAGCAACGAAGCTCATGCGCCAGTGACCGTGACTCTGTCTAACGGCCAGGTGATCACCATCGATGCCGGTAAAACCATTGGCACTGTGGTTTTCCAGACTCCGGTCAACGACGTCTACAACAACGGCTCGACCGTCAGCACGACCATCACCACCGCTACTGGCGGTAATTTCGAGAAGTTGGTACCGGATAACACTAATCCTCCGACCACTGTTATCTCGGACTCGATCGACACCACCACCGTGACGCTGTCGACCACCGATACTGCCATTACCGAAGGCGGCCAGATAACCTACACCGCGACCTTGAGCAACGAAGCTCATGCTCCAGTGACCGTGACTCTGTCCAACGGCCAGGTCATCACCATTGATTCGGGCAAAACCACGGGGACTGTGGTTTTCCAGACCCCGGTTAATGATGTCTACAACAACGGTTCCACCGTTAGCACCACGATCACCACCGCCACTGGCGGCAACTTCGAGAAACTGGTTCCGGACAACACCAATCCGCCGACTACCGTCATTTCGGATTCGATCGACACCACCACCGTGACCTTGTCGACTAATGACACCGCGATCACTGAAGGTGGTCAGATCACGTACACCGCAACGCTTTCGAATGAAGCGCATGCGCCGGTGACCGTGACTCTATCCAACGGCCAGGTCATTACCATCGACGCGGGCAAAACCACGGGTACCGTGGTTTTCCAAACTCCAGTCAACGACGTCTACAACAACGGTTCCACTGTTAGCACCACCATTACGACGGCCACTGGTGGCAACTTCGAGAAACTGGTTCCGGACAATACAAATCCGCCGACCACTGTTATCTCGGATTCGATCGACACCACGACGGTGACGCTGTCGACCACCGATACCGCCATTACCGAAGGCGGTCAGATCACCTACACCGCGACCTTGAGCAACGAGGCTCACGCGCCGGTGACTGTGACTCTGTCCAACGGCCAGGTGATCACCATTGATGCCGGTAAAACTACCGGGACAGTAGTTTTCCAAACACCAGTCAACGACGTTTACAACAACGGTTCGACGGTTAGCACGACCATCAGCACCGCCACTGGCGGCAACTTCGAGAAGCTGGTCCCGGACAACACCAATCCGCCGACCTCCGTCATTTCGGACTCGATCGATACCACCACCGTGACCTTGTCGACTAACGACACCGGGATCACTGAAGGTGGTCAGATCACGTACACCGCAACGCTTTCTAATGAAGCGCATGCGCCGGTGACCGTGACCTTGTCCAACGGTCAGGTGATCACCATTGATGCCGGTAAAACCACCGGTACCGTGGTTTTCCAAACGCCGGTCAACGACGTTTACAACAACGGCTCCACCGTTAGCACCACGATCACCACCGCTACCGGTGGCAACTTTGAGAAGTTGGTCCCGGATAACACCAATCCGCCGACTACCGTCATTTCGGATTCGATCGACACCACCACCGTGACGCTGTCGACCACCGATACCGCCATTACCGAAGGCGGACAGATCACCTACACCGCCACGCTTTCGAATGAAGCGCATGCGCCGGTAACCGTGACTCTGTCCAACGGCCAGGTCATTACCATCGACGCGGGCAAAACCACGGGTACCGTGGTTTTCCAAACTCCAGTCAATGACGTCTACAACAACGGTTCCACCGTTAGCACCACCATTACGACGGCTACTGGCGGTAACTTTGAGAAGTTGGTCCCGGATAACACCAATCCGCCGACCACCGTCATTTCGGATTCGATCGACACCACCACCGTGACGCTATCGACCACTGACACCGCAATCACTGAAGGCGGTCAGATCACCTACACCGCGACTTTGAGCAATGAGGCTCACGCGCCGGTAACCGTGACTCTGTCCAACGGCCAGGTGATCACTATCGACGCGGGCAAAACCACCGGTACTGTGGTTTTCCAGACTCCGGTCAATGACGTCTACAACAACGGCTCCACCGTTAGCACCACCATTACGACGGCTACTGGCGGTAACTTTGAGAAGTTGGTACCGGATAACACTAATCCGCCGACTACCGTCATTTCGGATTCGATCGACACTACGACGGTGACGCTGTCGACCAATGACACCGCCATTACCGAAGGCGGCCAGATCACGTACACCGCGACCTTGAGCAACGAAGCTCACGCTCCGGTCACCGTGACCCTGTCCAACGGCCAGGTGATCACCATCGATTCCGGTAAAACCACGGGGACCGTGGTTTTCCAAACGCCAGCCAACGACGTCTACAACAACGGTTCCACCGTTAGCACCACGATCACCACCGCCACTGGCGGCAACTTTGAGAAGTTGGTCCCGGATAACACCAATCCGCCGACCACCACGATTACCGATTCAATCGACACCACGACCGTGACCTTGTCGACCAATGACACCGCCATTACCGAAGGCGGCCAGATCACGTACACCGCGACCTTGAGCAACGAAGCTCACGCTCCGGTCACCGTGATCCTGTCTAACGGCCAGGTCATTACCATCGACGCGGGCAAAACCACGGGTACCGTGGTTTTCCAAACGCCGGTCAACGACGTTTACAACAACGGTTCCACCGTCAGCACGACCATCACCACCGCTACCGGCGGCAATTTCGAGAAGCTGGTCCCGGATAACACTAATCCGCCGACCACCGTCATTTCGGATTCGATCGACACCACCACCGTGACCTTGTCGACTAACGACACGGCGATCACTGAAGGCGGCCAGATCACTTATACCGCGACCTTGAGCAACGAAGCTCACGCCCCGGTGACCGTGACTCTGTCCAACGGCCAGGTGATCACCATTGATGCTGGCAAAACCACGGGTACCGTGGTTTTCCAGACCCCGGTCAATGACGTCTACAACAACGGTTCCACCGTTAGCACAACGATTACGACAGCTACTGGCGGTAACTTTGAGAAGTTGGTCCCGGATAACACCAATCCGCCGACCACCGTCATTTCGGACTCGATCGATACCACCACCGTGACCTTGTCGACTAACGACACGGCGATCACTGAAGGCGGCCAGATCACTTATACCGCGACCTTGAGCAACGAAGCTCACGCCCCGGTGACCGTGACTCTGTCCAACGGCCAGGTGATCACCATTGATGCTGGCAAAACCACAGGTACCGTGGCTTTCCAGACCCCGGTCAATGACGTCTACAACAACGGTTCGACCGTTAGCACCACGATTACGACGGCTACTGGCGGTAACTTTGAGAAGTTGGTCCCGGATAACACCAATCCGCCGACTACCGTCATTTCGGACTCGATCGATACCACCACGGTAACGCTGTCGACCACTGACACCGCAATCACTGAAGGTGGCCAGATCACCTACACCGCGACTTTGAGCAACGAAGCTCACGCCCCGGTAACCGTGACCCTGTCCAACGGCCAAGTGATCACCATCGACGCCGGTAAAACCACTGGTACGGTGGTCTTCCAAACACCCGCCAATGACGTCTACAACAACGGTTCGACGGTCAGCACCACCATCAGCACCGCTACTGGTGGCAACTTCGAAAAATTGGTCCCGGATAACGGCCATCCAGCCGTCACCACCATTACCGATTCGATCGACACCACGACCGTTAAGTTGAGCACTACTGACACCGCCATTACCGAAGGCGGTCAGATCACTTACACCGCGACGCTTTCTAATGAAGCGCATGCGCCAGTGACCGTGACCCTGTCTAACGGCCAGGTCATCACCATTGATGCAGGCAAAACCACAGGTACTGTGGTTTTCCAGACCCAGGTGAACGACGTTTACAACAACGGCTCGACCGTTAGCACCACGATCACCACCGCTACTGGCGGTAATTTCGAGAAGCTGGTACCGGATAACACTAATCCGCCGACCACCGTCATTTCGGATTCGATCGACACCACGACGGTGACGCTGTCGACCACCGACACCGCGATTACCGAAGGCGGTCAGATCACCTACACCGCGACCTTGAGCAACGAAGCTCATGCGCCGGTAACCGTGACACTGTCCAACGGCCAAGTCATCACCATCGACGCTGGTAAAACCACTGGCACGGTCGTCTTCCAGACACCCGCCAATGACGTTTACAACAACGGTTCGACGGTTAGCACGACCATCAGCACCGCTACTGGCGGCAATTTCGAGAAGTTGGTTCCAGATAACAGCCACCCAGCTGTTACTACCATCACCGATTCGATCGACACCACTACCGTTAAGTTGAGCACTACTGACACCGCCATCACCGAAGGCGGCCAGATCACCTACACCGCGACCTTGAGCAACGTCGCTCACGCCCCGGTAACCGTGACCCTGTCCAACGGTCAGGTGATCACCATTGATTCCGGTAAAACCACCGGCACCGTGGTCTTCCAAACTCCGGCTAACGACGTCTACAACAACGGCTCCACCGTCAGCACGACTATCACTACAGCCACTGGCGGCAACTTCGAGAAACTGGTCCCGGACAACACCAATCCACCGACCACCGTCATTTCGGACTCGATCGACACCACCACCGTGACGCTGTCGACAGCCAACACCGCGATCACTGAAGGCGGCCAGATCACTTACACCGCGACCCTGAGCAACGTCGCTCACGCCCCGGTAACCGTGACCCTGTCCAACGGTCAGGTGATCACCATTGATTCCGGTAAAACCACCGGCACCGTGGTCTTCCAGACTCCGGCTAACGACGTCTACAACAACGGCTCCACCGTCAGCACGACTATCACCACAGCCACTGGCGGCAACTTCGAGAAACTGGTCCCGGACAACACCAATCCGCCGACCACTGTCATCTCGGATTCGATCGACACCACCACCGTTACCCTGTCGACAGCCAACACCGCGATCACTGAAGGTGGCCAGATCACGTACACCGCGACCTTGAGCAACGTCGCTCACGCCCCGGTAACCGTGACCTTGTCCAACGGCCAGGTGATCACTATCGATTCCGGTAAAACCACCGGCACTGTGGTCTTCCAAACTCCGGCTAACGACGTCTACAACAACGGTTCGACGGTCAGCACCACCATCAGCACAGCCACTGGCGGTAACTTCGAGAAACTGGTTCCGGATAACAGCCACCCAGCTGTCACCACAATCACCGACTCGATCGACACCACGACCGTTAAGTTGAGCACCACCGATACAGCGATCACCGAAGGCGGCCAGATCACTTACACCGCAACCTTGAGCAACGTCGCTCACGCCCCGGTAAGCGTGACCTTGTCCAACGGCCAGGTGATCACTATCGATTCCGGTAAAACCACCGGCACCGTGGTCTTCCAGACTCCGGCTAACGACGTCTACAACAACGGCTCCACCGTCAGCACGACTATCACCACAGCCACTGGCGGCAACTTCGAGAAACTGGTCCCGGATAACACCAATCCACCGACCACCGTCATTTCGGACTCGATCGACACCACCACTGTGACGCTGTCGACAGCCAACACCGCGATCACTGAAGGCGGCCAGATCACCTACACCGCGACCTTGAGCAACGTCGCTCACGCCCCGGTGACCGTGACCCTGTCCAACGGCCAGGTGATCACTGTCGATTCCGGCAAAACCACCGGCACTGTGGTCTTCCAGACGCCACCCAACGACGTCTACAACAACGGCTCAACCGTCAGCACGACTATCGCCACCGCCACTGGCGGCAACTTCGAGAAACTGGTTCCGGATAACAGCCATCCGGCTGTCACCACCATTACCGACTCGATCGACACCACCACCATCAGCATCACCGGTGATGCGTCGGTAAATGAGGGCCAGGCAGCCCACTACACCCTCACGCTGAGCAACCCGGCGGCCACTGACGTGACCGTCACGCTGAAATACAGCGGCACGGCCACCGACGGTTCGGACTTCAACGGCGTCTACACCGTGAAGATCCCGGCTGGCGCCAGCAGTGCAACCTTCAACGTGAACACCCTTGACGACAAGCTGACCGAGCCTACCGAAACGCTGGTGATTACCATCGACAAGACTTCCGGTGGCAACTTCGAGAAGCTGGCGATCAGCGGCACCAATGGCAGCATCAGCACCAATATCATCGACAACGACGCCCCGCCGGTCATCGACCTGGACGCCAACAATTCCAGCGGCGCCACCGGTGCGGATTACAAGGTGACGTTCACCGAAGGCACCACCGGGCCAGGTGTGTCGATTGCTGACACCGACATCAAGATCACCGACCCGGACAGCACGATGCTGACCGGCGCCACCGTCACCCTGACCAACGCGCAAGCGGGCGACGTGCTGAACCTGGGCAATAGCGTCAACGGCATCACGATCAACTCCAACAACCAGACGGGCACCATTACCCTGACGCTGTCGGGCAGCGCGACGCTGGCCGATTACATGACGCGGATCCAGAACATCACGTTCTCCAACAGCAGCCATGACCCGAGCACCACACCGCGGATCATTACCGTGACGGTGACCGATGGCGGTAACTACTCCAACGTTGCCACTGCCACCGTCAACGTGGTGGCCGTCAACGACGCGCCGGTCGCTACCGGCAGCGCCGTCACGGGTACCGAGGACACGCCGCTGGCCCTGGCCTGGTCGAACTTCGGCGTGACTGACGTCGACTCGCCACAAGCGAGCCTCGGGGTGAAAATCACCGAGTTGCCGGTTGCCGGTAAATTGCAGTTCCTGGCAGCGGACGGGGTGACCTGGTCCAACGTGACCAGCGGCCAGACCTTTACCAAGGCCCAGATCGACGGCGGCCAATTGCGCTTTATGCCCAATGCCAACGAGTCCGGGACCAATGGTTACGGCGGCACCGGCATCGGCAATAAACAGGCCGACTATGCGCAGTTCAAGTTCCAGCCAACCGATGGCAAGGATCTGGGCACTGCCGCGACGGTGAAAGTCGATATCACCCCAGTGGCGGATGCGCCGAACCTGACGGTGGCAGATAACGCCGTGAATTCCGTGGGCCTGACCAAGCAAAGCTGGAACAGCATTGCGAACCTGGGCACCAACGGCAACGGCGCTGCACCAGCAGACCTGAAAAACGCGATTGATAACGCCGGCACGCCGAACACCAGCAGCACCGTGACCACTGTCGTGTCTGAAGCGAACGTTGCGGGGGGCTCTGGCTCCAAGACTTCCGGCCTGATCTACATGGAAGCGGGGAAGAGCTACACCTTCAGCGGCACCGGCGATGACAGCCTGGTGGTCAACGTTGGCGGCAAAGACGTAGCGAGCGCGCTGTGGGGCACCAACAGCGGCAAGTTCAGCGGATCGATCACCCCGACCGTCAGCGGCTATTACAGCATCGAGATCTACCACGCCAACCAGTCCGGACCTGGCAGCTATAACGTCAACGTGCAAATCGGCAACGGTGCGGTCCAGCCCCTGAACGCCAGCGGCATACCGCTCTACACCGGCGTCAGCGACCTGATCAATGCCGGCGTGACCGTGTCCGACCTGCATGGCAGCAACGGCGACGGTTACTACACCGGCTACAAGCTCAACGAAGGCCTGGAGAATGGCTCGGTGCACCTGTCCAAGGTCACCACCAGCCTGACCGATACTGACGGCTCGGAAAGCCTGAGCGTGAAGATCAGCGGGATCCCGGCAGGCTCGGTACTCACCGATGGTGCCGGGCATACCTATAGCGCCGGCGCGAGCACCGGTGAAGTGAACGTAACGGGCTGGGACTTGAGCACCCTGACCATCAAGCCACCGACCTACTACAGCGGCCAGTTCAACCTGACGGTGACCTCGACCTCGACTGAAAGCCTGGGCGGCTCGGCCGTTACTACCGCGCAGTTGCCGGTCACTATTTACCCGGCGAACTACAACTCGATCACCGCGACGTCGGGCAGCGACAACATCACCGGCACCGATGGCAATGACATCGTGGTCGCGGACATCGGTGGCCTGAACGTGGTGCAAGGCAAGAACTACAACATCGCGTTCATGGTCGACAGCTCCGGCAGCATGAGCACCGACTCGGTCAACGCGGCCAAGGCGTCGCTGACCTCGGTGTTCAGCTCACTGAAAAACAGCCTCGGCGCCAACACATCGGGCACCGTGAATATCTTCGTGGCGGACTTCGATACCCAGGTCAATAAATCGGTGGCGATTAACCTGAACGATCCAAACGCGCTGGCGATACTCAAGGGCGTGCTGGATTCGATGGTCTCCGGTGGCGGCACCAACTATGAAGACGTGTTCAAGGCCACCGCCAACTTCTTCCAGAGCAGCCTGGCGACCGGCAACACCGGCGCGACCAACCTGACTTACTTCATCACTGATGGCCAGCCGACGTACTTCCAGAACGGCGAACAGACCAATCCGGTGGTCGCCGACTTCTACAACTACACCACCACCGATGGCCGTCTGGATGACTACATCAACACCAACAACTATCAGTTGGGCAACGCGTTCTCGATCACCGTCGGCAGCAGCAGGCTGCAACTGATCGACAGCGCCGGTCAGGTTCACAAGTGGATGCAGAACTGGAACGGCAGCTGGTACGACAGCGGCGTCATCGGCACCGTGCATGCGCAAGGCGACGGCACCTATGAAGTCTCGTACCTGGACGGCAGCGGTAGCAGCACCAGCTCTGCGACGACCAGCAATTCCGGCAGCGGGTTTGCATTGCTCAGCGGCTTGTCCAGCGTGGAAGCCATTGGTATCAACAGCGGGGTCAGCCTCAACGACCTCAAACCGTACGACTCGGACGGCAAGCCACAGAGCAACATCGATCCGAAGGACTTGGCCAACGCTATCCTGGGTCACACCGAGGCGACCTTGCCGGGCTCTGACACCATCAACGGTGGCGACGGCAATGACATCATCTTCGGTGACCTGGTGAGCTTCGGTGGGGTTACCGGCGAGGGCTACAACGCGCTGCAGGCCTTCGTCGCACAGAAAACCGGGATGGCCGTCACGGCCGTCACCACGTCGAACGTGCATCAGTACGTGACCGAACACTACGCCGACTTTGATGTGTCCGGCGCCAAGGACGGGAACGACACGCTGCTGGGCGGCAACGGCGACGACATCCTGTTCGGCCAGGGCGGCAGCGACTACCTCGACGGTGGCAAGGGCAATGACATCCTGCTGGGCGGCACGGGCAACGACACGTTGGTCGGCGGCCAGGGCAACGACATCCTGATTGGTGGTTCCGGCGCTGATTTGTTCGTGTGGAAGTCTGGCGACCTGGGCAACGACGTGATCAAGGACTTCAAGGCCGCGGACGGCGACCGGATTGACCTGCGGGATCTGTTGAAAGGTGAGAGCGACAGCACCATCGACAACTACCTCAAGATCACCACGGTGGAGGGTGTCTCGACGCTGCAAGTCAGTACCGAAGGCAATCTGAACAAGGCCGGCGGTCTGGCGAACGCGGATGTCACCATCAAGCTGGAAGGCAACGACTGGTCTCACACCAGCATCAACTCGCTGATCAGCGGTGCCGACCCGACCATCAAGATCGATCACACCGCCTAAGCCTGCGTTCATCGGCCGCCCAACCGGGCGGCCGATGTACATTAGCGGCTCGTCACTGGCTCTGTGGGACGATTGCACCGCATACTCGCACCCATTCCGTTAGCCTGTGTTGGTGGCTGCGGGCTTCATTGCTGAGGGATTGTTATGTTTTATGTGCAACGTGATGCACACGGCGGGCTGATTCGCGTAGAGGCCGCCGCCTTCGACGAGTCAACGGAGACGCTACCGGCCGATCACCATGAGATTGAAGCGTGGTATGCCAATACGCTCGTGGAAACCAGCCTGAATCAGCTCAAGCAAAGCGACCTGGAGATGATTCGGGTTCTGGATGACTTGATTCAGGTGTTGACCAGCAAGGGGGTGATTCGCGTCACCGACCTGCCGCCGGCGGCCCAAGCCAAACTGTTGGATCGCAACCAGGCGCGGGAAGCACTCGGCGGGCTGAACAGCTTGATCAACGACGAAGAAACCGGGTTGATCTGAGGCCCCAGACGGTAGCCGCTGCCTCAGCAGCGGCTACCCGCATTACTTCCAGGGCGCCGGCTCGCCAAACAACTGCCCCTGCACGCCGAAAACGCCCATCTCGCAGATCACCGCCAGCTCACCCTCAGTCTCAACACGCTCAGCGATCAGTGGCAGGTCAATGCTGTGGGCGGCGCGCTGGATCGCTTCGATAAACAGGCGTTTGTCGCTCTCTTGGTCGATGTCGCGAATGTAGCTGCCGTCGATCTTCAGGTAGGCCAGGCCCAGGCGCGCCAGGTTGCCGATCATGCTGAAGCGCCCGCCGAAGCGCTGCAGGCTCAAGGAGAAATTGAGCTCGCGCAGGCGATGGGTCAGTTGCTCAAGCGCCGCTTGTTCCGGCAATTGCTCTTCGCCGATTTCCAGGGTCAACCGTGGGCCGAGATTGGAGTGTTGACGCAACAACTCGAACACTCGATTCAGGGCTTGAGGGTCGGCCAAGGTCGCGGCCGACAGGTTCAGCGCAAGGGATTCGGTGTGGCCGGCCATCTGCTTGAACACCAGCTCCAGCATCATGCGGTCAAGACGCGCCGACCAGCCGAACCGTTCAAGCCATGGCAGGAAACGCCCTGCCGCAATCGTCTGCCCCTGGTCGTCCTGCAGGCGTGACAACACCTTGTAGTGCAGCACCACCTGCGGGTCGTGGCTGGCAACCACCGGCTGGAAATACAGTTGAAAATGTCGCTCGGTCAACGCCTGGTCGAGCAAGGTATGCCAGGCGTGATGGTCATCGCCAACGCTGGCGGGCGCGCTATGGTCCAGGCAGACCCAACTGGTGTCGCCTTGGGTCTCCGCCTGGGCCAAGGCCTGGTCGGCCAGTGTCAGCACGGCTTGCGGTGCGTCGCCATGGTTGAACGGTGCCAGGCCGATGTAAGCGACCGGCGTGACATCGCTGGCACCCGTGGCTTGCAGGCTAAGCAGGACGCTTTCCAGGTTTTGCGCCAGCTGCAAGGCCTCTTCGCGTACCAGCCCCGGCGCCAGCACGGCAAACTCGCCGCCGCGGATCCGGGTGACCAGGTTGTGGGTTTCCGGGTACGGCTCGCACTGACGCAACAGTTGCTCGCCCACCGCCTGCAGCAATTGGTCGGTGCGCTGGCCGCCCAGGCGCTGGTTGAGTCCGGCCAGGTCCTTGACCCGCAGGAGCAGCAAATAACCGGAGTTGGTCTCCTCCGGATTACTCACCCGGGCGTTAAGTTGCATCTCGAAATAACGCCGGTTAGCCAGGCCGGTGAGGTTGTCCTGGTATGACTCGACCCGCAGCCTTTCACTGCGCTCGGCCTGCTCCTGAAACAGCGCCTTGAGTTTCTCCACCATCTGGTTCATCGCCTGCACCACACGGCGTAGCTCCGGGGTGCGCGGCAGCTCGGGCAAGCTCAAGAATTCCCGACGGGCAATCGCATGGGACTGTTTGACCATGTAGTCCAAGGGCTTCAATTGTCGGCGCAGCAACAGGGCTCCCAGCACGGCGCTGACAGCGCCACACAGCAACAGCCAGCCAAGGCTGCCAAGCGCGCTTCGCCAGAGCTTGGCCAGGGCGAACATCGGGTGGCTGACCACCTCTACCCGTGCCGCCTGCTCCCAGCCACGGTTAACCAAGGCGTCGCCGCCCGCCGGCTCCAGGCCGATCAGGTTGACGAACCATTTGGGCACGCCATCGCTGTCGGGGGTACCGTTGCGCTCGACAATAACCTGATCATTTTTCAGGTCCACCACGCGGATGCTGGCGTAGTAACCACTGTCGAAGATTGAGCTGACCAGCAACTCCACCATCGCCGGGTCATCAATATTAGGGGTCAGTGACAGCGCCAACGCGGTGGCGGCGTCCTGCGCGTGGGAACGCAACTGGTTGACATATTGGGTGCGCGAACTTTCCAGGCTCACCATGAAGCTGCCGCTGAAGGCGACCACCAAAAACAGACAGATAGCGATCAAAAGCTGTTTGAACAGAGACATCTGTACAGGTACTCCTAGTTGGCAGGCTCGGCTGGAAAGCCTTCCGCACGCATTTTTTTCAACACATCCTGCCAGCGTGACAAGCGTTTGGTATCACCGACTTTTTTGTCGCCCTTGGCGCCCGGCAACCATAAGCCTTCAGCATTGAAGGAATAGACAGGCAGCAAGTCGGTACGCTGGCTTGCCGGCTGGATTTCATCGGTCAGGCTGTCGAGCACCAGCGGCATCGCGTCCGGCGTCGAATAATAGGTCAAGACCATGTGGGCGCGATTCTGACGCAACGCCTTGACGTAGGTAATGCGCAATTTGTCGCTGGCGACGCCCAGGTGACGCAAGCTGAAATACTTGGCGATTGCATAGTCTTCGCAATCCCCGGCGCCCTTCCACAGGCCTTCGATAGGGGTTTCCCAATAGTCCACTTGGTGCCACAGGTCGATGTCTTCCACATAGTGCATTTGCTTGTTGAAGAACAGGTTGACTACCTTAAGCTGCTCCAGCTCGCTGACTTGTTTCTGCGTCGCCAACAACCGTTGCCAGGCATCAATGCGCTGCTGCCCTTCTCCCAACGGGCCGTATAGTGCGGTCGCTTTGCGGCTGATCTGGGAGAAATCCCAATCGGCATGCAACCCGCCGGGCAATAAGCCAGCCAGTAGCAGCACCGAAAAAAGCCAGCGCAGGACCCAAGGGGGAATAAAACGTACCGCCAAAGCGTTCAATCCGTGGAAGAAGACGGAGTAGCGTTGGATGGTGAAGGTTCGAATGGTAAAAAACAATGGCACGGTGCAATCACCGCAACAGTACCCATTTTTCCATAGCCGCCGTAAGACACGGCAAGTCAGAAATGTGGGTCAAAAGACCGCATTGTTGAGTCACTTACAAGCCGAAACCTTGCCTGTTTGACAAGCTTGTGGACAAACTCTAGTGTGCATTGGATCCAATTAGCCACCTCACCCTGAAAAGGAGGATAGCGTAGTCGTGACGCAGAAGCCGAACCCTTTGAGCAGCATCCAGATCAGCGGGCCTATCCCCGCCCATCTTGCTCGCTCCGTGATTGAAGAAACATTGCGCAACGCCATCCTGGATGGTCGCTTGCCCTGCGGCACCGCCATGCGCCAACAGGAGCTGGCCAGCTTGTTCGGGGTCAGCCGGATGCCGGTGCGTGAGGCATTGCGTCAACTGGAAGCCCAGTCACTGCTGCATGTGGTCACCCACAAAGGCGCAGTGGTGGCGCCACTGATTGAAGACCATTCGGCAGAAACCTATGCGCTGCGCATACTCCTGGAATCCGAAGCACTGCGCTTGTCGATTCCTCTGCTCACTGCCGATGACATTGCCCAGGCTGGCGCCTTCATCGACGCACTGGAACGGGAAAGCGACTACACCGAAATCGGCCGCCTCAACCGTCTGTTCCACATGGCGCTGTATGGCAAGGCGGGCAATCAGCGGTTGCTCAAGTTGGTGGAACACGGCTTGAACGAAGAGGAGCGTTTCCTGCGCTTCAACCTCGAAGCCATGGGCCTGGGCAAAACGTCCCAGGAAGACCACCGGGAACTGCTGGACCTGGTGGCGAAAAAGAAAATCGAGGAAAGCATCCTGACTTTGCGTAACCACCTCACCCGCGGCATGGAGGTGATTACGGGTTACCTCAGGAGCCTTGAACAGAGCGACGATAAAACATCGCTGTGAATGCTCCAGGGAACTGAACCTCCCCCTTCGACCACACAGCGCTGCGAGGCCGCCTAGGTCAGGGGGCTCAGTGCATCACAGCAACGAAGTGCTGCCCCGCCGAAACATACAGTTCAAAACAAACAACTACTCCAGCTTATTATTTAACATTCAAGGAAACTTCCCACACTCCATAGAGCGCACTAACTACAGCAACATATTTATCTGCAACCATTTATAAAACTAAAAACCACTGAATACCCAATCAGATTACTGTTTTTAATTATCCATACTCCAAATCTTCCAAACCAATAGCGTGAACCCATGCTCGGGCGTCACTGTGAGTGGCGTTCCTTTAAATAAAGCCTTGTGTTTTGTCACAGCGTGCGGCGTGTTGAATAACGGCGCCAGCCTCACGTATGGCTGTCCGCGATCAAGGCATCCGCGCGCGCGTGAAAACCAATACTTATTTGTCGCTAAAGCAAAACGCTTTTATCAGGGAAGAGACAACGACTTATAGGCATCAACCATGCTCCAGCACTCACACCTGCTTAAACAAAAAAAGCAGCAGTTGCACAACCACCCACTGTTCACACAAATCAATACGCTCCAAAAGTTACAATACTTTATGGAGAACCACGTATTCGCTGTTTGGGACTTCATGACACTGACCAAGCGCCTGCAACATGACCTGACCGGCATGCGCCTGCCCTGGTTACCGCCAACGGACCCACAAGCGGCTCGCCTGATCAATGAAATCGTATTGGGCGAAGAGTCGGACGTGTACCCCGGCCACGGACACGGCAGCCACTTCGAGCTGTACCTGGAGGCCATGCGTGAAGTCGGCGCGAATACGGCGACCATCGAACGGTTCGTCAGCCTGCAACGTGACGGCTGCGATGCAGAAACGGCCCTGCAAAAAGTCTATATCCACCCTGCCGTGGCTCGGTTCGTCAGAGACACGCTGCAGGTTGCCCTGAACGCGCCGACTCACTGTGTGGCGGCAGCTTTTCTGCACGGCCGCGAGAGCGTTATCCCGATGATGTTCAACCGCCTCCTGGAAAGCTGTGCGATAGCTCACCGCCAGGCACCGACGTTCTGCTACTACCTCAAGCGCCATATGGAGATCGACGCCGAAGAGCATGGCCCGGCGGCAACGCAATTGCTGCAACGCCTCACACTCGCCGACCCGACTCGCGAGCAACAAGCCAACAGTGCCGCCCTCGGCGCCGTGGACAGCCGCCTGGCCTTATGGGACGGGTTGCACCTGCGCCTGTCGGAGGTGAGCGTATGAACCCCGCCGACTACCGCTCATTTGCCGATGACTGGGAGCGCCGCGCGACTATCCGCACGCGCCCGCGCCGCCTGCTGGAAAATGATCAAAAGTTGATTTATCCCATGAGCCGACAACCCTTGGTGCTGAGCGCGACCTTTGTCGATCAATGCCCACAGCACCGGGATTTTGTCTTGTTGCAGACGTTCTACAAGTTCATCAACGATGTGGTGATCTTTGAAACCGAGATCGTCGACAAGACCGCACGCAGCATTGCCAAGAATCGCTTTTCAGTGCCCTTCCCGCTCGCCTGCCGCTACGACGCAATGACCGTCGTGGTGGATGAGGACTACCACGCCCTCGTCGCCCTCGATTTCATGCAGCAGACCGTCGAGATGACTGGCATACCGCCCCTTGAACTGCCCGGGCAAATCGAGCTGAGCCACGCCTTGCCTGCCGCGCTGGCGCTGGCCCCCGAACACCTGCGCGATGCCGTGGAACTGATCGCCGTGGCCATCGCCGAAAATACCGTGACCCATGACGTGGCGGCGTTTTCCAAGGACGACAGCGTCAAGCAGTCCATCCGTGGTTTGATGGCCGACCACTTGTTTGACGAGGGCCGTCATGCGGTTTTCTGGACGCGTCTGGTGCGTATTTATTGGCAGTCTGCAAACGCCTCGGACCGCGACTGCATCGCCCGGATCCTGCCGGTATTTCTCCAGCATTACTTGACCCACGACCTGCAAAAAAACTTCGACCTGCAATTGATCGAGCACCTGGATGTCAGTGACGGCACGCGCGCTGCGCTATGCGCTGAAGTGCAGGCGATGGGCTTTCCCATTACCCGCCAGCACCCACTGATCGGCAATATCATGGGGTTTCTGAATCACAGCGGCCTGCTGCAGACGCCGAGCGTGGTTCGGGCGTTGGATGCCTTGCTTCCGGCGCCAGGAGGGCACCCATGAGGCGCCTGAAGATTGGGCTGACGGGCTCCAGTGCAGCGTTGAGTGAAATCAGTAAGACGCTGGCTCAATACGGTCATGGGTTGGTGCGAGCACAGGACGTGACCCACGTCGATCTGCTGATTGATGACGGTAGCGAGGCGGTGCCGCCAGGCCTGGCCTGCACGGCATTGATGAGCCTGCGCCTGAGTAGGGGAGCGTTGACAGACTGCGGGCTGCCAGCCCTGCAGTTCAGGTGTTACGCCCGCTCACGGCGACTTCAGGCGACTCTGGACGTTGCCGGCGAAGCCTGTGGGAATGGTCAACGGTTGCGTCAACAGGCAGTAAGCGACTTGGTGGAATGGGTGGCCCAGCAGGTGAGCGGGTTCTCCCGGGACCCGGGCTATTTCTCGCAGACGACGGTCGCCTCCGATGATCCGGAACACAGCCTGCAAGCGCTTGCATCGCTGGCGTACCTGCATCGCTTTAACCAGACCGCCGATGCGGTGTTGTGGCAGCAAGCCCAGGTGCCAATGATCGAACGACTGGAAAGCAGTCTTCAAACCTTCGCCGACCGGCCGGCGCTGAACATCGCTGGCAGCGTGCTGAGTTATCGACAGTTGCATCGCAAGAGTCTGGCGATCCGACAGCACTTAGTGCCTCTGCTTGGGGCCTGCGACACGCCGCCGGTGATCGGCGTCTGCCTGGGCAAGTGTCTTGATCTGTACGCCAGCATCCTCGCGGTGCTGGCTTGTGGCGCGGTGTACCTGCCGCTGGAGCCG
Source organism: Pseudomonas sp. AN3A02 (assembly GCF_011765255.1). Taxonomy (NCBI): domain Bacteria; kingdom Pseudomonadati; phylum Pseudomonadota; class Gammaproteobacteria; order Pseudomonadales; family Pseudomonadaceae; genus Pseudomonas; species Pseudomonas sp. AN3A02. The sequence goes on from NZ_JAARNI010000018.1 coordinate 16,902, forward strand.
GGCCATCCCCTGCAACGCCAGCAAGCCATGCTGGAAAACGCCAACGTCTCGGTTCTGTTGGATGATGGCAAGCATCCACTGAGGGACGGTTTTTCTGCAGTGGATGTCAGTACCCTCGACACCCACGACAACCCACCGTTATTGCGCCAGCGCCCGCCTATGGACGCCCCCTGCATGGTGCTCCATACCTCGGGCACCACTGGCCAGCCCAAAGGCGTGCTGCTCAGTCAGTACAACCTGGCCCACTTCACCAGCTGGTTCGGCGGCCAGGTACAACTGAACGAACACAGCCGCGTCTTGCAGTTCTCACCCTTGAGTTTTGACTCTTCGCTGATTGATATCTTCCCGAGCCTGATCGCGGGCGCCGAGTTGATCGTGCCCAGTGAAGACCAGCGCCGCGACCCGCAGCAACTGGTGGAGCTGATCCGCCAACAGCGCATCACTCACGCCTTCCTGCCTCCCGCGTTGTTGAGCATCCTGCCGCTGGATCAACCCCTTGGCCTGGCCCATGTGATCACCGGCGGTGATCTATGCGAACCCTATGTCATCGAGCAACTGGCGGGGCAGTGTCGCCTGCACAACTTCTATGGCCCCACCGAAGCCACCGTGCTGGCGACCCACCGCACGTTGCTGCCAGGCGACAGTAACCGCAACCTCGGCACCCCCATCGCCAACAGCCAGGTACTGATACTCGACGAGCAGCTACAACCGGTGGACGAACAGGTGATGGGCGAGCTTTACATCGTCGGCCCTGGCGTCAGCCTGGGTTACCTCAACCAGCCTCGGCAGACCGCCGAGCATTTCGTGCACCTGGCGTTGCCCGACGGTCAGGCCTTGCGGGCCTATCGCAGCGGCGACCTGGCGAAGTGGACGCAAAGCGGGATTGAACTGGGCGGGCGGCGGGATCAGCAAGTGAAGATCCGTGGCTTGCGGGTCGAGCCGCAAGAGGTCGAACATTGCCTGCGTGGCAGTCAGCTGTTTCGCCAAGTGGCAGTCGTGATTGATCATCATCGGCGAATCCTGGCCTTTGTTGCCCAGCCCGAAACACCAGACGCCCTGACTGCACTGAAGCAGCATGCCCGGCAAACACTGCCGGACTATCTGCAACCCACGCTGTGCACGGAGCTTGCGAGCATGCCGTGCACGCCCAACGGAAAGGTCGACCGCCAGGCATTGCTTGCGCTACCGATTCAACCGCTGCCGGCCACCACTCCCGGCGAACCGCACACGCCGATGCAAGTGCAGTTGCTCAACCTGTGGAGCGAGTTGCTGGGCGTGCCGGCCACAGAGTTGTCGACGGATGAAAGCTTCTTCAATCTCGGTGGCCATTCCATCCTCCTGTCGACGATGCTGCTGCGCATTCGCGAGCAGTTCGGGCGCAGCCTCTCCCTCAGCCGTTTTTTTGAGACCCCCACGGTCCGCACCCTCGCGACGCTGATGGGTGACGATGCACCACCCGATGCACCGACCGGCCAGGCAACCCGGGATACGCTACGTGAGCTGGACGTGCAGACATTGCCGGCGGACCAGGCAGGAGAACGCCGCAGGGTGATCGTGACCGGGGCCAACAGTTTTCTCGGGGTGCATATCGTCGAGGCGCTGCTGGCCGACGGCGCACTTGAAGTGGCGTGCCTGGTGCGCGAGCACCCCGGACATTCGGCGACCGCACGGTTCGCCGAGGCGCTGCGTGAGTACCGCCTGGAACACCTGGACCTGAGCCGAGTGCGGGTGTATGCCGCCGACATCAGTCAGCCGCGCCTTGGCTTGTCCAGCCAGGCATATGACTACCTCACCGGGGCGTTCGGCGTGCTGGTGCACAACGCCGCCCACGTCAATCATGTGATGGATTACGCCACGCTGGCCAAGGACAACGTCGAACCGGTGCTGGAATGCCTGCGCCTGTGTGAAACCCGCTGCAAGAAGGTCTTCAACTTTATCTCGACGCTCTCGGCGGCCAGCAGCATCGACGCCCAAGGCCAGGTACTTGAGACCCACGCCGCCACCCCGCCGCTTTACATCCAGAATGGCTACAACCTGTCCAAATGGGTCGCGGAACGCTTGCTGGGGCGCGCCGCCGAGCAGGGTGCCTGGGTCAATATCCATCGCCCAGGAAACATCAGTTTCAACAGCCGCAGCGGTGTCTGCGAACCACAGAAAAATCGCCTGATGTTGATGCTCAAAGGCTCACTCCAACTGGGCCTGGTGCCCAGCCTCAAGCTGAACTTTGACTTGATGCCCGTGGACTTTCTTGCCCGGTTTGTTGCGTTCCACAGCGGCCGCTTTCGTGATGGAGGAACCGTGTTCAACCTGCACAACCCGCAACCCTTGAGCTGGGAATCCTACGTCGACGCCTTTCGCCAGGCAGGCCATGCATTCGAACTGGTGAGCGTCGCCCACTGGCAACGTCACCTGCACACGGTGGATAGCCGCAATGCATTGTTCGGCGTACTGGGTTTCTACCTGAATGGCGTAGGCGAGGACATCGGCGATACCTCAATGATCCGGCATGACAACGCACAACATGGCGTCGAGCAGATGGGCACGCACTACCCCGAAAAAAATCCGGCGCTGTTACGCATGGGCTGCGAGTACCTCAAGAGCATCGGTTTCCTGCGACCAGGCTCTCAATTGAAGGAAACCCTATGAAACCCGATACGTTGATTCGCAACCCTTGCGGCAAGCCTGTGGTGTCTTCAGTGATGGTTGCCTGCGATGCCGCCCGTGCCTGGGCGGTAGTCGGTGATTTTTCTGGATTTGATAAATTTATCCCCGCTTTGTCGCACATCGAAATGACCGGAGCGGGCACGGGATCGCTGCGCAAGAAGTGCTTCCACGATGGAAATCTGGTGGTGGAACAACTCAACAGCCGGGACGAGCAGGCCATGCACATGACCTGGACAACGATTTACAACACCTTGGGCATGGCACGCCTGTGGGCAGCCATGGATGTTGAAGCATTGGGAGAAGGCTGCTCACGGGTGACCTGGACGATCATCGCCGAACCGGTTGAACAGAGTGTGAAAGAGTTTGAGCCGTTCGTGCAGGCCTTCGCTGACAGCGCGCTGGAGAATGTGCGAGCGATGCTTGGCTAAAACTGTAGGAGCGAGCTTGCTCGCGAAAAACGAATAGGCAACACGGGCTATCTGATAGCGCTGCGTTATCGTTGACGTTCTTCGCGAGCAAGCTCGCTCCTACAGGTTAATCATCAGATTTTGAAACTGTCGACCAACTGCTTCAGCCGGTTGGCTTGTTGAGACAGCGCGTCGCAATCCTTCAAGGTTTCGTTGAGGTTGGCCACGCCTTGCTGGTTCAGCAGGTTGATCTGGTTGATGTCGACGTTGAGGGTTTCCACCACGGCAGTCTGTTCCTCGGTGGCGGCCGCTACCGACTGGTTCATGCCGTCGATCTCGACGATCCGCTGAGTCACGCTGACCAGGCGTTCACCGGCCTGGTTGGCGACCTCGACGCTTTCTTCGCTGGAGGTCTGGCTGGCGTTCATCGTGGTCACGGCCTCACGCGAGCCGATCTGCAGCGAGGTGATCATTTTGTGGATCTCTTCTGCCGACTCCTGGGTGCGGTGCGCCAGGTTGCGGACTTCATCCGCTACCACGGCAAACCCACGTCCCGCTTCACCGGCGCGCGCAGCCTCAATCGCAGCGTTGAGGGCCAGCAAGTTGGTTTGCTGGGAAATGCCTTTGATCACATCCAGGATGTGGCCGATGTTGTCGGTGCTGGCGTTCAGGGTTTCAATCTGCGTGCACGACAGGCTGATTTTTTGCGAAAGCTCCGACATCGCCAGGATGGTTTTCTCCACCACCTTGCGTCCGTCATCGGCCTGCTCGCTGGCACCGCTGGCGTGTTGCGAAGCATCAGCGGCGTTGCGTGCGATTTCCTGAGTGGCAGCCCCCAGTTCGTTGATTGCCGCGGCCACGCTGTTGGTGCGGGCGCTTTGCTCGTCGGAGCCGACGATCGATGCGTTGGAGGAGGCCATTACGCGCTGGGACAGGTCATGTACCTGACGGGTGGCCGAGGAAACTTCGGAAATTGACGCGTGAATACGCTCGACGAATTGGTTGAAGGCACTGCCCAAGTCACCGAACTCGTCCTTGCTTTCCACTGTCAGGCGGCGGGTCAAGTCACCCTCACCCTGAGCGATGTCCTGCATGGCGCGGCCCATGGTGGTCAGCGGGCGCATCAAGACCTGGATCAGCAGGCTCAGGAACACCGCGATGGCGGCGACTGCAATAAACATGGCGATCAATGCCGAGGTGCGGAACTTGCCCAGCGGTGCGTAGGCTTTGTCTTTGTCGATCGACAGGCCGATGTACCAGTCGGCATTCGGCAACCCGCTGATGGGGGTGAAGGACAGAATCCGTTCCTGGCCATTGAGGGCCACCTCCTGGCTGACCTTCTCGATGCGTACGTTGGTGCCCGGGTAGATGTCCTTGAGGTTTTTCATCACCTGGTCCTGGTCCGGGCTGACGATCACCTGGCCGTCACCGCTGACCAGAAACGCATGGCCGATGCCGCCGAAATCCACCGAGTTGATGATCTTCACCAGGGTTTGCAAGCTCAGGTCACCGCCAACCACGCCAAGCAGTTCGCCATTCTTTTTCACCGGCATCGCGATGGTCACGATCAGCCCACCTACCGCTGCCATATAGGGCGGCGTGAGCATGGTCTTGTCGGCGGCCACCGCTTGTTTGTACCAAGGGCGCTGACGCGGGTCGTAGCCATCGGGCATTTTGGCGTCGGGCCGTTGGGTGAACACACCGTTGGTTGAACCGACGTAAGTGAACTGGAAGTTGGAGGTAAATGCCGACTGGTCGACCAACCCCGGAAGATCGGCAGCACTGCCTTGGTGGGCCACGTTTTGCGCCAGGCTTTCCAGTACCAGTACCCGGCCGCTGAGCCAGTTCTGCACACTGCTGGCGGTCAGTTCACCGGACTGCTGAATAGACGATTCCAGGTTTTGCCGGATGGTATTGCGCTGCAGGTAGTCGTTGTAGAACGTGAATAACGCGAAGGCCAGAACCACTACGCCTGACGCGGCCAACAGAATTTTATGACTGAACTTGAGATTCATTTCATTGACTTCTTTTTGCCAAAAGGGGGTGAGCGTGCCGGATGCAACATTCCATGTAACGGGATAGGCAGACTCTTTGACTGCTCTATTTCGGTGCACGCATGGCTCGTCAGGCTGTCGGCCAAGTCAGGATAAATCTTAGGAATTTGTGAGAAGCATCTGCTTTTTGCGTCAGAAGCCGACCAGCGGTAGGCCTCTGGTGGCAGGAGTTGCAAAATTTTTCAGCGTTGCCGACAATGCGACTAATTATCATTTGTGACGCTTTGCCAGGCCGCGTGAATGCCCTCTTCCGAGTACGCAGTACAGACGCTCTACAGCAACCATCATGGCTGGCTGAATACCTGGCTACGCAGCCGCCTGGGTAATGCAGCAGATGCGGCGGACCTGGCGCAGGACACGTTCGTGCGCTTGCTGCAAAAAACCGAACGCTTCGAACTCAAGGCTCCTCGGGCCTTCCTGCGTACCATCGCCCGAGGCTTGGTGATCGATCATTGGCGTCGCGAAGAAATCGAGCGCGCCTATCTGGAGTCCATCGCGCACTTGCCCGAAGCCTTGGCTCCGAGTGCTGAAGAGCGTGCGCTGATTCTGGAATTGCTGGAGTCCATCGCCCGGCTTCTGGACGGACTCAAGCCCAAGGTGCGCAAGGCGTTTCTACTGGCTCAGTGCGACGGGCTGACATACAAGCAGATTGCGCAGCAGATGGGCGTGTCGTTGCGCTCGGTAGAGCGGTATGTCGCCGAGGCGCTGTATCACTGTTATGTGCTGCGGTATGAGGCATGACCTCGATGGATAACGCAGCGCGCTCCGGGCCCGACCCGCAGGTGGTCAAGCAGGCCATCAGCTGGATGCTGCGCTTGCGTAACAATCGCGCCAATGTCCGGCTGAAGGCGCAGTGCGAGCACTGGCGTGAGGCTCATCATGAACACGAGCTGGCCTGGCAACGCGTGCAGGCGCTGCAGCATGAATTGAGCAGCCAATTGGCGGCGATCCCCGGAGCCCATGTGGCGCTGGAGAACAGTGCCCAGCGCCTTGGCCGCCGGCAAGCGTTGAAGGTGTTGTCCGGTGTGCTGTTGATGGGCTCGGCGGCCTGGGCAAGTCGAGACCTCACCGGCTGGCAGCGTTGGACCTCGGACCTGGCGACCACCACCGGCGAGCGTCGCAGCGTGCAACTGCCGGATGGCACACGCCTGCAGCTCAATACCGACAGCGCGGTGGACCTGGACTTCAAACCGCAGCAACGCTTGATCACGTTGCTACGCGGGGAAATCCTGGTGACCTGCGGCGCCGTTGCAACCGCACCGTTGCTGGTTCGCACTCGCCATGGCCTGTTCGAAGGCATCGACGGGCGGTTTGTGGTGCGCCAGGACGGTGATTGCACACGCTTGAGCGTGGCCTCAGGCAACGTCGCGATTCACTCACCGCATACCGCCGACGGGCTGTTTACTCAAGTGCATGCAGGAGAAAGCTACGTTGTGCGTCAGAACGGGGTCGTTCTCGCGCCGCCTTCGGATATGGTTACTGGGGCCTGGGCCGACGGATTAATCGTCACCCGCAACATGCGTCTTGCCGACTTCCTGGCGGAGGTGGGGCGTTATCGCCAGGGTTATCTGGGCTGTTCAAGTGATATCGCAGACTTGCGCTTGTCGGGTGTTTTTCGCCTGGAAGACACTGAGAAGCTGTTGGCGATCCTTCCGCAGACGCTGCCTGTGCGCCTGCGCTATCGCACCCGCTGGTGGGTGAGCCTGGAGCGTCAGGCCTGATTATTTTTGTCGCACCTGATTTATTTTTGGCGGCTTTTTTCCGTGAGTCCGGCTTAGACAGTAAGCAATTCAATCTGCCTTCAGCGACCTCTACGGATCTCGATAATGACTGTGCGCTTTTTCAGTAACTCACCCTCTTCCTACCCTTTGCTCAGCAAAGCCGTACGTGCAGCGTTGCTGTCGACCACAATGGGCATCGGCTTGCTGCCCGTGGCCGGCGCCGCGGCTGATAGCGGCGTCGAGCGTATCAGCCAGCGCTATGACATCCCCGCAGGCCCGCTGAGCGATGCGCTCAATCAGTTTGCCCGTCAGGCAGGCATCACACTTTCCAGCACGCCTGCGCAGACTCAGGGCCGCCAGTCTGTCGGGCTGCATGGGGAGTACTCTGCCGAACAAGGTTTGAGCCAGTTGCTCAGCGGGTCAGGCTTACAGGCGCAGGCTCAGGACGACGTGAGTTTCGTGTTGCAGGCACAGCCCGAGAGCGAGGCGCTGACCTTGCCGACCACCGACATCAGAGGCTTCGCCCTGGGTAATGCCTTGGGCAGCATGGACGGCTACAACGCGACTCACAGCCAGATCGCCACCAAGACCAGTACCGCGCTGGTGGAAACGTCCCAGACGGTTTCGGTGGTGACCCGCGAGCAGATGGATGACCAAGGCTCGCAAACCGTTGCCCAGGCCATGCGTTACACCCCTGGCGTGCTGACCAACCCGTATGGCGCCACTCACCGTTACGACTACGTGGCGATGCGTGGTTTCAACGACGGTTCGGTGGATAACATCTATCTCGACGGTTTGAAATCCATGGGGGACAGCGGGACTTACAGCACCATGCAGGTGGACCCGTACTTCCTCGAGCGGGTGGATATTCTCAAAGGCCCGTCATCGGTGCTGTACGGGCGCAGCTCGCCGGGCGGGCTGGTGGCGTTGACCAGCAAGAAGCCATTGTTTGAGCCATACCATCAAGTGCAGGCCACCGTGGGTTCCCAAGGGCAGCGAGGCATGGGTTTCGACTTCAGCGGCCCGGTGGATGACGACAAGCGTATTGCTTACCGACTGACCGGGCTTGCGGACAAGTCCGACACACAGTTCGACCATGCCAAGGAAAAACGCTACGCACTGGCGCCCACCTTGAGCATCGACTTTACCGATGACACGTCCCTCACACTCCAGGCTTATCTACAGCATGATCCCGACGGTGGCTACCACGGTGGCATGCCGGCGGACGGCGTGCTGCATCAGCGCAATGGCCAGCGAATTTCCAATCACTTCTTTGAGGGTGAGCCGGACATTGATGGGTACAAACGTGATCAGCAGTCGTTCGGCTATCAGTTTGAGCATCGCTTCAATGATGTTTTCACGGCGCGGCAGAACTTTCGGTATCTGGATTCGAAGGTCCGGCTGGACCAGGTGTATGCCTATGGCTGGACCACGCCCACCAGTAATGAGCTGAATCGCTACTACTCAGGCGGTGACGAGAAGCTGCATGCGTTCATTATCGACAATATGCTGCAGGCTGAGTTTTTTACCGGCGCAACCAAGCACACGGTGTTGATGGGGGCGGACTATCAGCGGCGCAAAACCGTTGTGGACTGGAGCAGCGGCTCTCTTGCGCCGATCAATGCGTTCAATCCGGCGTATGGCAATTCCGAGATCAGTTATTACAGTCCAACCAGTTATCTGCGTCGGCTCGAGCAGACCGGCGTTTACCTGCAGGACCTGATTGAGATGGACAAGTGGCGGTTCTCCCTCGGGCTGCGTCAGGATTGGGTTGAGACCTCTGATGAAAACCGCATTGCTGAAGCGGGACGGCCGGTGGGCACGGAGATCAGTGATAACCGTACCAAGCTGACCGGGCGTGCAGGAGCGCTTTATCTGTTTGAAAACGGTCTTGCGCCCTACGTCAGCTATTCCGAATCCTTCAACCCGAACTCCTATTCGGACAGTGCCGGCAATCCCCTGGCACCTACCGACGGCACCCAGTGGGAGGTTGGCTTGAAATATCAGCCGCCGGGTACTGACAACCTGTTCACCGCTTCGCTGTTCCGTATCGATCAGGAAAACCTGGCGACCAAGCTGCCGCAGGAAAACTTCTATCGCGCGGTAGGTGCTGTGCGCTCCCAGGGCCTGGAGTTGGAGGCGCATATGCAGCTGACTGACAATCTCAAGTTGCTGGGCAGCTATACCTTCACTGACATCGAGTATTCAAAGTCGATGGTCAGCACGTTGAGTACTGCGGACAACGTGATCGAGAACAAGGGGAATTCGCCGACCCAGGCTCCGCGTCATATGGCATCGGTGTGGGCCGACTACAAATTCGACAGCGGTGCTCTGGATGGCCTGCGGCTCGGCGGTGGTGTGCGCTATGTCGGCTACAGCTGGGCGGATGCGGAGAACACCATGAAGGTGCCCGCCTACACGCTGTTTGATGCCTCGATGGGTTATGACCTGGGCAAGGTGGGGTTGAAGGGTGTGGATCTGCGCCTGAATGCCAACAACCTGACGAACGAGTCTTACGTGGCGTCGTGCGCGAGCCTGAACTTCTGCTATCTGGGTGAAGAGCGCAACGTCAGTGCGACGGTGAGCTACCAGTTCTAATTTCTCTCGATTCATCCAAAGCCAGTGCCTGATTCCAGGCGCTGGCTTTGTTGTATTTGCAGGAAAACTTTATGCGTGCATTGCTGGTTTTATTTCATCGCTACATCGGGTTGGCGACGGCGTTGTTTCTGATGATGGCGGGGATAACGGGCAGCCTTCTGGCGTTCAACCATGAACTGGATGAATGGCTCAATCCCGGGTTCTACGAAGCGACAGCCAAGGGCCGTGCATTGCCGCCAGGTGAACTGGTGGACACGCTGCAGGGGCAGCATCCCAAGCTGCAAGTCTGGTACATGGAATATCCACAAGAGGCCGGTCATACCGCTATGTTGGCGGCAGTCGCCAGAAACGATCCGGCGACGGGCAAACCCTTTGATGAACCTAACCAGGTTTTCTATCTCGATCCGGTCAGTGGTGAAGAAATGGGGCGACGCTTTTGGGGCGCTTGCTGCTTTCAGCGTGAGAATCTCATTCCATTCATTCTGGAGTTTCACTACAACCTGACACTGCCGGGAAATTGGGGTTTGTGGCTGATGGGGTTGGTGGCGATTGCGTGGGTATTCGATTGTTTTATCGCGCTGTGGCTGACCCTGCCGCGGGGCACACCCTTCTGGAAGAAGTGGTCCACGGCTTGGAAGATCAAGGGTGGTCATACTTATCGGTTGAATTTCGACCTGCATCGCGCAGGTGGGCTGTGGCTTTGGCTGTTGTTGCTGCCGATTGCAGTTAGCAGTGTGGCGATGAATTTGCCAAGCCAGGTGTTCAAACCAGTTGTCTCGCTGTTTTCACCGGTTGAGGCCAGCGTCTATGAGGCTCGTGGCAGGCTACCGAGCGAGCAATTGGGCGTGACGCAGTTGAGTTATCAACAGGCCTATGAAAGGGCGTTAGAGGAAGGCAAACGGCTTGGGCTGACAGCGGCGGTTGGGGAGCTGTACTACAGCTTCGAGTACAACTTCTATGGCGCGGGTTTTGGGCAACATGATACCGAGGCCCATGGAAAATCCTGGTTGTTTTTCCACGGTACGGACGGGCGTTTATTAGGGCAGGAAATAGCAGGGCAAGGTACGTTGGGAGAGCGCTTTTATCGGCTGCAGCTGCCGATCCATGGAGGCAGGATCATCGGGCTGATGGGGCAGGTATTGATTGCGCTGCTGGGGATTGTGATCGCGATGTTGTCGGCAACCGGGATCTACATCTGGTGGCGCAAGTTGCTGGCCAGGCGAAATGCGAAGGCACGCAAAGGTTGAGTCGGTCCTGTTTCTTTGCTTCCTTAAACGACAAAACCCCTGTCTGCGTTAGCAGACAGGGGTTTCGGAATTCAATCTTGACGATGACCTACTCTCACATGGGGAAACCCCACACTACCATCGGCGATGCATCGTTTCACTGCTGAGTTCGGGATGGGATCAGGTGGTTCCAATGCTCTATGGTCGTCAAGAAATTCTGTGTACCAGACCGTTGCGCTCGCAACGTGCCGGTGAAAATCATGGACTTCTACATAAACAAAACCCCTGATTGCGTTAGCAATCAGGGGTTTCGGAATTTAATCTTGACGATGACCTACTCTCACATGGGGAAACCCCACACTACCATCGGCGATGCATCGTTTCACTGCTGAGTTCGGGATGGGATCAGGTGGTTCCAATGCTCTATGGTCGTCAAGAAATTCGGGTACTGAGTCGTGACCAGTTGGTCTCGCTTCAGCAAATTGGGTATGTGATAGCTTTCGGTGTTTTGTGAGTATCTCGAACTTTCGGTTCGTTTCGTCTTCACACACCGCAATCTGATGCTTCTACTTGTTTCCAAGTCAGGAGTAGTCAAATTGCTTGGGTGTTATATGGTCAAGCCTCACGGGCAATTAGTATTGGTTAGCTCAACGCCTCACAGCGCTTACACACCCAACCTATCAACGTCGTAGTCTTCGACGGCCCTTCAGGGAACTCAAGGTTCCAGTGAGATCTCATCTTGAGGCTAGTTTCCCGCTTAGATGCTTTCAGCGGTTATCTATTCCGAACATAGCTACCCGGCAATGCCACTGGCGTGACAACCGGAACACCAGAGGTTCGTCCACTCCGGTCCTCTCGTACTAGGAGCAGCCCCTCTCAAATCTCAAACGTCCACGGCAGATAGGGACCGAACTGTCTCACGACGTTCTAAACCCAGCTCGCGTACCACTTTAAATGGCGAACAGCCATACCCTTGGGACCGGCTTCAGCCCCAGGATGTGATGAGCCGACATCGAGGTGCCAAACACCGCCGTCGATATGAACTCTTGGGCGGTATCAGCCTGTTATCCCCGGAGTACCTTTTATCCGTTGAGCGATGGCCCTTCCATACAGAACCACCGGATCACTAAGACCTACTTTCGTACCTGCTCGACGTGTCTGTCTCGCAGTCAAGCGCGCTTTTGCCTTTATACTCTACGACCGATTTCCGACCGGTCTGAGCGCACCTTCGTACTCCTCCGTTACTCTTTAGGAGGAGACCGCCCCAGTCAAACTACCCACCATACACTGTCCTCGATCCGGATAACGGACCTGAGTTAGAACCTCAAAGTTGCCAGGGTGGTATTTCAAGGTTGGCTCCACGCGAACTGGCGTCCACGCTTCAAAGCCTCCCACCTATCCTACACAAGCAAATTCAAAGTCCAGTGCAAAGCTATAGTAAAGGTTCACGGGGTCTTTCCGTCTAGCCGCGGATACACTGCATCTTCACAGCGATTTCAATTTCACTGAGTCTCGGGTGGAGACAGCGCCGCCATCGTTACGCCATTCGTGCAGGTCGGAACTTACCCGACAAGGAATTTCGCTACCTTAGGACCGTTATAGTTACGGCCGCCGTTTACCGGGGCTTCGATCAAGAGCTTCGCGTTAGCTAACCCCATCAATTAACCTTCCGGCACCGGGCAGGCGTCACACCCTATACGTCCACTTTCGTGTTTGCAGAGTGCTGTGTTTTTAATAAACAGTCGCAGCGGCCTGGTATCTTCGACCGGCATGAGCTTACGGAGCAAGTCCTTCACCCTCACCGGCGCACCTTCTCCCGAAGTTACGGTGCCATTTTGCCTAGTTCCTTCACCCGAGTTCTCTCAAGCGCCTTGGTATTCTCTACCCAACCACCTGTGTCGGTTTGGGGTACGGTTCCTGGTTACCTGAAGCTTAGAAGCTTTTCTTGGAAGCATGGCATCAACCACTTCGTTAACTAAAAGTTAACTCGTCATCAGCTCTCGGCCTTAGAATCCCGGATTTACCTAAGATTCCAGCCTACCACCTTAAACTTGGACAACCAACGCCAAGCTGGCCTAGCCTTCTCCGTCCCTCCATCGCAATAACCAGAAGTACAGGAATATTAACCTGTTTTCCATCGACTACGCTTTTCAGCCTCGCCTTAGGGACCGACTAACCCTGCGTCGATTAACGTTGCGCAGGAAACCTTGGTCTTTCGGCGTGGGTGTTTTTCACACCCATTATCGTTACTCATGTCAGCATTCGCACTTCTGATACCTCCAGCAAGCTTCTCAACTCACCTTCACAGGCTTACAGAACGCTCCTCTACCGCATCATCCGAAGATGATACCCGTAGCTTCGGTGTATGGTTTGAGCCCCGTTACATCTTCCGCGCAGGCCGACTCGACTAGTGAGCTATTACGCTTTCTTTAAAGGGTGGCTGCTTCTAAGCCAACCTCCTAGCTGTCTAAGCCTTCCCACATCGTTTCCCACTTAACCATAACTTTGGGACCTTAGCTGACGGTCTGGGTTGTTTCCCTTTTCACGACGGACGTTAGCACCCGCCGTGTGTCTCCCATGCTCGGCACTTGTAGGTATTCGGAGTTTGCATCGGTTTGGTAAGTCGGGATGACCCCCTAGCCGAAACAGTGCTCTACCCCCTACAGTGATACATGAGGCGCTACCTAAATAGCTTTCGAGGAGAACCAGCTATCTCCGAGCTTGATTAGCCTTTCACTCCGATCCACAGGTCATCCGCTAACTTTTCAACGGTAGTCGGTTCGGTCCTCCAGTTAGTGTTACCCAACCTTCAACCTGCCCATGGATAGATCGCCCGGTTTCGGGTCTATTCCCAGCGACTAGACGCCCTATTAAGACTCGCTTTCGCTACGCCTCCCCTATTCGGTTAAGCTCGCCACTGAAAATAAGTCGCTGACCCATTATACAAAAGGTACGCAGTCACCCAACAAAGTGGGCTCCCACTGCTTGTACGCATACGGTTTCAGGATCTATTTCACTCCCCTCTCCGGGGTTCTTTTCGCCTTTCCCTCACGGTACTAGTTCACTATCGGTCAGTCAGTAGTATTTAGCCTTGGAGGATGGTCCCCCCATATTCAGACAAAGTTTCTCGTGCTCCGTCCTACTCGATTTCATGACTAAGAGATTTTCGCGTACAGGGCTATCACCCACTATGGCCGCACTTTCCAGAGCGTTCCGCTAATCTCAAAGCCACTTAAGGGCTAGTCCCCGTTCGCTCGCCACTACTAAGGGAATCTCGGTTGATTTCTTTTCCTCAGGGTACTTAGATGTTTCAGTTCCCCTGGTTCGCTCCATACACCTATGTATTCAGTGTAAGGTAACCATCTTATGATGGCTGGGTTCCCCCATTCAGACATCTCCGGATCAAAGTCTGTTTGCCGACTCCCCGAAGCTTTTCGCAGGCTACCACGTCTTTCATCGCCTCTGACTGCCAAGGCATCCACCGTATGCGCTTCTTCACTTGACCATATAACCCCAAGCAATCTGGTTATACTGTGAAGACGACATTCGCCGAAAATCCGATAATACTCAATTAAGAGCAACTCACAAATTTTACCTTAGCCTGATCCGTTACCAGTGAAAGTAA
>NZ_JAARNI010000019.1:0-26346 GCF_011765255.1 Pseudomonas sp. AN3A02
CCGGCTTGAGTGTGGTGAAGCAACAGCAGGAGCAACAGCAAAACCAGAAGCGGTCACGGTCCAAATGTGGGAGCGGGCTTGCTCGCGAAGGTCGTTAACGATGACGCGGGCATCCTGATTCAACGCGGCGCTCTCAGGTTTTTCGCGAGCAAGCCCGCTCCCACAGAAAAGCAGCTCTGCTTTCGCTCTGGATCTTGCCTCTGCTTTTAACACTCAAGCCGGCCGGGAGGCCGCTGTGCTCTTGCTTTTGATCTGCTTTTGATTTTGATCTGACTGCCCCATTCAGCCCGAGGCCGAACGCAGGTATTGCGGAGCGGGTAAACCGGCAGGACGCCGGTTTAGCCGCGCCGGGCCATGGATGGCCCGTCGCGGCGGCCCGCGGAGTAATGCCGGAGTGAGGGAACACCGAGCCTAGGCGAGGTGCCGACAGGCGGGGCAGAGCGTTTTGGTTACTTTTGCGCTTTTCAAAAGTGACCCGCTGTAAGAGCGGAACCCTAGGTGGCCGTTACCTAAATAACGGATATACCCCCAAAAGCTCAAACCAGCGACTGCTCCGCCAACTGCCCGTTCTCGATCCGCACATGCCGCCCATGGAAACGCTTGAGGCTGCTGCGATGCCCGACGCTGACGATGCTCAAACCCGGCAACTCATCGATCAATGCCTGATACAGCGCCGCCTCATCCTCCTCGTCCATCGCAGACGTAGCTTCATCCATGTACAGCCATTGCGGCTCAAACAACAACGCCCGGGCAAACGCCAGGCGCTGCTGCTCACCCGGTGACAACATCCGCTGCCAGTGGTTAGCTTCGTCCAAGCGCGGAATCAGATGCGCCAGGCGGCAGGTTTCCAGGACCTGTGCATAACGTTCCGCCGGGTACGCGCCCTCCTCCTGTGGATAACTCAACACGCCACGCAGCGTACCAATCGGCAGATACGGCTTCTGCGGCAGGAACAGATAACGCTCGGCCGGCAAACGAATGTTGCCATGCCCGTTTGGCCACAAATTGCCCATGGCCCGCAGCAAGGTTGATTTGCCGCTGCCGGAACGACCGCTGAGCATCAGGCGCTCACCTTCGGCAACAGTCAGGTTGGCGCCTTCGAGCAGGTGACGACCATCAGCCAGGTCCAGGCTGAGGTTGTTCATCTGCAGATCACCGCCCTGGCGCTGCAACTCGATACCCATGTTGCGGCCTTCGTTTTCGTCCATCGCCTCGCCGAAGCTCAGCAGACGGTCACAGGTCGCACGCCAGCTGGCCAACACGGTGTACGCGTCGACAAACCAGCTCAGGCTGCCCTGCACACTGCCAAACGCCTGGGCGACCTGCATCAGTACGCCCAACTCGATCTTGCCGGCAAAGTAACGCGGCGCAGCCACCACAAACGGGAAGATGATCGCGATCTGCGAGTAACCGCTGGTGAAGAAATTCAAGCGCTTCTTGAGCTGCATGATGCTCCAGAAGTTGCTCCACACTCGCCCGAAGCGTGCACTCAGCTGCTGGTGTTCATTGGGCTCGCCATTGAACAGTGCGATGCTTTCCGCGTTCTCCCGCACCCGCACCAGGCTGAAACGCAAGTCGGCCTCGAAGCGTTGCTGACGGTTGCTCAAGCCAATCAGTTTTCGACCAATCAAGTGGGTCAACCAACTGCCCAGCACCGCATAGACCAGCGCCGCCCAGAACATGTAGCCGGGAATCGTGATGCCCCACACTTCGATGCTGCCAGACACGCCCCACAGGATCACCGAGAACGACACCAGGCTCACCAGATTACTGATGAAACCCAGGCCCAGGCTCAGGGTACTGCTGGTAAAGGCGTTGAGGTCTTCGGAGATACGTTGGTCGGGGTTGTCGGTGTAGCCGCCGTATTCCAGGTGGTAGTAGTTCTTCTGGCTCAGCCACTTGGCAAAATAAGTTTCGGTCAGCCAGCGCCGCCAGCGGATGGTGAGCATCTGCTGCAAATAGGACGTGAACACCCCAGTGACGATCGCCACCACGGCAATCACGCTGAAGTACATCAGCAAGTGGGTGAAGGCGTCGTAGTCCTTCTTTTCCAGGGCGTTGTAGAAGTCGCGGTTCCAGCTGTTGAACCACACCGACACCGCCACACTGAACAGTGACAGCCCCAGCACCACCAGCAATAACAGCCAGGCCTTGCCCTTCTCCTCACTGCGCCAGTAAGGGGTGATCAGCGCCCAGACTTTTCTTAAAAATTGCCCACGCACCGCGTCATTGACCGCGGAATACTCAGCGTTCTGATTCATTGTTCAGGCTCGGTAGGAAAAAAATAACAGGCGTTTGAACCGATCATAGACGATCGGTTCAGGGCTCCGTGCGGCCTGAAGCAAGTTGTTCAGTCGCCGTTCAACGTCTTACCGGACGCTTCTGCAATTTGCGCTGCAACGTCCGGCGATGCATGCCCAGGGCGCGGGCCGTAGCGGAGATGTTGCCTTCGTGCTCGGTCAATACGCGCTGGATGTGTTCCCACTGCAGGCGGTCCACCGACATCGGGTTTTCCGGCACCAGGGTGTCGAGGTCGGCGTGCTCGGAGAGCAAGGCGGCCAGCACGTCGTCGGCGTCCGCCGGCTTGCACAAGTAGTTGCACGCGCCACGCTTGATAGCCTCGACGGCGGTGGCAATGCTGGAATAGCCGGTGAGGATCACCACGCGCATTTCCGGGTCCAGCTCCAGCAGCTTGGGCAGCAGCACCAGGCCGGAGTCGCCGTCCATTTTCAGGTCCAGGGCCGCGTATTCCGGCAGGTCGGCCGTGGCGATGGCCAGGCCTTCTTCGGCGGAGCCGGCGGTGCTCACGCGAAAGCCACGACGGCTCATGGCGCGGGCCATCACGCGGGTAAAGGTAGCGTCGTCATCTACCAGCAGCAGGTGCGGCAGTTCTTCGCCTTCGACTTGGATCTCGTCACTCATCGATGTCTCCTCGTGCGACACGGGGCAGGCGCAGCTCGGTGAGCGTGCCGCCTTCCTCATGACTATAGAGTTTCACTGAGCCGCCCGCGCGAGTCACGCTGGCCTTGCTCAAAAACAGGCCCAGGCCGAAGCCTTTGCCCTTGGTGGTAAAGAAGGGTTTGCCGATCTGCTCGGCAATCGCCAACGGCACGCCGGCGCCGTGGTCGCGAATGCTGATGGTGAGGTCTTCCGCGTCCCAGTCCAGGGTCACTTCCAGGCCTTCCGGGCAGGCGTCGGCGGCGTTGTTCAGCAGGTTCAGCAGCGCCTGGGTCAGGTCCGGCGGCGGCGCCATGCGCGGCACCGAGCCCTGGCCCAGCAGGTGAAAACGGTAGCTGGCTTCGGGACGCATCAGGTGCCAGCGGTTCAGGGCTTCGTCCAGCCACTGGGTAACGTCCTGCATCTCCACCGCCAGGCGGCGATTGGCTTCGGCGGCGCGCACCAGTTGTTGCAAGGTCAACTTGCACTGCTTGACCTGTTCCTGCAGCACGCTCAGGTCGTCTTGCAGGGCCGGGTCGTGGTGGTCCTGGGTCATTTCCTTGAGCAGTACGCTCATGGTCGCCAGCGGCGTCCCCAATTCATGGGCTGCGCCTGCGGCCTGGGTGGCGACGGCCAGCAGTTGCTGGTCCCGCAGGCCTTCTTCACGGCGAATGGCGCGCAGTTCTTCCTGGCGGCGCAGCTCTTCCGCCATCCGCGCGGCAAAGAAGGTGATGACCGCCGCCGAGAGGGCAAAGCTCAGCCACATGCCGTAGATCTGCAGGTTTTCCCGGGCGATGGGAAAGGTCTGCAACGGGTAGAACTGCGCCAGCAGCAGGGTGTATAGGGTCAGGGCGATGCCCGACAGCACCACCGAATAACGCCACGGCAGCGTCACCGCGGCGATGGTCAGTGGCACCAGGTAATAAGAAACGAAGGGGTTGGTGGAACCGCCGGAGAAGTACAGCAACACACTGTGGATAAACAGGTCGCAGGCCAGTTGCAGGGAGTATTCCAGCTCGGTCACCGGCCACGTGGTGCGCAGGCGAATGGCGGTAAACACGCACAGTACCGTGGAAAACCCGAGGGTCACGGCCAGTTGCAGCCAAGGCAGCGGCAGCAGGTTGAACCAATAGGCGAGCCCGACCGAACCGGCCTGTGCGGCCAGTACCAAGGTGCGGATGAACGTCAGGCGCCAAAGGTTCTGGCGGGTGGCGGAAGTCAGTTTTACGGCGGCGAGCATGAGCTCTCCCGATGAGCGCTGCAGGCGGATCGCACGGAGTATAAACGAAGCGGCAGCGCTGGCACGGCGTGTGTGGCTCTTTGACGCAGGGGTCAGGAACATACCGTTCGTCGGCATCCGTCAACTTGTAGCGAATGTGTAAACCCGAAGAACTGAAACCTTGCGTCTACAGTCTTACCGAACACGAACATCTCAAGGAGCTTACATGTCTCGTTTCATTCGCAGTGCAGCCACCCTAACCCTCGGCGCCGCTACCCTCGCCAGCCTGCCTGCCATGGCCGCTGATGAGCTGCATTACAACCAGATTGCCCTGCGCGCCGAAGTCAGCCAGGAAGTGGCGCGCGACCAGATGATCGTCACGCTGTACACCGAGTCGCAGAACACCGACCCGGCCAAGCTGGCCGCCGAAATCACCACCACCATGAACAAAGCGCTGGCCCAGGCCCGCGAAGTCAAAGGCGTGACCCTGCGCCAGGGCAGCCGCAACAGCTACCCGATCTACGACAACAAGAACCAGAAAATCACCGGCTGGCGCGAACGCGCTGAACTGCGCATGGAAAGTGCCGACTTCGCCGCACTGTCCAAGCTCACCGGCGACATGCTGACCAACCTGAAAATGGACAGCATGGACTTCGCCATCGCCAACCCGACTCGCAAGGCCAGCGAAGATGCGCTGCTTAAAGAAGCGGTCACCGCGTTCAAGGCCCGTGCACAACTGGCCACCGATGCGCTGGGCGGCAAGGGCTACAAGATCGTCAACCTGAACTTCAACACCAATGGTTATCCACAGCCGTATGCCCGTGGCGGGATGATGATGAAAGCCGCAGCAATGGATTCGGCACCGACGCCGGAAGTTGAAGCGGGCACCAGCCAGGTCAATATGACGGCGGACGGCGTGATCGAAGTCCAGATGCCCTGATCGAGCGGTACCCGAGTTGCAATGACGCTGCCTACGGGCAGCGTTTTTTATTCAGGTGAGAACATATCCTGCAACTCTCCTCTGATATTCATCACGGAATCGATATTCCGGTTTTCGACACCTATATATACCCCAACGTTGACAGGGATTGCTCTGCGGGTATGTGTCCAACCCACTATCGAGTACCACACCCATGTACCTTCATTTATCCCCTTCCAGGCTGAGCGCAACGTCCCGTTTCTTGCAGCAAGCCGCTTCAATGCCGGCGCCGCCCACTCCACACCCCAGCGTTCACAAGACGCTCACCCCCACCCCAGTACAACCGCCGCAAGTTGATGCGCCGCCGGGAGACCCTGCCCTGGTCCAGGCCTACATCGGGGCGGTACAGCGTAAGGTCGAAGGCCACCGCCCCGGCTTGATCAAGGTTCCCGCCCAAACGGTGTTGGGCCAATGGCTTGAGCTGCATCGCTCGCAACTGGAACATCCGATTATTCAGGGCTGGATGCGCGAGCAGAAAATCGACCCGTCCAGCCTGTCGATAGTCCCTTCCACCGGAGCGATGTCCGCCAAAGTCGACGGTGTGAGGAAAGACTTCTCTCTCTCCGACGGTACCGGTTGGGGACAAGTTTCAGGACCGCTTCTCGCGTCCGGCAAGGTCATAGCTCCAGGCGTCGGGCAGGAATTACGGATACGTTCAAACGAAAACACCGTGGACGTCTCTGCAAAAGTAGTCGCTGGTTTTTACGGCATGCAGGTCCCAGCCAACCTGTCTGAGGGCAGGGCGCAAATCCGGCGACTGGAGCACAGCAAATCCTTCGAAGCCATTCCCCCCGATGACCGCCTGCGGCCTGCCAACCTGCGTTCGGCGCAGGCCCTGGACCTACAGAGGAGCAATACCGAGCAGTCTTACAGTGCTACACCGCAAAAACTGGCGTTTACCCGTTTAGCGACTGAGGTGGCGAACGCCTACCCCAACGTGCATAACGAGGCCAAACGGTGGGCGGGAGAGTTGATCGAGAAAGAGACCGGCCAAAAAAACGTAGACCCGGACAGCCTGTACTTCAATCGCTTCTATCAAGCTCAAAGCGCCTCGCCCGGCACCGCTACCGGCGCGATGCACCTGGGTGAAGAACCGTTCTATTCGAAACGCCTGCCGGACGCTTTGCTGGATAACTTCTCGGAACAAGACCAAATCCCCGGCCAACTTGACACAGAAGCCGGCATCTACAAGACCGGTCGCGGGGAAAGCACCAAGGGCGGCTATGGTGCCCACAATCAGTTCCCCCTCGCCCCTTCAACGTTGATGCACGGGAGTTGGAAAACTGACTTCCAGTCGCGCATGAGCACAAAAATAAACGAGTTTTGGAGTGCCAAGGGGGGAGACTACCGAACAACGTTGAAAGGGCAGTTCATCCAGCAGGCACGCGAGCAACTGAGCGGGTATGACGCCAAGACACCCCTCGAAAAAAAGCTGATGCCGGCCGAACACCAGTTCACCCGGGACGATTATCGATTGGTGATGAAGGCGGCCTCCAATATTGCGCAGGATGAAAACGCGCCACTGACGGTAGCCCAACTACAGACAGACGCACCGGCTAAAGACCAGTTGCGGGCCTATCCGTTCGACATCAATGGCTGGGGCTCCAGCGACATTATCCGGTTCGCCGTCCTGGATGACGGGCAGTACAACTATCAGAACAACCGTCGCGACGGTACGCAAATTCTCTACATCCCAGGTGCAACGCCGGCATTCCTGAGGTTCGCCTCCCTCGACAAAATGGACGAATGGGTGGTGGACCAAGCCAAGGACCCGAAAAAACGCGAGGCGCTCGCTTCGCATTTCTCCCTTTACAACCGCCAGGACGGCGGCGCGTTCGGAAAATTCGGCGTCGACTCCTCACTCGCTCATCTGGGCAACGGTGACTGGTCGAAGATGGAAGGCGAAACCATTGACCGCAACTATAAGCGCATCGAAGGTGACGTCTTCAGCCAAATGAAGGATCAGGCGAAGGAGCGCATGATCAGCGATGCGGACATCGCGATAAAATCCAACAGCGAGGTAACCCGGGACACCTGGCTCAATGACATTTCCGCAGCCGCCAAGCTGTTCGCGCCCATGGCGCCTATTGCTGCTCCCGTTGCAGCGGCCGCCGCCGCCCTCGGCGTCACGGAACTGGCGTTGGGTGCGGAAAAGTCCGCATCAGGCGACACACAGGCAGAACGCAGTGATGGCGCCTGGAAAGCCTTCGATGGCGCTCTCAATACCTTGTTTTCGGCCGGCGGGGGCGGGAAGGCCGAAGACCCGTTTGCAATACCGCGCGAGAACATGACGACGTTGCCCGGCCAGGCAACCTCCATCAACGCCTTGGAGGGCCGCGCAGGCCGTGGCTTGCCCAATCGCCTACAGCCGTCACAAGCGGGCAATATCAGTGGCCATGCGGTAGTTGACGGTGATCATCTGATTGCCAATAGCACACCCAACGCCAAGGGCATTTATCAGGCCAAGGACGTTAACGGCGCCGACCAATGGTTAATCCGGCATACCGACGACACGGGCGTCAGCAAGGTGTACGAGATCCGGGGGGATTTCAAACTCAGTGACAACTATGTGCAGATAATTGACCCGATAAGCCGAAAACCGGTGATGACCGTACATTCGAATGGCGATGGAGAGTGGGTGCGGGTCGGAGGTCAAGCTGGCCGGCCAAAATGGCCATGGCAACGCACGATATCGCCAACCCCTAGCGAAGAGATAAAACCGACTCCAGGGTTCGCAAATCACTTCCATAACCTGGATGGTTCGAAAATTAACGAAGCTGAAAAGTTTGATCAGTTTCTGAACGTTAACGAAAAAATCAACTACGACTTCTCCAGCAACAACTACGAAGAGGCAGGTGTTATCAAAAGAAAACTTAACGTCTCCTGGAGTGACAACGTTGACAACTTTACAGTCGCCACCTCGGAAAAGGCGAAACCCACAGAATTCGGATCCAGCGATTACAGTGATCAGTTCATTACGGATCTCAATCGCAACCCTTACACTTTGCGGGCAAATGGGAAACAGGTAGAGATCAATATACCCAAACAAATTAAGGCGCTTAATTTTCCCGGCAATAACGTCCCACAGTCAGAAATGAATGCGCTTATAAAGCAAGCCATCCAACAGTTTGAGCAAATCGTTCCGGAGCCTGCCCTGCGAGCCCGCATCTCTGAAGTTGCTCATCAAGGAGCTACGGCCCCTGCGTGGGGAGAGGTACAAGCAGGATTAAAAGATGACTATATGAGCACTGGAACCGATAGGCACTTCTACATTGACTACGACCCGGCCACTCAATCGGCTACCGTCACAGCCAATATCGACTTTACGGTTACCGATGTTTCAGGGTCGGATTTCAAACTCGTCAACGGCACCAGCGCAAGGGCCAGTAGAGTATTTAAAATAAGTGAAAGTAACGAGCTTGACGGTGATGGGCTCTCAATCGACAAATCAGCGCCCACACGCATAGAAGTATCTGTCGTGTAAAAAGTTATAAGCATCTCCCCTACCTGGCAATCCTGAACGGCGGTAACCTCGGTGACTGCCGTTTTCGTTTGCGCAGCGTTTACCTGCCACTTCAGGGGTCTCCATGGAAAGAATCACCTTTAAACCGCTGCTCCTCGCCGCCGGCCTGATGGCGTTTATGCCGATGGCCCAGGCGGCCAGTACCCTGGTCTACTGCTCCGAAGCCAGCCCCGCCGGTTTCGACCCCAGCCAGTACACCAGCGGCACCGATTTCGATGCCTCCGCCGAAACCGTGTTCAACCGCCTGACCCAGTTCAAGCGCGGCGGCACCGAAGTCGAACCCGGCCTGGCGACTCGCTGGGACGTGTCCAAAGACGGCCTGACCTACACCTTCCACCTGCGCGATGGCGTCAAGTTCCACACCACCGACTACTTCACCCCCACCCGCGACTTCAACGCCGACGACGTTGTGTTCACCTTCCAGCGCCTGCTTGACCCCGAGAGCCCGTTCCGTAAGGCCTACCCGTCCGAGTCACCGTACTTTACCGACATGGGCTTGAACACCACGATCAAGAGCGTCGAAAAACTCGACGAGCACACCGTGCGCTTCAACCTGAACAACGTCGACGCCTCCTTTGTGCAAAACCTGGCCATGAGTTTCGCCTCGGTGCAGTCCGCCGAATATGCCGCGCAGTTGCTCAAAGAAGACAAGGCCGCCGACATCAATCAGAAACCGGTAGGCACCGGGCCGTTCGTGTTCAAGCGTTACCAGAAGGATTCGCAGATTCGCTACAGCGCCAATAAACAGTATTGGAAGCCCGAGGATGTGAAGCTCGACAACCTGGTGTTCTCGATCACCCCGGACGCCGCCGTGCGCCTGCAAAAACTCAAGGCCGGCGAGTGCCAGGTCAGCGGTTACCCGCGTCCTTCCGACATCGAAGTGATGAAGCAGGACCCGAATCTGCGGGTGCTCCAGCAAGCCGGCTTTAACCTGGGCTTTCTCGCCTACAACGTGACCCACCCGCCCCTGGACCAGCTCAAGGTCCGCCAGGCCTTGGACATGGCCATCGACAAGCCGGCAATCATCAAGGCCGTGTACCAGAGCGCCGGACAATTGGCGCAGAACGCACTGCCTCCGGCGCAGTGGTCTTATGATCCGACGATCAAGGACGCGCCCTACGATCCGGCCAAGGCCCGGGCGCTACTAAAAGAAGCAGGGGTTGCACCAGGTACCACCCTCAACCTGTGGGCAATGACGGTTCAACGCGCGTCGAATCCCAACGCTCGAATGTCGGCGCAGATGATCCAGCAGGATTGGGAAAAAATCGGCATCAAGGCCAATATCGTCAGCTATGAGTGGGGCGAGTACATCAAACGCGCGAAAGCCGGCGAGCACGATGTGATGATTTACGGCTGGACCGGCGACAACGGCGACCCCGATAACTGGCTCGGCGTGCTCTATAGTTGTGCCGCGGTAAAGGGCAGCAACTACGCAAAATGGTGTAACCCGGCGTACGACAAACTGGTGCAGCAGGCCAAGGTCAGCAGCGACCGCGAGCAGCGTATCAAGTGGTATCAAGAGGCACAAAAAATCCTTAAAGAACAAGTGCCTATAACACCTATTGCAAACTCGACGGTTTTCCAGCCCCTTCGAAAGGAGGTGCAGGACTTCAAGATCAGCCCATTTGGACTCACACCGTTCTATGGCGTCAGTCTGAATAAGTAACAGCAACGCCCCAACCGAGTGCGCCAGACGCCTCGGTTGGGCATTCCTGGTGCGCGCCTCGCACCGAAAAAACCCTTCAAAGATGCGTAAATGTGCCCGAACTTACACATATGCGACATTCGTGTACGTTCGTACCACTGTTTAGCCGTTGTAGGCTCTCAACATCTTGCAATGGGTATGGGCCCTGCATAAGTATCCGCAGGTCGACTCACGAGGTCGCCCTCACTACCAAAAATGACAACAAATCATGAGGCCAACATGCTTAAACACGCAGTCATTCCGTTATTAGTCAGCGCCGGTTTAATGGCTGCTGCACCTTTCGCCCAAGCGGCGAGCAACTTGGTGTTCTGCTCCGAAGGGAGCCCGGCCGGTTTTGACCCAGGCCAGTACACCACCGGAACAGACTTCGATGCTTCGGCCGAAACCATGTTCAACCGTCTGACCCAGTTTGAGCGCGGCGGCACCGCTGTTGTTCCTGGGCTGGCCACGACCTGGGACGTTTCCCCGGATGGCCTGACGTACACCTTCCACCTTCGTGAAGGCGTCAAGTTCCACACCACCCCGTACTTCAAGCCAACTCGTGAATTCTCGGCTGACGACGTACTGTTCACTTTCAACCGGATGATCAACAAAGATGATCCGTTCCGTAAAGCCTACCCAACCGAGTTCCCGTACTTCACGGACATGGGTATGGACACCAACATCAAGAACATCGAGAAAGTCGATGCCCACACCGTCAAGTTCACCCTTGGCACCGTGGACGCCGCTTTCATCCAGAACCTGGCCATGAGCTTCGCCTCCATCCAGTCGGCCGAATACGCCGCCCAACTGTTGAAGGAAGGCAAGCCTCAGGACATCAATCAGAAGCCAATCGGCACTGGTCCGTTCGTGTTCAAGAGCTACCAGAAAGACTCCAACATCCGTTACACCGGCAACAAGGATTACTGGAAGCCTGAAGACGTGAAGATCGACAACCTGATCTTCGCCATCACCACTGACCCGTCGGTGCGTATCCAGAAGCTGAAGAAAAACGAATGCCAGGTGACCCTGTTCCCGCGTCCGGCCGACCTCAAGGCGCTGGGTGAAGACAAGGACCTGAAACTGCCGCACCAGGCCGGTTTCAACCTGGGCTACATCGCCTACAACGTAATGCCGGTCCTCAAGGGCCAGACCGCGCCTAACCCGCTGTCGGACATCCGGGTGCGTGAAGCCCTGGACATGTCGGTGAACAAGCAGCAGATCATTGATTCGGTTTACCAGGGCGCGGGTCAACTGGCCGTCAACGCCATGCCGCCAACCCAGTGGTCCTACGACACCACCATCAAGGATGCGCCGTTTGACGTGACCAAAGCTAAGGCTTTGCTCAAGGAAGCCGGCGTCAAGGAAGGCACCGAGATCACCCTGTGGGCGATGCCGGTCCAGCGTCCGTACAACCCGAACGCCAAGCTGATGGCTGAGATGCTGCAGAACGACTGGAAACAGATCGGCCTGAAAGTGAACATCGTCAGCTACGAGTGGGGCGAGTACATCAAGCGTTCCAAAGGCGGCGAGAACCAGGCCATGATCATTGGCTGGAGCGGCGACAATGGTGACCCGGACAACTGGTTGAACGTGCTGTTCGGCTGTGATTCCCTGGCCGGCAACAACTTCTCCAAGTGGTGCGACAAGAAATTCGACGGCATCGTGAAAGAAGCCAAGGCGACTTCCGACGTAGCCAAACGCACCGAGCTGTACAAGCAGGCGCAACATATCCTCAAAGATGCAGTCCCGATGACACCTATCGCGCACTCGACGGTGTATCAACCCATGCGCAACAACGTGCAGGACTTCAAGATCAGCCCATTTGGCTTGAACTCCTTCTACGGCGTGAGCGTAAGCGGCAAGTAAGAGGCTCTGACGGCGACGTTTATAACGTCGCCGTTATTGCATCTGCCAAGACCGTAGGAAATAGACCACATCCGCACGCGCCGCCGTCTTACGGCTGTTAACTGCGAATCGCGGCTCCGTTACCTACAAGGTCTGTCAGATTCGTTGTATTTACTGCCCGGCTCCCGACCCCTAACGTCGTGGCACGGCAGAAGCAGCGTCTCTGTAGGGCAATTGCCGTTGTGGGATCAGTGATGTCGCCAGGTCATGAATGACCGGGCGATTGCTCACTGACGAAAACAACAAACAAGGATCGGGATTGTCATGCGCCATACCACCGTTCTATCCGCGATATTCGGCACCAGCCTGTTGGCTGTGGCCTCAATGGGCCAGGCTGCCGATAAAAAGAGCCTGGTGTTTTGCTCCGAAGGCAGCCCGGCTGGCTTCGACACCGCGCAATACACGACGGCCACCGACAACGACGCCGCCGAGCCTCTCTACAACCGCCTGGCCGAGTTCGAAAAAGGCGCGACCAATGTCGTACCAGGGCTGGCAACCAGCTGGGATATTTCCGAAGACGGCCTGACCTACACCTTCCATCTGCGTGAAGGGGTGAAATTCCACAGCAACAAGGACTTCAAGCCGACGCGTGATTTCAACGCCGACGACGTGCTGTTCACCTTCAATCGCATGCTTGACCCCGAACACCCGTTCCGCAAGGCCTACCCCACCGAGTTTCCGTACTTCAACGGGATGAGCCTGAACAAGAATATCGCGAAGGTCGAGAAAACCGGCCCGCACACCGTGGTGATGACCTTGAACACGGTCGACGCCGCGTTCATCCAGAACATCGCCATGAGCTTCGCCTCGATCCTGTCGGCTGAATACGCCGACCATTTGCTCAAGATCGGCAAGCCCAGCGACATCAACCAGAAGCCGATCGGCACCGGGCCGTTCGTGTTCCAGCGTTACCAGAAAGACTCGCAGATTCGCTACACCGGCAACAAACAGTACTGGGACCCGAGCCGCGTGAAGCTCGACCAGCTGATTTTTGCGATCAACACCGACGCGTCGGTGCGGGTGCAAAAACTCAAGGCCGGTGAATGCCAGATCACCCTGCACCCGCGCCCGGCCGACGTCGAAGCGCTGAAAGCCGACCCGAAGCTGCAACTGCTGACCAAGCCAGGCTTCAACCTCGGCTACATCGCCTATAACGTGCGGCACAAGCCTTTCGACCAGCTCGAAGTGCGTCAGGCTTTGGACATGGCGGTGAACAAGCAGAGCATTCTCAACGCCGTGTACCAGGGCGCGGGGCAATTGGCGGTCAACGCCATGCCGCCGACCCAGTGGTCTTACGACGACACCATCAAGGACGCCGCCTACAACCCGGAAAAAGCCAAGGAACTGCTCAAGGCTGCCGGCGTGAAGGAAGGTACCGAGATCACCCTGTGGGCGATGCCGGTGCAACGGCCGTACAACCCCAACGCCAAGCTGATGGCCGAAATGCTGCAAAGCGATTGGGCCAAGATTGGACTCAAGGTCAAGATCGTCAGCTATGAATGGGGCGAGTACATCAAGCGCACCAAGAATGGCGAGCACGATATCAGCCTGATCGGCTGGACCGGCGACAACGGTGACCCGGACAACTGGCTGGGCACTCTCTACAGCTGCGACGCCATCGGCGGGAACAACTACTCCATGTGGTGTGACCCGGCGTACGACAAGCTGATCAAGCAAGCCAAGGTCGTGACCGACCGCGAACAAAGGACTGTTCTGTACAAACAGGCGCAGCAACTGCTCAAGCAGCAGGTGCCGATCACGCCAGTCGCCCACTCGACGGTCAACCAGCCGTTAAGCGCCAAAGTCGAAGGTTTTAAAGTGAGCCCCTTCGGCCGCAACGTGTTCTCGGGCGTCAGCATTACCCCATAAAAAAATAACCGGATTGCGCAGGGTGAGAATTCACCCTGCTGCAAACGTGCAGCCTTATTTCGGGTTTTACCCTCGGGCAAACGTTTGCAAAGGCTTGAAAGAGTTACACACCCAATAGCCGGTTCACCTAAAAAGACCGGCATTAAAAAGAGAACCAAAGGAGCTTCACCCATGAAACTGAGCAGCACCGCGCTACTGGCCCTGGCCATCAGCAGCATCACGGCTACCGCCTACGCTGACCCTGCAAGCCAGGACTTCGTTCCAACCACACTGGCCGGCACCAGCGCCCAAAGCGAGGCCAAAGGCTTTATCGATGGATTCAGCCTGGGCGGTACAACCCGTAACTGGTTCTCCAACGAACAACGCTTCCGCGGCAGCAAATTCACCTACCAGAAGCACGGCGAAGCCCGTACTGACAATTACCGTACCAACTGGGTGCAAGGCACCATCCTCAACGCTACCTCGGGCTTCACCCAAGGCACCGTGGGTGTGAGCACTGAGGTTGCGGTCTACAATGCTGTGGTCCTGGACCGTAGCAAGCGCGACATCAAGGGCGGTTCCAACCGTACCCTGGCCGACTCCGACGGCGACGCCGTAGACCAGTGGAGCAAACTGGGCCTGGCCAACGTCAAGTTCCGTGTCTCGAACACCACCTTGACCGCCGGTCGCCAGAACTTCAGCAGCGGCATCGTCGACACCATCGGCAACCGTGCGCTGCCTTCGAGCTTTGAAGGTGTGAGCTTCAACAGCGAAGAGTTCAGCAACCTGTCGTTCCAGGGCGGCGTGTTTGACCGCGTTTCGCCACGGACCGAGCAGAGCCTGTCGAAATTCCGCAGTGAATATGGCAATGGCCGCCAGGAAACCGACAAGGTCAACACCTTTGGCGTCAACTACCAGCCATTCAAGAGCCTGAAGACCAGCCTGTTTGCCGCCAACGTGGAAGACTTCTGGAACCAGTACTACTTCGGTGCTACCCACGAGCTGGGTGACAGCCAGACCCTGTCCCTGACCACCGGCCTGAACTACTACAAAACCGTCGACGAAGGCAAAAAGTTGATGGGCAAGATCGACAACGACACTTACTCGCTGTCGTTCGGCCTGACCCACCAGGCTCACAGCCTGACCTTCTCGTACCAGGCCGTGAACGGTGACGAGTACTTCGACTACCTGCACGAAACCAACGGCATCTACCTGGCCAACTCCCTGACGTCCGACTTTAACGGTCCGAACGAGAAGTCCTTCCAGATTGCCTACGGCATTAACATGGCCGAATACGGCGTGCCAGGCCTGAAGTTCAACATCTACTCGGCGCGTGGCTGGGGTATCGACGGTACTCACTACACCGGCGACGGCGGCCGCGCGGGCTTTGCCTACAACGGCATTCAGGCCCAGGACGGCGAGAAACACCAGGAATACGGTGTAGGCGCGGCTTACGCGATCCAGAGCGGCGCACTCAAGGCCACTACCTTCCGCGGTACCTACGTGACTCACCGTGCCAGCGCCAACCAGGCTGACGGCAACCTGCGTGAGTTCCGCCTGGTGACCACCATCCCGTTCAACATTCTTTAATCAGCGCCAGGTGGGCGGCGGGCTCAGGACGAGCCCGCCGCCTACGCTTGTCTGGTCCAATCGATTGCAGAGGGCTCTTAGATGAAAATGCTCCCGTTACAAGCTGCCATTGCCGCTGCGCTGTTGAGCGTCGCTGTTGGCATCTCGGCCAAACCGTTGGTCGTCTGCACCGAAGCCAGCCCGGAAGGTTTCGATCCGGTCTTGTACACCACGGCCGTCACCGCTGACGCCGCCGCTGAAACCATGTTCAACCGGCTGGTGGACTTCAAGCCCGGCACCACCGAAGTGATCCCGGCGCTCGCCAAGGACCTGCCGGAAATCAGCGCCGATGGCCTGACCTACACCTTTCACCTGCGTGACGACATCAAGTTCCACACCACCGACTACTTCAAACCCACGCGCAACCTGAACGCCGACGACGTGCTCTGGAGCTTCCAGCGCCAGCTGGACCCGAATCACCCGTGGCACAACAAGTCCAACGTGGGCTACCCGTACTTTGAAAGCATGGGTTTCAAGGAACTGCTCAAGAGCGTAACGAAGACCGATGACCACACCGTGGTCTTCACCCTGACCCGCCCTGAAGCACCGTTCCTGGCCGACCTGGCCATGGCATTTTCCTCGATTCACTCCGCCGAATACGCCGACCAGTTGCTCAAGTCCGGCAAGACCGATGACCTGAACGCCAAGCCCATCGGCACCGGCCCGTTCATCTTCACCCGCTACGCCAAAGACGCCCAAGTGCGCTTCAAGGCCAACCCGGACTACTTCCGTGGCAAGCCGCCGGCGGACCCGTTGATCCTGGCCATCACCACTGACAACAACGTGCGCCTGCAAAAACTCAAGGCCAACGAATGCCAGATCGCGCTGTACCCAAAACCGGATGACGTGCCGAGCATGAAGGCCGACCCGAACCTGAAGGTTGCGGAACTGGCAGCGATGACCACCGCCTACACCGCCCTGAACACCACCCACAAGTACATGAGCGACGCGCGGGTACGTCACGCGATCAACATCGCGTTCGACAAGAAAGGCTACAACGAATCCCTGTACGGCAAAGGCAACTCCATCGATGCCACCGGCCCGTACCCACCAACCCTGCTGGGTTTCAGCGACAAGCTGAAAAACCCGCCGCGTGACCTGGACAAGGCCCGCGCCCTGCTCAAGGAAGCCGGCGTACCGGAAGGCACCGAGTTCACCCTGTTCACCCGTAACGGCGGCGGCCCGACCAACCCCAACCCGATGCTCGGCGCCCAGCGCATGCAGGCGGACCTGGCGCAAATCGGCCTGAAAGTGAACATCAAGGTCATGGAATGGGGCGAAATGCTCAAACGCGCCAAGAATGGCGAACATGACATGGTCTCCGCCGGTTGGGCGGGGGACAACGGGGACCCGGATAACTTCCTCACCCCGAACTTGAGTTGCGATGCAGCGAAAAACGGCGAAAACTACGCCCGCTGGTGTAACAAAGAGTTTCAAGACTTGATCGACAAGGCACGCGCTATCGCTGAACCCACCCAGCGCGCTGCACTCTATGAACAAGCAATGGACGTTTTCGACAAGGACCAACCATGGATTCCCATGGCTTACCCGAAAATGTTCACCGCCATGCGTAAAAACGTCGAAGGTTTTACCCAAAGCCCTCTGACTACAAATAACTTTGCCACCACCCAGGTGAAGTAAATAAGAGAAACGCTCGGCACCGTCGACATTGACGGTGCCGAACCTGCCTAACCGGCTGATTGAGGTACACAACAAGATGTTTAGTTTTATTGCCCGCCGATTGGGGTTATTGATCCCCACGTTTTTCGGCATCACCTTGCTGACGTTCGCGTTGATTCGCATGATCCCAGGCGACCCCGTCGAAGTCATGATGGGCGAACGACGAGTCGACCCCGAGATGCACGCACAGGCAATGGAACGCCTTGGCCTTAACAAGCCGTTGTATGCGCAATACCTGGACTACGTCGGCAAGCTCGCCCAAGGGGACCTTGGCGAATCGCTGCGTACCCGTACCAGCGTGTGGACCGAGTTCACCGCCCTCTTCCCGGCGACCCTGGAACTGTCCATGGCCGCCCTGTTGTTCGCCGGCATTCTGGGGCTGTTAGCCGGGGTGATCGCGGCCTTGAAACGAGGATCCCTGTTCGACCATGGGGTGATGGGCATCTCCCTGGCGGGATATTCGATGCCGATCTTCTGGTGGGGCCTGATCCTGATCATGTTCTTCTCCGTGAGCCTGGGCTGGACGCCAGTGTCGGGACGGATCGACCTGCTCTACGACATCGAGCCGCGCACCGGCTTCATGCTGATCGACACCCTGCTGGCTGACGAGCCGGACGCGTTCTGGGATGCGTTGCACCACCTGATCCTGCCGGCCATCGTGCTCGGCACCATCCCGCTGGCCGTGATCGCGCGGATGACCCGTTCGTCGATGCTTGAAGTCCTGCGTGAAGACTACATCCGTACCGCCAAGGCCAAAGGCCTGTCGCCGGCACGCGTGGTATTCGTCCACGGCCTGCGTAACGCGTTGATCCCGGTACTCACCGTGGTCGGCCTGCAAGTCGGCACACTGCTGGCGGGTGCGGTCCTGACCGAAACCATCTTCTCGTGGCCCGGCATCGGCAAATGGCTGATTGAAGCCATTGGCGCACGGGACTATCCCGTGGTGCAAAACGGCATCCTGTTAATCGCCTGCCTGGTGATTCTGGTGAACTTCGTGGTGGACATCCTCTACGGCTTCGCCAACCCACGCATCCGTCACCAGCGCTGAGATCATGACCATGACCACACCTACTCCCGCGGTAGCAGTCGATCAAAGCCTGCTGTACCCGTCCCCGTACAAAGAATTCTGGCAAGCCTTCTCCAAGAACAAAGGCGCCGTTGCCGGCCTGCTGTTCATGTTGCTGGTAGTGTTTTGCGCACTGTTCGCCCCTTGGGTGGCCCCGCACAACCCGAGCGAGCAATACCGTGACTTCCTGCTGACCCCTCCGGCCTGGCTGGAAGGTGGGCAGATCCAGTTCCTGCTGGGTACCGATGAACTGGGCCGTGACCTGCTGTCGCGCCTGATCCAGGGTTCGCGCCTGTCCTTGCTGATCGGCTTGTCGTCGGTAGTCATGTCGCTGATCCCGGGGATCCTGCTGGGTCTGTTCGCCGGTTTCTTCCCACGCATGCTTGGCCCGACCATCATGCGTCTGATGGACATCATGCTGGCCCTGCCATCGCTGCTGCTGGCTGTGGCCATTGTCGCGATCCTCGGCCCTGGCCTGATCAATACCGTGATCGCCATCGCGATCGTGTCGCTGCCGTCCTATGTCCGCCTGACCCGTGCTGCGGTGATGGGCGAACTGAACCGTGACTACGTGACCGCCGCCCGCCTCGCCGGCGCCGGCCTGCCGCGCCTGATGTTCGTCACCGTGCTGCCTAACTGCATGGCACCGTTGATCGTTCAGGCCACCCTGAGTTTCTCCTCGGCAATTCTCGATGCCGCAGCCCTTGGCTTCCTGGGCCTTGGCGTACAACCGCCAACCCCGGAGTGGGGCACCATGCTGGCTTCGGCCCGCGACTACATCGAACGCGCCTGGTGGGTCGTGAGCCTGCCTGGCTTGACCATTTTGCTCAGCGTGCTGGCAATCAACCTGATGGGCGACGGGCTGCGCGATGCGCTGGACCCGAAACTCAAGAATGCCGCCTGAGGAGATTCCCATGTCACTGCTAGAAATCAAGAATCTCAATGTCCGCTTCGGCGACAAGACCGCCGTACCGGTGGTCGATGGCCTCGACATCTCCGTCGACAAAGGCGAAGTACTGGCGATCGTTGGCGAGTCGGGTTCGGGTAAATCCGTGACCATGATGGCGCTGATGGGCCTGATCGAGCACCCCGGCATCGTCACTGCCGACGCCCTGAACTTCGACGGCAAGGACATGCTCAAGCTGAGCAACCGCCAGCGCCGGCAGATCGTCGGTAAAGACTTGGCGATGGTCTTCCAGGACCCGATGACCGCCCTGAACCCCAGCTACACCGTGGGTTTCCAGATCGAAGAAGTGCTGCGCCTGCATTTGAAAATGTCCGGCAAGCAAGCGCGCAAGCGCGCCATCGAACTGCTCGAAAAGGTGGAAATCCCAGGCGCAGCCAGCCGTATGGATGCCTACCCGCACCAGTTGTCCGGTGGTATGAGCCAGCGTGTGGCTATCGCCATGGCCATCGCCGGCGAGCCGAAATTGCTGATCGCCGATGAACCGACCACGGCACTCGACGTGACCATCCAGGCCCAGATCATGGAACTGCTGCTGGCCTTGCAGAAAGAGCAGAACATGGGCCTGGTGCTGATCACCCACGACCTCGCGGTGGTGGCTGAAACTGCCCAGCGCGTGTGCGTGATGTACGCCGGCCAAGCCGTGGAAGTCGGCCAGGTGCCGCAGTTGTTCGACATCCCGGCGCACCCGTACAGCGAAGCGCTGCTCAAGGCGATTCCCGAGCACAGCCTGGGCGCCACGCGCCTGGCCACGCTGCCGGGTATCGTTCCCGGCCGTTATGACCGCCCGCAGGGTTGCCTGCTGTCGCCACGCTGCCCGTATGTGCAGGAATCCTGCCGCGCCCAACGCCCGGGCCTTGACCCGAAAAGCAACAGCCTCGCCCGCTGCTTCTACCCGCTGAATCAGGAGGTGGCGTAATGGCCGTCGTACTTACCGCCCGCGACCTGACCCGTCACTACGAAGTGTCCCGTGGCCTGTTCAAGGGCCACGCCCTGGTGCGTGCGCTCAATGGTGTGTCGTTCGAGCTGGAAGCTGGCAAGACCCTCGCGGTCGTGGGCGAATCCGGCTGCGGCAAATCCACCCTGGCCCGCGCCCTGACGCTGATCGAAGAACCGTCTTCCGGCTCGCTGAAAATCGCCGGCCAGGAAGTGGCCGGCGCCGACAAGGCCCAGCGCAAGCAATTGCGCAAAGACGTGCAGATGGTGTTCCAGAGCCCATACGCTTCGTTGAACCCGCGCCAGAAGGTCGGTGACCAACTGGGCGAGCCGCTGCTGATCAACACCAACCTGTCCGCCGCCGAACGCCGGGAAAAGGTCCAGGCGATGATGAAGCAAGTGGGCCTGCGCCCCGAGCATTATCAGCGCTACCCGCACATGTTCTCCGGTGGCCAGCGCCAGCGGATCGCACTGGCCCGGGCGATGATGCTGCAACCGAAAGTGCTGGTGGCGGATGAACCGACCTCGGCACTGGACGTATCGATCCAGGCTCAGGTGCTGAACCTGTTCATGGACCTGCAGCAGGAATTCAACACCGCCTACGTGTTCATCTCCCACAACCTCGCGGTGGTGCAACACGTCGCCGACGACGTAATGGTGATGTACCTCGGCCGCCCGGTTGAAGTCGGTCCGAAGGAAGACATCTACGCACGCCCGCTGCACCCGTACACCCAGGCGCTGCTGTCGGCGACCCCGACCATTCATCCGGACCCGAACAAGCCGAAGATCAAGATCGTCGGCGAGCTGCCCAACCCGCTGAACCCGCCGTCTGGCTGCGCCTTCCACAAGCGCTGCCCGTACGCGACCCAACTGTGCAGCACCGACGAGCCACTGTTGCGGCCACTCGACAACCGTCAGGTGGCTTGCCACTACGCGGAACAGTTCGTGGCCTGACCCGCAAAAAATGCTCTGGAGGGTGAGTCCAGAGCATTGCCAGTGTTCTACAGCCCTTCCCATCAGGTTGCGCATCAGCCGGGTGGGAGGGGCTTTCTTTTGGACCGCGATTATAAACGCGGGGCATCCCAATTATAAAATCTTAAAACCCAAAAAATAAAAGAGTAAGCACTTGGACTACACTGGCACTCAGGTACTTACTCATGCATCCACTCATTACACACTATACATCCCGAAGCCAATAGGGCTGGAGTTTACGGCAGTAACTTTTCAGATCACTCGCGTTGGCCAGCAAAAGTGTCGCAGTGCCGAGTACATCCTTGGGTTTTACAAACACCAAATCAATAAAATTAGTCAACGCATCCGCAACCTTGGTCGCCTCGTAAACATAGACCCTACGCGGCTCCGTTATATTTTGCGATTCGATAAACTGCTGCGCTTTTTGCTGATTGGCATCGAGTTGTTGTTCCAGACTCGTCATTCGTTTCTCGCGTCGATCAATGCTGTCCTGAAGAGATGTTCGTGCCTGTACCATATGGTCGAACTTAATGGCCTCGTCGATGCTTTTTAGAACCATCTTACTGACCTCAGCTCCAGCTTTAATTGCGGCAGCTTTCATTTCACCAGGTTTTTCATTTTTTTCGATCACATTTTCTGCCTGATCCACAAGCGCAAGGGCCTTATCCAACCCCGTAGTATCCGTATAAGCCTTGATAGCCTGATCAAGAATCACCTTTTGTTCTTTCATTTTAATTAACGGCTTTTCCTCGGGAGACAGCTGCTTTAATAGTGTTTCCCGTTCAGACTTGAGAACACTCAACATATAGGAGTTACCACTAATAGTGGTTGTTTCCGCGTTAAATACGCCGGCAACCACATCGTCTCGATACTGAGAAAATCGATTTAAAAAGCCATCAAGGAAATTCTTTATTTCTCGATTATAGCTATCCCGCGCCGACTGAGGAGTTGAATCAGTCATGGCGCTGAGCTCATCAACATACCCTTGCAACTCATCGGTTTCCAATAATGCAGGTACGGTATTGAGCGCGTTGTTGATTTTCTCATCAACATCACTAACAGCACTATTCAACTGTTTTAGCTCTTCCTTGAGTGACTCGTATGGAACATTACTCAAACTGATAAGCGTTTCGTTACGTATAATAACTCGAACCTTCCTAACCACTTTTAAATCGGGAACCTTAAGTTCATCAGCATTCATGACACACTCTCCTTCTCATAACAAAGAAATAATACTCAGCTCAAAGCCACAACCAAAAAACTTGAATTCTTTTTGACGTTTGACCAATTAACCATTACGGCCTCCAACTTTATAACGAACATACGAAGGACCGTGTATTGAGTAGCGGTGTTGATGGTCTGCTTCGAAGAGTCGATATAGGTAAGGATGCCCTGCCAGATACCCTCAAGTTGAGTAACTACTTTCTCAGCACTCAATACATAATCGAACAGAGTATTTAAATCGGTCGCAATGGTATGAAGCGACGCCACCAAGCCGTTTCTCGCTTCAATTTGCTGGATCAGTGCAGCCTTTTGCTCTTTCAAAGGATCCAGTTCATTCGCTTGAGTAACTAGTTTCCACGTCCAATACGGGATAGCTGAAACTAGTGTAAAGGAAGCCAGTACATCCCATACGACAAACCCATACTCAGCTTTTTTTTGTTCAATCCTCAGTTCCATATCATCAATTTTCGCTTGTAATGACGTGACCTGAGAATTTAACTCATCTTTTGACGTCAGTTTAAGCATGGCCCCAACCCCAGGCATAATCGTTTCTACGGCGGTCCTGAAGGAAGTGATAATATTAATGACGCCTCTAGTATTTGATCGCTTGGCCTCAATGGATTCTTTCAAATACTGTAAATATTCCTGAATAGTTGATACCCTCTGCCCATCCGCCTGAGTCATATAAACGGCAGGAAGAGCTTGAATAGCCTCCTCACTGATATCCTTCACTTGCCCCGAAAAATCGATGTACCCCGGCATGATTTTAATCGTGTCAACAAGCGCACCTCCGTAAGTCTGAAGATCATCCGCGAACGTTGAAAGAGACGCCGCTACTTTTTTCATCGAAACTTCAACATTATTCCACGCAATAGCATTTATATTAATATCGGAATACAAAGCCCTGATATCGTTTGGCTCCAGCCCCGGAATACCTGTCGTCGTCACACCCAGTATTTGTGTGATGCTATTAAGGTCAGTGGGCAGCGACTTCCCCTTTGTTACGTATCGACGGATGCTTGCCACGTCGCTCTTAGTCACCACCGGAATTGATGCGTCATTTACCGTAGCCATTGTGGCGCTCCATTATCTATCAATATAATTAGAAAACTTTAAACACTTACAATTTATCTACAAAAAGCCGGCCTCAGTGACTGCACATAAGCTTTTACGGTTCGCCAATCTTTCATCATCGCTCTTTGTGTAAGGTCCAGCGTATTAATGGTGCGTATCCCATAAACATTATTGATTTTAAGTACAGAATTATCTGCATATCCCGCCGTCATAATCCACATGCTTTCCATCTGCCTCGCTGCATCAAGGGCTGCAGTGACAAGGGTCTCTATCGTTTCAAGGTTAGTACGCACGTTTTGTAGAATTGCTTTAACCTCATCTTTATCCTGCAACGCTCCAATCAACCTATTCCTTTCTACAATTATAGGTTCAATGACTCCGCCCTTGATGAAGCGGTTCATTTCACCCACGCCTGATAATAGTTCAAAAAAATTTAGTGGCCTATTCCAATAGGCTTCAGCTTCGGCCTCTTTACGCTTGGCCTTCTCAAGTCTTTCATCAAGATCCTTAATTTGCCTATCAATCACATCAACACCGCACAATGCAATTTTCCCTGTAACAGCTACCATGACTTTATTGCTTAATTCCTCCTTAAAATCAGAGATTCGAGTTGTTATGCCGTTGATTGCTTCCAACCGACTCCTGACAACATTTCCTAACGCGACGTACAGATCTCTGACTGTATACAATGCCGAATTATCCACACCAAGCATTGACCGCATGGGGAGATGGTTTACTTGCTCCTGTGTCATGTCAGCAATTTCGACTTTGAATTCTGCATACCCTGGAATTTTTTCAATGGTATCGAGTGTATTGTTACCATAGGACTGAAAGTCATCTGCAAACGCAGATAAATTATCCATTAACACGATCATATCCCCCTCAATGCTCGGCCATTTGGAGGCGTTATTATGTACCATTTGGAAAACTTCACTTAATTCATTGGCACCCAAACCTTTTATGTTCGCGCCAGAAAGGCGATAGAGAGACTCAATAGTTGTCGCTTCAGTAGGAAGACTCAAAGCTGATGACACGTAAGCTTTAAGGTTATCCACCTCTGCCTCTGTAAATACGACCTCCGCCGTAAACTCACTCATACCCACCTCCAACCTTGCTGACTAGCTAGGCCACATTGCCCGTTCAAAGGTATAGATTTGCACTTGTGAAATATCTACTGTCAATTCTGACAGTCATGCTTTAATACCGACAAACGGCACATTGAAAAATATACATTTCTATTAGAAAACAGATACATATAAATCCGTACGTATTCGATCGCCTGTGTTTTTTTCTCTTTTGCTTATCAGTGCGCTTGAGAAATCCATTCGGAACAAGTTTGTCTACTGTCAATATTGGCAGTAGACAAACGAATAAAAACGCACGCTAAGCGCGTCAAAACCTCTTAGAACTCTTCATTCTACAAAGACATTCCGATATAAAAAAACAAACTAAACACCTGTCAAACTTAACAGTAGCCAACGGATTTTTTTTAAACTCTCATTACCTGGCGACTTCTCTCGAACTCACGGATAACTCCTAATGACTACTTTTACTGTTTTCTTCTGCGGCACAGGCTCAAACCAATTTGATGATACCAACGCAAATTATTGGAACGGCGAACTCGTTTCCACCCTAGCTCAGAATACTCGAAGTCAAAGTAATGAATTCGCGAATTGGATCATCATCGATGGTCCTGGTAGCGGAAACCTGCAAGCTGATGACATGTTCACGAAGCCCGGTGGTTATTACCAATTAAGAGGAATGGCCTTTGGTTCCGGATGGGAGGAAAATGTTTCTCACGCCGTCAACATGATGAAGGGAAATTTTACTTGGCAGCGAGAAGAACTATCCCAAGAAAACTATAATAAACTGCTGAATGAAGGCATCCCGATTGAAGAGGTCAATACAACAGGATGCTGGTTTTGGCGAACGTATAAATATGGTACGCGTCAGACGACACCACAACAATTACAAGAGCAGATCATCAAGATTTTTCGAAAAGATGGCGTCATTCCAACGCAGGTAAACCTGGTAGGTTGGAGCCGAGGTGGAATTAGCTGCCATATGTTGGCCAATGCGATGCTTAAGGACAATGCCTTAAGTAGTGTACCTGTCAACATTTTTGCTGCCGACCCTGTTCCTGGCGCCTTAAACTTCCAGGACAACAGGGTTAAAATCGGCATTAACGTCAAAGAATATGTAGCCTTTTACGCAAGAGATGAGCGGTCCCTAGGTTTTTCCAGCGTCGTCCCCGAATTCGACAGCGGCACCAGAGTGCATATTTATCCAATCCCCGGACGCCATGCGACCCTAGTAGGCAATGCCGCTCCCAATGGCAACTCGGGTGCAAAGGTTTATCCGGAACCCGGCCAAATCGTTCGGCACTTCGCAGAGGTGTGCCTATCTCGTTGGGGTGTCCCCCTCGAAAAAAAACTCAATCTGACACCAGCAAAGATAAACGAGCTTCTCACAAAAATTAAAAATGACTTTAGCGGCTATGTGGCTATGCGAAGTACGGTTTACACCACAAGCACACAAACAGCGGGGGAGCGCACTATAACCAAGGGCAGCAGAGATATTAATTTTTCTGCAGTAAGAAGCACCAGCTATACACCAGAGGAAGGACTTTCTATAGAGCATATATTGACCAACGACTATTTCAAAGATATTAACTAATGCCTATCAAAGAACAATCCGTATGCA